>NC_011961.1:0-600000 GCF_000021685.1 Thermomicrobium roseum DSM 5159 | reverse complement strand
CAAGCCGTTCGCACCAGCTGAGCTTCTCGCGCGCATTCGGGCTCTTCTGCGTCGAGTCGAACCGGCTAGCGACGAGAAGCCCCTCGTCTTCGCTGATTTGGTCTTGGACCCGGTGACGCGGGAGACGCGGCGCGGTGACCGCTCGTTCCGCTTGAGCCCGCGCGAGTTCGATCTGCTCTCGTACTTCATGCGGCATCCTCGCCGCGTGTTGACGCGGAATCAGATCCTGCTGGCAGTGTGGGGACACGACTTCGACGGATACGATAGCGTGCTCGATGTCTACATCGGCTATCTCCGACAGAAGCTGGAGGCCGGTGGGGAGCCCCGACTGATCCATACCGTCCGGGGTGTGGGCTATGTGTTGCGGGAGTCCTGAGGAGAAATGTCGATCCGGCTGCGTTTGACGCTGCTCTACAGTGGGATCCTGGTCTGCACGCTGGTGATCTTTAGCGTCGTGCTCTACGTGCTGGTTGCCCGCTTCAGTCTGCAATGGCAAGAGCGAGCACTGGCCGAGGAAGCGGCCCAGATCGTCACGCAAGGTGAGTTTCGCCTGACGGTGATTCGGACGCCGCAGGGCAAGGTGGCGATACCGCAAACCTTCGTGCAGACGCGCGATCTTTCCGGGCAAGTGATCTCGCGCTCGATCAACTTGAACGGTTACGAATTGCCGCTCAGCAGTCAGGGCCTCACAGCTCTGACGAACGGACAGGCGACCGGCTGGTTGGAGATCGTGCGGACCGACAATGGGCGCCTGCTCGTGTACAGTCGGACGGTCACGGCCAACGGCCAGCCGGTCGGCATTCTGCAGGTGGCGCGACCGCTCGCCGATCTCGATCAAGCGCTCGCGATGCTGCGCCGCTACTTGACGGTCGGCACCGTGGTGTCAACGATCACTGCCTTTTTCGTCGGCTGGGTATTGGCTGGCGCGAGCCTGCGGCCGATCAATCGGATCACACAGATCGCTCGGGAAATCGGGCAGGCGCGTGACTTCAGCCGACGAGTGGACTACGACGGACCGAACGACGAGATCGGTGCGCTGGTGACGACACTGAACGAGATGCTGACCGAGCTCCAGGCGGCCTATCAGCAAGTCGAGCATGCCCTGCAAGCACAGCGCCGGTTCGTGGCGGATGCCTCTCACGAGCTGCGTACACCACTGACCACCTTACGGGGGAACGTCGAACTCTTGCAACGGGAGCCCCCGCTTCCTCTCGAGGAACAGCGAGCGATCCTGGCGGACGTCGCGGCGGAGATCGAACGGATGATTCGGCTGGTCCGCGAACTGTTGACGCTGGCGCGAGCCGACGCTGGTCTCCGCCCACGGCTGGAGCCGGTGCAGCTGGGGTCGCTCGTGGAGGATGCAGTTCGGCAAGCGCAACTCTTGCGACCGCGACCGGTCGCCAGGGTGCGAGTGGAGCGCGACGTCGTCGTGCGGGCTGATCGGGATCTCCTCTATCAGGTGCTGTTGATCCTTCTGGACAACGCGCTGAAGTACACGCCGGAGGACGGCATGGTGGAGGCGACGGTCGTCGTGGAGCAGGGTCGCGCGGGTATCGCGGTCCGAGATACGGGGATCGGCATCGACCCCGCGATCATGCCGCACATCTTCGAGCGTTTCTTCCGCGGCGACAGTGCCCGGAGTGGCGAGGGGACCGGCCTGGGACTCGCGATCGCGAAATCGCTGTTGGAGGCGATGCGCGGCGAAATTCGCGTGGTGAGTCGACCCGGCGAGGGGAGCATCTTCACGGTATTGCTCCCGGTCGAACCAGCGAGCGCGGAAGGCGAAGCTCAAGCGGCGCCAAGCCTCGTGTCTCCCGCGTAGTCGCCGACGATTCTCAGGAGATTCTCAGCTGGATCTTGCCTGATTTTGATCCGCAGCCGGTAGGCTCAGAGCGGAAGCACCGGTGTGCGCGGTGCAGGATGTGCTGGAGGATGCACGATGGAGCAGAGGAGTTCGGTAAGACAGCGGATTCTGCCGCTCTTGGTCGTGATCGGATTCCTGATAGCCGGAGTGATCGGGGGCCTGGCGGGGGCCTCGCTCGCTGGCGAGCGGGGAGCCGGCAGGTCGACGGTCTCGATTGCGGTGACCGCTCCGGCTGAATCTCACCCGCAACCGGTCGCCGAGGTGCAGGCGACGACGGTTGCTGGGCAGGTGTACCAGCGTTACGGGAAAGCCGTCGTCGATGTGATCGCGCAGACATCGAACGGCTTCTTCGACGAGCAAGGCGCTGGTAGCGGTGTCGTGATCGACCAACGGGGGCTCATCGTCACGGCTGCTCACGTGGTCGCGGGAACGAGCACAGTGGAAATTCGCTTCGGAACGGGTGAGCGTGTTTCGGCACAGGTGCTGGGTACCGACGAGGCGAACGATATCGCCCTGCTTCGCGTCGACCGCCTTCCCGAAGGAGTGCCGGTGGCGGTGCTCGGCGACTCCGACCGCGTCCAAGTCGGCGATGTGGTGGTCGCGATCGGCAATCCCTTCGGTCTCTCTGGTACGGTCACCCAAGGGATCGTCAGTGCCGTGAACCGGAGCTGGAACCCACCGGGTGATCGGTTACGGACGGGACTGATCCAGACCGATGCACCGATCAATCCCGGCAATAGCGGCGGGCCGCTCTTCGATGCCCAGGGCGAAGTGATCGGCATCACCACTATGATCGAGAGCCCGATCCGAGGAAACGTCGGCATCGGCTTCGCCGTTCCGAGCAACACGGTGAAGCGCGTGCTGCCGCAGCTCGAGCAAGGTGCGCAGCTCGAGCCCGCCTGGCTGGGCATTAGCGGGACCGATCTCGACGCGCAGCGGGCGCGCCGATTCGGACTGTCGGTCGACCGAGGGGTCATCGTCCTGAGCGTGGTACCGGGAAGCCCGGCAGCACGAGCTGGATTACGTCCGGCGCAAATGAGTGGATTGGACATCACCCAGCTGGGCGACGTGATCGTGGCGATCGATGGTCAGCCCGTCGCGGGAATGCAGGATCTGGCGGCGCGGATCGGCGCACATCAGCCGGGCGACACGGTCGAGCTGACAGTGTTGCGCGATGGACGCCAGCAGACCGTTCGGGTCACACTCGGCCGCTGGCCTCAGCAGCAGGGATGACCTTGACGCTGGCGTACGGTGTGTGCTAGTATATGTAGGTTTCGAAACGTCGTCGTGCGGTGTCCGTACGACGCGTCCGAACAACGGAGGTACGAGAGACCCATGACGGAACGTGAACTGCAGGAACTGCTGGAACTCGAAGAACTGATCGCGTCGGAAGGGCTCGAGGAGGTCGAAGAGATCGAGGAGATCGAAGAGTCCGACGATCTCATCGATCAGGCGGCCAACGATGCGGTGTACCGCTATTTCCGTGAGGTGGGGGGTCACCGGTTGCTGACCCACCAGGAGGAGATCGAGTACTCCCGGGCCGTACGGGCTGGTTTGGCGGCCCGCAAGCGGATCGAGGCCGGTGAAGACACTCCTGAGCTGCGCGAACTCGTGCGCAAGGGGCAGGAGGCGCGCGAAAAGCTGATCCGGCACAACCTGCGCCTGGTCGTCTCGATCGCCAAGCGTTACCGCTCGAGCGAACTGCCGCTGATCGATCTGATCCAGGAGGGGAACATCGGTCTGATGACGGCGGTGGAGCGGTACGATCCGGAACTGGGTTACCGCTTCAGCACCTATGCGACCTTCTGGATCCGCCAGGCGATCGGGCGTGCCGTGGCCAACTTGAGCCGAACGATCCGGGTTCCCGTCCACATGCATGACTTGATCGCCAAGATCCGGCGCGCGGAGGCACAGATCGAGCAGCAGAAGGGTCGACCAGCGACGAACGAGGAACTGGCTGAACTGTTGGGCATCGATGTGGCGCGGATCGAGCAGGCCCGAACGCAGATTCCGCGAACGTCCTCGCTCGACAAGCCGATCGGTGAGGATGGCGAGAGCTCGATCGGTGATCTTTTGCCTGATCCGAGGAGCGATGACGTGGTCGAGGAAGCGTTGACCAATGCGATCCGCGAGCAGATCCGCCGCAGCCTGGAGCAGCTCACGGAGCGCGAGCGCACCGTCCTGGTGATGCGCTTCGGTCTGGACGGCGAGCAGCCGCGCACCCTGGCGGAAATCGCCGATGCGCTGAAGATCAGCCGCGAGCGTGTCCGCCAGGTCGAGAAGGAGGCGCTGCAGAAGCTGCGCAACTCCGACCTGCGCTTGCTGGCGAGCGCGGCCTGACATTGACGATCTCTCGACGTCGAGCGGGCCGGTCTCCCGAAAAAGGGAGTCCGGCCCGATTCGTTCAGTCGTGATCGTGCTGATGCTCGGGGTCGTGCCAGTGTGGATGCGAGTGCTGGAGCGATCCGTGCCAGTGCAGGTGCTCGTGGATCAGATTGGCGGTCAGGAGAAGTTCGTGATCGGCGAGCACCTGGGCCGGCGCCCCCTCAGCGATGGGTCGGTGCTCGCGTTCCCCAAAGACGATCAACCGTGTGCCGAGTGCGGCGGCCAGATCCAGTTCGTGGGTGGCGATGACCAGCGTGTGCCCGCGCGCGTGCAAGGTGGCGAGAAGCTCGATCAGCTGCGCGCGGCTCCGCGGATCCAAGTTGGCTGTCGGCTCATCGAGCAGGATCACCTCTGGCTCCATCACGAGCACCGTCGCCAGGGCGACGCGTTTCTTCTCCCCACCGCTCAACTCGAAAGGAGCGCGGTCAGCCAGGTGCTCGAGAGCGAGTTCGGCCAGGACACGCTGGACTGCGTCGCGCACACGGTCCGGTGACCAACCGAGCTGGAGAGGGCCGAAGGCGACATCGTCGAAGACGGTCGGTGAAAAGAGCTGGACATCCGGTTCCTGGAAGACGAGCCCGACGCGCTGGTGGAGCCAGTAGCCGAGTTCGGGATCATCAGCAGCCGACGTGATATCCCGACCGAAAGCGAAAATCTGGCCACTCGAGGGTCGATACAGACCGTCCAGGATTTTGAGCAGTGTCGATTTGCCGGAGCCGTTCGGGCCGAGTACGACGAGCGCCTCGCCGGCTGCGATCGTCAGATCGACATCGACGAGAGCCGGGATGCGGCCGTGGTAGGCGTAACTCACGCGGTGGAGCTCGAACACGGTCCTCATGGATGAGCCAAATCGATCAACCAGAGCGCGGCGCAGGCAGCGGATCCGACCGAGAGGGCGAACCAGTCCGCCTCGGTCAGAGCGCGGGGACGCAGGGTACGCGGCTCGCCGCGGAAGCCCCGAGCAGTCATCGCCTGGTAGACCAGTTCGCTGGTCCGGAGGCTGCGTTGAAAGAGGACAGCGAGTGCCGTGGTCAACCAGCGTCGCTGCTCAGGGCCGGGGATGGCTGACAGCGTTCGGCTGCGACGGGCGAGCAGGAGATCCTGCACGAGCTCGAGGAGCACGAAGACGTACCGGTAGGCCATGGCCAGCACCACGACGAAAACGAGCGGAATGCGAAGGGTGCGCAGTGCCGCGAGCAGATCCGACCATCGCGTGGTGAGCATGAGCGCGGCGGCCGCCAGAACCGAAGTGGTGACGCGGAGCAGCAGCGTCAGCACGCTCCAGGCGCCGGTGGTGCTAATAGTCAGGCCGAACGGCAGGTGCAGGAGGGGCGGTCCGGGCACGACGAAGAGCGCTGGGACAGCGACGAGCAGGGTGAAGACCGGTAGACCGAGACCGAGACGAACGACGATCGATGCTGGTATCCGGCTGGCGGCGAACAAGATGAGGAGTAGAACCAGCAGGGCGAGCTGCATCAGAGCGGTCTGAAGACTCGCGGCGACGAGGAGCGCGAAGCCGAGTAAAACAACCTTGACGCGCGCATCGAGCCGCTGGAGAAGCCCGGAACGACGGGCTATCTCCTCGGTATAGACCGTGTGCTCGAGCGTGGTGGCGAGGTCAGCGAGCGTTTTTTCCAGAAAGCTGCGGCGAGCCATGTGGCACCTTCGATGCTAGCGCGCGGAGGCAGCGGACCGGTCCTCCGGCGAGCGTGGCTGCAGCAAGAGACGCAGACCGAAGATCAGGGCACTGACTAAACCGATACCGATGATCGCGGAGAGCACGTAGGCAAGCGCCTGTTCGGAGAAGGACGCGCTTTCCGGCATCCACGGCAGACTGTAATCGGGAAGAGGAGCACGCCACCAGCCTTCCCAGCGCGCCAGTCCACTGGGAACGTAGCCGACCAGCTGCTCCAGCTCTTCAGCCGACCACTCGCCCCAGGCAGCACCGGAGGCCACCAGACCGAGCGGTGTGAGCAAGACAAGCACAGCGGTGATGAGCAAGATGAGCGAGCGCTGCCGGGCCGCTGTCGGCCCCTGGGACGGAACGCTGCCCAAGACTTCCGGGTAGAACCGGTGTACCAGTGTGAGCCCAGCGGCGGTGACGATTCCCTCGGCGAGCCCCGCCACGGTGAGGTGTGGAATGAGCATGGCGGGAACAGCAACTTCCAGACCGTAGGGGCTGTACAGGGCGCGGCCGTTTTCGCTCCAGAGAAGCGGCTGGACACCGAGCGTGAGACCGACCAACAGGGCAGCGACATTGATACCGAAGTAGCCGGCCGCGGCAGCGGCGATGACCCGGCGACGGCTTTCCAGCGGGCTGGAGCCGGCGAGCAGGCGGTAGATTCCGTAGCCGGCCAAGGGCATCGCGACCCCGAGGATGAAACAGTTGGCGCCGATGGCCAGGATACCCCCGTCACCGAAAAACAAGGCTTGGACGATCAAGGCAACCGATGTGGCGACGATCGCGGCCCACGGACCGAGGACGATGGCGGCGAGCACGCTGCCGACCGCGTGTGCGGTGGTTCCACCAGGCACGGGGACATTGAACATCATCACCACGAAGACAAATGCGGAAAAGAGGGCCAGGGCAGGTACCGTGCGACCAACCAGCAGACGACGCAAGCGTTGGGACGCGATGTACCAGAAGGGAAGGATACCTCCCCAGTAGGCCAGTGCTGTTGCCGGGCTGATATAGCCGTCGGGAATGTGCATGGGATCTCTCCCGTGATCGTTGGCGTCCACCCAGTCACCGGAAACAAGCATACCAGCCCAAGTGTTCGCTCGTCGGCGAGCGGATCCGCGATGGTTCCCAGCTGATGCGGCTGCTGGCGCGCAGCGAGCGAAGGCGGGCGTCTTCTCGCACCATCGATCGCGACCAGGAGACCAGCGGCAAGGATGCAGGGTACGGTGGCGCTCGGTGGCGGCTCGAGCAGCTCAGCGGTGGTCGATCGTCTCCAAGATGGCTGAGATGTCGATGAGCGTCGGGCTTTTCCCGGTGAGGACGTCGTTCGTCTTCACGATGATCGCCCAACTCCGCCCTCGCGCATCGCGGTAGCGGAAGCCCCACTTGCGCCCAGCCGGATCGAGGACATAGTACTCCGCCGGAAAGCCCGGCCGAATCTCGACCCGAGAGAAGGGAGTGCCCCAATCGACGGGTGGGGCGTACTCGGAGTCTGCCCGGAGGATTTCGATGAGGACACCGCCAGGTGCAAGATCGTCGGGGCCCATGCTATCGAACCAGGCAGCGACGTCCTCGGCCGAGGGACTGTTCTGCACCATCTGCTGGCTCATGAGCATCCAATAGCAGTGACAGCTGTGCAAGTTGTACTCGGGTGCTTCGGGCGTGGTGACGACGAGCCAACCGGGTGGGATCTGGACGCGCAGGTAACCCGGGTCACGGTACTCCTGCCAGCCCTCGATGGTCCGCGGTGTTGCTGCGACCGAAGGCGGATTGGTCGGGGCAGGAGCTGGCGCAGGAGTCGGTGACGGGGTGGGTGGCGGCGCCGTCGTCGGGGTCGGAAGAGGAGGTAGCGTCGGTGACGGGGCCGGCGACGGGGTCGGCCGGGATACGCGCGTCGGAGTAGGTCGCTGCGGGGCGGTGGCAGTCGGCGTGGCTGGTCGAACGGTCGGTTCGGCTGTGGCGGTCACGCGGGCGAGCGGAGCGGGCGTAGCCGTGGGTGCGCTTCCCTGGGTGCGGGTACGGTAGACGAGATAGCCGATACTGGCCCCGATGGTGAGACCGAAGACGAGGAGCAGGCCTGCACCCAGGCAACCGAGTGCAGCCAGAATGGGGCGGGATCCAGCTGTCTTCCTTTCACCCACCACTGGTGCGACTCGTCAGCTACGCGTCAGTCCATCCACCTACCGAGCAGAGTATACGGGTTCGTCGTCCTGGGTAAAGGGAGCGACGGCCTTGCGTCGAAGACCAGTGGCGAGCGAGCTCGCGCAGTACTCGTCTTGCTGGTTTCTCTCACGGTCGCGGTCGGCGCCTTCGTCGTCGGGTTCGTCGAGACGACCGTGCGGCATACGGGAAGAGTCGACTCGTCGCAGGAACGATGCCAGGCATACGGACTGGTCAGTAACGGCGTGGGCCTGGGTACACCCATCGCTCGATTCTCCGGGACGGTGCTCCTGACGACCGAACTACTCGCACTCCTGGGCGCCTGAGTGGCTCGACTCAGTGATACGGTGGAAGATCCGGGAGAGGCATGAGCGGAGTCTATGGCTCGGCGAACTTGTGGGGCTGCGGAGCCTTAGTGCAGCGGGCCGCTCTCTCCGGTATTCGGCTTTGGGGGTGATGGCGGCTCGAGTCTCGCGCCTGGTGCGAGAACGCTCGCTACCGGCTTGCGTGACCCTCTCTCGCACGGCTCAGGAGAGTCAGCGAGGGGGCTCCAGTTCGTAGCGAGCGCCCTTCTCGGGGTGGATCGCGACGGCCGGATTGGGTCCGGCTGTGAGGGGGTGAGCGCGCGACTGAACAGATCGCCAGGCGTTTCTCTTGCGTGTCCGTTGTTGCCGAAATGCGTTGGGGCACCTTTGGCTGGCCGGCATCCATGGTGCCGTTCGCAGCAGATGGTGCAATGCCTGATCTCGTCGGGCCCCGCTGAAGCGGTCGACACGAGAATGACCGTTCTGTCGTGGAGCAGCGTCAGCGGGAAGCTCCGATGGATCGCAGTGCATCGATCAGGGAGACAGAAGGGGCCAGCCTGGGTCGACGGTCGTTTGGGTTGCTCCACGGTGCACACCCGATAAGGCCACGGGGAAGGGCATGGCATCTCCGTCGGGAAAGGACCCGACGGAGATGCCATGCGCGAACGACTGGCGGAGCGTCAACGAGCTCGGGCAGGACGACGAAGCAGGATCACTCCGCAGCCGAGCAGGACGAGGCCGATGCCAGCGAGTGAGGTGAGTGCTTGGCGCTGACCGGTGCGCGGGAGGACTTGTGGGAGAGGCGGCATGGTGCTCCCTGCCGAGCTGGCTGGTGAGACGTCAGTCGCCGGCTGCTGGAGAGCGAGTGCTTCGCTACTGCCCGCTGGCTGGGCGTCGCTTCGCGGGCTGGCGGCCTCGCTCGCTGGGACCGAGGATGTGCCTGGTGCAGTGGACGCTCCTCCGGTGCTGCCGCCGCTCCCGCCTTGGCTACCCGTGCCACCTGAGCTACCGGTACCCCCGCCGCTGCCGTCTTGGCCGCTTCCGCCCTGGCCTCCGCCGCCGGAATTGTCCTCCCCGGTGCCACCCGTGGAGGCAACCTGCTGATTTGCAATGACGAGGAGGCACTCAGTCACGTAGAGATCACTATAATTACGCCACCTAGTATTCAGGCAAGCTGGTCCCGGCCCCTGGCCTGGGGGGTCCCGCAACTCAAGGAAGGTTGCGCCGTCCTGATAGTCCGGGTGGAGCTGCCATCCTTGCGGTAGCCCGTTCTCCTCTATATGGAAGACGGCTGTGTCCGGATCGAAGTTGGCCAGGAATACGACGAGCGGCTCACACCCTGTTTCGGTGCACTCGAACGATCCGAGGAACTGGTCATTCAGCGAGATGTCAAGACTGACAGACGCACCGGAGGGTGGCGAGGTGACGAGATCGTCCGCGTTCAGCCAGATCTTGCGGAAGTCGAGGCAGTAATACCAGCCAGGTTGCTCGAGTACGTATTCCTTACCGCCGCACGTGTAACTCGGTGTCGTATGCCCGTTGCCGTCGCCGGAGCCGTTACCGGTGTTGCCGCGAGGAAGACCGGAATCACTGGTATCGTCGGTAGTTGGGCAGTTTCCGTTGTCGGCCGCTGACGGAGTTGCTTGCTGCTGCTCATCAGGTTGTGTCGTCGGATTTGCTGCCTCGACCTTAATCAGATCCGGAAATGCGGTGCTGCTCTTCCCCAGTCCGGTCTGCTCGTCTCCAGCGGTCGTTGTTGCCTCGTCCTGGGACGTAGCTGTACCTTTAGGGGCCTGAATCGCAGGTAGAGTCGGGGGGTACTTGACCTGGTGTTCTTGTTCAGGGGCTTCCTGCGGCTCCACCGGAACAGCACTGGTTTGGTCAGTGGATGGGCATTCGCTAGGACGGGTCGGCAAAATCGTCGGCAGGCCCACGCTGATCGGGGACGCCTCGACGGTGTTCACGACCGTCTTTGTAGGGTGAACTGAAACCTCGTTCGGACCGAGTCTCTCGTCAGCACTGACAGCCGCGGCGCCGAGTGCAGGGAGCACGAGAACCAGGATGGTAGCGAGCGCGACGAGGCGCAAGAGAACGACACGGGCCGGGCGCACAGAACTCATCACTTCACCTCCTTGGTCGCTTCGAGCAGCACGAACGAAAAAATGCCTGCCTGCTGCACGGATCCAGTATACCTGCCTAAAAGTACTAGATCAACTGGATGGTCAGTCCTCGGAAAGGTGGCGTGTGATTCTGGTACGATGGGGGGATAGTCAAACGGCCGCGCAGCCTCCACCCGTTCGCTCTGCTACGCCGTTGTCGAGACGAGTCACCTCTTGACGAGCTGACCCAGCAGAAACACGAGGTTGGCAGGGCGCTCGGCGAGGCGGCGGGTGAAGTAGGGATACCACTGGCGGCCGAAGGGAACGTAGACGCGGACCGGTTCGCCAGCCCGACGGAGTTGCTCCTGGAGGTCGCGTCGGACACCGTAGAGCATCTGGAATTCGTACTTTTCGGGCCCAACGCCGATGCGACGGGCAAAACCACGGGCCACGCGGAGAATCGCCTCGTCGTGCGTGGCCACGGCCACGAAGCGACCGTACTCGAGCAGCGTCTCCAGGTGACGCCGGTAGGCAGCATCGACGGCAGCCTTCGTCGGATAGGCGACGGTCGCGGGCTCAGCGTAGGCGCCCTTGACGAGGCGAACCCGCCAGCCGCGCGCGACTGCTGTGTCGATGTCGCCTTCCGTTCGGTAGAGGTAGGCCTGGAGGGCGATCTGGAGATGGTCGCCGTAGGTGGTGTGTAAGGCCGCGAAGAGATCCAACGTCGCGCGGGTGGTCGAGGAGTCTTCCATGTCGACTTCGACCCGGCGCCCGAGACGCTGGGCCAGGCGGGCGAGCCGCTCGAGGTTGAGTCGAGCGAGGGTAGGGTCGAGGCGCAGGCCGAGGTGTGTCGGTTTGACCGAGATGGTGGAGTCCAGCCCTCGATCGGAGAGCGCATTCAGAAGTTCCGCGTAGGCCTGAGTGGCGGCCGCAGCTTCGCCGGGAGTGGCGACTTCCTCCCCGAGAAGATCGAGCGTGGTCGCGAAGCCGCGGTCAGCCAGCGCGCGGGCGACCGCCAGTGCTTCGGCCATGCTCTCTCCCGCGACGAAGCGCGTCACGACTGGAAGGGTCAGCGAGGACTCGCGTACGAGGCGTTCCACCCACGGCTGGCGAGCGATGGCCAGAACCAGTGACCGGAACCACGGCATCGGGATCCTCCACCCGTTCGCCCGCATCCGACCGCAGGGCAGTGTAGCATCGTCGGCGAGACGAGGAGCGGCCGATGACGTGCAACGAACGGTACGTGACCGTCGTACGCGATAGTCTCTACGATCGCATTCCGTTGACTCGAGCCGAAGTGGCGCTGATCAGCACGCCGACCTTCCAGCGACTGGACCGCATTCAGCAGCTCGGCTTCGTCAGCAAGATTTGGCCAGGGGCGAAGCACACCCGCTACGAGCATTCGCTCGGTGTGCTGCACCTGATGCGCCAGGCTTTGGCGACCTTACGGCGGCACGATGCTGGTTGGATCGACGACGAGACGCGACGGACTGCCTTGGCAGCCGCACTGCTGCACGACGTGGGGCACTACCCGTTCAGCCACGCGATCGAGGAGCTAGGGCGACCAGTGCTGCCGCACGAGGAGGTGGGCCGCCAGTTGATCGAGCGGAGCGAGCTGGCGGAGGTTTTGGAGCGGGAGTGGGCAGTCGAGCCTCGACGGGTCGCTGATCTCATCGCGCCACGCGGAGCACTCGCGGCGGCGTATCGCCTCGTCCGGGGGCTCTTGAGTGGTGCGCTGGACGTGGACAAGCTCGATTACCTCCCCCGCGATGCTCGCCACTGTAATGTTCCCTATGGCGGCGTCGACACGCCGCGCCTGCTCGATGCGCTGCGAGTCGCCGACGTGCACGGTGTGCCGCGGGTCGTGGTGACCGCCAAGGGAGTGAGCCCGCTGCATTCGCTCATCAACGCGCGGCAGGAGATGTTCGACAACGTGTACTGGCACCATGCCAATCGAGCGGCGATGGCAATGTTGCAGCGCGCCGTGCAGGACGCACTCCTCGTTGGGGCGATAACTGCCGAGGAACTGCCGCGTCATGACGATGCCTCGCTGCTGGCTCGCTTGAGCGAGCCCGGCATGCCGGAGAGTACGAGGCAACTCGTGCTCCGGTTGCGGGATCGCGTTCTCCACAAGCGTGCGCTCGAGGTCAGTGCGCGTGCGCCTGATCTCTATCGGTATCTCAGCAGTCTGTACGGTCGACCGGCGGCCCGTCGCGAGCTGGAAGGAGTTCTGGCGCAACGTCTCAGCGATTTGCTCGGCGAACCGGTGGCGGATTGGGAAGTGCTGTTGGCGATCCCCAAACCGGAGAAATGGAGCACCGATGTCTGGGTGCTCTTCGAGCGTCCACCGCTCGGCTTTCAGCCCTTGATGCCCTGGCAGGATGTGGTGGGACTGACTGACGCTGACTTCGCGCGCTTCGAGGAGCATCGTCGACTGATCCGGGTGGTCACGACAGCACGCTTGCGGGAGGCGGTGGCCCGACACTGGCCGCGACTGCTCTTGCCACTGCTCCAGTGATCGTGGGCCTGCTCAGTGGTGTCGCCGAGCTAGCGTACTCAGCGCGAGACCGAGCAGGAGGCAGAACGAGCCGAGCAGGCTGGTGGTCAGGAGGGCCAGAACCGCAGGCGTGAACCCGCTTCCGGTCTGGGGTGCGACTTGCGCGCGCTCGCTCGTGTCGGGGGACTTTCCTGACGAGGGGGAAGTCACGAAACGGGAGCCGGTCGGTTGGGTAGCTGTCGTTACCGGTGAACCGGCGGGTGCGGCCGAGTCGTCGGCGTCCTGTGGAGGGTTACCGTCCGGGGACGAGATCGTCTCACCAGGAGTTGGCTCGGTGATGACCGGGGATCGGTCAGGGAGAACTCGAGTCGTTGCGTCATCACCTCCGGACGTCCCGACCGGATTTGGGGGATCCACCTTTCCCGCTGTCTGGTCCGCCCCGGTCGGTGGCTCCGCAGTGGGCTGGGTCGATCCGGCGACTGACGGGGTAGTCAACGAGCTCGATCGGTCAGTGATCAGGCTGGGAACGGCGGTCGCGGACGGGTCGAGAGGGCGCGTTGCTGGGCGGTGTTCGGTGATACCGGCGTCCCCAGCGACCGGGGCTGCTGCCCACGACAGGGCGAGCGCGACGAGCAAGAGCACTCCGATCCAGCGGACCTGCATCATCGAACTGGCTCCCTCCTTCCGGACCGTACTGTCCGGACATGCGTACGGACGCGAGTATATTCAGCCCGATCGTCCGTGTCCAGCAGGGGTTGGTCGGGGCGGTGACGGATGGTTGCCCGCCAGATCGCACGGGGTCGGACGCCGGCTCGCGTGGCGCAAGCAGTGATCGACCGCTGCGCGGCTCGTCGACGGGCTGCCTGCGTGCGGCGAGTCCTTCGCTGTGTTCTGTGGGCCGACCGACGCTGATGTCTGTCCAGCCTGGCAGGTCAGCGCGTGGTCTCGCGGCGATCGTGCATCGTCTTCGATCCGCTCACAGGGGGATTGACAGCTGGACACGCGAGGACTAGACTGTGACCAGATGAGAGTCGACAGATCGGATAATGTCTGATATATCGGACAGAGAACGATGGCACGTCGCGTACCGGCAGTCGAGCGAGCCCTGGATATCCTCGAGCTCTTTCTGCGCACCCCGCAGCCAGAGTCGCTGTCGGTGCCGGAAATCGCGCGCGCTCTGGGTCTGCCCCGCAGCACGGCGCACGAGCTCGTGGCGACGCTGGTCGCGCGCCGGTATCTTCGGCCGATCGAGGGAAATCCGCACCGGTTCGCGCTGGATGCTCGTGTCTTCGAGTTGGGGAACGCCTATGCCTCCGGTCTCGATCTGGCGCGCGAAGGCCAGCAGGTGGCGCGGGAGATCGCGGCCCGATGCGACGAGACGGTGCACATCGCGGTGCTGGAGGGGCGAGACGTCTTCTACATCGCCAAGGTGGACAGCACGAACGCCTTGCGGCTGGTGTCGGCGATCGGTCGACGATTGCCAGCTCATTGCACCGCAGTGGGGAAGATGTTGCTGTCCAGCTTGACCGATGAGGAACTGGAAGAACGGTTCGCCGGTGTGGACCTGCTGCCGACGATGACGCGGAACAGTATCCGCACGCTCGCTGAGCTGCGGAGCGAACTCGAGCGAACACGTGCCCGTGGGCTCGCCTGGGACAACTGCGAGTCCAATCCCGATGTTCGTTGCGTAGCGGCACCGATCTACGACCACCGTGGGCGGATGGTCGCAGCGATGAGCATCTCGTTTCCGGTCGTGCGGGATACGCCGGAGCGGTTCCTCGAGTTATCGCGACTGGTGCGCCGAGGAGCACGAGACGTCTCGCTGCGCCTGGGTGCTCGCCAGCTGGCGCGCGACACCGAGGAGCCGGAACTCCCGCCCTGGCATTTGCCTGCTGTGGCGGACGGGTAACGGATCACCGGAGGGAGGTGCATGCGCGGACACGTTATATTGTCGTTCCATCGGGTGATCGGGCGATCAAGACACAGGACGGCATGAGTGAAGGAGGAGAGTCGTCAAGGACGATCAGCGACTGCGCAAAACGGTTACGCGGCGACACCTGCTCCGTTCCGTGTTGGTCGGTGGTGCAGCGCTGTCCCTGCTGAATGCATGTGGCGGTGCACAGGCGACGCCGACTCCGGCCCCAGCAGCAACACCGACGCGCGCACCAGCTCCATCGCCAACTGCCGCGGCGGCTGCTTCCCCGACGGCTGCCGCCGCGACTCCGGCAGCAGCCGCAACACCGACCGCGGCGGCTGCGGCTGGACCGGTGCCGACCGTGGCACCGGGGACGAAGATCACGATCGCAATGGTGCCCAAACTCGTTCACCCCTTCTTCGAAGACTGCCGCAAGGGAGGCGAGCAGAAAGCGAAGGAACTCGGCGTGACGTTCGAGTATGTCGCTCCGCAGCAAGCTGACCCAGCTCTGCAAGTGAAGATCATCGAAGATCTCATCCGCAAGAAGGTGCATGCCATCTCGATCTCGCCCAACGAGCCAAAGTCGGTCGAGCCGGTGATCGCCGAGGGGATGAAGCAGGGCATCCTCATGATGACCTTCGATGCCGATTCTCCAAACAGCCAGCGCGTGATGTACATCGGCACTGACAACAAGGCTGCTGGGAAGACGATGGGCGAAACCATGGCCAAGTTACTGAACGGCCGGGGAAAGGTCGGCATCATCACTGGTGGGCTCGGCGCGCTCAATCTGAACCAGCGCATCGAAGGGTTCAAGGAAGGAGTCGGACCGAATATCCAGGTCGTCGACGTTCAGGCGACAGACGATGACTTGCAGAAGGGACTGTCGGTCAGCGAGGCGATGTTGCGAGCGCATCCGGATCTCAACGGGATCGCTTGTGTCAGCGCGACCGGTGGACCAACGCTCGCGCAGGTCCTCAAGTCACCCGAGTTCCAAGATCGGATCGGCAAGCTGGTCATCGTGGCGTTCGATGACCTGGAGGAAACGAAGCGCGCGATCCAGGAAGGAATCATCGCGGCGACGATGGTCCAGCGGCCGGTTCAGATGGGTGTGCTGACGGTCCAGTGGGCCTACGACATCCTGACTGGCAAGGCGAAGCCACCGTTCAAGAACATCGACACTGGTGTGACGGTGGTGACGAAGGAGAACCTGAACAGCTATACGAAGTGACGCTCAAACGAAGGGGCCGGGGGGCTCTCCCGGCCCCTTTCCCGAAGGCAGGGGGCAGAATATGGCTGAGCCGATCTTGGAAGCCCGCCAGATTACGAAGCGCTTTCCGGGGGTGGTGGCCCTGGAGGGTGTCTCTTTGACGGTCTTTCCCGGTGAAGTGCTCGCGGTCGTCGGGGAGAACGGTGCGGGCAAGTCGACACTCATGAAAATCCTTTCCGGCGCGCTGCAGCCGGACGAGGGAGAGATTCTGCTGCAGGGTCGGCCAGTTCGTTTCAGTGACCCTCGCCAGGCTCTCGAACGCGGAATCGGAATCATTTATCAGGAACTGAGCGTCATCGATGCGCTCTCCGTTGGGGAAAACGTCTTTCTCGGACGTCTTCCCCAGCGATCTGGCCTGCCGGGAGCAGTCGATTGGCCACGTGTCTGGCACGAGGCGGCACAGGTCTTGGCACGTGTTGGCGCACCGATCGATCCGCGGCAACCGGTCCGGGGACTCAGTATTGCCCAAAAGCAGCTCGTGGAGATCGCGCGTGCCCTTTCTCAGGATGTCCGGGTCCTCATCTTGGATGAGCCGACCAGTGCACTGTCGCTGCAGGAGACGGAAAGGCTCTTCGAGATTCTGCGTGGTTTGCGAGCGCAGGGTGTCGCGATCATCTACATTTCGCATCGCCTGGAGGAAGTGTTCGCGCTGGCTGACCGAGTGACAGTCCTCCGGGACGGACGCGTCGTCGGGACGCTGCCGATCGGTGAGGCGACGCGAGACGGGCTCATCAGGATGATGGTGGGGCGCGATCTCTCGGCCTACTTCCGCGAGGTGCAGTCGTCTCCAGGAGTCCCGCGGCTCGAGGTGCGCGGGCTGGCGCGCGCGGATGTCCTGCACGACGTCAGTTTGACCGTGCGGGCTGGAGAAATCGTGGGTCTCGCGGGGCTTGTCGGTGCGGGGCGAACGGAGTTAGCGCGTTGTCTTTTCGGGGTGGATCCGATCGACGCGGGGGAGATACTGGTCGACGGGCGTCCGACACGGATCCGTAGCCCACGTGAGGCGGTGCAGCACGGGATCGTCCTGGTTCCAGAAGACAGAAAACTGGAAGGCCTCGTCTCCAGTCTGTCCGTTCGGGAGAACGTCTCGCTCTCCGTGCTCGCTCGCTTGGCTCGCTTCGGCTTCCCCTCGCGACGACGCGAGGAGGAACTCGCGCGTTCCTTCGTCCAGCGGATGCGCATCCGCACGCCATCACTGGAGCAGCGCGTTTTGAACCTGAGCGGTGGGAATCAACAGAAAGTCGTGCTTGCCCGAGCGCTGGCGACGAATCCCAAGGTGCTCATCCTGGACGAGCCGACGCGCAGTATCGATGTGGGCGCGAAGGCCGAAGTCCATGCGCTGATCGCCGAGATGGCCGAGACTGGTATGGCCATCCTGTCGATCTCGTCCGAACTCCCCGAAGTCCTGAGTATGAGTCATCGCATTGTGGTGATGAGCGGAGGGCGGATCGTCGCCGAGTTCGCTCGCGGCGAGGCCACTGAGGAGCGTGTCCTGCGAGCGGCGACGGGACAGCGCGTCGCCGCGTGATTGGAGAAGGAGAAGGCAATGCGCATCGTCGATGTGAAGACGTACGTACTGGGGACGGCCTGGCGCAATCTGACGTTCGTCGAGGTGCATACCGACGAGGGGATCACTGGGGTCGGCGAGGCGCGGATGCTCAACCACACGGATGCCCTGTTGGGCTACCTGGCCGAAGCGGTCCCCAATCATGTGCTCGGCCGTGACCCGTTTCAGATCGAAGACCTCGTCTTTCACATGATGCGCGACGATTATGCCCGGCCCGACTACGTGATGATGTCGGGGATCGCGGCGATCGAGATCGCCTGCTGGGACATCATGGGGAAGGCGCTCGGTCTTCCCGTCTATCAGCTTTTGGGTGGCGCGGTACGGGATCGGATCAAGGCGTACGCCAACGGCTGGTATACGGTGGAGCGGACACCGGAGCAGTTCGCAGAGGCAGCGCGCCGGGTGGTCGAGCGCGGGTACCGTGCGCTCAAGCTCGATCCGTTCGGTGCTGGTTACTATGAGCTCGATCTCGCTGAGAAGCGGCGTGTGATCGCACTGGTCGAGGCCGTGCGCGATGCCGTGGGGTCAGAGGTCGAGATCTTGATCGAGATGCATGGACGGTTCAATCCGGCGACCGCGATCGAGATGGCACGACTTCTCGAGCCCTACCAGCCGAGTTGGATCGAGGAGCCGGTGCCGCCGCACAATCTGGCTGCCTTGAAGAAGGTCGCCGAGCAGGTGCGGATCCCGGTGGCGACCGGCGAGCGGATCCACACTCGGTATGACTTTCGCGAACTTTTCGAGCTCCAGGCAGCCGATATCATCCAACCGGATATCACGCATCTGGGTGGACTCCTGGAGACGAAGAAGTTGGCCGCGTGGGCTGATGCGTACTATGTCCTCGTCGCGCCGCACAACGTCTGCGGCCCGGTCGGAACCGCAGCGAACCTGCATCTGGCTGCCTGCACGACCAACTTCAAGATCCAAGAGCACTTCAACGATTTCGCCGAAGCGCACGTGAAGGCAGCGGCACCGGGGGTTCCCGACGTCGTCGATGGCTACTTCCCGCTGCCGCAAGGGCCGGGCTTAGGCGTCCAGTTGGATCACAGCGTGGTCGCGCAGCATCCGCGGCGGCGCGTCTTTTTCAATCTTTTCGCCGAAGAGTGGCACCGACGGCAAGCGGAGCGCGAGTGAGGAGCGGACGATGGAGGGGGTCGCGGCGATTCTTCAGCGGCTGGCGCAGCGACACGACTCGCTCGGGATCGTGTGGCTCGGGCAAGCGAGCGTCGCGCTGGCGGGGTCAGGCCGAATCGTCCTGATCGATCCGTTCCTCTCGCCGCATCCCGACCGGTTGGTACCGCCGATGGTTGCGCCGGAGGAACTCGCGTCGGTCGACCTCGTGCTCGTGACGCACGAGCACTGGGATCACTTGGATGGGCCGACCTGTGCGGCGATCGCGCGGGTGGCGCCGGGAGCGCGTTTCGCTTGCCCGCAGCCGATCGTCGACCAGTTCGGCGCGCTCGGCATCGACCGCGAGCGCGTGCAGGGAATGCGGCCAGGCCAAGCCGAGGTCTTCGCTGACGTCACTGTCTGGCCGGTCGCAGCCATGCATGGTCTGCATGCGGCTGATGCGTATGGCTTCGGTGAGGTCGATGGCGTACCGCGCTTTCTCGGCTACGTGGTCGAGCTGGCTGGCGTGCGCCTGTACCATGCCGGGGACACGATCGCGTACGCAGGCCTCGCCGAGACGGTGCGCGCGTTACGACCCCAGGTCGCGATGCTGCCGATCAATGGCCGGGACTGGTATCGGGAGCAGATGGATATCGTGGGCAACCTGGATATTCGGGAGGCGGCACATCTGGCGGCGGACATCGGCGTCGAACTCCTGATTCCCCTTCACTACGACATGTTCGCGGCCAATCTGGCTGACCCTGGTGCACTCGTTCGCTATGTCCACGATCGGAAGCTGCCGGTCCATGTCCTGGTGCTGCGGCCGGGCAAGCCGGTGCTGGTGCAGCCCGTGGGTCGGGAGGAGCTGTGACGAGATCGACAGTCGTTCGCCGCAGCAGGAGCGGATCCTAAGCGAATCGATTCCGGTGACGGAGCGCCGTACGGATCAGGCAATGACCGGTGCAGCCGGGCGGCGGCTCCTGCAGCGGCTCACCAGTTTCCGGGAGTTCAACATCCTGGTCGCGCTGCTGGTGCTCGGTCTCTTTCTCTCGATCACGACCGATGCCTTCTTGACCACTGGCAACTTGTTCGGTTTGGCACGAGCTTTCTCGCTGACGGCCATCGTGGCGATCGGCCAGACAATGGTCATCCTGACGGGTGGGATCGACCTTTCGGTCGGCTCAGTACTCGCACTGGCTGGTCTTTCGACCGGGATGCTCCTGGAGCGTGGGGTTCCATTGCCGCTGGCGATGCTGGCTGGTCTCGGTGTCGGGGCCATGGTGGGACTGGTCAACGGACTGCTCATTACCCGAGTCGGTCTGCCTCCCTTCATCGCGACGCTCGGGACGTTGAGCATCGGGCGCGGGCTCGTCTATGTGCTCACCTAAGGGTATCCGGTGACCGTGCCGTATGACTACCGGGCGTTCATCTGGCTCGGGCAAGGCTATGTGTGGATCGTCCCGGTGCCGGTCATCATCATGATCGTTCTGACGATTCTGGGGACGATCTTTCTCGGCTTCACGACTTACGGCCGCTACATTTATGCGGTTGGGGGAAATTCGGAAGCGGCCCGCTTGGCCGGTATTCCGGTCGAGCGCGTGAAGTTGCTGGTCTATGTCTTGTGCTCGACGTTGGCTGCGCTGGCTGGGCTGATCCTTGTCGCGCGGCTCGTCTCAGCGCAGCCTTCCGCTGGGCTCGGTTTCGAGCTCCCCGTGATCGCCGCCTCGATCATCGGTGGCACGAGTCTCATGGGCGGTGAGGGTACGGTGCTAGGCGCTGTTCTCGGTGCGGCCATCATGGGAGTGCTGGAAAACGGCATGGTTCTGCTCGGCGTGAGTACCTATGCGCAGCAGGCCGTGACTGGTACCGTGATCATCCTTGCGGTGGCGCTGGACATCATGCAGAAGCGGCGGCGGATGCGAGTGCGACGGGCCCGCCGCTGAGTCGAAACGGGGGAGGGTCGGGTGGAGCGGACACGAGCGTTTCTCGAGCGGCTGGGCTTGCCACGGGGTGATCTCCATGATCTGCCGACCAGCACCAAGCGCTTTCCCGACGGGGCGCAGTATCGGATCGAGATTCCGAGTACCGAGGGACCGCGTGTTCTCGCCGCCGTGATCGAGGAAGCCAAGCGGCACGGTATCGTCGTCCACCGAATCTCGCAGGGAAGCGGCGTGATGCTGCTGACCGACGAGGAGATCCGCGAGATGGCGGCATTGGCAGCAGCCGAGGGCATGGAGGTGAGCCTCTTCGCGCGACCGAGTGCGGGGTGGGATATTGGTGCGATGGCCCGTACGCCGGCCGGGGCGCTGGTGAGTGCCAAGCTGCGTGGCCAGGAGCAATTGGTGCATTGCCTGGAGGACGTGCGGCGGGCAGCAGACTTGGGTATCCGGAGCGTCCTGCTCGCTGACGAGGGAGCGCTCTGGGTGGCAAGCGAGATGCGGCGGGCCGGTGAATTACCGCGCGATATGCAGTTCAAGGTCAGCGTGCTCATGGGGGCAGCCAATCCGGCCTCGGTCGCGTTGCTGGTCCGCTTAGGAGCGGACACGTACAACGTCGTGACCGATCTCAGCTTGGCGCAGCTCGCCGCGATCCGAGCCGCGGTCGATGTGCCTCTCGACATCTACGTGGAGGTGCCGGACGACGTAGGAGGGTTCGTTCGCCACTACGAGATCGCGGAGATCGTCCGCGTGTGCGCGCCTGTCTATCTCAAGTTCGGGCTCCGCAACGCCCCGAACATCTATCCGTCAGGGCGACATCTCGAGGAGCTGGCTGTCCAATTGGGGCGGGAGCGAGTCCGCCGAGCAGCGATCGGACTCGCTTTGTTGCACCGGTACTATCCGGACGCGGTGGGGTCGCGACCAGGAGCCGCTGGTCTGGCACTCCCGGTCGTGGACCGGTGAGACCGCAGCGTGGGATGGACGGTCGGTGAGCGTGCCGCGTGCGACGCGCGGCGATGGAGTTCCTGCTCTTCCAGCAGGGGAGTGTGCTGGAGCGGTGTCCTGCAGCGGGTGCCCCCAGCGAGCGGGGTTCCAGCCTGTGCGATGGGCTGCGAAGGGAGCGATGGTCCTGCATCAGTGCTCCAGAAGGCAGCGCACGACATGAGCGTTGACTGACCATATTGCGGAACGAGGGCGTGGCTGCGCGCGTCGTCGCTTTCCATAGCCGACACGAGGTGATGGCTCGAGAACGAGCGGCGTGTTGGCCGCTCGTCTCGTCCCCGCGGGGGTTCGGATGCGGGGTGGCGGGCAACGCTCCCGAGCTGCCGTCGGCACGCGTTGCCGAGAGAAGCTGTGCGCGGATGGTGGAGCGAGGCGTGCTCCCCGGTGGGCTGCCTCGTTTGCGACCTCGACCGCTCCGGCTTGTCGTGGTCTCGCAGCCGAGCCTTCAATGGATGCGAGAGAGTCTCGATGCAATGGATCGATGAGTAGCGGTAATGCGGCGCTCGCTCGAGTTCCCGAACGAACTCGTGGAGTGAACCGAGCGGTTGCTCCACCCTCAGGGGTCGGAAGGCGAGAGCAAGGGTCAGATGAGCGAGGATCGAGGGCGCTGGGTGGGCCCCAATGTACGAGGTGCTCGAGCGAACGCTCCGACCTCGACAGGTTTCACGAGCTCGTCGCCTTGCCCATCGCCCGGATTGCGGGCGTTGCAGTTGTCGCGCGTGGCGTGCCGCGTGTCCAGGGGGCAGCCAGGCGAGCTGACCACTTTCTTTGCGGATAGCTCTCCCGGTGATTCTCAGTCCGTCGTCACGCAGGTGCAGTGCTGCGCTACCGTGCTTCTTCTTCCGCTGCGGGCGACAGGCGGCCGGCTTCGATGACAGCGTCGAGACCGATGGCGACATGCTTTGGGACAAATGTGCTACATTCCCTCCTTCGAGGATTGCCGATGCTCCTGATCGAGGGAGCATGAGCGATGGAGACGCGTCCAAGCGTGCGCACAACAGGTCTCTCCGAACTGATCGCTGCGCTCTGGCGCCGGGGCGTGCCGGTTGTCGGCTGGGCGGAAAGCCGGGAAGGGATCGTCCTCTTGGCCGATGGGGGAGCATCCGTGCTGATTCCGCGGGCACGACTGGGTGAGCGGACCGATCTGGTGGCAAACGCGCTCGTCGAACGATTGCCGCGTCGGGCTGTGCTGGAAACGCCGGTGTCTCCGGAGTTGCTTCCGCAGTTCGACCAACGCGAACTGGCCTGGCTGCTCTTCCTACGCTGGTTGCGCGAAAGGAACCAAGTGGAACCAGCGATACCTTCGCCAGAGCGTGTCCACCCTGTGGACGGATAGTGATCGCATTTCCTGCTCTGTTGGGTGAAGGGAATCCATTACCCCACAAACGCCACGGTTGATGGCAGGTCACCGACTGCGCTGGTATTTTCTCCTTGCCACGGACTCGTGTACGCAGATTGGCGGACACCGTCGTGGGTCTCGCGCACGGACTCGCCTCATCAGGGATGGACGCGGTGCCTCTCGCTCTCTACGGTTGATGACGAGGGGCAAGACTGAGCGAGTAGCTACCGGACGTCGATTCACTCGAGCGCTATGGAGAGTGCTGGTGCCGGCTGGTGTCCCCAGAAGAAGTCGATCTGGAGGTGCGGCCAGTGGGCACGGATGGCTCGGTGGAGTCCTGCGACCTCACCGATCGCCTCGCCGATGACCAGGGTGCAGAGTTCAGCCTCCTGGGCATGCAGGTGCGCGAGTCCCGCGCGGAGTGCCTCCTCCGGCGTTGCATGCATTGCGTGCCACGGACCGCTGCGAGCGATCCAGCGTGGTGTCGCGGACGTACCCTCCTGGTCGATCTCGACTGTCCGTAGACGTGTCAGAAGATCGACCAGTTTTTCTTCAGCGCGATCCCCCTGACCTGGCTCGTAGACGAGGAGGGCGGTCAACTGAGCAGCGAGCGAGTGCGCTGGGAGAACGACGAGCGTCGGCTGTTTCAGTTGACGGGCTGCCTCTCGAACCAGCGCTGCGTCTTCCTGCCGCGCAGGAAGCACGAGGAGACGATCGACCGGCAGCGTAGCGAGTCGAGCAGCCAACCGCTCGGGTTCGGTGAGCGTCGGACTCGGAGCGAGAGCGAGCGCTCCTGAGCGACGAGCCCATGCCCGGATCGTGGGCGCAGGAGACAAGACGAGCAGAGCGGATCCACGTGCTTCCGTGAGGATCGTCTCCTGTCCATCTGCAGAGAGCGGTTCTACGGCCAGCGAATCGAGTCTGCCGTACGCACGGAGACACGCGATGACCAGATCCGGCTGCTGGGTATGGAGATGCACACGCAGCAGCGCGTCATCACCGACGATTTCGATCGACTCGCCGTACGGCGCGAGCGTTCGGAGGAGCTCGTCGCGTCGATCGCTCAGAACACGAAGCAGCGCGTTGAAACAGTACCCGACCGGGTCGCCAGCACCTGAGTGGGTCGGTGGCGGTGTCGTCCTCAGCGGCGCGAGTGTGGGCCGTTCCCCGCGAGCGGCAGCAGCCCAAGCATCGAGGAGGACGGCAAGCCCTTGTGCACCTGCATCGACGACACCTTGCTGGCGCAGAATCGGCAAGAGTTCTGGGGTCCGGGCGACCGCGGTGAGAGCGGCGTCGCGGACGCGCGCCAAGATTTCGGCGAGCGGGAGACCAGCGGCTTCCGCCTCCTGGGCAGCTGCCGCAGCCGCGCGGAGCACGGTGATCATCGTGCCTTCGACTGGCTCTAAAAGTGCCTGCCGAGCCAGCGTGTCGGCTCGGGCGAAGCCGGCTGCCATGGCTGCTGCATCGAGGTACTCGCGTTGGGCAGCGATCTCGGCCCAGGCGCGGAAAAACTGGCTGAGGATCACGCCGGAGTTGCCATGTGCGGCTCGTAGTGCAGCATGGGCTGCAGAACGCGTCACCACAGTCAGGCTCGTGTCGCTCGCCGCGCGGGCGGCCCGCAAAGCTGCCTGCGCGGTCAAAAAGAGATTCGTGCCGGTGTCTCGGTCGGCGACCGGGAACACGTTCAAGGCGTCGAGACTCGCGGCGTGCTCGCCGAGAGCGAGGACGGCAGCCTCGAGTGCGGCCACGAAGGTGCAGCCGTCCCAACACTGTCGAGCGACTTCGGATTCTCGCGTCACGTGCTCGGCGAACGGGTGATCCATCGCTCCGCCCTGTTGCCTCGTACTCGCCCCGTTCGGGCCGATTGTAGCAAGCGAGCGCTCTGTTTCTATACTCATAGACAATAGGAGTGCCAACATGGAGAGCGTGCTTCTGCTGCTCGCCGGATATCTCCTCGGCTCCGTACCGACCGCTCAGATCGCTGCCCAGCTCCTCGCGGGAGTCGATCTGCGGGAGCGCTCGCCGACGATCAGTGGCTCGGGAGTCTACTATCTGGTCGCGCGCTGGGCGGTGGTTCCGGTCGGTCTGATCGACGTCTTGAAGGGGTACCTCGCGACCGTACTGCCCTTACAGGTCGGAGCCAGTTCGGAGCTGGCTATGGCGTGTGGTTTGGCAGCCGTCGTCGGTCACAACTGGTCACTGTGGCTCGGCTTTCGCGGTGGGCGCGGGATCAGTCCGTTTCTCGGATTCCTGCTCGTCGTCTTCCCCATGGGAGTCTTCGTCGTGCTCGCCGCGTTGGCGATCGGAAGGCTCGTGCGGCGCACTCCGGTGGTCGCGTTGCTCGGGCTCCTCTCGTTACCGGGCGTGATCATCGCGCTCGGTGGATCCGACGCGGCATTGCGGGGCAGTCTCGGTATGCTCGCGATCACGATCGTCAAGCGGCTGGAAGCGAACCGGCGGCGACTTCCGCGTGATCCGGTTGCTCGGCAGACTGTTCTCTGGCGGCGATTCTGGTTGGATCGCGATGAGGAGCGGTGGCCTCCCGCGATGGAGGGTTGACCTACCGTGCTCGCGGTCGTGACTGACAGCATCGCGTGCTTACCCCTCGAACTCGTCGAGCGCTACCACATCCGTGTGGTGCCGGTGCGCATCGTTCGCGGCGAGCGAGTCTATCGCGATGGCATCGATGTGACGCCGGAGGAGGCATTCGCGTGGCTGGAAGCGGGAGAAGTGCTCACGACGGCGCAGCCGGCCGTGGGTGAGTTCCTCGACACGTACGAGGAGCTGTCGCGCATCGCGACGGGGATCGTGTCGATTCACGTCTCCTCCGGCGTGACTGGTGTGGTACAGGCTGCGGCGGCGGCAGCTCGACTGATCGAGCGGATTCCGATCCGCGTCGTCGATAGCCGAGCAGCGACCATGGCGGAAGGTTTTCTCGTTCTCGCGGCAGCACGCTTGGCTGAGCAGGGGGCGGACTTGGAGACGATCGTGCGCCGGGTCAAAGAACTCCGGTCACAGGTGCGGTTTTTCGCTGTGCTGGACACCGTTACCTATCTCGTGCGGAGCGGGCGTGCGCCGTGGCTCGCCCAGCTGGCAGTCGATATGCTGCAGGTCAAGCCCATTTTGACGCTGCGGGATGGGAAGATCGTCTCACTGGAGCGGGTCAGGACGCGCCGACGAGCGATCGAGGCGATGCTGCGTCGCATGGAGCAGGACGTGGGTGAACGGCCGGTGCACGTGGGGGTGCTGCACGCGGGAGCGGCCGAGGAAGCAGCGGAACTACGGCAGACGATCGAGGAGCGATTCCAGGTCGTGGAATCGTTCGTCACCCCCTTCACGGCGGCGATGGCCATCCACACCGGACCGGGGTTACTCGGGTTGGCGTACTGTGCGGAGTCGCCTGCCTGACGGACTCACTCCGGCGGCCATGGTGTGTTCGTGCCCGGGCCGAGGCTACTATAGGTTGCCTCGACGTACTGACGGATCGTGCGGAGCGAGTGTCCTTCTGCCGTGAGCCGCATCACGTCACGCGTGATGTCGATGCAGATTCCTCAACCGAAGGTCATGCTGTCGAGCACGACGGATCCGTCGGCACGGAATTCGCGGACGGAGCAGTCGAGGACCGAGCGGTGCCCCCATTCCACGCACCCGCAGTAACAGGGGAAATACTGCAGGATCTGCGGGTGAGTCACGGCGTAGCGGTATGCCTCCTGCGCCTCAGTCGAAGCCTGGTAGAAGATCGGCGGCCAACGATCTTGGGCCGGCCAGGCGATGAGTTCGTCGTGGCGGTCCTTGGCTGGCGACCGCCCGCAGGCAGCGAGCAGTGGTAACAGGAGAAAACCGGTCAGAAGAGAACGACGGGAATACACGGTGACATCCTTTCCCCGTTCGCTATCGGGCCTGGCCCGACAGGAGAATGATAGCGGAGCCAGCACTCCCGGCGGTCGGATCGAGCAAACTCTGCGCTGGTCTGGCGCTGCTGGCAGGTGACGGGGCTGGGATCCAAACCTTGCCGGTGATGCGAGCGGAGTCGTGGCTGTGCGAGCGATCCGTCCGCACCGGGTAGCGACGAGCCTCGTTCACGGTGCCGCGCGTCCGGATACGGAACCCTGGCTGCCTCATCGGTCTGGTGTCGTATCGAGGGTGTTACCCAAATTCTTCTCGAATGCCAATCTCGGTCATTTGTCCTACAGTGCGTCTGCCGGTTACCGGAGGAGACGGCAGCAGCGCCTCGACGATGGCCGACGCTAGTGCTCGAGCGAATATCTTGCGACTGACTGTGGCCGAAACGGCGGTCAAAATGCGAGACCGGCCGGATATCGCTTCCCGACCGGTCTTTCGAGTTCGTGTCTCCGAGCAGTTTTCTGTGGTAGGCCGCGAGGGACTCGAACCCCCAACCCGCTGATTAAGAGTCAGCTGCTCTACCAGTTGAGCTAGCGGCCCAAACGTCGTCTACCGCACAGAGTATACACGGGAGGGGTCGAGCGTGCAAGAGCGGAGTGTAGCCCTGGATGGGCCAGAGGTGGCCTGAAGGGCTCGCGATGTCGACAACCCTGACCGACTGAACGTCTCGCCGCGGCGCACTGACCACTCCGCTCTCGATCGGCGGATCGGAGCAGTGGTCGAAGCCGACGGGCGGCGTTGTGCACCGCGCGCGAAGATGCTCCTGAGGGCAGAGGACGACATGGAGCCCAGTGTTGGATCGCGCTCAGGGAAAGACTTTCGACGGTGGATGGGGAGGGTGATCTCCACTACCCAAGATCCTAGTTGTGCCTGAGCTGGACTGACTGCCTTCCGGCGAGAGACGCACGACAAGCACGTGCCACGAGTCGCCGCGCTCTGTTCGTTCCTCGCCTTTCTGGTGCAATCTGGAACAGTGACGAGCAGGGGAGAAAGCACAAGACTACTGCAGAAGTGACCCCTGTCTCGGTCAGTCAAGGGCGGCGCGCTTCGGCTGGTTGGAGTGAGAAAACGGAGCGAGCAGCCGTAACCGGTAGATGAGAGCCGAGGCCAGCAGGGCCAGCCCGGCAATACCGAGGAGTGGCTGCAGAGGGGCAAACCATTGAACCGCCCCGCTACTCCCGAGTAGGAGCAACACGAGCTTGTTGCATGTCGGACACCCGACTGCGAAGAAGGTGGCGAGGGAGCCAGCAGCGATGCGTCGTTCCGGGAGCGGGCAGGCGAGTGGCCAGGCATAGGTGGCGGCGAGGGCCGAAGCGAGGATGACGGTCGCAGCGAAAACCAGGTAGTCGAATTCGTCCGGTGGAATCATGCGACCGAAAACGGGATTCGGGATGAGTGCCGTGGGGACACCGACCATTATGGCGGTTCCGACTGCACCGAGGAAGCCGTAGAGGATAGCGCGAGTCATGGGAGCGTGCATGCGGACGATCCTTTCGTTCGCGCGCAGTGTACCATCGGTCGAGGCTTGCCGGCAGAAGTGTCTCGCAGATGTCGTTTCGGGGGCAGGCAGGTGCGAGTTCGCTGGGGGGAAGCGCTGGTTGCGCTCCGGTTCCGGGAGTTTCGCTTGCTCTGGGCCGGGCAGTTCGTCTCCATGCTCGGCACGCAGATGCAGACCGTCGCCCTGAGCTGGTTGGTCTATGACTTGACAGGATCGCCGGCACAGCTCGGCGGTGTGGCTCTGGTGCGAGCGATCCCGACAATGGTGCTCTCGCTCTTCGGCGGCACGTTGGCCGATCAGATGGATCGGCGTCGACTTCTTTTACTCACGCAATCGACGGCCGCGTTTCTCTTGGGAGTGCTCGCGCTCGTGGTCTCCTTGGGGATGACGTCGCTCCCGCTCTTGTATCTCCTCGCGTTCACCTCGGCAGCAGCCATGTCGTTCGATGCACCGGCTCGTCAGGCCCTCATTCCTTTGCTGGTACCTCGCGAACGACTCGCCAACGCGCTGGCTTTGAATGTCCTGGCCTGGGATGTGGCGGCCATCGCTGGGCCGGCCCTAGGTGGGCTGGTGATCGCGCATGTGAGTGTGGCCGCCGCATTTTGGGTCGATGCCGCGAGCTATTTGGCTGTGGTGGCAGCCTTGCTGGCCATGCGGCGCGATCTGCCCGTGCCGAAACTCGAGCGGCGGGGGTGGACTGCTTTCATGGACGGGTTGCGGTTCGTCCGCCACCGTCCGCTCCTCTGGCAACTGATGCTCCTCGACTTCTTTGCAGTCCTCCTGGCCTCCTCGACGGGACTTCTCCCCGTGTTCGCTCGCGACGTTCTCAGGGTCGGGCCAGATGGACTCGGGCTCTTGTTCGCAGCCCCCAGTGCTGGAGCGATCGTCGGGGCAGGACTGTTCGCGCTGCTGCCGACACCGCGTTGGCCGGGCCAGGTGGTTGCCTGGGTCGTCGTCGGGTATGGTGCGGCGCTGGCCGTCTTCGGCATAAGTCGCCTGTTCGTCTTGTCATTCCTCCTGTTGGCACTAGCGGGAGCCTTGGACGCGGTCGCTATGGCGCTTCGCCATACCGTCCGGCAGTTGGCGACCCCTGATGCCTATCGCGGCCGGGTGGGAGCGATTGCAGCGGTCTTTGCGGCAGGTGGCCCGCGACTCGGACAGTTCCAAGCCGGTGTGCTCGCAGGTGCTGTGGGGCCAGCCGGTGCGATGGTGATCGGCGGGGTGGGCTGTGTCCTGGTAGCGGTGGCGTCTCGCTGGTGGGCTCCGGAACTCTGGCGATTTTGCGGAGAAGAGCTGTTCGAAGCGGCTGGTGCCGGGCACCGGAAACCTCGAGCGAAACCCTCGCCCTCGGAGTAGCACAGCGTGCTGACGGGATAGGAAGAAAGTCCTACAGCGGCTCGACGCACGGTCGGATACGATCACGGTACGTCTTGGGAGGGAAGGGTTTCGTGGGACTGCTCCTGTGATGGCATGGGACGATCTCGACCTCCTCATCATCGATCAGGATCCAGTTCGGCGAGGAGCGATCGCGAGGATCGCCCGGGAACTGGGTGTGCGGCGTGTCCAAGAGCGAGAGGAGTGGGTTCCTCCGGCTGAGGGTATTCGTGTACCGGGTGTCCGTGTGGTGCTTCTCGATGCGGATATCTCGACCCCTCATACATCGGAACTCACTGAAGCGGCCAGTTCCGGCATGCTCCTCGTCGCGCTGGTGCGGAGCGAGCGCGGAGCGGAACCGGAACTGCTGGCTGCTGGCTTCGGTGCGGTGCTGTACGACCCGGTAACCGCGGTCGACTTGGAGCGCATCTTCGCGCTCGCACGCACACTCGCGTCGCAGGGACAGGAGCGAGAACGCCGCCAGTTCCTGCGATTCAACGCGCTCCGACAGGTCGAAACCGACCTCGCCTTGTTGGCGGAGCTGAGTCCTGATTGGATGCAACGGAGTCTCCTGCTTTTGCAGCGCATCCTCGATGTCGCAGCGCTCGGGCTGTGGCGGATCGATTGGGAGCAAGACCGGCTGGTTTGCGAAGGAGCCGTCGGTCTACCGGAGGAGTTCATTCGCCAAGTGGAAGAGCGTGCTCAGGGCCGGGCAGCCGAACTGGTTCAGCGGGTGCTGGAATCGGTGGTGCAACCGGTGGACATGCGCCCTGATTCGACTGACGAGCGAGTGATCACCGACGCCGCGGTGCGCCGAGCATGTGGACTGGAAGCGGGTATCGTGGTGCCAGTGCGTCGGACTGGTCGCGTCGCTGCGTTGCTTTCGATCTACTTCCGGCGATATGAGGAAGTGAATCGCGAGGAGATTGGCTTGTTCGATGCGGCGGCGGAGGCGCTGGCGACTGCCTGGGCAATCAGCGAGGTCAGGCGCGAACTTTTCTTGAACCAGCAGCAGTACCGCGCGTTGGTGGAAGAACAACCGGTCGGGGTGCTGCTTTGCGAGCTGAACGGAACCGTGCGATTGGCGAATGGGGCAGCCGCTCGCCTTTTGGGATACGAGCGTCCGGAACGGCTAGCCGGTACTCGGCTACCCGAGGTCGTGCGCTCCCTCGCGCCGATACCGTGGGAGGAGTGGTGCCAGCGCCCAGTCGGTGCTCCGGCAGCGGAAGCGACTATCCCTGTGCTGACGCTGGACAAGCACCTCCGCATCATCGAGTTCCACGCACGTGTCATCGAGTTACCGATGAGCACGCGCGATTGGTTCCCACAAGTTCAACTGGTACTCCGAGACGTGACGCTCGAGCGACGCCGTCTCATGGAGTTGGAGCTCCTGCACGACTTGACTCGTATGGTATCGGAGGATCGCAATTTGGATTCGGCCTTCGAAATGGTGGCGGACCGTCTCCAGCGCGAGTTCGGCTATGCACTCGTCGGCTTGGCGCTGCTGAGTGCTGACGGTACACGATTCGTCGGCCGGGCGGTCCGCGTGGAGGGTGGGCTGACGTTCAACGAGTGGCGGGCCGATCGCGGAGTGACCGGACGCGCAGTGCGTGAGAATCGTGCTCAGCTTGTTGTCGATGTTCGGCAAGATCCAGATTACTTCGATCCGCAACCAGATCTGCCGATGGAGAGTGAAGTCGTGGCTGTCCTGCGGCGGGAGGGTAAGCCGATCGGAGTTCTCAACATCGAGAGCCGGCGCGGTCACCGGTTGGATCAAGAGGACTTGCGCCTCGCCTTGAACGTGGCAGTGCACCTGGAGCTGTTGATGCGCCAGGTGGAACTGACCGAGCAACTCGAACGGAAGGCACTGACCGACCCGCTGACGGGACAGCCGAACCGCCGAGCCCTGCTCGATCACTTGCGCCGTGCCCTGGGCGATCGGCGCGTCGAGCACGTCGCAGTGATCCTGATCGATTTCGACGGTTTCAAGGTTCTCAACGATACCAAAGGCCACTTGTTCGGTGACGCACTTCTGCAAGCGGTCGCAGAACGACTGGCGCGCTCGCTCCGACCGAGTGACCTCTTGGCCCGCTACGGCGGTGACGAGTTCGCGGTGGTCCTCGCTGGCGTGGATCTCGCAGTGGCGCACGACATCGCTGAACGCTTGCGGCGAGCGGTCGCCGACACATCGTTCCAGGTGCGCGACGAGGTCGTTTCTTTGACGATCTCGCTCGGGGTGGCAGCCTCGCCGCGGCATGGTGACACGCCAGAAACATTGTTGCGAGCAGCTGACGAAGCGCTGTATGCCGCCAAGCGGCGGGGTGGCAATTCGATCGCCATCGCCGGAGAATGGTCGCCCTGAATCAGCCTTCAAGGGAGTGCAAGGAGTTCGTGCGGGGCGCGGGTGAGCCGCTCGGCGCCTTCTGCGGTGATGAGCACGACATCCTCGATCCGGAGCCCCCAACGACCGCGGAGGTACACGCCCGGCTCGTCGGTGACGATCATCCCAGGCTCCAACCGTTCGGGATTTCCCTGTACGAGGTAAGGCGGCTCGTGGACGGAAAGGCCGAGACCATGGCCGAGACGATGGAGGAAGGCTTCAGCCAAGCCATGCGTCGCGAGGACGTCCCGCGCGATCCGGTCGATTTCTTCGCAGCTTGCGCCTGGTCGCATGGCGGCGAAGGCTGCTTGCTGGGCCTCCAGTACGGCCTCGTAAGCGGTGGCGAAGTCCGGGTCGGCCAGGGAACCAGCGACTGGTGTTCGGGTCAGGTCAGCGAAGTAGCCGTGATAGGGACCCCCGACATCGATGACCACGGGATCGCCGGCCTGAATGATCCGATCCGTCGGCTCGTGGTGCGGCGAAGCGGCATGGGGGCCACTGGCGACGATGCAAAATGCGACGTGGTCGAGGCCCTCTTCCAGGAGAAGCTCCGTGAGGCGGCGAGCGACCTGGCGCTCAGTGCGACCGGTTAGGTGCTCGCTCGCGCAGAACCGTTGCCAGGCGGCGTCGACCCGTGCGACTGCCTCGCGCACCAACGCGATTTCCGCGGCGCTCTTGATGCGCCGTAGTGCCTGGAGGATCAGGCTCACGCGGGTGAAGTTGCGCGTCGGCAGTGCAGCCTGGAGTGGTAGGAGGAACGCGGCCCAGAACTCGTCGTTGACACCGATCGTTCCTACTCCGAGGCGCTCCAGGTGCGCTGCGAGCAGGCGAATGGGATCCTCACCGTCCTTCCAGGTCCGCAAGCTGAACGGTAACGTCTCGCTGAAGCGCGTCGATTCCAGTTCTGGAACCAAGAGGAAGGTTTCACCTGCCTGCGGGACAACGAGCGCGAGCAGGCGCTCGCTCGATGCGGCCGGGTGGCCGGTGAGATACCGGAAGTCAGCGGATGGCCCGACGATCGCAGCGTCGATACCGCTCGAGACCAACGCGTGGCGAAAGCGGGTCAGTCGCTGAGCGATCTCGTCGTGCATCGGTATCCTCCCAGGCATGGTCATCGCGGAAAGCGATACGTTCGCTGGGCGTTCCCCGCCAGGATGAGCATGGCGTCCATTTCGGCTTCAGCGAGGGTGAGCAGCCCGTCCTCGACGAGCGAGCCGAGTGCCTCGACGAGCGCTAGACGCCAAACCCGGGCGACGAACCATTGATGCTCGGGAAGGAAATGCCCGCCAGTGGAGGCGAGAAGCTTGAGGGTCGGCACGCTCGTGACCAACTCGCGGATCGTTGCACTGGCTAAACCAGGGTAGGCCAGGAAACTCGGTCCAGGATCGAGGAGCACCTGCGGATACTGACGAGCGAGTGCGATGGCGTGCGGATGAAGTCGCAACGGACTGACGAGGACGATCGGCACGTGTTGGTAACGGGGTTCATCGAGCACCGTCCTCAGGTATGCGGGGTCATCGGCATGAGGGTCCCGAGCCGGGTGCCTCGGCAACACGATTTGCAGGGGAATGGTCAGCTCAGCAGCGACTTCGAGGGCGACCCAGAAGAGGGCGTACAAGAGTCGGCGATGCTGAAGCTGCTCGAAGAGGCCGGCGTCCATCTCGGCACGGACTTCGTAAAAGGATCGGTCCGCCGTCGCGACATCGATCGGTTGTATGGCGAGCGACGTTCGTCGCGGGAAATCACTGACGAGCGCGACCGCGCCTCGGCCGACGGCTTCGGCGAGCGCTTGTGCCAGGAGTGTCCGCAGCTCGTCCCAGGAGGTGCAGTGGGGAAGCAGCTTCTCCGCGAGCGGTTCGACTGCGACGAGTTCAGCGACTGGCCGCTGGACCAGCGCGGCCCATTCGGTCGGGCTGTAGACGCGTTCGTCCGCTGACGACAGTGCACAGGCGGGGCCGAGTCGAGCATCCTCGGCGAGCAGCTGAACGTATTCCTCGAATGAACGTTCGGCTCTGGCGTGCAGGATCGCTTCCTCGGTCGGATCGCAGCCGAGGTACTGGGCGAGCCAACGCAGGGCGAGACGATAAGCGACCGTATAGGGAGTCTGCCGCAACGTGTCCGGAAGCGATTCGGGCATGAAGCAGCGTCGTAGGTAGTCGGGGGGGATACGAGTGGAGAGACGCTCTGGCGGCTGACAGGAATGATCGAACAGCGTGCGGTCGCTCAGGCGCTCACGAAGCCAATCGACAGCCGACATCGTCTTCTCCCTCCCAGGTGCCCCGGCACCGTGCCGATCGTACCCGATCTCTCTGGATACGGGTAGCTGAGCGGAGACGGCACAGGTGCATGGTACACTGCGTGCAGCCGGAGGTCTTCGATGATCACGCGTCTCCCAGAGTTGGGTCCGACCGCTGAGCGAGATGACTGGCAGGCACAGCTCGAATCGCTCTACGCCATTTCCGTGGAGATCGCGAGTCTGCGCGAGCTCAGTGCAGTCATGGATCGGGCGCTCGAGTACTGCTTGGCGTTGACGACCTCCGCCTTCGGCTTCGTCGGATTGGTCGACGGACCGGAAACGATGGACGTGGCGGCCATCCGCGGTTTCGTCCCTGATGGATCGGATTTCTATGAGCGGTTCCGCAAGATCCCGATTCGCCGCACGATCTTCGGGGTCGTGATCCTCGAGGGGCGACCGAATATCTCCAACGACGTGCGCAACGATCCCCTCCATCGTGGTGCACCGCGGGGACATCCACCGGTGGAGACCTTCCTGGGGGTTCCGCTCAGGGTGCGGCAGCAAACGATCGGGATGATCGGTGTAGCCAATCGCCCCTCTGGGTACGACGCGCGTCACGAGCGGTTGCTCAGTACGTTCGCGAATCAGGTTGCGGTCGCGATCGAAAATGCACGGCTCTATGAGCGGCAGCGACAAATGATCGCTGACCTCCAGCAACTGCATGCGCGCCTCGATGCCGCGCGGGTCGAGGCGCTCCTCCATCAGGAACGCAATCGGATCGCGGCGGACTTGCACGATCGAGTCGCGCAGATCATGTTCGGGATCGGGATCGAAGCGACGTGGTGCCGGGACCAGCCGGATGTGCCGGAGCCGGTCCTGCGTGCGCTCGACCGCATCCGGGAACTTGCTGCGCGAGGGGCAGCCGAGGTACGCCGGGTCGTTTACGATCTGGCTGAGATGCCAGTCGGTGGGGGTGAACTCGTCGAGCGCATCCGACAGCTGGTGGAGGGGTACCGAAGCGAGGACTTGCGGGTCGAACTGGTGATCGAGGGCAAGCCGCGTCGCTTGCCTCCGGAGCGCGAAGACGCGATTTTCCTCATCGCGTGCGAGGCGTTGACGAATGTTCGTCGGCATTCGGGGGCGGATCTCGCCATCGTGAGTTTGCACTTCACTGAACGATCGGTCATCCTCGTCGTACAGGACAATGGCTGTGGGATGCCGCACACCTCGTTCGTCTCGGTGCGGACGGCCGGGCACTTCGGGTTGCGATCGATGCGCCGTCGAGCCGAAGCGGTCGGCGGGGAACTCTCCTGGTACAACGGCGAAGATGGTGGGTTCGTCGTGCGGGCGGTGATACCAGCTGAGCCACGATGGGCGGAGCAGGTGTGAGCTGGCAGCCACTGCGGGTGGCCATCATCGACGATCACGAGATCGTGCGGAACGGCCTCAAGCACATCCTCGCCGACGATCCGGACTTCCTGGTGGTGGGAGAGGCTGCCGATGGGCCGAGCGGAGTGGCGATGGTCGATGCGGTGCGCCCGGATGTCGTCATCGTGGACGTGCGATTGCCTTCCATGCAGGGCGATGATGTCTGCCGGTTGATCCGGGAGCGAGTACCGGAAACGAGGATTTTGATCCTGAGTGCGTTCGGCGAGGATGAACTGGTCTACCGGTGCGTGCTGGCTGGTGCACAGGGATACGTTCTCAAAGACATCGTGCACTTCGACCTGAAGAAGACGCTCAAGATGATCGCGCGCGGGGAAGCAGTGCTCGACCCGCGTGTGGCATCGGTCGTTGTGGAGCGCTTGCGGAATCGGAAGGCGATAACCGATATTCCGCTTTCACCGCACCAGCTTTCCGTTTTGCGACTCATCGCGCAAGGGCTGTCGAACCGGGAGATTGCCGATCGTTTGTTCCTGAGCGAGAATACGGTCAAGGGGTATGTGCAAGAAGTCTTGCGGCGGTTAGGTGCCCGCAACCGGCTCGAAGCAGTGATGATCGCGAATGAGCGGGGCTGGTTACGGTGACGAGGGATAAGCGAGTCGGTGCCATCATCCTCGCGGGAGGACGCTCGGAGCGGCTGGGACGTGCGAAGCAGCTGTTGCCCTGGAACGGCCGCACGCTCGTCGAGGCGGTCGTGGAGGAGGTCTGTCGTGCCGAGCGACTGGCGGAGGTTCTCTTGGTGTTACGGCGAGACGTGGCTGAGGCGCTCGGCAAGCGGGCGGGAGAGCGGCTGGGGTGTGCGCGGATCGTCTTTCCGGATGAGACGGGTGAAGGATGTGCAGCATCCTATCGGAGCGGTCTCGCGGCGCTGGAGGAGAGCGAGCTCGATGCGGTCGTGATTCTCCTCGCTGACCAGCCGGGTGTACGGGTGGAAACGATCGAACGAGTGATCGCCGGGTGGGAGAGTTCAGGGGCAGCGATCGCGGTGGTGCGGTACCGAGACAGGGAGGGGCATCCGCTGGTCTTCGATCGTTCGCTCTTTGCGGAACTGCGACAACTGCGGGGTGAGAAGGCGGCGTGGAAACTGGTGGATCGGTATCGTGAGGGCGTGTGCGTGGTCGAGATCGAGGAGTCAATGCCGGGGGACATCGACACGTGGGAGGACTACGAGGCGAGCCGACGGAGAGGGGTCTGACGCGCTCCTCACGACATATCCCTCGTGGTTCTCGACAGCGAGGAGGTGAAGGTGAGCGAGAACGCAACGACCATCCTCACGGTCGATGAATTGGTCACGATGCAACGCCCCTTCGATGTCGAGGTGGCTCCGGACGGAGAGACGATCGTCTATGTGGTTCGCCCGGTCAGTCGGGAAGAGGAGCACTGGCGGAGTAGCCTGTGGATCGTGCCGTTCATGGAGGGAGAGGCTCGCCAGTTCACGAGTGGACTCTGGCACGATCGGGAACCGCGCTGGTCGCCTGACGGCGGGTGGATCGCGTTCTTGTCCGACCGGGCCGAACGTGGGAAAACCAGTGTCTATCTGATACCGCGGAACGGAGGCGAGGCGCTTCGTGTTTTCGATCAGGCGGGTGAGATCGATAACCTCAGTTGGTCTCCTGACGGGCGGTTTCTCGCGTTCCTCATGGTCGAACCGGAGACCGAGGAAGAGAAGCAGCGCCGCGAGCGGCGCGACGATGCGCGCGTGTGGGATGCTGACTGGAAGTATCGGCGGTTGTGGCTGCTCGATGTGCGGACGCGCGCGGCGCGTGTCGTCTCGCCAGAGCGCGTGCAGGTCTGGGCATACGCCTGGGCACCGGACAGTGCACGACTGGCTTTGGCGGTCAGCGGAACCCCGCGAGTGGACGATGTGTTCCGGGTGACCAGCGTGGCGCTGCTGGATATCGAGAGTGGCGAGTACCGTGAACTCTTCACGATGCGTGGGGTTGCGGAGGACCTGGTGTGGTCGGCTGATGGCGAGTGGCTGGCCTATCGCGGCCCGCTGGGTCGGGTGGTGCACGGGGAAGCGGTCTTCCGACGGCGAGTACGGGGAGGCGAGGCGGAGTGCCTGACTGCGGGATATCGGGGAACAGTCGAGCATCTGGGCCCCTATCGCCAAGGTGAAGCGCTGGTCGTGGTGGGGTACGAGGGACTGGACGCGCGGGTTTATCGGCTGGAGTGGGACGGAGAACAGCGCCTGCTGTGCCCCCGGACGACGGGGAGCTGGCACGGGAGGGTGAGCGGGAGTGGAGACGGCACGAGGTGGGCGGGGGTGTGGTCGGATGCAGAGCATGTGCCGGACGTGTGGTGCTGGCGCGTCTCCAACGACATATCCCTCGGTGACACTACTCTGCAGCGGCGCACCCACCTCCACCCAGAGATCGAAGCCAAACTATGCCCAGCTCGCAGCATCGAATGGACCAGTGACCCGGGAGTGACCGTGCAAGGGCTTCTCGTTCTCCCGCGAGACGGGACAGCCAAGCCCCCGTATCCGCTCGTCGTGCAGATTCACGGCGGTCCGACGAGTCAGTGGGCCAACGAGTTCGTGGCGTCCTGGCACGACTGGGCGCAACCTCTCGCATCCCGCGGCTGTGCAGTCCTCCTCCCAAACCCACGCGGCAGCACTGGCCGTGGCACACAGTGGATCAACGCACTGTTCGGCGATGTGGGAGGCGGCGAGTACCGGGATGTGGTCAGCGGCGTCGAGGCGCTCGTCGCAGCTGGACTCGCCGATCCTTTCCGACTCGGTGTGAGCGGATGGAGTTGGGGTGGATACCTGACAGCCTGGACGATCACTCAGACCGACCGCTTCCGTGCCGCCTTCATGGGAGCTGGCCTCTGCAACTTGATCAGCGACAACAACCTCGGCGATATCCCCTCGGCGAATCTCTCGTATTTCGAGCGGTCACCCTCGGAGGATCCTGAGCCGTACTGGGACCGTTCGCCGATCCGTTACGTGCAGCGAGTCCGAACTCCTGTGCTCATCGCTCATGGGGAAGATGACGAGCGGGTCAGCGTCTGCGAAAGCATCCAATTCTACCGAGCCCTGCAGATCCTCGAAAAACCATGCCAACTCGTGACCTACCCGCGTGAGAAGCACGGCTTCGAGGAACGGAACCACCAGCGAGACCTCTTGACGCGCATCCTGCAGTGGTTCGCTCAGCATCTCGACCTAGAGGCGCCCGAGCGGGTCACGATGGCAACGACGGCGCCCTCGGCAAGCGGATGAGGAGACGAATCGGACGCCTGCCAGATCGGCGCGCTTGCTCGCTGACCACTCAGCATGCCAAGACACCCCTCCGATCGGAAGGGCGAACACCCTCCGATCGGAGGGTTCCTCTCCAGGAGACTTTTCCCTTACACTTCGGGGTAGCGGAGAGTAGCTCAGCTGAGCACTGATCGAGGTCTCTCATGCCTTCTGGTCAAGACGTCGTCCAGACGTTCACCGAGCGTGAGGCCCACTGGTCGACGGTCGAGCGTGCTGCGCTGGAGCAGAGCGAAAGGAGGATCGGTGATGATTCCCGGGCCATTTCGCTATCGCCGGGTATCGTCCGTGGAGGAAGCAGTCTCGCTGCTCGCACAGCTCGGAAGCGACGCCAAGGTTCTGAGTGGCGGGCAGAGTCTCATTCCCATGATGAAGTTTCGGCTCGCTGAACCGAATTACGTGATCGACATCAATCGGGTACCAGGGCTTGACTTTCTCGAAGAGCGCGATGGGCTCTTGCGTATCGGCGCGCTGGTGCGCGAATCGACCCTCGAGCGTTCGCCGCTGATCCGCGAGCGGTACCCGATCCTCCACGACACAGCACTGGTGATCGCCGATCCACTGGTCCGTAATCTCGCCACAGTCGGGGGTAACCTGGCGCACGGCGATCCGGCCAATGACCATCCGGCAACCATGCTCGCGCTCCGTGCACAGGTCGTCGCGAACGGCCCAAAGGGAGAACGCGTCATACCGATCGATGAGTTCTTCGTGGACACGTTCGTCACCGCGCTGGAACCCGACGAGCTGCTCACCGAAATCCGTATCCCGGTCTCTCCACCACGCTCGGGAGGAGCATATCTCAAATTCGAGCGTAAAGTCGGCGACTACGCAATCGCCGCTGCCGCGGCGTTTTTGGCGCTGGACGAAAGTGGGCTTATCGTCCAGGCGGGTATCGGTTTGACCAATCTGGCCTACAAGCCGCTTCGTGCGACGGCAGCCGAGCAGGTCCTGATCGGCCAGCCGCCGAGCGATGAGCTGTTCCGGGAAGCAGCTGAACGCGCCGCGCAGGCAACCGATCCGGTCAGCGACTTACGCGGCCCAGCGGATTACAAACGAGCGGTTGCCCGGACGATGGTGTTCCGTGCCTTGCGTCGAGCGCTCGAGCGAGCACAAGCCAACGGATGAGGGAGGCAGAGCATGGAACGTGTGCCGATCACAGTTACCGTCAATGGGCGGACGTACACCGCCGAAGTCGAACCGCGGCTTTTGCTCGTCCATTTCATTCGCGATGTCCTCAACCTCACGGGCACGCATATCGGCTGCGACACGACCAGCTGCGGTGCCTGCACGGTCATTTGGAACGGGCGTCCCGTCAAGTCATGTACGGTCTTCGCCGTACAAGCTGACGGAACCGAGATCCTGACCGTCGAGGGTCTGGAGCGTGATGGCCAGCTGCACCCGGTCCAAGAAGGCTTTTGGGAAGAGCATGGACTGCAGTGCGGCTACTGCACACCGGGAATGATGATGACCGCCGTCGCGTTGCTCGCGGAAAATCCTGATCCAACCGAGGAAGAGATCCGGGCGGCGATTTCCGGCAATCTCTGCCGCTGTACCGGCTATGTCAACATCGTCAAGGCGATCCAGTACGCAGCACGCAAGATGCGCGAAAGCGCCACAGCAGGTGTGGGAGGAGCGTGAACGATGACAGCGACAGCTGTTCGCGGTATCGGCGTTCCAGTCAAGCGGAAGGAAGATCCGCGGTTCATTCGCGGGAAGGGAACCTACGTCGACGACGTCAAACTGCCCGGCATGCTCTACATGGACATCGTTCGTAGTCCATATGCCCATGCGCGCATCAAGCGCATCGACGTGTCCAAAGCACGAGCGATGCCGGGCGTGATCGACGTGATCACTGGCGAAGAGTTGGCCAAGGCCAATCTCGCGTGGATGCCCACGCTCATGGGCGACCGACAAATGGTCTTGCCGACTGACCGCGTGGTCTACTACGCACAGGAAGTCGCGGCTGTCATTGCCACCGATCGCTATATTGCCGCCGATGCCGTGCTCGCAGTCGAAGTCGAGTACGAGCCGCTGCCGCCGGTGCTGGATCCCTTCGAAGCGCTCAAGCCGGACGCACCGCTGGTACGCCCCGATCGAGACCAGAAGACGAACCACATCTGGCATTGGGAAGCAGGGGACAAGGAGAAGACCGATCGCATCTTCCAAGAAGCGGAGGTGGTCGTCGCTCAGGATCTGTACATACCGCGGATCCACGTCGCTTCGATCGAAACCTGCGGCTGCGTCGCCAACTATGACCCAGCGACTGACAAGCTGACGATTTGGATGACCTCGCAGGCCCCACACGCGCACCGGACGGTCTTCTCGCTGGTTACAGGGATTCCGGAACACAAGATCCGAGTGATTTCGCCCGATATCGGAGGAGGATTCGGCGGTAAGGTGCCGGTCTACCCCGGCTACGTCATCGCGACCTACGCGACGCTCAAACACAAGAAGCCGATCAAGTGGATCGAGGATCGCTCCGAGAACTTGCAGGCTGATTCCTTTGCCCGCGACTATCACATCCACGCCGAGCTCGCAGCCAATCGGGACGGCAAGATCAGGGCGCTGCGCGTCAAGGTGCTGGCCGATCACGGTGCCTTCGATGCAGCAGCCAATCCATCGCGTTTCCCGGCTGGCCTGTTCAGCGTCTGTACGGGCTCCTACGACATGGAAGCAGCGCACGTCGAAGTCGACGGTGTCTACACCACGAAGCCGCCGGGAGGCGTCGCCTATCGCTGCTCGTTCCGCGTGACCGAAGCAGTGCACACGATCGAGCGGATGGTCGATATCCTGGCTGATGAACTCGGCATGGATCCGGCAGAAATCCGCTTCAAGAATTTCATCCAACCGCACCAATTCCCGTACAAGTCGCCAACCGGCTGGGAGTACGACAGCGGGAATTATCCGGCAGCGCTGCAAAAAGCGCTGGACATGATCGGGTATCGAGAACTGCGTCGCGAGCAGGCCGAGCGGCGGGCGCGCGGTGAGCTGATGGGGATCGGCATCTCGACGTTCACCGAGATCGTGGGTGCTGGCCCCTCACACACCTTCGACATTCTCGGCATCAAGATGTTCGACAGTGCGGAGATCCGGGTACATCCGACGGGCGCCGTGATCGTCCGGATCGGAGTCCAGACACAAGGGCAGGGACACGAGACCACGTTCGCCCAGATCGTCGCCGAAGAGCTCGGTATCCCGGTCGAATACATCACCGTTGAACATGGAGACACGGACACGGCACCGTATGGGCTCGGCACATACGCGAGCCGTAGCACGCCGACAGCCGGTGCAGCCACTGCGGTCGCTGCCCGCAAGATCCGGGAAAAGGCGCGGCTGATCGCGGCGCACCTTTTGGAGGTGAGCCCGGACGATCTGGAATGGAAGGATTACGCCTTCCGGGTGAAGGGAGCTCCTGATCGGTACAAGACGATGCAAGAGATCGCGTTTGCGGCCTACACGAATTTCCCGCTCGGGCTCGAACCAGGACTGGAAGCGGAATGCTACTACGATCCGCCCAATCTGACGTTCCCCTTCGGTGCTTACGTCTGCGTCGTGGACATCGATCGCGGTACGGGCCAGGTCAAGATCCGAGAGTTCCTGGCGGTCGATGACTGTGGCACGATCATCAACCCGATGATCGTCGAGGGCCAGATTCATGGTGGGCTGACGATGGGTATGGCACCGGCGCTCTTCGAGGAGATCGTCTACGACGAGAACGGAACCATGCTCAGCGGTACCTTCATGGACTATCTCCTGCCCACGGCAGTCGAAACACCCCACTGGAAGACGGCCAAGACGGTCACGCCCTCCCCCCATCATCCGCTCGGTGCCAAGGGCGTCGGTGAGAGCCCGACGATCGGCGCACCACCAGCGATCGTCAACGCCGTGGTCGATGCACTGAGCCATCTCGGGGTGCGCCATATCGACATCCCGATCACGCCAGCCAAGCTGTACCGGATTCTCCAAGAGAAGGGTGTGGCGGAGTGAGCGCAGCGCAGCGATCCGGTCCGTCGCGGGGGCTGGATCGCTGCGCCCTTTCTCGATGTCCGACGAGCGACGAGCGAGCGAGATGACGAAGGCAAGTCATGCCGAAGCAACACTGTCACGTGACCTCTTCGCGCTGGCGGCTGATCTCCGCCAGCGCGGGGTACCTTTCGTTCTCGCAACGGTGATCTGGACCCAGAGTCCGACCTCAGCGAAGCCGGGGGCGAAAGGTATCGTGACCGCAGACGGCGCACTCTTCGGCTGGGTCGGTGGGAGTTGTGCTCAGCCCGCCGTCATGCGAGAGGCGATGGCTGCCTTGCACGATGGACGAGCGCGGATCCTGCGGATCGATCCTGTTGGCTCTCCCGACCAACCGCCCCGGCCAGGCGTCATTGTCGCTCCCATGACGTGTCACAGCGAAGGAGCACTCGAGATTTTCTTGGAACCGTTTCTCCCGGCACCGCAACTCTTGATCTACGGCGAGAGTCCGGTCGCTGACGCGCTTCTCCGCTTGGGCAAGGCGATGGGCTACTGGGTGGTCGCCCTGCGCCCTGGGGCGAGCGGAGCGCCGGCTGAGGTCGATGAATGGCTGGATAGCCTGGATCCGGGCGATCGACCGCGAAGGCGGCCGACCGTCGCTGTCGTCGCCAGCCTCGGTGCGTACGACGAGGACGCGATCGAAGCCGCGCTGCGTGCCGGTGTCACCTTCGTCGAACTGGTAGCCAGTCGGAAGCGATTCCGAGCGATCCGCGAGACCTTGGCACGATCGCTGCCGGAAACCTTGCTGGAGCGGGTCAAAGCGCCGGCCGGACTCGACATCCAGGCCACGAGCCCGGAGGAAATCGCGGTCAGCATTCTGGCTGAACTCATCGCCGCCAAGTCAGTTTGGCGGAACACCTGGCGTCCAGAAGAAGCTGGCGCACGCACCGAGCTTCCCACCCGCGAGGCGATCGATCCGGTCTGTGGGATGACGGTGAACACGGAGAGCGCTCGGCATGTCGTCGACTACCGAGGACAGCGGTACTTCTTCTGCTGCCCAGCCTGTCGCCGCCTGTTCGAGGCGGATCCAGAGGCCTACCTGAGCACAACGCGATAGATCGAGTTCCCAGAACGGCTCAGCGGCGAGCGAGGGAGCTGGCAGGCCTCGCCGTGCCGTCGTCTCGGCGAGCGCAGGCAAGAGGTCGGGGCGGTCTGGAGTCCACCGCCCCGAAGAGAGGGGTAGAGAGGGGGAAACTGGAGGTGCAGAGAGGGTATTCAGTCACCGACTCGCGAGGATTACCGAGTCGGCCATGTTCGCAACACGTTCCACTCGCTTCGGCAGTGGGCCGCCGGTGTCCCGTGCTGCGAAAGTCAGTATAACGCGAGGGGCATGTTCCGTCTGTCAGGAAAATCTGGATATGCGGGCCCGCTGACGACTCAGACATTCCCTTTGGGCAGGTGACCGCTGCGCAGTACAGTTAAGGAAGTGGAATCAGACGCGCCAAACGAGGGCGCGGATGGGAGCGAGGAGAGCAGGCGATGGTTACGCAGGGGATCGATCCGTTCGGCGCACGCGCGACGCTGGATACGCCTGAGGGTCGGGTCAGGTATTTCCGCCTCGCCACGGTCGCAGACCAGTTGGCGATCGACTTGGATCAGCTGCCGTACACCGTCAAGGTTCTGCTGGAGAATGTCCTCCGCTACGCGGGAGCGGAGCCTTTTACCGAGGACGATGTTCGGCTGGTCGCGGCCTGGCGACCGGGCACGAAGCCTGCAAAGGAGTTTCCGTTCTTGCCCACGCGCGTCCTCTTGCAGGACTTCACGGGCGTACCGGCCGTCGTCGACCTGGCAGCGATGCGCACAGCAGTCGCACGCCTTGGCGGTGATCCCTCGCGCATCAACCCGCTGGTTCCGGTCGATCTGGTCATCGATCATTCGGTTCAAGTAGACGTCTTTGGCACGACCGTTGCCTTCCAGCGCAATGTCGAGAAGGAATACGAACGGAACCGCGAGCGGTATGCGCTCCTGCGCTGGGCGCAACAAGCGTTCCGCAATTTCCGCGTCGTGCCCCCTGGTACCGGGATCGTGCATCAGGTCAATTTGGAATATCTCGCGTCGGTCGTAGCGGTACGGCAGAGCGATCGAGAAGCTGTTGCTTTCCCGGACACACTGGTGGGCACCGATTCTCACACCACGATGATCAACGCGCTAGGTGTTCTGGGTTGGGGAGTCGGTGGCATCGAGGCGGAGGCCGTCCTGCTCGGCCAGCCGATCTATCTGCTTTTGCCGGAAGTCGTCGGCCTGCGGCTGATCAACGAGCCGCCAGGAGGCGTGACCGCGACCGATCTCGTTCTCACGATCACCCAACTCTTGCGGCAGGTTGGCGTGGTCGGGAAGTTCGTCGAGGTCTTCGGTCCTGGTCTCCGCCATCTCAGCTTGCCCGATCGGGCGACGATTTCCAATATGGCACCCGAGATGGGCGCGACGGCCGTGATGTTCCCGATCGACGACGAGACGCTCGGGTATCTGCGACTCACCGGACGGAGCGAGGGACACGTCCGACTGGTGGAAGCCTACGCCAAGGAGCAGGGGCTCTTTCGCACGCCGGAGAGTCCGGACCCGCTGTTCGACCAGGTCGTCGAACTCGATCTCTCGACCCTGGAGCCGAGCTTGGCGGGACCGCGACGGCCACAGGACCGGGTGCGGCTGTCCGAGCTCCCCGCGTCGCTCCGAGCCGCATTCCCAGAGCAATTCCCATCACCACAGGCCGAGCAGGAACGCTTCGATTGGGAAGGCGGCTCAGTGAACGAGGCGCAAGAGCCGAGCGAGCCAGTGGTGCCGGTCGGACAGCGCCGCAAAGTGGTCGATGTGCACTTGGATGGCCGGCATGTCGAACTGACACACGGCTCGGTGGTCATCGCCGCGATCACGAGCTGCACCAATACCTCCAATCCCGAGGTGATGCTCGGCGCTGGCATATTGGCCAAAAAGGCGGTCGAACGGGGGCTGGATACTCATCCTGCTGTCAAGACGAGCCTGGCGCCTGGCTCGGGCGTCGTGACGGCGTATCTCGAGCGTGCCGGACTGATGCCCTATCTGGAGGCGCTGCGCTTCCATCTGGTGGGGTACGGGTGCACGACGTGCATCGGCAACAGTGGACCCCTCCCCGAGCCGATCGCCAAAGCTGTGCAAGAGCACGAACTCGTCGTGGCAGCCGTTTTGAGCGGCAACCGCAACTTCGAGGGGCGGATCCATCCGCAAGTGCGCGCCGCCTACCTTGCTTCCCCGCCGCTGGTCGTCGCTTTTGCGATCGCCGGCCGAGTGGACATCGACTTGACGAGCGAGCCGATCGGGTATGACCCGAATGGCGAGCCGGTTTATCTGCGCGAGATCTGGCCGACGCCGGAGGAGATCCGCGAGGCGATGGAGAAGGCGATCGGCCCAGAACTGTTCATCGAACGCTACCGCGAAGTCTTCACTGGGGACGAGCACTGGCGCTCGTTACCAGTCCCGACCGGTGACCTCTATCAGTGGGATCCTGACTCGACCTACATCCAAGAGCCGCCGTTCTTCAAGGATCTCGCGCTCGAGCCGCCTCCGCTCCGTGACATCGAGCGGGCGCGCGTTCTGGCCTGGTTGGGTGATTCGGTCACGACCGACCACATCTCCCCAGCGGGCTCGATCCCCGTGAACAGCCCGGCCGGGCAGTATCTGATCGCGCGAGGAGTTCAGCCCAAGGACTTCAACAGCTATGGCGCGCGGCGGGGTAACCACGAGGTGATGGTGCGTGGCACCTTCGCCAATATCCGCTTGCGCAATCGGCTCGCTCAGGGGCGGGAAGGTGGCTGGACGACGCATTTCCCGAGCGGTGAGCTGGTGACGATCTACGAAGCTGCTCTTCGCTACCAGATGGCGGGCGTTCCGCTCATCGTGATCGCCGGGAAAGAGTACGGTAGCGGGAGTTCGCGCGACTGGGCAGCCAAGGGCCCGATGCTGCTCGGGGTGCGAGCCGTCCTCGCCGAGAGTTTCGAGCGGATCCACCGCAGCAACCTCGTCGGTATGGGTGTCCTACCGCTCCAGTTCCTGCCTGGCCAGAACGCCGAGGCGCTCGGACTGGACGGCAGCGAGCGCTACACCATCGCTGGAATCAGCGATGGCCTGGTGCCACGCGAGTTGGTGACGGTACGCGCGGAGCGCGAGGACGGGCGGGTCATCGAGTTCCAGGCGATCGCCCGGCTCGACACCGACATGGAGATCGAGTACTACCGGCACGGCGGTATCCTCACGTTCGTGCTGCGCCGGCTGCTCCGCGGGGAGGCATGAGAGGACTGCGGTCGACCGGCTGCGTGCCCGGCGCGGCGTCGTGAGGAGGGGCTCGATGCACGATGATGGCGCATTCATCGCGACACGCTTGACGAATGGCCTCGAGGTTCTCCTACAGCCACTCCGGCATGCACCGGTCGTCTCCTGTTGGATTTGGTACCGGGTAGGAAGTCGGAACGAGCAACCAGGTCTCACGGGGATTTCCCACTGGGTCGAGCACATGCTCTTCAAGGGAACACCGCGTTTCCCGCCCGGTACGATCTTCCGTCAGGTCAATCGCTGGGGTGGCACCCTCAACGGTTTCACCTGGCTGGACTACACCGCTTATTTCGAGACGCTGCCCACGCCCGGCTGGCAACTCGCGCTGGACATCGAGGCCGATCGCATGGTAGCGGCCGCGTTCGACCCCGGGGAAGTGGAGCGGGAGCGTACCGTCATCCTCGCCGAGCGCGCCGGCAGCGAGAACCAGCCCAGCACGTACCTCCGCGAAGAAGTCCTGGCGGCTTCCTTTCGGGCCCATCCGTATGGGCATCCGGTGATCGGCTATCGAGAGGACCTGCAGACCATCACGCGCGACGACTTGTACCAGCACTACCGCACCTATTACCAACCGAACAACGCCATTCTGGTGATCGTGGGGGATATCGATCCAGACACCGCCCTGGTCGCGGTGGAACGACGCTTTGCGGGGCTTCCTGCCGGTACAGTACCCCCGCCAGTGCGGGCGCGAGAGCCGGACCAATGGGGAGAACGACGCGTGACTGTCCGGCGACCAGCCCCGACTGCCCAGCTGCTCATGGCCTGGCGCGTGCCCGCAGCGACCCACCCGGATATTCCCGCACTGCTCGTTCTCGACGCGATTCTCTCCGGGGGAAAACCGGTCGCCTTCGGTGGCGGCGGAATGGGCCGCAGCGCGCGCCTCTACCGTGCACTGGTCGCTCCCGGACTTTGCACTGCAGCAGCCTCGAGCATGTCGCTCACCCTCGACCCGTTCGTCTTCACGGTATCCGCGACGCTCACGCCACTCGCTGAACCAGCTCGAGTGGAGACGATCATCGAGGAAACGATCGCGCGTCTCCGCGAGGATGCCGTCGGCCAGGACGAGCTGGCGCGTGCGAAGCGCCAGCTAACGGTGCAGTTCGCCGCCGCGAACGAAAGTGCGCAGAGCCGCGCGGCTCTGCTCGGCTCGCTCGCCGTTGTCGCGCCGGATCGATCACCGGAACGCCTGTTGGCCGAGCTCCAGGCAGTGGAACCGGACGACGTGGTGCGGGTCGCGAACACCTATCTCCGACCGGAACGACGGACGGTCGGCTGGTTAGAACCGGTAGCGAGCGACGAGGAGCGCGTCGGGGTAACCGGTGAACCGCTCGAGACGCCGGCGCCCCGCTATTGGTTCACCGGTGGTGCATCGTCACCATCGGAACCGGTCCTTTTGCCGCGGGTTCATCTCGTGCCAGTGACCGGCCGGTTGGCGAACGGGGCGCAGTTCGCCGGTCAGGCGATTCCAGCGAGCGGGCTCGCAGTGGTGAACATTCGCATCCCAGCTGGTGCGGCGCGGGACGGAACATTGCCTGGCATCGCTTCGGTCACGGGCCAGCTGCTCATGCGTGGAACACTGGCTCGCGACGAAGCTGCACTCAACGAGGAGCTGGACCGGCTGGGAGCGACTGTCAGCGTGAACGTCGGTCGCGATAGCGTGGATATCGGCCTGACCTGCCTCGTGGAAGTTCTGGAGCAGGCGCTACCGCTGTTGGTCGAGGTCATCGTGTCTCCCGCCTTCCTGCCCGAGCAGCTGCACCGGGTACGGCAGCAAGCGCTCACTGCACTGCGCCAGGCGCAGCAAAGCACGCGTGCCCAGGCCGATGCCTTGTTGCGGGCACTGCTCTATCCAGCCGGTCACCCGTATCATCATCGCATTCTCGGTACCGAGGAGAGTTTGGAGTCGCTCACCGTCAAGGCAGTGCGAGCGTTCCACGAGACCTACTATCGACCCGCGGGAGCAGTCATCACGGTGGCCGGTGGTCTGGAACCCGAGATCGTCAGCGAGTGGCTGGGGCGAGCATTGGCCTCCTGGCAGGGAACCGCTCCGCCGCTCGAGATTCCGGACGTCGTCCCCGCTGACCGCGGCGCACGCCGGACGGAGACACTGCCCGGAAAGCAACAGGCCGATCTCGCACTGGGAATCCTGACCATACCACGCCGACACCCGGACTACGAGGCATTACGCCTCGCCAACGTCGTACTGGGGCGGCTGGGTCTCATGGGGCGCATCGGTGCACGGGTCCGTGAACGGTCCGGGCTGGCCTATTACGCGGCAAGTGCGTTGGAGACGGGGCTGGGGACGGGTTTCTGGACCGCGTACGCGGGAGTGGCACCCGTGCACGTCGAGCGGGTGATCGGGCAGATTGTGGAAGAGGTCGAGCAGTTCCGTCGCGAAGGTCCGACTCCGCAGGAACTGGCCGACGCCAAGACCGCGCTCGCTGGGACAGTCGTGCTCGGACTCTCCACCGCGGCTGGTCTAGCGGGAGCACTGGCGGACTCGCTCTTTTACGAACTCGGTCTGGATTACCTCGAGCGACTCCCTGAGCGCTTGGCAGCGATCGACGAGGCTATGGTCCGTGCAGTGGCTGTCCGCTACCTCGATCCAACACGTCTGCAGGTCACGATCGTCGGTCCCGCGGCAGACGGGCCACTCAGCCCGCCGACACCGCAGCCTTGACGACGCAGTAGCGGCCGACGACCGGCCAGCGCGGCGAGCCTGCGCAGCGTAACCAGCCGAACAGTCGCGCCCTCCGTCCCGACTCGCCGTTGTGCGGCCGGCTGGTCTCCCGGGACCGTCGGTCGAAACGTTCGACCGCGAAGTCGCGAGTGTCGAGGTGAATCTCTCCTGTGTGTAGTCGAACGGACCGGTCCTTCCAGTTCTCATCGTGCGCGGGCCCCCGCCACAGTGAGTCGGCCAGGTTCGGGACGTGTCAAGCTTTGCCCGACTCGAACAATTTCGGGAGATTTGGCAGAATCGCAGCGAGGAGCAGGAGAAGGATGGTCGATCGGAAAGGACGCGCGACGACATGAACGCTCTACCGCGTTACACCGTGTTCTGGCTGTGCGCGCTGGATCAGGACCGGGTACCGCGTCCAGTCGAGCCGGCGGTGGAGGAATTCGTCCAACTCTTGGAGCGGAGCGAGGGGACAGCGCTCCGCGGCGCCTACTTGGCGACCGGTTTCCGTCCTGACGTGGATCTCATATTCTGGTTGCTCGGGCACGATCCGGCACATTTCCAGGACCTCGCCTTGGCGCTGCGGCGCACCGCACTCGGCCGGGCCTTGCCGGTCCGCTACGCCTACTTCGGCATGGCCGGAAGCTCACAATACGACCCGACGCACGGGCCAGCCTTCCTGCGCGGCGAGCCTCCCAAGCGCTATTTGAGCGTCTATCCCTTCGTCAAGACGCCCGAATGGTATCTCTTGCCCTTCGAGGAGCGGCGGCGCTTGATGGCCGAGCATGGGCGGCTCGGCGACGAGTTTCCGACCGTGCTGACCAACACGGTCAACTCGTTCGGTGTCCAGGATCAGGAGTTCATCGTCGCGCTCGAGGACGACGATGTCGGAACCTTGATCACCATGGTCCAGCGCTTGCGGGCGGCCGAGGTTCGGAAGTATACGCAGCTGGATACGCCGATCTTCCTCGGTCAGCGTTACGAGCCGCGGGAGGCGCTCATCCGCCTGGTCCAGTGACCCAGGCGACTCGCCAGCGCAGCCCCTACGAGCGTCGCGAGCGCATTGACGGCATCGTTGGTCACGCCTGGGAAGCCGCTCACACGCTGCGCGGGACCGGGGCAGGGGGGATGTGCCGGCTGTTCCAGCGATCGCTGGCAGATCGAACAGGAATAGCGAGCCTGGAGGGTCGCCCCGAGGAGGCTATCGGCCAGTGCACCGAGGCAGCCAGCGACGGCGATGGGCAGGCGCGGTGTACCGCGCGGTGCCAGCAGCGCAACGAAGCTCGCCCCGGCAACCATACCGAGCAAGCCGAGCAGCGAGACCGCGCCCGACGTACCGGGTGGAACCGGGCGGCCAGTCCGGAGCGACCGCGGCGGATGGGCGCTCAGCATCCCGATCTCGGTCGCCCAGGTATCAGCGGCAGCGCTGGCGATCGCCCCAAGAAACGGGAGCGACCAGTCACTGCGCTGCTTGCTCATCAAGTGAAGCGCCGCGAAGAGGGCAGCCAGGCCGCCGTTGGCGAGCACTTGCCGCGCATCGCGCTATCCGCGCTGCCCCTGGGTCGCAGCAGCACGCTTGCGCTGCCGGCCGACACGGCTGAGAAGACTGCCGGTCACGAAGAAACCGATCATCACTCGTGACCACGCCAGGCCACCCGCCGCGAACGTGAGCGTGCCGACGAGCACCGCCGCGAGCGCCCCACCGCGGTCGAGGGCACGCCGGCGCACGGCGAGGCTCGCGATGACCGCAGCCAGCGCAGCGCCGAGAGCCAGTCGCAGGGGGATGCCGAGGCGACGTTCTGGCGTGCTCATGGTGACGGCGGACGGAAGAGGAGGATCAGCTCGTCCTCGCGGATTTCGAAGACGTATCCGGCCAACTCGATGACGGCGGGTGAGCTGATTTCGCCGTAGCGGATGCGGATCTCGACATCGTCGAGCGTGAAGACACGCATCCCAGTCGGTGAGAAGGGATGTCGTGGCGAGCGATAGACAGCCTGGGGACCGCCCAACCGATCGAGCGCGCGGAGCGCGAGGTTGCGCGCATCGGCTTCGCTGAGCGTCATCGTCTCGACCTCCAACGCTGGAGAGCACGGGACAGCGAGCGAGCAGTCGCTGCGCCAGGCGGCCTTACCATGGCCGGCCAAGCTGCACGCACGCCCTCGCATAGCGTACAATTGAAACTGGCTCGGTGCAGGATCAGCGCCGGGTCGATGCGGGCTGGTAGCTCAACTGGCAGAGCAGCGGACTTTTAATCCGCGGGCTGTGGGTTCGAGTCCCACCCGGCCTACCACAAAAACATCGTACTGTGACGTGGAACCGAACTGACAGTCGGCCGCGTCAGGCTGGTCGTGCCGCGTCTCTCCGGGAATTGGTACCGGAATCGGTCACCGAGAGGCGCGTTCAGCTGCTCCAGTGCCGGCCGTGCCATGGCGGTGGTGACATGGCCGTCGTAATCGGCCGTGACACCTATCGGTGAGTGACCAAGATTCGTGCTCACCGTCCTTGGATCGACACTGGCTTCACCACCAAAGGTGCACGGGGCGTGCCGGAGATCGAGTTAGCGGGTCGATCGACGAACAGCTCACTCGCAGCGGTCGTCCCAAGCCCCGCACGACGGTGGGCGGGCAGCAGCAGGCTGACGTGCATCGCAAACGCGAGCCACCGACGGTCGGCACCTCGGTGGCTGTTGACTCGGAAAGGACGCCGCAGACGAGCGGCTCTTCGCTGGGCGGTAGGAAGGAGAGGACGGCGACACGGAACTTCGCCGCTGCGCTCGTAGAGTCCTATACAGTCGAGGGGCAGCGGCTCGCTCGCCGGCGCACCGAGCGCCGCAGAAAGGTCAGTGAGGCTCGCGAGCGCCGACACTGTTGAGCGTCGCGGTGGCGTGTGCGCTGAGATGGGATGCAATTGCGGGTTGGTTTCGCGTCATGCGCTGGAAGCTGGCAGCATTCGCCGACGAAATCCACCCCGATCCGGCTCCTGCCCTCGACACGATGCACGCGGCAGGGATAAACACGGTGGAGTTGCGCAGCGCGTGGGGGAAAAATGTGCTCGATTTGACTGACGAGGAATTGGCAGCGCTCGCCCAAGAGGTCGCCCGACGCACGATGACTGTAGCAGTGATCGCTTCCCCAGTCGGCAAAAGTCTCATCACCGACCCAGCCGCCTTCCAATCGGCGCGCCTCGACCGAGCTCTCGCCATCGCCCGTCGTTTCGGCAGCTGGGGAGTTCGCGTTTTCTCCTTCTACCTGCCACCAGGTGAGCCTCCTGAGCGCTACCGGGACGAAGTGCTGCGGCGTATCGAACAATGGGTCCATCGTGCCGCGGAATCAGGCATTACCTTGCTGCACGAAAATGAGAAGGAGATCTATGGTGACATTCCGCACCGCTGCTTCGATCTCTTGAATTCGATCGGTTCGCCGTGGTTCAGGGCAGTGTGGGATCCAGCGAATTTCGTTCGATGTGGCGTGCGGCCCTTCTCCACGGGATTTGCCATGCTCGCACCGTTCATCGCTCATGTCCATGTCAAAGATGCAGTCCTCGGTTCCGGAGAAGTGACGGTCGCAGGTGCGGGCGATGGCGAAATCGCCGAAACGCTCGCTGCACTCGCCACTCGCGGTTACCGCGGCTACCTCTCCCTGGAGCCGCACCTTCTGATCGCTGGATCGCACGGGGGCTTCACCGGCCGGACCGCCTTCCTGACCGCGCTGCGCGCACTGCGTCAGTTGCTCGAGGGTATTCCCGCACCGTCTTGACCGACCGGTGCACGAACCGACGGAGTGTCCTCCCGAGCAGTGGTGATCGGTACCGGTCGCGAACTCGGAGACGGATCCGGGGAAGTCGTCTGGACCCGAGTGGCGGGCGAGCACGATCGTGCGTCGTCACCCGGGCGAGCATTGGTTCACGCCCGTTCGGTCATGCGGCGGCGTCCGGAGCTCGTGCAAGACCTCGATCAGCCAGCGGATCTCGCCTGAACGAGCAGAGGGTCGGCGACCGTTTTTCTCATCCTTCTCCGTTTTTCTCATCCTTCTCAGAGTGGCCTCAGACGGACGCACCGAGGCTGTCGAGCACGGCCAAGACTTCCTCTATGCTGGGAATATCCCGCATCGACTCGCCGTACCAGGCGGCTCGCACGATACCATCCGGATCGACGACCAGGACTGCTGGCATGCGTCCCAGCTTGAGGAGCTGTACTTCCTGACCGAGAAGTTCGGCGATCCGGTGCTCCGGGTCGGCCACCGCCGGAAACGGCATCCCTTCCTGCTCCCAGAAGCGGGCAAGCGAGCGCGGTCCATCGGGCGCGATCGCGACGATCGCGCTACCCCGCTTGCGGAATTCGTCATAGTGCTGGCGCAACTGCGCCAGGTGCCGTCGGCAATAGGGTCAACGCAAGCCGCGCAGGAGGACGATGACCGCTGGACGACCACGCAGCGTCCCACTGCCGACCGGCTCGCCAGAGAGCGTAACGGCCTGCCATTCCGGCAGCCGATCACCTGGCTGGAGTCTCGGCATGTTCGACCTCCTGGAGGAACTCCTCCACGAGCTGAACGAACCGAGCGAACTCTTCGACATGCGGCAAGTGGCCGCTCCGCGCGCAGCGCTCCACCCGGACGGTCGCGCCAGCCGCCTGCCAGTCGGCGACGAGCTGGAGCGTCCGCTCGTTGGAGACGATCCGATCGTGCTCACCGAGCACGACGAGCGTCGGTACCGTCGGAGCCTGTTCCGGCCGCCTGGCGGACGACTCGGCCAGCGTCGCGAGCGTCACCCGCCAGAGCCGCTCGTCCCATCCCGCGAGGCTGACGGCAACCGACGCCAGTTCCTCGCGGCCTTTCGGTGGTGGACTCGCCCAGACCCGGCGTTGAGCGAACTGGAGTGCCAGCGGGCTACTCGTGCGGAGCACGCTCCGCACGAGCGCACCCACCAGCGGTTGACGGGCGAAACGAGCCAATCGCGGAGCGCTCGGTCGCTCCCAGGCTGGTGTCACCAGGATCGCGGCGACGACCTGATCGGGAAGTGCCCTGGCGAGCTCGTACGCGAGCCGACCACCCATCGAGTGGCCGAGCACCGCGAACCGCCCGACACCGAGGTGCTGCACGAGCGCGCGGGCGATCGGGACCTGCGCAGCGGGCGCGTATGGGTCCAGCCCATGCCACGTGTCGCTGGTCACGGCGGTCAGTCCGAAGCCAGGTCGATCGTAGGCCAGCACACGGCGTTGTGGTGCGAGCGCTCGGATGACCTCGGTCCAGGCGAGTGCGCTCGAGGCAAAGCCGTGCAGAATGAGCAAGGGGAGGCGGTTTTCACCTGCCTCCAGGACGAAGAGCAGGAGTCCATCCAGAGCGACTGTCTTTGGAGTCAGCCGTGCTTCCATGGCCGGCACCTCGCTCGGTAAGCATGGCAAGTCGACCGACCGCTCAGCAAGGTGACCGACGCCGAGGAGACAAATAGGCTTACCGAACCAACGCGCTCGCGTATCATGCTCGGGGTCGGTCGATCGACGGGTGAGGGAGGAACGATCAGTGGCCGTGATTCCAGAGTACCTCCGAGACTTCCTGCTCGCACCGCGCTTCGCTGTGCTGGCGACGATCGCGCCAGACGGTCTCCCGCGCCAATCGGTCATGTGGTATGACGTGCTGGATCAGGAAACGATTCTGATGAATACCGCCGTCGGTCGCGCCAAGCTGGACGATCTCCGGCGCGACCCTCGTGCCTCGCTCTGCATCGCCGATGGCTATCGCTACGTGACAGTGATCGGGCGAGTCGAGTTGATCGAGGACCAAGAACGGGCACAGGCCGATATCGCGCGCCTGGCGGTCCGCTATGTGGGGGAGGAGGAAGCTCGTTCCTGGATCCCACAGTTCCGGGCACAACGACGGGTGACGCTCTTGTTGCGGATCGAGCGGGTGCTCGCGCATGGCTTTGCGGGAGCCTGAACGATGACCGACGAGGTGCGCCTCATCCCGATCCGGAGGATTCCGGAAGCCCGTCCGGGCGACTCGGTCGCTGAGCTCGTCCTCACCGGCATGGCAGCCTGTGGCCTCACTGGCGAAGAGGGAGATGTCTTGGTGGTCACCCAGAAACTCGTGTCCAAAGCCGAGGGGCGGGTAGTGGCACTGGCCGGGATCGAGCCCTCGCCGTTCGCGATCGCCTATGGGCAACGTTGGGAGCGCGATCCGCGCCAGATCGAGCTGGTGCTTCGCGAAAGCGCACGGATCGTCCGGATGGATCGTGGCTTGATCATCGCCGAGACCCGCCACGGGTTCGTCTGCGCCAATGCTGGGGTCGATCTCTCCAATGTCCCTGCCGGCTATGCTGCACTGCTCCCGCTCGATCCGGATCGCTCGGCCGCTCAGATCCGAGAGGAACTCGGGGAACGAGTCGGCTGGACCCCGGCTGTGATCGTATCCGATACCTTCGGTCGGGCCTGGCGCAACGGGATCGTGAACGTCGCGATCGGCGTGGCAGGCATGCGACCCCTACGCGACTATCGGGGACAACGCGACCCCTTCGGCAACGAACTCCGGGTCACGGTGATCGCGATCGCCGATGAACTGGCCGCAGCAGCTGAGCTGGTCATGGGAAAGACCGAAGGGTGTCCGGCAGTCATCGTGCGGGGTTTCCGGTACGAACCTGGGGAGGGAAGCGCCCGCGAGCTTCTGATGCCAGCCGAGCGCGACCTTTTCCGCTGAGCTTGCTGCTGGGACGCTGAGGACTTAGAATCCTTTCGAGTTCGGTTATTCTGCCAAGTGAAAGGGGGACCAGGATGCCGGTCCGGACGGCCACGGCGACGTGGGAAGGCACGCTGGAGAGTGGTTCGGGCACGACCGCAGCTGGTAGCGGAGCCTTCTCGGTCCGTTTCACTGCAGGAACTCGCTTTGGAGAGGAACCGGGGACGAATCCGGAGGAGCTGATCGGAGCCGCCTACGCTGGTTGTTACAGTATGGCACTCGCCGCCGTCCTCGGCCGAGCCGGATTTCAACCGGAGCGGATCACGACGACCGCTCGTGTCCGCATCCAGCAAGTGGACGGCGGATTCGCTATCGATCGCATCGAACTGGAAACCGAGGGCAAGGTTCCCGGTATCGACGAGGAGCAGTTCAAGGAGTTCGCCGAGCAGGCCAAGCGGACCTGCCCAGTGGGGCGGGCCCTGGGTGGCGTCGAGGAGATCGTCGTGCGTGCTCAGCTCGTGCAGTGATTCCAGCACGACAGGCTCGGAGAGCGGAAGGGTCGGAGGAGAAGCCCGGCCCTTCCGCTTTCTTCCCGGCAGCGCGATCTCGTGGCCTCCCGCTCATCCCACGAAGATATCCAGCGGCAGAATGGCGCTCACCATGACGTTGGGCACGTCGACCGTCTCGCTGACGCGAAGATCGACGGCGACACTGCAGAGCGCATAGGCCTGCTGAGCCGTGAAGCCGCGCCGCTGCAGGTATTCGATCATGCGGAAGAGCGCATCGCGCGCCGCCAGCGTGAGGTCTTCCGATTCGTTGCGACCGTTCCGCACGCAGATGCCGGTCGTGGCGTAAAATCGGCGTGGTGCCGCCATTTCCGGCGCGGTGAAGTACCCATCGCGCAAGAACTGGACCGTACGGATACCGCGCCGCCGCGCCTCCCCCTTGTGCACGCGGAATTCGACATGCACGACCGAGCGCATCTCGATCGCCGTACCGCAAACTTCGCCATCCCCCTGAGCGAAATGGACATCGCCGACGGAAAAGAGCGCCCCCTCCACCCATACGGGGATGAAGATGCTCGCGCCGGGCGTCAGCTGCTTGATGTCGAGATTACCGGCATTCTCCCGCGGTGGAATCGTGCGCAGTCCTTCGGATGCGATCGGCTCGCTGGCTGGAACCGCCCCAGTGGGATCCGGCAGTAGCGCGAACCCACCGCGCGCTGCCAACTCCGCTTCGCGGCGCGCGACTGCCTCGCGCAGTTCGCGCGAGAGAGCCACGCCGATGGTACCCGGATGGGGGCAACGCGGGATGCGCACCCCAGGGAGTTGTGGTGATTCTGCGTACGTGTCGTAGAGATGCCAGTGGACGATGTACGGCTGCGGGAACTGATCGCGGAGAAAGCCGAAGCCGGGGACCTGAACGGTATATCCCCAGTGCTGCCAGGGGTCCGGCTCGATAGCCTGAAGCTTCACCTCGAGGAGGTCACCCGGTTGCGCGCCTTTGACGAAGACCGGGCCAGTGAGCGGATGAACCCGACTGAGATCGGCCCCGGCGACGTCATGAATCGTCGATTGGGGCGTCAGCTGGGCATCGAAGGCATCCCAGGTTTCCAGCGCCACCGGTTCTCCCGGCTCCACCTCGAGTGCCGGAGGAATCGCTTCGTGCCATCGGTTGTGCCCTTTGCCCGGTTGTTCCGCCAGCGGGCGCAATGGGTCAACGCTGAGGCGGTGAGTCCGGATCATGCTGCCCCTCCTTCCCTGCAATCAGCCGACGAGCGCAGCATACCGCCATCCGCCGGATCCGTGAAGAGGCGTAGGCAGGAGAGGAATCTGTACGTATCCTTCCCGCGGAGTCGACCGAGGAGGACCGATGATCGAAACGATACTCGTCGCGCACGATGGATCACCAGCTGCCGAGACGACCCTGCCAGCTGCTGTGCTTTTGGCCCGCCTCTTCTCGGTCCCCGTCGTGCTGGTACGAGTGCTGGAAACGATGCGCCCTTTCTATGACCCGCGGCACGGCGAGGTGATCTGGCTCTCGGAAGACGAACCGCGCCTGGAGATCCCGCCGGAAGAACTCTTTGCAGCGCAGTTGTCGATCCTGCGCGAGCGGGGAATCACCGCGGTCGCTGTGGTTCGATTGGGCAAACCAGCCGACGAGTTGGTCAAGGAAGCTCGCGCGTGGCCAGCACCCGTGCTCGTCCTGGGCAGTCATGGCCGCGGTGGAGTGGGACGAGCGGTGATCGGCAGCGTGACGGATCGAGTCGTCCGCACAGCGAGCTGTCCAGTCCTGGTAGTACGAGCAGGCGGGCCAGCACTGGAGCGGATCGAGCACGTATTGGTTCCGTTGGACGGTTCGCCGCGGGCGGAACGAGCACTCCCCTATGCGATCGCACTAGCGGAACGAGCGGGGGCCCGCCTGACTCTCGCTCGCGTCGCCGAAACCCATCGCGAGCTCCTCCTGGAGTGGCGCGGCCGACCGATCGCCCCGGCAACGCAGGAGCGACTCGCCGCCATCGAGGAAGAGGCGGCGCACTACCTGGATGCGATCCGCGAGCGCATTCCGGCGGGGATCCGCGTCCAACTCCTGCAGTTGAGCGGCGATCCGAAGCGGCAACTCGTGGCCGCGGTCGCACGCGAGCGGACTGATCTCGTCGTTCTCACGACACGCGGAAAGGGGGGACTGGAACGCTGGCTGCTCGGCAGCGTGACGGAGCGGCTCCTGACGGCAACCCGCGTTCCGTTGTTCATCGTGCCCAGCACTGAAGAGAGCGAGGTTCATCAGGCCGAATGAGCAGTCAGTCAGGCAAGGAGGCATCCCTTTCCTTCACCGCAGTGAGCACACTGCTGACGCCTCACCAGTGCACGAGATGTTCTGGATAGACCCGGATGAGCAGGCTGTACTCGCGAGCGAACGTTTCTGGAGTCATACCGATGCGGGAGATTCCATCGCGATACTTCGCCAGATAGGCGGGACGCTCGTTGGCGAGCGCTGCATCGCTCACGAGTTCAGCGCGGCCATCGAACCGCGTCACGTGCTCGGCCCAGGGGTCGCTGTTGAAGTGCAGCGAGACACGGGGATTGTGCCGAATATTGCGGACCTTTTGACTGCGCGGCCGAGAATAGATCAGAACAGCACCGTCGTCCCAGAGGAACCAGACGGGCACGACTTGCGGTTGGCCGTCGGGCCGAACCGTGGCCAGCCAGATGATCGATTCGTTGCGGAGTTGCTGCAGAACCGCGGGTGGATAGGTCAACATCGTGCCTCCATTCTCGTGCCCACTCAGCGGAAAGAAGCAGCTCATTGACTTCCGAGCTGCGCCGTCGGCGAGTCAGTTCGAGCGAGACCAGGGATAGCCTCCCAAAGCAGGGTACGCGCTCGCTCGAGAGCGCGTCGATCGATCCCGTGATCGTATCCGCGAGCCTCCAAAAAATCGAGCAGTCGCTCGGTGGCCAGGTTCCCCGGAGCCCCCGGTGCGAACGGACAGCCACCGAGTCCGGCGACGGCCGCATCGATGGTGCGCACACCGTAGGCGAGCGCGACTGCCACATTGTCGAGCGCGCGACCAGTCGTGTCGTGGAGGTGAACCGCGACACGCTCGGCCGGTAACCAACGGAGCAACGCTTCGAGAAGACGAGCCACCTCGTCCGGTACCGCTTTGCCGATGGTGTCAGCCACCGCCAACTCGTCACATCCCAACTCGGCGAGGCGGCGGGCCACTTCGACGGCGCGCTGGGGTTCGACCGGTCCAGTGTACGGACAGTGGACGGCGACGGAAACATAGCCGCGCAACCAACACCCAGCGGCCTTGGCGCGGACGGCCACGGTGGCGTAGCGCTGGAGCGACTCGTCGATCGAGACACCGATATTGGCCTGGGAAAAGGCGTCAGTCGCGGCAGCGAAAAGCGCCAGGGCGTCACAGCCAGCAGCCAACGCGCGCTCGAGCCCCCGCTCGTTGGGGACGAGGGCCAGGTACCGTGTACCGGGTCGGCGTGCGATGCGACGCATGACCTCCTCGGCGTCGGCCAGCTGCGGCACCGCGCGAGGGGAAACGAAACTCGTGCATTCGATGGCCGGGAAGCCGGCCTGACTGAGCGCATCGATGAAGGCAATTTTTATGTCGGTTGGAACAGAAAAGGCTTCGTTCTGGAGACCGTCGCGTGGTCCGACCTCGACCAATCGGACGCGTTCGGGTACCGACGGCATGGCCACTCCTTTCGAAGGCTGCGAGCGAGCAGGTCGAGTGCGGGTGCCTCGGGCGAGAGTATAACCGGGATCGTGGTGTGACCGCCCGAGCCTACGTTGGAACCACGAACCGGGTGCGATGCATCATTAGTGGTGCAGATCGTCAGGCCAAGCTCCGTTGACTGGTCGGTGCTGCGTATCGGAGTGGGAGGGAGACCATGCCGCGAACAGTCGAAGTCCCGGAGTACACGATCGCACCCGAAGTGGAGATCGACCCCCGCACCACGGCGCTGATCGTCGTCGATATGCAAAACGATTTCGTTCGGCCAGAAGGGAAATTGTTCGTTCCGGATGCACCGGCAACCGTACCCAAGATCCAAGCATTGCTCGCTTTCGCCCGCCAGCACGGGATTTTCACTGTCTTCACGCAAGACACTCATTATCCAGGTGACCCGGAGTTTCCCATCTGGGGTGAACATTGCGTGGCGGGGACCTGGGGCTGGCAAATCATCGATGAACTGGCGCCACGGGAAGGAGAACTCGTGCTGCAAAAGCGGCGTTACGATGCGTTCTACGGGACGCCGCTGGATCACGAGCTCCGCTTGCGCAAGATCGAACAACTCATCATCTGTGGGACCGTGGCCTCGATCTGCGTGCACTATACGGCAGCGAGCGCAGCACTGCGCTGGTATGGCGTGATCATTCCAGTGGATGCGACGTCGGCGCTCCATCCCTTCGATCTGGAAGCAGCCAACCGGCAGACCGCGTTCCTGTTCCGGGGCGTTCTGACCCGAGCGGACGGCGTGCGGCTGCGGAGCGGCGTACCGGCGTAGACGCATTGACCCCTTGACAACGAGGCCTCGGCTGAGTAGTATCTGACAACGCTGCGCGAGCGGGCGCAGCCCGGGAACCGGCGGAAGGGCTTGACAGCATCGACCCCTGATCGTTATACTGTAGCGATGGGTCGAGCGAGAGAGGCTCGAACGCCGGAAGGCGAAGCACCTTGACAACTGAGGTGTGGTTCGTGCAAGCGCCCCGCCCCAGGTGTTGACGACGGACCGAGGTCTCGTGCAGGGCACGACGATCTCGGGTTCTGGAGTGATCGGGGATGGAGAGTTTGATCCTGGCTCAGGGGGAACGCTGGCGGCGTGCCTAATGCATGCAAGTCGGACGGGAGCACGCTCTGGCGTGCCGACCGTGGCGGACGGGTGCGTAACACGTGGGGAACCTGCCCGGGTGCGGGGGATAACCCGGGGAAACTCGGGCTAATACCCCATACGCTTGGCTGGCGGTGGGCCGGCCAAGGAAAGGCGCAGGCGACTGTGCTGTGCTCGGAGGGCCCTGCGGCCTATCAGCTAGACGGTAGGGTAACGGCCTACCGTGGCGATGACGGGTAGCTGGTCTGAGAGGATGGCCAGCCACACGGGCACTGAGACACGGGCCCGACTCCTACGGGAGGCAGCAGCAGGGAATCTTCCGCAATGGGGGCAACCCTGACGGAGCGACGCCGCGTGCGGGAGGAAGCCCTTCGGGGTGTAAACCGCTGTTCGGGGGGACGATCGAGCGACGGTACCCTCGGAGCAAGTCCCGGCTAACTACGTGCCAGCAGCCGCGGTAAGACGTAGGGGGCGAGCGTTACCCGGAGTCACTGGGCGTAAAGGGCGTGTAGGCGGCTGGGTACGCCGCGTGTGAAAGTCCCCGGCTCAACCGGGGAGGGTCGCGCGGGACGGCCTGGCTCGAGGGCGGGAGAGGCGGGTGGAATTCCCGGTGTAGCGGTGAAATGCGTAGAGATCGGGAGGAACGCCGGTGGCGAAGGCGGCCCGCTGGCCCGTACCTGACGCTGAGGCGCGAAGGCGTGGGGAGCGAACCGGATTAGATACCCGGGTAGTCCACGCAGTAAACGATGCGGGCGAGGTGTGGGTGGTGTTGACCCCATCCGTGCCGGCGCCAACGCAGTAAGCCCGCCGCCTGGGGAGTACGGCCGCAAGGCTAAAACTCAAAGGAATTGACGGGGGCCCGCACAAGCAGCGGAGCGTGTGGTTTAATTCGACGCAACGCGAAGAACCTTACCAGGGCTTGACATGCCACCGAACCTGGCTGAAAGGCTGGGGTGCCCGGTGAGGGAGCGGTGGCACAGGTGCTGCATGGCTGTCGTCAGCTCGTGCCGTGAGGTGTTGGGTTAAGTCCCGCAACGAGCGCAACCCTCGGGGTCAGTTACGCGGGTGTCTGACCCGACTGCCGGGGAAAGCCCGGAGGAAGGAGGGGATGACGTCAAGTCAGCATGGCCCTGACGCCCTGGGCGACACACACGCTACAGTGACCGGGACAGTGGGCAGCGAAGGGGCGACCTGGAGCCAATCCCGCAAACCCGGTCGTGGTGGGGATCGCAGGCTGCAACCCGCCTGCGTGAACGCGGAGTTGCTAGTAACCGCCGGTCAGCCATACGGCGGTGAATACGTTCCCGGGCCTTGTACACACCGCCCGTCACGTCACGAAAGCTGGCTTCACCTGAAGCCGGTGGGCCAACCGGCGCACGCCGGGGGCAGCCGTCGAGGGTGGGGCTGGTGATTGGGACGAAGTCGTAACAAGGTAGCCGTACCGGAAGGTGCGGCTGGATCACCTCCTTTCTAGGGAGCGCTGGCTCCCGGGTCAACCGGGGTGGCGCAGCACCGGAGGGTGCAGGACGGGGCGGGGCCAGGGAGGCTCGCCTGAGGAGGCGGGGATGCTCCCCGCGGAGGGCGTCCGCCTGCTGGTCCCCGAACCCGGAGCCGTCACCTCGTACACGACGGGCAGGGCGCGCACGAACCACACCCCAGTTGTCGAGGTGCGACGCTGGACGGCGCGTACCTTAACAAGCGAGCAGAGTGGCAAGATCGAGGCATCTGCATGGGTCCATTCGACTGTGTCGGTGCTCCTGAGCGGAACCCGAACTGGTGCGGACTGGGGTGAGGGGCACACGGTGGATGCCTAGGTGGTCAGGGCCGAGGAAGGACGCGGCCGAGCGGCGAAACGCCCCGGGGAGCTGCGGGCGAGCGGAGATCCGGGGGTGTCCGAATGGGGCAACCTGGCGCGGTGGGGAGCCGCGTCGCCCTCTTGGGAAGGGTGAGAGGGGGACCTCTTGCTCGACTGGGAGGGTGGGCACCGGGGGAAGTGAAACATCTCAGTACCCCGAGGAAGAGAGAGCGATTCCCGGAGTAGTGGCGAGCGAAACGGGAGGAGCCCAAACCGTCGTCGCCCAGAGGGCTGCCGTCCGGAAGCGGCGACGGGGTTGGACGGCCTGTCCGGGCCAAGCGGCAGGGCGGCCGCGGGTGCCTGAGTGGGAGCCGAACGCTGCTGGAAGGGGCGACCGGAGAGGGTGAGAGTCCCGTAGGCGGACTGCTCAGGTGCTCGTGGGACAGGTGCGTGAGTACCACGGGGCACGAGGAACCCTGTGGGAAGCTGGGGGGACCACCCCTCCAAGGCTAAACACCCTGACCGACCGATAGTGGAGAGTACCGTGAGGGAACGGTGAAAAGGACCCCGGCGAGGGGGGTGAAAGAGCGCCTGAAACCGTGTGCCCACAGGCGGTCGGAGCCGCGCTGAGCGGTGACGGCGTGCCTATTGGAGCATGAGCCGGCGAGTGGCCGGGCGTGGCGAGGCGAAGGGGGAGGCACCTGGAGCCGGAGCGAAAGCGAGTCTGAAGAGGGCGAGAAAGTCGCGCCTGGCCGACCCGAAACCGGGTGAGCTACCCCTGGCCAGGCTGAAGCGCGGGGGAGACCTGCGTGGAGGGCCGAACCGGTGTCCGTGGCAAAGGGCTCGGAGGAGCTGGGGGTAGGGGTGAAATGCCAAGCGAACCCGGAGATAGCTGGTTCTCCCCGAAATGGCTTGAGGGTCAGCCTTGCTGGGAGGCAGCTGGAGGTAGAGCACCGTTTCGGTGCGGGGGCGTTGGCCTACCAAGCCGAGGCGAACTCCGAATGCTGGCTGCTGGTCGGCAGGAGTGAGACCTGGGGCGAAAAGGTTCTGGGTCGAGAGGGGAACAGCCCAGACCGCCGGCTAAGGTCCCCAAGTCCGGGCTGAGTGGTCAAGGAGGTGCGGGTGCGCAGACAACCAGGAGGTTGGCTTAGAAGCAGCCATCCTTGAAAGAGTGCGTAACAGCTCACTGGTCGAGCGCCCGTGCGCCGAAAATGACGCGGGGCGAAGCCCGGCACCGAAGCCGCGGGTCGCGCGCTGCGGGAGGCGGCGTGCGGCGGTAGGGGAGCGTCGGCGTCGGCGGGGAAGGTGCGGCGGGAGCCGTGCTGGAGCGGCGCCGAGTGCGAATGCCGGCACGAGTAGCGGAAGGGCGGTGAGAATCCGCCCCGCCGGAGAGTGCCGAAGGGTTCCGCAGCGATGCTCGTCAGCTGCGGGTGAGGCGGTCCTCAGCTGAGGGCGGAAGCCGTAGGCGAGGGGCAGCCGGTCAAGATTCCGGCCCCACCGGCGCCCGATCGAGCGATGGGGGGACGCCAGGCCGAGGGTCCGGCGGTCGGAGGGACCGTCCAAGCCAGAGGGCGTGGCCGAGGGAAAGCCCGGCCGGAAGCGCCGACTGGCGAGTGCGAGGCGGGGGTGCGGCCCTGCCGAGCGGATCTGGCGGTCTGGCCGAGAAAAGCCTCTAGCGAGGGCGGCGGTGACCGTACCGCAAACCGACACAGGTCGGCTGGTGGAGGACACCGAGGCGGACGGGAGAACCCCCGTCAAGGAACTCGGCAAATTGCCCCCGTAACTTCGGGAGAAGGGGGGCCCCGGTAGGGTGATGAGCCCGAGGGGGTTGCAGAGAGCAGGCCCGCGCGACTGGTTACCAAAACCACAGGTCTCGGCGAAGGCGGAAAGCCGACGTATCGGGGCTGACGCCTGCCCAGTGCCGGAAGGTGAACCGGAGGGGTGGAGAGCCCCGAAGGGAAGCCCCGGTGAACGGCGGCCGTAACTATAACGGTCCTAAGGTAGCGAAATTCCTCGTCGGGTAAATTCCGACCCGCACGAAAGGCGTCACGACGTGGGCACTGTCTCGACGGGGGGCCCGGTGAAACTGCTGGACCCGTGCAGAAGCGGGTGACCCGCGGCGGGACAAAAAGACCCCGTGGAGCTTGACTGCAGCTTGCCACTGGGTGCGGGCCCGGCCTGTGCAGGATAGGTGGGAGGCTGAGAAGCGGGGCCGCCAGGCTCCGTGGAGCCGCCGGTGAGATACCACCCTGGCGGGGTTTGCGCCCTCACCTGGCCCGCGGGAACGCGGGCAGGGACCGTGGCTGGTGGGCAGTTTGACTGGGGCGGTCGCCTCCTAAAGGGTAACGGAGGCGCCCAAAGGTCCCCTCAGGCCGGATGGCAATCGGCCGGAGCGTGCATGGGCAGCAAGGGGGCTTGACTGCGAGGGGGACATCCCGAGCAGGGCCGAAAGGCGGGCCAAGTGACCCCACGGTTCCGTGTGGGCGGGCCGTGGATCAACGGATAAAAGCTACCCCGGGGATAACAGGCTGATCGGGCCCAAGAGTTCACATCGACGGCCCGGTTTGGCACCTCGATGTCGGCTCGTCGCATCCTGGGGCTGGAGGAGGTCCCAAGGGTTGGGCTGTTCGCCCATGAAAGCGGCACGTGAGCTGGGTTCAGAACGTCGTGAGACAGTTCGGTCTCTATCCGCCGCGGGCGTCGGACGGTTGCGGGGAGCTGGCCCTAGTACGAGAGGACCGGGCTGGACGGACCGCTGGTGTGCCAGTTGTCGGCCAACCGGCAGCGCTGGGTAGCCATGTCCGGACGGGATAACCGCTGACAGCATCTAAGCGGGAAGCCCACCCCAAGATGAGCCGTCCCACCCCACACGGGGGTAAGGCCCCGGGGAGATGACCCGGTAGCGAGGCGGCCGGTGGACAGCGGGTAACCGACTGGAGCCAAGCCGTCCTCATGGCCGAGGCCAGTCCTCAACCATTCGGGAGCTCAGTGAGGACCGACACAGTCGAGCGGATCGCTTGCAGATGTCTCGATCGGATCGCCGGCTCACCCGTGCGCGTGGCCGAGAGCGGTGTGGCAACACCCCGCTCCATCCCGAACCGGGTCGTGCCCCACACCAGCGCCGGAGAGTACTGCGCGGGCAACCGCGTGGGAGGCGAGGCCGCTGCGCGCACGGTTGAGCCGACGGTCCACCACTCTGCTCGCTCGCCGCGGGGTGGAGCAGCGGCAGCTCGCTGGGCTCATAACCCAGAGGTCGTGGGTTCGAATCCCACCCCCGCTACCACGATAAGAACCCCCGAGGGACATCCTCAGGGGTTCTTGCTTTTCCCACCACGCGGTGATGACCGTGCTACGGTGTGATCACCGCCCGCCCGAAATACCGTCCGTGCTTGAAATCGTCGATCGCCCGGTTGATCTCTTGGAGCGTGTAGCGCTGCGTAAACACGCGGACTTTCCCTCGAGCCACAAGATCGATCAGTTCGACCAGCTCCTTGTAGTTTCCAACCAGGCTCCCAGCAACCGTCAACTCGCCGAAAATCATGCGTACGGTCGGAATCTCCAACGTCCCCCCATAGCCGATGATCAGATGGGTGCCGCCCTTGCGGAGCATCTGCCAGCTCTGCTGTTCGACCCCCTGCTCACCGACGAAGTCGAGCACGACGTGCGCACCACCACCGGTGAGCTCCCGAATTTCCGCGGCCAGATCAGGACTACCAGCCAGAACATGGTCGGCCCCGAGCTCGCCAGCTCGCTCCCGCGCCAATGGCGAGCGATCGACGGCGACGATCCGCACCCCCGCCAGTGCCCGCAGGACCTGGAGAGCGATGTGCCCGAGTCCGCCGATCCCGATGATCACCACCCAACCATCCGGCGGCGCGATGCGGCTCGCCCGCTTGGCTGCTCGATAGGCCGTCAGCCCCGCGTCGGCCAGGGGCGCGATATCCACCAGATCGACGTCCTCAGGCACTTTCACCAGCGCCCGTTCGGTCGTGACGAGATACTGGGCGAACCCACCGTCCGAGTCCAATCCCGGAAACCGCGCGCTCGTGCAGTACATGTCCTCCCCGACCCGGCAGCCGAGACAGAGCCCGCAGGTGGCCTGCGGGTGGCAAATCACGCGATCTCCCACCCGCACGTTGCGCACGGCACTGCCAACCGCCTCGACGATACCCGTGTTCTCATGTCCGAGCGTGTACGGGAGCAGCTTTCCTTCCGGATCGAGGATCGGGCGCCATACCCCCTCGATGATGTGGAGATCGGTCCGGCACAGCCCTGCTCCCACGATACGGACGATCACCTCGTCCGGTTGCCGGATCGTCGGATCGGGAACAGTCTCGAGGCGCAGCTCTTCCTGCATCGCCGGATCATACCGATACAGTCGCGCAGCCAGCACCGCCTTTCCTCCTCTCACTACATGAGCTGGCCGCGCAGTGCTGCGCAGCCAGCTCGCCTTCCACCTTGCCCCCGATCGGCTCAGGCTGCCTGCTGGGCGGCCAGCAGCTGGCCGATCGGATCCTGCGCCAGCTTCGCCTTCTGCGCCGCAATGTCGATGCCGTACAGGCGCGCCGCGTTCTCGCCGAGGATCTTCCGCTTCGCCTGCGGCGTCAGATCGACTCCGTATTCCTCTTTGATGTCCTCCGGCAGCTCGAACCGCGCGAACGCCTCCACGATCCACTTCGGTGTCCAAATCGCGTAGTCGCTCCCGAACAGAATCTTGTCCTCACCCACCCAGTAGAGCAGGTTGGCCATGATCTCCGCGAAGTAGCGCGGGCGCGTCGCGATGAAGGCCGAGGCCACCGCCAGCCCCGCATAGACGTTCTTCTCCTGCTTGGCGATCCAGCAGAAATCGTCCAGCCGGGGCAAGCCCACATGCTCGATGATGAAGTTCAGCTCAGGAAAGTCGGTCGCCGCATAGTCCACATCGTGCACGTCGAAGGCATCCTTACTCAAGGGATAGACCGTCGGCCCTTTGTGGACATGGATGTTCTTGATGCCCAGCTCGCGGCACAACTCCAGATACCGGTAGGCCATCGGATCACTGAGCTTCCAGCCACGAGACCCGTCGTACCACTCGGCGGTATAGAGCTTGAGCCCACGGATCGGATACTGCTCGACCATGCGGCGGAACGTCTCCAACCCCGCCTCGCCCCAGCGTGGGTCGAACGATCCGCAGAGGATGAAGCGATCCGGATACTTCTCGACGAGCACGTAATTTTGCTCGTGCGTGTTGAAGCCGTTCTTGAAGAACTCGCGTAGGTACGTGGAGTTGAAAATCCCCATGTCGACGTGGCCTTCGAGAAAGAGGTCACGAACCAGGTCATCCTCGCTGTACTTCGTGAATTTCTCGAAAGGCCAGACGGCTTCCTTGGGACTCAAGGCCAGATGGTAGTCATAGAAACACTTGATCCAGCCTTCGCCCCACTGGTTCCGCCAGTTCTCCGGGCTGCCATCCCAAAAGTGCATGTGCCCGTCGATGACGAAGACCTCCTGCCCGTCGATCGTGATCATCGCAACGCCTCCTTTCGCTCAGCCGTCCACCACTGTTGCCGACTTTCCAGGAGTGCTTCGCACAAGGCAGTACTCGCCCGCAGATTGACGACGGTCGCGCGGAGCCGGCGCAGCTCGTCGGGAAGCTCTTCTTCACCGATCGCGCTCCCGTCCGGCCGCAGGAGCAGGGGTGCGTCCGCATCCATGGGGAGCCCGAGTTCGGCCCGTCGCGCCAGATACCGGTCGGCGATGCGAGCACGAATGGGTCCGTACCGGTTGTCTTCGTCGCACAACCACGCGTCCTCGCCACTGCTCACCAGGGCAGCCAGCCTCGCGCGTGCCAGAACCGACCCGGGTGCTCCCGCGTTGCGCAAGGCTTGGACCAGAACCAGTAACCGACTCAGGTACCCCTTGATGAGGAACCGCTTGCGGAGTTCTTCGAGTTCTTCGGTCGCCTCATCGGGAAACAGCTCGCAAAAAGAGCGGCCGGCACTCACACCACGCGAAAGGACATCGCTCGCGAAATGATCTTCCAGCACGATCTCGACCTGGGCGATTTCCGACCGCTCGAGCAGGGCACGCCGCACGCCATCCGCCATGAGGTAGGCGAAGTTCGGCGAGCACCAGTAGGTCGGTAGACGGAGCACGACGCGGACACGCTGGCCCTCCTGCTCGACGCGCTGCACGAAACCGAGGCGAACGATCGATTCGTCGAGTTCCGGGTCGAGGACCCGCTCGAGCTGCGCCCAGAGCGCTTTCGTCTCCATCGCTGGCTCCCTGATCGATCCATGCTCGGGCTGTTCTCGAGGTGAGCCTAGCGACTCGAGACCCGTGGCTCAATGCATACGAGTGTTTTTGGCAGTATCTGCCAAAAGAACCGGAAAGTCCGATCGAGAGAGGGAAGCCGCGCTCGCAACGCGGCGCAAGAGTCCGACCAAAAGCTCACTCTCGGCAGCGAACCGCCGAACGGGCACACTGATCCCGAGTGCGACCGCCACCCCGCCATCTTCGCGGACGAGTGGAACAGCGATGCATGCCGAACCGAGCGCGTACTCCTCGCGGTCGAAGGCGACGCCGCTCGCTCGGACCTCACGGAGCTCGTCCTGGAGCTGATACGGCGATTCGATCGTCGTCGGGGTAAAGCGGGGAAGTCGCTCCTGTTGGAGATAGTCAGGCCACTCCTCCAGGCGACGATCCACGAGCAAGAGCTTTCCGAGTGCAAGAGCATGAGCCGCCCCGCGGAAACCACGCCGCAAGCCCGGCAGCTCCCGCACGCCACGTCGACCGTGGACGTAGATGACCTCCACGTCGCGGTCCGACCAGACAGCAAGGTAAGAACGACAACCCGTCATTTCACTGATCTGGCTCGCCACCGGCTCGAGTTCGGTCGGGCGCAGGCGACTCCCGAGCAGCTGGTCCGAGAGCCGATAGAGCGCTGGTCCGGGCCGCAGGCAGCGATGCGGCTCCAAAACGACATAGCCGGCAGCAGTCAGCGTGTGCACGAGGTGATAGGCAGTGGAAAGACTCACCCCCAGTTCAGCCGCTACCTCTTTGACAGAAAGCCCGGGCTGACGCTCGACGACGAGCTGTAAAACCTGGAGAACCCGCTCTCCCGTAGTGAGCGTGCGCGCAGGCCGCGCCACTGACACGAGCCCCTTTCTCGCCGACCTCGACCGGGCGGTGACATGCTCACCTTAACGCATCGTGGGCCCGCCCGTCAAGAGGATGGGATCCGCATTCTGGAGCACCAGCCACGATTTCTTGCGTTATCGTGAGCCCGCACGTCGAGGGGATGCGATGGCGAAAAAGAAAAGGAGCGGCAAAGTCGTACCGGATCGGCCAGCAGACAGGAGTTCCCGCCACGACCGCACCCCGTCCCCACGCTAGAGCGGTGCGCTCTATCCGCACGCCGGGTGGTCCGCGCCGCTCTCGACCCCATCGCGACCTTCCCCACACTGCTCCACGATGAACGAGCCGCGAAGCGATCAGCGAGACCGGTTCGGTATCCATCCACCCAGGTAGGAGCGACCGCGCCTGTCGCTCATCCTGACGACCAGTAGGAGGGAAGACGGCGCACCCCTTGACAGACGGCCATCCGATCGCGCAGAATGAATCCCGACTGACGAAGTCGGGATTCTCCGGTGGCCACCGAGCCCGAACAGTCGGTCCCCCGATGCGGGACGAAGGGAGACGGAGAGACTCGACGATTGAAAGGAGAGACGATGCGTCGCCGCGATCTTATCCGCCTCGGCGGACTCGGGCTCGCCGCTGGATGGACACTCCTTGCCGCCTGCCGGAGTACCGAGCCGACTGCGACCCCCGCACCTCCGACACCAACAGCAGCCGGGGCAGGCATGGCTCCGACGGCTTCGCCCACCCCAGCGGCTGCTGCGACACGAACGGCCGGCGCAACACCGACCGTGATGACACGCTCCCAGAGTGCAGTCGTGACTATTTATTCTGGTCGCTCCAAGTCGCTGATCGGGCCGTTGCTCGACCGGATCGGTCAGGAACTCGGACTGGATGTGCGGGTGCGCTACGGAGATACCGCCGAATTGGCGACCGCGATCCTGGAGGAAGGGGACCGTTCGCCAGCAGACCTCTTCTTCGGACAGGATGCTGGTGCCTTGGGCGCACTCGCTAAGGAAGGTCGCTTGGCGCCGCTCCCGAGCGAACTCCTGCAACGTGTGCCGCAACCGTACCGCTCTCCCAAGGGACTCTGGGTCGGCATCAGTGGACGAGTCCGCACCGTCATCTACAACACCGAGCGGGTGAAGCCAGAGGAGATCCCTGCCTCGATCGTCGACTTCGCGGGGAACGAGCGCTGGCGTGCCCGACTCGGCTGGGCTCCGACGAACGGATCTTTTCAAGCATTCGTGACGGCTCTCCGTCGGTTGCGCGGGGAGGATGTCGCGCGCTCCTGGCTCCAGGGAGTCAAAGCGCTCGACGCACGCGTCTTCCCCAACAATTCGAGCATCGTCCAAGCGACGATCAAGGGAGAGATCGAAGCCGGGTTCGTCAACCATTACTATCTCATGCGCGAGCGTGCGCAGGCTGGTCGGCCGCTGCCAGCGGAAAACTATTTCTATACCAATGGTGATCCTGGCGGGTTAGTCAACGTGGCAGGCGTCGGCGTGTTGGTGACGAGCCGCGCCAGCGATGCCGCTCTTGCGCTTGTCGATTATTTGCTCAGTGAGCCAGCTCAGCGTTACTTCGCCGAGCAGACGTTCGAGTATCCGCTCCTCGAAGGTATACCGGCTCATCCGGATCTGCCGCCGCTGGCGTCGCTCAATCCGCCGGCACTCGATCTCTCCGATCTGGACGATCTCAAGGGAACACTGGCTCTCCTTCAGGAGGTCGGGCTCCTGTGACGGCGTCAGCAGGGCGAACGACCATCGCGCACTCGCTACGGCAGCGCTGGAGCCTCGTGGTGATCCGCCCCAGCGAAGTCGTGGCGCTGGTCGTCGCGTCGATCGCCCTCGTACCTGTTCTTTACTTGGTTTGGCGCGCTCTGGAGGGAGGCGAGCGTGCGCTCGCCTCCCTCACCCATCCCCGTACTGCCTGGCTCGTATTGCGCAGTCTCGGACTCGCTGTCGCGGTCGCGGCGAGCAGTGCGTTGGTCGCCTTCCCCTTGGCTGTCCTCACCGAACGAGTCGCTTTTCCTGGCCGGCGGTGGCTGGCGATCCTGCTCGCCGTACCGCTCGCCGTGCCGAGCTATGTCATGGCCTATGCGGTCGTGGCTGCGCTGGGTCCGCGAGGAACGCTCGCTTCGCTGCTCGAGCGGAGCATCGGACTCACTCGGCTACCGGAAGTGTACGGGTTCTTCGGGGCGTGGCTCACCTTGACCCTGGTGACCTATCCCTACACGTTCCTGGCACTGCGCGCGGCGTTGCGCGGACTGGATCCGGCCTTCGAGGAAGTCGCGCGCACACTCCACGCGGGACGCTGGGTAACGTTTTGGCGCGTCACCGTTCCGTTGCTGGGGCCAGCCTTGCTCTCCGGCATGCTGCTCACGACGCTCTATGTGCTCAGCGACTTCGGCGCGATCGCGATTCTCCGTTACCCGACCCTGACCTACAGCATCTATAACCAGTACCGTCTCTCGTTCGACCGCTCGGCTGCGGCGGCACTGGCGGTGCTCCTGGTCGTCCTCTCAGCGATCCTGTTGATCGCCGAGCGGCACTGGCAGCGTCGCGCTGCTTTCTATCGCACCGTGGGGACTCGCCGTCCACCAGTCTTGCATAGGCCAGGCTGGGGGAGTTGGCTGGGACTGAGCCTGGCACTGCTTTGGGGCAGTTTTGCCATCGGTTTGCCCGCTGGCATGGCGACGTTCTGGTTCCTTCGCGCGCGGTCGTTGGGGGAACAGCTGCCCGGGATCGGGGAACCACTCGCGAACTCCTTGCTGGTCGGAAGCGCAGCCGGACTCGTGACCGTCGCACTCGCGCTTCCTGTCGCCTGGGCGGTGGTGCGCGGGAACGGACGATACGTCTCGCTCATCGATTTGCCTCTCTGGATCGCCTATGGCCTCCCGGGCATCGTGCTGGCGTTGGCGTTGGTGTCGTTCAGCGTCCGCTTTCTCCCGTGGCTCTATCAGACGCTCCCGCTCTTGATCGTCGGATACGCGTTGCGCTTCCTGCCGGAAGCAACGGGGATACTGCGCGCTACGCTGGCACAACAGAATCCGCGGCTCGAAGAAGCAGCGCGGACACTGGGCCTTCGTCCCTGGCGCGCGTGGCTGACGGTGCAGTTCCCGCTGACTCTCCCGGGTATCGGGAGCGCCTTCGCGTTGGTTTTCCTGACGACCATCAAGGAACTCCCGGTGACGTTGCTGTTGAGTCCGATCGGTTTTACGACCTTGGCGACGGCAGTCTGGAACGCGACCGCCGATGCCTTTTGGTCGCACGCGGCACTGCCGACACTCCTGCTGCTGGGCATCGGTGTGGTACCGATGGCACTCTTCAGCTGGTGGCAAGAGCGCGGGGCGGGGAGGAGCAACGGGTGAGCGAAACGTGCGCGGTACGCTTGGCGGGAGTCTGGAAGTGGTACCGAGGGACAGTCGTTCCCGCTGTGCGGGATCTCTGGCTGGACGTGCGCGCCGGAGAACTGCTCGCCATCCTGGGGCCGAGCGGATGCGGTAAAACGACGACCCTGCGCCTCATTGCCGGTCTGGAGCGGCCAGACACGGGGGCGATCGAGATCGGCGGGCGAGTGGTAGCCGGGGGCGGCCGTTTCGTTCCACCGGAAGAACGGGGAGTCGGGCTCGTTTTCCAAGATTACGCGTTGTTTCCTCATCTGACGGTCGAAGAGAATATCGCATTCGGGCTCCGCGGGTTCGCGCGGCAGGAGCGCGCCAGGCGCGTTCAGGAACTTCTGGCCCTGACCGGGTTGGAGGCTTTTCGAACACGCTATCCCCATCAGCTCTCGGGGGGACAGCAGCAGCGGGTCGCGATCGCCCGGGCACTGGCTCCACACCCAGCAGTACTCCTCCTGGACGAACCGTTCGCGAACTTGGACGCCGAACTGCGCCTGCGCATGCGCGAGGAACTGCGACGGCTACTGCGCGATGTCGGCGTGACCGTGATCCTGGTGACCCATGACCGCGATGAAGCGCTCGCCTTGGCCGACCGCGTGGCAGTGATGCTGGAAGGGACCGTCGTGCAAGTGGATACCCCAGAACGGGTGTACCACGAGCCACGGACGCGTGAGGTGGCTCGTTTGCTCGGCCAAGCCAGCTTCGTCCCAGCGAGAGTGCTCGGTCGGCTCGGGCGCAGCGACATCGGGTCGTTCGCACTCGAAGGGGCGGAGGAGCCGACCGAGCAGGTCGAGTTGCTCCTGCGGCCACGCGACGTCGTGCTCGAACGCCATCCGGAGGGGCTCGGGGTCGTCGTCGACCGACGCTTCGTCGGTGCGGAGACGATCTACCGCGTCCTGCTGCGTTGCGGCATCACGGTCGAGACGAGCCAACCGCCTTCCGTCGAGTTGGCGATCGGGGAGCGCGTCGAGGTACGGTGCAATCGGGCGCGTGTCGCGGCATTCGCGGGAGATGAGCGAATCGGGCTGGCAGCACTGCTGGAACGCTTGGGGCGCACGCGTTCAGCCGACACGGAGGCGCCGGTGGCTGGTGGCACCGATGGAGCGGCAGCGAGTTGACGACTCGAGCGAGGAGCAACGATCCAGGAGCTGGAACCGAAGCCGAGTCGTGTCGCGGGTTTCTCGCACAGCGGGGGACGTCGTCGGACGGGCCAGGGCGCACCGATTCTGCGAGAGGCAATGCTGCCCGTCTGCTATGCGTATAAGTGTCCTTATGCGCTGATACTGGGACAGCACGCCTCACGAGGTGACCATGGAGCTGGACACGTAGCGATCCGCACACGGCATCGGTCTCTGCACGCCGGTGCAGCCGGTGCCAGCTGCGTGGCCCAGCAGTGCGACGACCGGTCGGCGACTTTCGGCTCGCGCCTGACCGTGAGGTCCACGGCTTCGAAGCTGTCGTCGCGCGGTGACATGTGCGCGCACGTCTAGCGAGCGCGCCCTAGCGATCGGCTCGTGCTGTAGCCTCGCGGCTGGAACGCTGGAGCAGCGAGCATCCCGCTCACCGCGACGCTGAGCACCCTGTCCGCCCGGAGGAGGGACGCTGCTCACTACTCCCCTACCCTTTTGCAGTGATCGGTTTTCTGTCATGAGTGACCGGCGGGTGTGGCCTGCTGGCTGGGATCTGCTCGGCGGGCGATGGGACGGGTGATGGGTGCTGACCGCTCGCTGCACGATCAGACGAGGCGGATGGCGCGCCTGATCGCTCCACCGACGATGATGAGCTAGGCCGAATTTACCTCGAAGCGGAGGAGCGCGACGAGCGCTCCGAGCGCCAAGAACCCGCTCAGCGGATCGCCGATCGCTGTGCGTCCGAGTTCCCACAGCACACCGGCCATGAGCGCGACTGCCGCCATGTTCAGACCGTCGAGGAGCGATGCGAGCCGAGAAGAGCGGCCCAACCGCGGTGCCACTGGCCGGACCACTGCGACGAAGACGAAAGCTGGCAGAAAGATCGCGATCGTTGCGAGCAATGCTCCCGGTAGGCCCGCCACCAGATACCCGATGAAGGTCGCCCGTCGTGAAGACCGGTTCCGGCGTCACCTGCCCGACCGCGATCGTGTCCGGGAGTTGCTGGTCGGTCAACCAGCCGAGTCGTTCGACGAAGTCGCGCCGCAAGAAGGCCAGGAGCTCGTACCCATTCCCGTAGAGGACCGAGCCGATCTTGAGGAAGGTGAGGAACAGTTCGAGCAGACTGACCGGTGCGCTCGCATCGATCACCGGAAACGCATTGGTCGCGAGGGCTCCCACGGGCGCGAGGGCGAACGACTCGGCGCGACGTCGCCCAATATGGAATACCAGCATGGCGAGTGCCGCACCCGCGAGCAGCAAAAGTTCGTGGACGCCAGCGAGAGAGGAGGAAAACCAACAGAGCCAGCACGATCCGGCTCGTTCGCCGGACGGCGAATTTCCCGAGCTCCAGATCGCCTGGTCGATGATGGCGAGGAGAACCGGCTTCACCCCCTCGAGGAGCCAGATCGCTGCCGGTACAGTCCCCCAACGGACGTAGAGTCAGGCGAGGGCGAGAACGATCGCGGCGGCCGGGAAGATGAAGAGTATCCCACCGACGAGGAGACCCAGCCAACCGGCTCGTCGATAGCTGCAAAGGATGACCATCTCGGTCGAGTTCGGACCCGGGATGAGGTTGGTGATTCCGAGAAGGTCGAGGAACTCCTGCTCGCTGAGCCAGTTCCGCCGAACGAGGACCTCTTCGCGCAACATCGCGATATGGGCAGCTGGCCCCCCCCGAAGGCGAGGCAGCCGCGTTCGAGCGCCACGAGCGCGACGTCAGCGAGATGGCTACCCTGCTCGCGGTCTCTTTCAGAGAGACTGCTGCGCACCGGCGGAGTCTCGCTCAAGCTCGTCTCCCGACGATCGACCGATGCTGGCGTCAAGGTGCCAGGACACGTCAGAAGAGCGATACTGGGCTGTTGCCATCATGATCGGCACGAGACTATTGTCAGACGTTGGTGTCGACCGCAGCATGAACCATGGTTGTCTCGCTCATGATCGGCGCGAGACGAGGTCGCGGTGTTGCGAGTTCATGAAGCGGACGCGCGTGCTGACCCACCGCTTCCCGCCTGATCACGCGCTGCGACGCGCCGGAGAGAAGCGAGCCCATCGAGCGACCGCGTGCTGACCAGCCGTCCCCTGACGAAGCCCAAAGCAAACGCGACCGGTTTCTTCTCCTTGTGCCAACGAGGCAACTCTTGACTGCGAACAGGTGTTCGACTATGATGCATACGAACGCATGTGCGACTTTCGGCACGGAAAGGGGGACACGTGCCGGTATCGCGAAGCGCTGGCCAAGGAGTGAGCACCCGCCGAAGCGAGGCAAGCTCCGTTCCGGAGGTTGCGCACGCGGGCGGCGCGGACGATCCCCGGCGCGAGCGGATCGCCTGGCTTCGCCAGCTCATCGCCGAGCGCTTCGGCTCGCACGTGTTGCTCGATCCGGCATGCCTGGCGTTCAGCGCTGCTCCGGTTCGATCGGCGATGCCGCCCAGCTCGACCACGAGCCCGCGGTTCCTCTCGACCGATCTCCTCGGTCTCGATCTCGCACTCGGCGGTGGGCTTCCTCGCGGCCGGTTGATCGAGCTGGCTGGCCCAACCTACTCCGGCAAGCGGACGCTCGCGGGCTGGTTCGTTCGGTCCGTCCAGCGTGCTGGTGGCTGGGTCGCCTACCTCGATGCGGCACACAGCGTCGACTTCGACCGCCTGCACCACTGGGGTGTTGCTGTCCTCGATCTCCTCGTCGCGCTCCCACAATCCGTCACCGAGGCCCTCGAACTCGCTCGTCTTCTCGTGCTGTCCGGAGCGCTCGACCTCGTCGTGCTCGATCTCCCACCGCATCTCGCGCTGCGGTCGGCACTCGACCGCGGCCTCCGCCAGCTCCGTCCGCTCCTGCGCGGTCTGCCGACGGCGTTCGTCGTCGTCCGCGATCGAGTGGACACACCCGCGCTCGCCACTGCGCAGGTACGACTCCGGCTCGAGCCGCTCACGCAGCTCGTCCGACCTGGGCCGCTCGCAGCGCAAGCGTTACCCGAGGGCTTGCGCGTCCATGTCCGTATCGAACGTGGCCCGCTGTGGCCACCGCGCGATCCACCGGTACCGATCGAGTTGTGCCTACGCGAAGGAGTGCGTGTGGCTCTCGAGCGGATCGATCTCGGCCTGGCGCTCGGCGTCATCCGCTTGCATTCGCTCGGTCTGGTTTTCGCTGAAACCGTCCTCGGGCGAACTCGTGAGCGGGCAGCTGTGCGCCTCCAGAGTGATCCGTCGCTCTGGTCACAGTTGGAGGAGGAGATCCGTGTCCGTTGGCTATCTGGCGATCGATCGCTGGCCGCACCGACCGCTCGATGAACTCCTCGCTCCGCTCACGCCGGCGATCCAGAAAGACGAGGAAGAGCGGGGAGTCTGGTTCGATGCGAGTGGTATCCGGCTCCAGCACGGTGACGAGGAGCGGTACGGACGAGCGGTCCTCGCCACGGTCGCGCATGCTGCCGGAACTGGCCGGATCGGGATCGCCGCGACTCCCTGGGTCGCTCGGCTGGCTGCCCGGCTCGCGGCCCCGGACGAGGTGATCGTGGTCCCGGAACTGGAGACACGAGCCTTCCTCCGCCCGTTGCCGCTCGAGTGGCTTCCGTTGCCGTCTCGCGTCCAGGATCGGCTCCGCGCGCTCGGCATCGTGACCATCGGCCAGTTCGCTGATCTCCCACTCCAGAGCCTCCGTCGGCGTTTTGGAGCCGACATCGTGCTTGCCCATCGCCTGGCCCATGGAGACGATCCGACTCCGTTCCGCGGCTGGACGCCGCTCGTTCCGCTTCGCGCTGAGCGAGCGCTCGAGCCGCCGATCGCAACGCACGATGCTCTGGAGCCGGTACTCCGTTCGCTCTGCCGAGAGATCGCTGATGGGCTCGCTGCGCTCGCTCACGCTGCTCGCAGTATCCAGCTCGAACTGGTCGAGGAAGCCGATCGGACGGTCGCGCGCTTCCGTCGTCTACCCCAGCCGCTCCGGACAACGCCTGAGCTGTTTGCCGTCGCCTGGTCGCTGCTCGCCGGTATGACCGTCGTTCATCCGATCGTGCTGCTCCGTCTCACGGTCGAGGAACATGCGCCCGTGCACGCGAGCCAGCCAGCACTCTTCGACGAGACACCAGCACGAACCGCCGAACGCGAGCGTCTCTGGCAGGCCGCGCAGCGGTTCGCTCGTGGGCGAGTCGTTCGCATCCTCGAGCATGTGCCCGTGGCTCCGCTTCCGGAACTCCGTTGGCGTGTCCAAGGTATGACCCGCCTCGCCGCGCATCCATTCCACGGCGAGCCGGTGCGACTGGCGCGTCGCCCGAGCGGCTGGTGGCTCTGGCTCGGTGAGCGCTGGATACCCATCGTGCGGGGTGGCCTCTACGAGCGGCTCGATCTCTGGTGGCCGGTGGAACGCCATCGTCGGACGGTGTGGGTCGAGCTGGCCGATGGCCAGCGGCTGCTGCTCGCCCGCGACCACCTCGCACGCGATGGCGCGTCCGAACGTCCGACCTGGCGACTCGTCGGACGACTCGATTGAGGTGAGGGCGCAGGATGGGCGCACCGTACGCCGAACTCCATGCTCACTCCTGCTTCTCGCTCCTCGACGCACCCTGTCATCCCGAACAGCTGGTCCAGCAGGCAGCCGCGCTCGGCTACGAGCACCTGGCGCTCACGGACCACGATGCGCTCCACGGTGTCGTGCGCTTCGTCCGCGCTGCCGAGCGAGTCGGTATCCACCCGATCGTCGGCGCCGAGATAACGATGGAAGACGGCAGCCACCTCGCGCTCCTGGCGGAGGACGAACGCGGGTATGCGACGCTGGCGCGCCTCCTCTCGGCGGCGCGACTCGGTTGGCCGACGCCCGAGGGGCCGGGAAGCGAGGACACCGCGCTCGCGGGCTCGCCCGCGCGGCGAGCCGTCGCGCTCCCCTGGCACTGGCTCGTCGACCACCACGATGGCCTCATCGTTCTGACCGGTTGCCGTCAGGGCCCACTCGCACGCGCCCTGACAGAGGGGAATCGAGCGGACGCGCTCGCTCGTGCCCACTGGCTCGCTCGCGTCTTCGGTCCGGAGCGTTGCTTCGTCGAACTCCAGGACCACGGGGAGCGCGGCGATCGCGAGCGCTGCACCGAACTGGCTGCGCTCGCTCGCACTGCGGGTTTACCGCTGGTCGCGACCGGAAACGTGCACTACCTGGACGCAGCCGGCTGGCGGCTCCAAGACGTCCTCGTCTGCATCCGGGAAGGGATCACGATCGAGACGCCACATCCCGCGCGCAAGACATCGGCAGCGTACCGGCTCGTCGCTCCAGCATCGATGGCACACCGGTTCCGCTCGTTCCCCGACGCTGTGGCCAACACGCGGCGGATCGCCGAGCGCTGCCAGGTCTCGCTCGATTTCCGGCAGGTTCGTTTTCCGCCCCTGCCTCACCTCGTACCACCCGGCGAGACACCGATGCAGGTCTTACGGCGCCAGGCGTACGAGGGAGCACAGCGCCGCTACGGCCAGCTCAGCGAGCCGGTCGTGCGCCAGCTCGAGCACGAGCTCGGCGTCATCGAGCGGCTCGGTGTCGCCGAGTTCTTTCTCATCTGCGCTGATCTCGCCAATCGCTTCCGCGGCCGAGGTCGCGGCTCAGCAGCCGATTCGCTCGTCGCCTATTGCCTCGGCATCACACAAGTCGATCCACTGGCCCATCGCTTGCTCTTCGAGCGCTTCCTCAATGAGGAACGCCCATCGATGCCGGATATCGATATCGATTTCGGCCTCGAAGATCGCGAGCGAGCGATCGCCTACGTCTACGCCACCTACGGGGTCGAGCATGCCGCGATGGTTTGTAATTACGTCACGTTCCAGGCGCGGAGCGCGATCCGTGACCTCGGTCGGGTGCTCGGCTTGCCGCCCGAGATCATCGATGAGCTGGCTAAGAGCCAGGGGCGACTCGGCGAGGCACTTCCGGTACTCGCCCGCGCGCTGGCGCCGCGCCTCTCGCCCGACCTCCGTCGCCGGCTTGCCTGGCTGGTTCGCCTGGTGCCGCAACTGGAGGACATCCCTCGTCACCTCTCGGTCCACGTCGGGGGGATGGTGATCGCCGGCCGTCCAGTCGTCGAGTTCACCACCGTCGAGCCATCGCGCATGCCTGGCCGTGTCGTGCTCGGCTGGGACAAGCGGGACATCGAGGAGGCTGGGCTCATCAAGACCGACGTGCTTTGCGTCCGGGCGATTTCGGTCGTCCATCAGGCGATCGAGCTCATCGAGCAGGCGAGCGGGCTCCGCATCGATCTCGAGCAGTTACCGCTCGATGATCCGGCCGTTTATCGTCTGCTGCAGACTGCCGATACGATCGGTACTTATCAGGTCGAAAGTCGCGCTCAGCAACAGAGTTTGCCGCGAACGCATCCCGAACGGTTCGAAGACCTGATCGCCCAGGTCGCCATCATCCGGCCAGGCCCGATCCAGGGCGGGATGGTCCATCCCTACATCCGGCGAAGACGCGGGCTGGAGCCGGTCCGCTATCTCCACCCCAAGCTCGAGCCGATCCTGCGCGAGACGCTCGGCGTCATTCTCTACCAGGAACAGGTCCTCGAGGTCGCCATGGCGATCGCCGGGATGACGGCTGGGCAGGCCGATGCCTTCCGCCGGGCGATGGGGAGCAAGCGCTCGCGCGCCGCGATGGAGGCGCTGCGCGGCGATTTCCTGGCCGGTGCCGAGCGGAACGGGGTAGCGCGGCCAGTGGCCGAGCGGATCTTCGAGCAGATCGCCGCCTTTGCCGAATACGGCTTTTGCAAGAGCCATGCCGCTGCACTCGCCCGCACGGCCTACGAGACACTCTGGCTGCGGGCTCACTACCCGGCTGCACTGCTCTGTGCACTCTTGAATAACCAGCCGATGGGTTTCTATGCACCGGAAGTCCTGATCTGGGACGCGCTGCGACGCGGTATCCACGTGCTCCCACCGGACGTGCTCGCCAGCGCGGCACGCTCAACCCTCACCGGTGATCCCGTCCACGGTCCGGTGCGCCTCGGGCTCACCGCGGTGCGCGGAGTCGGTCGAGCTGCCGCCGAGCGGATCGTCGCCGCGCGGAGCGAGGAACCCTTCCGGGATACCGCGGACGTCGTCCGCCGGGCGCAACTCACCCCGGAGCAAGTCGAGGCGCTCGTCCTCGTCGGCGCGTTCGATCGGCTGGCACCTGATCGCAGCCGGCGCGAACTCTTGTGGGATCTGCTCGCCGTCGCGACCGAGCGCCCGGAGCGTCCTCGCCTCCTCGACGTTTCGGAACCTGCGGTCAGGCTGCCCGAACTCGACACAGTCGAGCAGACCTTCCTTGACTACGCCATTCTCGGCTTCTGCCTCGACCGGCATCTCATGGAGCTCTATCGTGCCCAACGGCGAATTCTCCGCGTCACCCCAGCCGCACGACTCCGCACGCTGCCACCAGGAGCGACCGCACGAGTCGCCGGCCTGGTCGTCTGCCGGCAAGCACCACCGACCGCACGCGGCGTTCTCTTCCTCACGCTCGAGGACGAGACAGGGCTCGTCAACGTGATCGTCCCACCCCCCGTGCGCGAACAGCACCGCGCACTGCTTCGTCGGCAACCGGTGCTGGTGATCGACGGGCGCGTCGAACGCGAGGGAGCATTAGCGAGCCTGGTCGCTGAGGAAGTGCGTCCGCTCGGCCGGCCGCTCAGCGCGCAACCGACTCGCGTCCGCACCCTCTCGCACGATTTCCGCTGACCGTGCGAGCTCGGGCGGCAGGTCGTTCTCGTCAGCCAAAATCCACAGCAACGCAGCGAGCTGGCGACGCTCGGTTCGACTCATCTTCTCCCAGTCAGCCAGCCACTCGCGGATATGCTCGATCGTGGGATGTCCAGCTCGCTGGTGCGCCCCGAGAAAGTAACTGGCGAGACTGCTCGTCAACATCCCGATCACACCGATCCCGACCAGCATCAGCACGACGGCGACCACTCGACCAGCCGGCGTGCGGGGCGCGATGTCCCCGTAGCCGACCGTCGTGACCGTCACGATCGCCCACCAAAGCGCCTCTCCATAACTCTGGATACCAGGCTCGACCAGACGCAGGACGAGGCCACCCAGCACCACCAACGCGCTCGCCGTCACGAGGACGTAGCCGAGCCCGTTCTGGCGGGCAATGGCGCGCAGCTCCTGGGTCGCGCGCCAGAACCAGATGCCCGCCCGGAGCAGCCGCACCAACCGCAGAACGCGCGCGATCCTGAACCAGTCCCACGGCAGGATCGCGACCAGCTCGATCACGTGCTCCCGCATGAAACGTCGCCGATCGCGCGCTCGAGCGAGACGCCAGGCATAATCAGCAACGAAGACCACCCAGATTGCCTGGCTGGCCCTTTCCACTGCCGGCGTCGATGGAAGCGTCAGCAGCCAGACGGCGATGATCGCCAAGGCGGCCATGCCACCCTCGTACAACCACGGAGCGAACCGTCGCAACCGCTGCATGGGTTTTCACCTGTCACCTGCTCGCTTGACCTCACGTGCTGCGCTCCAATCGTACACTTTCCACGCCTGTCCCGCAGCGATCAGCACGCCACGAACTCGCGGAGCCTCGTCCGGCATGCATCCAGCTCACCATGCCCTCCAGCGGCCTCCGCTCCTCTCGAGTCATGCCCAAAAAGGAGACGCTGACGGCATCCCCGTGACGGCCGCCTCGCCCGGATCGGTCTTCTCAAGGGATCTTCTCCGCGAACAAGCGATCCGGTGACTCGCTGGACTCCTCAGATGCATGCGCGCTGTCTCGCCTCAACGATGCTCGCGGGCGCTCTCCGCGTGCGTCCCCCTTCTCCGCCAGCGTGATCCCCGCTAGAATGGGCAGCACATCGGCGGAGCGGGGAGGGAGAGCATGCGCGTCTGCTTCGGTGATCGGCTCTGGACTCGTGACGGACAGGAAGCTGGCACAGTCGAGTGGCTTCTCATCGATCCGCAGCGACTGCGGGTCAACGCGCTGGTTATCCGGCGCGGGCTGATTCTCCGGCATAGTCTCGTCGTACCGCTCGATGCGATCGCACGGGAGGAAACCGGCACGCGCCTGATCCTTCGCTACACAAGCCGCGAACTCGATCAGCTCCCGGAGTTTCACCGCGAACTCTACACGGGCCAAGCAGCCTGGCAGCTGACCGGAGAACGTGCGAGCCCCTTCTTCATTCCCGGTTGGCTGCCACCAGCCTCCCTCTATGAGCCACCGCCGCCATCTCCCGAGGTGATCGAACTCGGCGAGATTGTGCGGACCATCGACCAGGCCAACGCGGTGCTCCACCGTGGCGCCACGGTCATCACGGCTGAGGGAGAACGAGTCGCACACCTGCACGACCTCTGTGCCGAGATTCCCGGCGGCAGGCTCCTCCACGTCCGCGTCCGGTACGGCCTTCCACCGCACGATCTCGATATCCCGGTCGATGCCGTGAGCAGCGCTGACGACGGTGTGCTGTATCTCCGCTGGTGGCGTGACGAGTTCGAGCGCGCAGCCCACGGGGCGACTGGAACGGAACGCTGAGGGGGTAAGATGCCGAAGGAGATCCGCGGTATCGTCGTCGGCAGCCGCAACGCTGCGGTCGGGTTCCCGCGAGCTATCGAGATTTTGCGGGGCGGCGGCAGTGCCCTCGAGGCAGCGATCGCTGCGGTGAAAGCCGTCGAGGACGACCTTTGCGACCAGGGAGTCGGAACTGGTGGTATCCCGAATATCCTCGGCGAAGTCGAACTCGATGCCAGCGTCATGGACGGTCGGACGCTCGCTGCTGGTGCAGTCGGCGCACTCAAGCATTACCCGCACCCGATCGAAGTCGCCCGCCGGATCATGGAGTGTACGCCGCATGTCATGCTCGTCGGTGAGGGCGCCGAACTCTTCGCGCGCACCCATGGGTTCCAGCCCGCGAATCTCCTCACACCGGAGGCTGAGGCGATCTGGCGGGCCGTGATCCATGGGGAGCGGAGGACGGAGCACAATGTCTACGAAGATCGGTACCAGCTCTACATGTCGGTCGTCCAGCGATGGCGCGAGTTACTTCACCGCGAGCTCTTCGGTACGACCAACGTGATCGTGCGCGACCTCGCTGGCAACATCGCGTGTGCGGTCTCGACGAGCGGATGGGGTTTCAAGTGGCCGGGGCGTCTGGGCGACTCACCGATCATCGGTGCCGGTAACTACGCGGACAACCGGTACGGAGCAGCAGCCTGTACCGGACGTGGAGAGATGGCGATCCGCTGTGCGACCGCGCACAGCGTCGTCATGTACTTGCGGTTCGGTTTCACCCTCGAGGATGCACTCCGCCAGGCGATGCTGGATCTCCGCGCCCTGGACGATCCCTATGCCGAGGCCGATACCGTCATGAACATCGTCGCGATGGATCGTGACGGCAACGTTAGTGCGGCATCGACGTCGCCGGAGGCGACGTACGTCGTCCAGACGATCGACATGGAGACGTACGAGGAACGGCCTCGCCTGCACGTGCCGCTCCGCGAATGAACACACGCTGAATCGCCACTGGCCAGGATTCGGTGGGCAGGGTGTGGTCCACTCCGATGAGCCGCCCGAACGTGGGCGTGCGGAGTCGCACCGGTGGCCTAGACCAGCTGCATCGCACAGGAGGTGCTGTATGTCCCACCGAAACGTGTTCCATACCTGGCACGGTGAAGAACGGGCACTCGATCCCAGTGCTCTCGATGCGTTCCGTACGGCTCTCCAGGGTAATGTCCGTACTCCTGGTGATGCCGGCTACGACGAGGCTCGTGCCGTCTGGAACGGGACGATCGATCGTCACCCCGCGTTGATCGTCTCCGCCCAGACGATCGAGGACGTCCAGCAGGTGATAGCGTTCGCTCAGCAGCACGAGATAGTACTGGCTGTGCGGGGCGGCGGTCACAGTTTCGCTGGTCACTCGACGTGCGACGGTGGAATCGTGCTCGATCTCGCTCCGATGAGGCATCTCCGTGTCGATCCCGCTCGGCGCCTCGCGATGGCCAGCCCTGGACTCCGCTGGGCGGACCTGGACGCGGCGACACAGCAACACGGTCTCGCAGTGACCGGAGGGCAGATTTCACACACCGGTATCGCTGGTCTCACGCTCGGCGGCGGGATGGGGTGGTTGGCACGGCAAGTGGGCTTGACGATCGATCACCGCGTCAGTGCCGACATCGTCACGGCTAATGGCACGCTCCGGCGTGCAGCACCGGACGCTGACGTCGATCTCTACTGGGCGATCCGCGGTGGCGGCGGAAACTTCGGTGTTGCGACTTCTTTCACCTTCCGGCTGCAGCCGGTCGGACCGGAGGTCTCCGTCTACCAGTTGGCTTTCCCGGTCGAAGTTGCCGCACAGGTCTTTTCGGAAGCCGAGAAGCTTCTGGAAGCGAGCCCACCGAGTCTTTCGGCGACCTTCGCCTTCCTGACGACACCGGAAGGCATGCCGGTCGCTGCACTGACGCTCGTGTCGACGGCATCCAGCGAGCTGACAGCGCAGAGTTTCGCACCGTTCCGCGGTCTCGGAACTCCTGTCTTCGAGGAGACCGTACGGGTACCTTACACCGCGCTGCAACGCATGCTGGACCAGGTTGCGGCGCCGGGGCTCCGCTACTACGGTCGCGGCAACTTCCTCGACACGCTCGATCCGCTCGTCATCGAACCGCTGGCCACTGCCTACGCGGAGGCACCGTCGCCGCAGAGTCTCGTCCTGTTCGTTCGCCTCGGTGGTGCAGTCACTGCCATTCCAATGGAAGCCACGGCGTTCGCGCATCGCAACCGCCCCTGGGCTGTGACCGCCCTGGCGATCTGGCGTGACCCGGCCGACGATGATACGAACCGGACTTGGATCGAACGAGCCTGGAGCGCTTTGCCTGCTCTGCCGAAGGCCGTCTACGTCAACGAACTCGGTGACGAGGGGAACGAACGCGTGCGTGCTGCTTACGGCCCGAATTACGAGCGTTTGAGCCAACTCAAGCGACGGTACGATCCGAACAACCTCTTCCGCCTCAATCAAAACATCCGGCCAGCTTGACCCACCCTGTGCGCCCGGGCAGCCTCTTGTGCCCGGGCGCGTGCTGGTCACCCAGCGAGGGCGACGCCGAAGAGTCGCCCGACGCCGAAGGTGATCGCCGCAGCTGCCAGCCCGATCAGCACCTGCCGCAACCCGGAGCGAAGTGCGCTGCGACCGGTGATGACCGTGATGCCAGCTCCGAGGAGAAACAGGGCCAGTCCACTCAGCACGACGCTCGCTACTGCTGCCGGTATCCCGCCCCAGGCGATGTACGGCAGGACGGGAACGATGGCTCCGATCGAGAAGAGCAGGAAGGACGCGATTGCGGCTTCCCAAGCCGAACCGCCCAGCTCCTCGGGGTCGATCGCCAGTTCCTCCCGGACGAGCGTCTCGAGTGCGGGTGCACCCTCGCGGATCAGGCGATCGGCGAGTTCCTGTGCCGTGTCAGCCGGTACTCCCTTCGCACGGTAAATGAGTTCGAGTTCCTCGCGCTCTTCCTCCGGAAACGCGATGAGTTCCTCCCGCTCGATCCGGATCTGATGCTCGAAGAGTTCCCGCGCACTCTGCACAGAGAGCCACTCGCCCATCGCCATGGAAAGCGAGCCAGCCAAGAGACCAGCGATTCCGGTCAGCAGGATCGCCTTGGGAGCCAGGTCAGCACCGGCCACCCCCATGACGAGACTCAAGTTGGACACGAGTCCGTCGTTCGCACCGAGCACAGCAGCGCGCAGCGCGTTTCCTCCGACAGCACGGTGACGGCCTTCCAAGATGGCCAGCGAGCTCCCGGGGAGGCCGCTCGGCCGTTCACGCCCGATCAACTGGAGCAAGCGCGCATGCTGATGCTCGGTCGCCGGCAGCGCAGTTACCGCAGCCTCGGGTTGCGCATCGTACTTAGCTTGGTCAGCCCATTCCCGTGCAGTGACCGTCGGGAGGACCAGCGCTGCTCCCAAATGCCGTGCGAGCGCGATGAGGACACGCGTGCGCCAGCCTGGGCGGAGCTGGGGAACCGGCACACCGAGTTCGCGGAGTTTCTGTTCCCAAAATCGGGCGTGCTCCTCCTCCATGGCGGCCAGTCGCAGAAAGACTTCCCGGAGTTCCGGCGATCGCTCAGCTTCAGCAAGGCCTCGATACAACGCAGCGCTGTCGATCTCGTCCTGGAGATTTTTTCGATAGCGAGCGATCGCATCGTGTGCGTCGGTCATCGCTGCGCATGCTCCCTTTCGCCCGTCGCGGCTGACACTACCATGAGGCGGTCCGGTGCGGTAGGCTCTGGCTTCAGGCGAGCAGCCACTCTACTCACCCTGCCGGTATCGCACGGCAGGGAGTGGCAGATCACTGAAGCGCAAAGAAGAGGGTTAGTACGGTCAACAGAATAATGGGGCGGTGATGGAGTTCGTGGATTTCTGGTCACGCACCAGCGGCACATGGATCAACGCCACGACAGTCGCAGTCGGAACCGCTTTCGGTCTCCTTCTCCACGGTCGCTTGCCGGAACGAATGCAACGAATCGCTGTCCAAGGTGTCGGCCTCACGACCGTCTTCATCGCGCTCTCCATGGCAGGGAGTCTCGGAAAGGCAACGGTCGGGCGTTTCGATGGTGTGGTACTCGGACTGGTGACACTCGTGCTGGGTGGACTGCTCGGCGAGTGGTGGCGCGTCGAGGAGGGACTCGAAACGCTAGGAAACTGGATCAAACGACGTGTGGGTGGTGGCGGTTCCTTCACCGAAGGATTCGTTGCCGCGAGCCTGCTCTTCTGCGTGGGACCGATGACGCTGATCGGCTCGCTCAACAATGGCCTGACCGGTGACGCGACACTGCTGGTCATCAAGGCGACTTTGGATGGGATCTCCAGTGTCGCACTCGCCAGTGCTTATGGGGTCGGCGTCGGGTTCTCCATCCTTGTGATCCTCCTGTATCAGGGAGGCGTCTCGCTCGCCGCTGGTGCCCTGGCCCAAATGCTCCCTGATCCGGCCAACGACCCTCGCATCCTCCTGGTGACCGGCGTCGGCGGCGTCATGATGATCGGGATCGCCATCAACTTGCTCGGCTTGGGGCGAGTACGCGTGGCCTCGTTCCTGCCCGCGCTCGTGCTGGGTCCATTCGTCTCCGCGCTCGCTCGCTGGTTGAGCTGACCGTACGCCCGTAGCTCCCTCAGGAGTCGACGTACACGGTGACAGTCGCGAGAGCCACCCACGGTTCGGTACCGTAGTCTCCCGGAGTGGCGAGTGAAAGCGAGATCGTCAATTGCGAACCGGCGAGGAGCTGGGATTTGTCGATCATCCAGGCGAAGGTTCCCCACTCGCCATGCGGGAAGGGGCTCACACCTTCCCAGACCGTCAAGCCATTGATGCCGATGCGCAGGACCGGCGCGAGCGATCCTGGATTGGTCATCCCTTCGGCGACCAGCACGAGTCGCTGCACCGAACTGGACGGATTCAACCAGATGCGGCCTTGCGAGGCACCGCTTTGCGTTCCGTAGAGAACAGCGGCAGTCGCTGGAAGGGAAAGGTGCGCGACAGCATCGGAATCTGCCGGTGCCGCTCCCGCCAGATTGTTCCCAGCGAAGGCATACGGTGTGAGCGTTCCGAGGACGCCACCGATACTCGCGACCGGCACCGGCTGCCCCATACGGGCCATCGGCGGTAAATCTCGCCAAGGATCGGGGGTCGGCGACGGGGTGGGCGACGGCGTCGCCGTCAGCACCGGAGTAGCCGCAACCGGCGGACTGACTGACGGCCAGGGCCACACCGCCGGCGTCGCTTCCGGCGTCGGTTCCGGGTGCGGAACGGGGGTTGGAGTCACCGATGGCGGGCTTGTCCGCGGCGGAACGACTGGTGCATTCGGGGCGACAACTGCCGGTGAGGGAGTCGATGCGAGTGCAGGAGAAGGCGTCGGCATCGGCTCGTGGGTCGGGGTGACAGTCGGCGAAGGACGCGGAACCGGTGTTGGCGTCGGCGTGCTGGCCCGGCTCGCCGAGAGCACAGGCAGCCCGGGCAATTGAGCCGGAGCTGGTAATGGAGTCGGCGTCGGCGCCGGCCGATCGGTCCGGAGCGTAAAAGCTGGAGCGCTGGTGACCGTCCTCTGCCCAGCATCGACCGCCGGTCGGTTCGTCACCAGCGAGTTGGCGAGGGCGATGCCAGCCCACAAGCCGCCGAGCAGTGCGGTGGTCAGCACGGCCACCACCAAGGGTCGACGGGTGAGTTCGATCAGTCGCTGCCGCAGGGCCACAGTCGGTCCCGTCCGGGAGCCCACCAAAGATGCGCCCGCTGCGGGAGCCGTTCCCCCAGTTGGCCCCACACTGCCTATCCCAGCTGGAGTCCAGGCTCGCTGCGAAGCGAGGAGATCGAGCAGATACGAACCCGGTTGTGGGTCCGGCTCACCACGCGCGAGGCGCAGGCGTGGACACTGATCGAACGAACCGAGACAATACGATGCTTGCCAGGCGAGATCGGTGAGTGGCCGATGATCGGCTGCGCACACCCGCTGCTCGCCGAGCGAGAGCGCATGGGCCTCCGGATCGACGAGCAAGCGGAAGTACGGGCAGGCGGGCGGCCGCTGCGGTGCCGGCTCACCGGTGTAGCGTGCCCCACTGAGCATCCTCGCCGTCCCCTCTCGTTGCCAGTCCCTCCCCGCCCCTCAGCGCCTGCTTACCGCCCCCGTACTCGGTGTACCTGAGCGGAGCACGCTGTGGGGAGATGACTCCGGTCCTAAATCGGCCGGTCCGGTCGGGAGAGAGGTATGTGCGCATTTCCTAGGTTGCGAGAAGCGCCGCTCGGGCACAGGCAGACAGGGAGAACCACGGTCGAGCAGACACGACCGATCCCGCCCGAGCGAGAACGACGGTGGTGAGGTCACACGGGAGGGACGAACTGGGAGACTTCCCCGGACGGCGAGCGCACCTGATCAGTGCGGGGTGCCCCAGCCACCGCCCCCGGGCGTTTCGATGCGGAGACGATCCCCCGGACGGACCGTCAGGCGCTGCTTCCCTCGGAGAGGAACTTCCTGCTCGCGACCGTCCGGCAGGTGCGTGATCAACAGATTCCGTCCGGTCGCACCCGGCTCGCCACCCTGTAATCCCCAGGGCGCAAAACGCCGACGCTCGGTCAGCAACGTCACCTCGGCGCTCGTCAGGAACTCGAGTTCGCGGACGAGTCCATCTCCGCCCCGGGCGGCACCGCGCCCCCCGGAACCGTCACGCATGCTATACCGCACGACACGCAAGGGATAAGCGTATTCCAGGGCCTCCACCGGCGTATTGCGGGTGTTGCTCATATGGACGTGAACACCGGACAGTCCATCCAGTCCTGGACGTGCTCCCATCCCCCCGCCCATCGTCTCGTAGTAGGCGAATGGTGTACCAGTGCGCGGATCCCGACCGCCGATGGTGAGGTTGTTCATCGTACCCTGGCTCGCCGCGGGGATGACATCGGGCAACGCCGTCGCCAGTGCGCCGAACAGGACATCGACGATCCGTTGTGACGTCTCCACGTTGCCTCCGGCGACTGCCCGCTGCGGTCGGGCGTTGACCACCGTACCCACCGGTGCGATCACCCGCACCGTCCGGAAGACGCCGTGGTTCATCGGCGCATCCTCCGGCATCAGGCAGCGCAACACATAATACACAGCTGACTTGGTGACGGTCTCGACCGTATTGATGCTCCCGGGTCGCTCGGAGGACGTTCCGGTGAAATCGACCTCCAGCACCTCGCCATCGACGGTAATCGTCGCGGTGATCGCGACGGGTTCTTCGCTCACACCGTCGTCGTCCAAATAGTCGGTGAAAGAGTACGAACCGGGAGGGATCTGGCAGATGGCGGCTCGGGCCAGGCGCTCTCCGTAGTCGAGGAGTGCCGCCGAGAGCGCCTGGTACGACGCGAATCCATAACGAGCGACCAGCTCGCGCACCCGTCGTACACCGGTACGGTTCGCGGCGTACTGGGCGAGCAGGTCACCACGACGCTCTTCCGGAGTGCGCACGTTGCGCAAGATGAGAGCGAGCGCTGCCTCATTCAACTGACCACGCTGCCACAGCTTGATCGGCGGAATGATGATCCCCTCCTGGTACAGCTCGGTCGCGATCGGCATCGATCCTGGACTGATACCGCCGACATCGGCGTGATGCGCACGATTGGCCACATAGCCGAGCAGTACGCTGCCGCTGTCGTCGAGAAAGACCGGGGTGACCATAGTGATATCCGGGAGATGATTCCCTCCCAGATAGGGATCATTCAGGACGACGACGTCGCCGGGCGCGAAGGGAGCGCAGTGCTCGATGACCGCACGCACCGAGTCAGGCATCGAGCCGAGGTGTGCCGGTATGTGGGCCGCCTGCGCGAGCATCTGTCCAGCTGGATCGAAGATGGCGCAGGAAAAATCGAGCCGCTCCTTGATGTTCGGCGAGTAACTCGAGCGCTGCAGCGCGGCTCCCATCTCCTCGGCAATCGCACTGACCGCGGCCGCGAAGACAGCGAGCGAGATCGGATCGACGCGTGCTTCACCGCTCATCGTCCGGCCTCCGAGTCGTGGTGCTTCCCAGTGAGCAGGTCCACCCCACCACCCCGCTGGCGGAGGACGATCGAAGTTCCGCCGTCGACAAATCCCCGCCAACCAGGTGGGATCACGATCGTGCTGTCGTATTGCGTCACCAGTGCCGGACCGACGAGCAGCGCTCCGGGGCCGAGTTCTTCTCGCCGGTAATGCGGCACGCGATGCGGCGCGACGCGATCGTCGGTACCGAAAAAGACGACCCGCTCATCGATCGCTTTAGGTGCCCACAGTTCGGTAATGGGTTCTGGTGGTGGAAGTTCGGCTGGGCTCGGCGCACTGGCCCGCAGGCGCGCCGAAACGACCATCACCGGTTCACCAGGCATGGCATAGCCATAGCGATCCTGATGCGCGGTATGAAAGGCGCGCACGGTCTCGGCCAGCGAAGACTGGTAGGGAATCGTCAGCTCGTACGACTGCCTCGCATACCGCATGTCGAGGGCACGGTGGAACAGCAGCTGGTCGGGCGTGGTTCTGTCGGCCGCAGCATCACGCAGTGCCTCGGCCTCCAGTGCGGCGAAGGCCTGGCTGACGGCCGACGTCGCAGCAGGCTCGCTCACCTCCAGCATCAGACTCCGCGTGTAGTCACGCAGTCGGTCAGCTGTCAGCAGACCGAGAGCGGAGAGCGTGCCGGGATGCGGCGGGATGAGCACATACGGGATATGTAGTGCGGAGGCGAGCAGGCACGCCACCATCGGCCCCGCTCCACCGAACCCCACCAACCCGTATTCCCGCGGATCCTTCCCGCGCTCGACCGTGATCACCCGGATCGCTCCCACCATCTTCGCCTGCGCCACCTCCAGGATTCCCCAGGCCGCCTCCTCGAGCCGCGCGCCCAGCACGCGCGCCACTCGACCAATTGCATCCCGCGCTCGATCCACCTCGAGCCGCATCTCCCCACCCAGAAAGGCATCCGGAAGCAGCCACCCGAGGACGACAGCCGCATCAGTGACCGTTGGTTCGCTCCCACCCCGCCCGTACGCCGCTGGCCCCGGCACTGCTCCCGCCGACTGCGGTCCGACCCGCAGCACACCACCGGTATCGAACCACGCGATCGAACCACCCCCGGCACCGACCGTGTGAATGTCCAGCATCGGGACCCGAACGGGGTGACCAGCGATTTCGCCTTCGCTGCGTTCGCTGGGCGTCCCATCGATCAGGCAGACATCGGTGGAGGTTCCACCCATGTCGAAGCTGATGACGCGCGAGAACCCGGACCGGGCAGCGACGGCGCGTGCCCCGATCGCTCCGGCCGCCGGTCCGGACAGAATGGTGCGGACCGCCTCTCGCCCAGCCACCGCCGCGCTCACCAGTCCGCCATTCGATTGCATGATGTCGAGCGCACAGCCGGCGGGAAGACTCGCCGCCAGCCGCTCGAGATACCGTCCCATTACGGGGGCAACGAACGCATTCAGCACCGTCGTCGACGTTCGCTCGTACTCGCGATATTCCGGCGAGATCTCGTGAGATGCCGAAACGAGGAACCCTCGTGCGCGCAGGAACTCCGCAACCCGCTTCTCATGCTCGGGATTGACGAAGCTGAAGAGAAGACAGACCGCGACCGACTCCACGCCTGCCACCCGGAGTTCTGCCACCACGCTGTGCAGGTCATCGTCAACCAGCGGCACGAGCACGCCACCGCGCTCGTCCAGGCGCTCGCGCACTTCGAAACGGAGCGCCCGCGGAACCAACGGCGGGGGTTTCGTCTGCCGCAGATCGTAGAGCCGTGGCCGGTTCTGTCGGCCGATCTCCAGCACGTCGCGGAATCCCGCTGTCGTCACCAGCGCGGTACGGGTTCCCTTCCGTTCCAGGATCGCGTTCGTTGCTACCGTCGAACCGTGCAGGAGTTCGCGCAACGCAGAAAGGACGCCGAGACGCTCGAGTCCACGCACGATCGCTCGCGCCGGGTCGTCCGGAGTCGACGGTTCCTTGTGGAGACGAAAACTAGTGCCCTCGAGGACGACGAAGTCGGTAAAGGTCCCACCGGTATCGACACCGACCCGAACCATGCCCGCTCCCTCGCTGTGACGACATACTCCCCAGAACCTGACCCACGGTAGCACAGCTGGCTATGGTACAGGTCTGTCGCCCCGAACGCACGTGGAACGTGCATGCTATCCGTCCAGATGGATACCTGCTCCCTCTCAACGGCCCGGCCCCGTCGATCACTGGCACGTGAGCGAGTGCCCCCATCGGGAGTACTGCGGGAAAGAAATGGAACGTGTTTCTCTTCACCGCACGGTCAGAAGAAGCAGGGGAGAAAGGTACACGTGCGACTTTGGCTTCCAAGATAGACGCAACATCGATGGAAGCTCTCGGTGGCTACCACGTGCTATGGGGAAAGCCGTTGGGATGGTAGGGCCGAACTCCAGTAAAGGCAGCAGCACCAGCCTGCCGACCGCCTGAGAAGGTTCAGTGGCCTGTGTCGCTCGCCAACCTGACCGGCTGCACGACTCGCTCGTTGTCCAGCGAGCGGGGGAAGCGATCGACCCGGGAACACCGGGATCACGATCGCTTCCACGTTGCCGGGAATGCCGGCGCTCGCAACCACACCTCTCGTTCACCGTTCTTCACTCGTCCAGGGCGAGTGTTACCGCCGGGGCACGGACGAGCCGTCCAGTGACCGGAACTTCGAGCCACACGCGCTGCGTGCCCACCGGTGGAAGCTCGAACTCGAGTGTCGAAGCTCCGGCGAAGACACCGCCTCTCTCGTCCCGTTCCAATCCTGTACTCCCACCGATGTTGCGATAGACCTTGCCCGTGTCCGCTCGGAGAACGATGCCCTCCCAGACCGGTCCGACGAGAAGTCGCCGGCGCGCTTCCGGGTCGAGCTGGTTCCGCACGACCAGCACCATCTCATCGCCCCGGCGCTGCACGCTCGTCACCGTGAGTGGCTCACCGCCCAACTCGAACGCCGTCCCGAGCGGGACGATCGCCCCCTCTGGCACTGCCCAGAGTGGGCTCAAGTCCAATTCGATCCGAACCGGTTCGGGGTGCGCGACGACCCAAGGGTACCACTCGACCGCGAACGCCCGTGTCTGCTCGCCCAGCGGCGGGAACTCCGCCACGCGTGACCCGTCGGGCAGTGGCCATTCACCCGAGGCTTCCATCAGTCCCCCGTTGGACAAGCGCACCCGTAGGCCATTTTCGAGGACATTCGAAGGGCCCAGCTTTCCGGTCTCGAGCCGGTAGACAATGCCGGTGCCGGCTTGGCTGGACAAAAGACGGTGCAGCACGATCCGCAGGTCAGGGTGGTCAGTCGCTATCTCGCGCTCCACCGCAAACACGGTCGGCGCTACAGCCGCTCGATCGAAGACGCTCCTCGGGAGAACAAAGGTCCAGGGACCCTCGATCCGGCGCGGGCTACCGTTGAACCCCGATTCTGGTGCCACCAACAGCCATTCGATCGTCACGGTGGCCTCTCCAGGCTCGGCAGGCCGGTAGCCCACGAGCAGGTCGACCGGAAGCCAGCCGTCCCGTTCCGGATAGCTCACGAGACTTCCCCAGAGACGCTCGTCACCGACGAATCCGGTCACGTCCAGCATCTCGGCGGTGATCGGGAGGAACGTCTCGCTGGGCCGCGTGGCCATTTCACGTCGCAGCTCCAGGCGCAAGACGGTGCCGATGAGCCGCGCCTGCACGTCGGTCAAGCGAATGCGGATGCCGCTCGCTCGCGTTTCGACCGGCAACCCGGTCGCGCGAGGACTCTCAGCTGGGCCGCACCCGAGCACGAGCGGTACGGCGAGAAGCATCGCCATCGCGGCGACGCTCCACCGCCCTGCTGCACGCTGTCTCCACCCGCCCCGATGCATGGCACACCTCCTATCGGGTCATCGCCCGCCAGTACCAGTACGTCGGACACCGGTACGATTTGATACCAGCTGCCCGCAAGAGGCCTGCCGAACTGCCACAGATATCCTCACCACTCGTCGTGTGCTCGATCCAGACAGGCGTGTTCGGTCCACCCCAGTACATGCGCTGCCCGAAGGCTTCGTACGTCCACTGCGGCGTATTCCAGTAGTACAGAGGAAACGGCGCCCCGTTGTCCCAGAACCGCCCGTTGTACGGGGCTGGCGCCGAGCGCGTCCAGCGATAGTCTTCACAGACCGCACGATGGCCGACTGTCATGACGTTGACCCGCAAACCGAACGACTGGACGAGAATGTGGTCGCTGTATGGGGTATGCCGCACGCGGGCAATCGAACGAAAATTGTTCCCGGCTGCATCGCGCAGGGCATACTCGGGGGAATCGGCATCGAGCGCCTTCGCTCCAGTGACTGTCACCAGCACGGCGACGAGCGCGAGGAACAAAGCCTGCCGAGCATGTCGCATGAGGCGATCCTTTCCGTAGCTGGTCGACTTGCCACACTCAAGGTAGCAGAGAGAGAGTTGTCAAGTCTCCAGAAGGTGCGATCGAACCCGATCAGTTGTTCACGTCACCTGCCAACAGCGGCCAACGTCGCGCCCGATTCCCGACCTTTCGCAGCGATGCTCGTTTTCGCACACGACCGTGCCGTGAGCGAGTCAGCGACCGTCCTCCTGTGCACTGCACAGGTACCGTGTTTCCGCAGTACAATGCGGCGAGTGGATCGCTCGACGAAGCAGAGAGGAGACCGCCATGAGCGACCTTCTCCGGATCGGTCTGGTCCAGATGAACTCCCGCTCGGACAAGAGCGAGAACCTCGCCGTCGCTGAACGGCTGATCGAAGAAGCGGCCAGGCAAGGGGCCGAACTCGTCGCTCTGCCCGAGTACGTCAACTTTCTCGGACCCCGCGAACTCCACGAAGCGAACGCCGAGCCGATTCCCGGTCCGACCACCGAGCGGTTCGCAGCGCTCGCCCGTCGCTACGGCATCTATCTGCTGGGCGGCTCGATCCTCGAGCGCTCGGCCATCCCCGGCAAGTACTACAACACGAGTGTTCTTTTCGCGCCCGACGGCGAGATCATCGCCAGTTACCGCAAGATCCATCTCTTCGACGTCGATCTCACCGGTAACGTGACCAGCAACGAGTCGGCGACCATCTTGCCCGGTGACCGGGTGGTAACGGCCGAAGTCGCTGGGCACGTAGTCGGGCTGACCATCTGCTACGACCTGCGCTTCCCCGAACTCTATCGCCTGCTCGCACTCGACGGAGCCGAACTGATCCTCGTCCCTGCCGCTTTCACGCTTTACACCGGTAAGGACCACTGGCACACCCTGCTACGCGCGCGAGCGATCGAGAACCAGTGCTACGTTGCGGCCCCAGCGCAGATCGGCCCACACGATCCAGGGCAACAGTGCTATGGCCACTCCCTCGTCGCCGACCCCTGGGGAACCGTCATCGCCGAGGCGATCAATCGTGTCGGTGTGGTTGTCACGACGCTGGACTTCGCCTATCTCCGCGAAGTACGAGCCCAGCTACCGTCGCTGGCCAATCGCCGACCGGAAACCTATGGAAGTCTCGCTCTGACACGCTGAACCGGGTGAGAGACCCGCTGCGTGGGCTGGACCGATCGTACCAGTTCGCCCGGTCCAGCCCACGCGCTCTTCCCGGGTAGTCCAAGACAGATGCGCCGACCTTCCAGAGGCGCTCGCATCAGGTCAGCGCACCGAAGAGCGCGCCGAGAATCGCGGCTGGCACCACCACGAAGAGGAAGTACGCGATCCAGGAAACGAACGCCGTCAGGATCGCACGGCCAGTCGAGAAGTCGCAGGCCTGACGAATCGCGATGATGCTCGCGACCAGGATCCAAATGCCGATGACAAAACGGATCAAGCCACCCACCCCGGGTAGGAGGCCGAGGACGTAGAGGACACCCGGCGCCTGGGCAAAGCCGAGCGTGCGCAGGAGCTGGCCAAGTGTCACGCGCGTTTCGCTCGTCGCGAAAAGCTTACCCCCGATCAAATAAGCGATCCCCGCGTACAGGATGAACCCGATCACGCCGAAGATCACCCCACCGATGAGTCCGAGGATGCCCGCATCCCGTAGATTTCCGATCCCGCTCGCGATCGCTGAGAGGACCACGATGGCGAGCGCGGTACCAGTCGCTGCCTCGTCACGCTCGACACTCTCGTAGGCCTTCGCATCCAACCGCGCCGCACCGAGAGCACGCTCGATCACACCAGCCTGCACCATCTTTTCCTCCTTCGGCTCTCTTCTCCGGAACTCCGAAGCCATTTTCGTACAGGAGATAGAGCACGTCAAGATCTGATTCGGCAACGCTCCGTCTCGAAATCATGACTGTCGTGTCGACCTCTCGGCTCCTGCCCCGGTCCCGCGTGCCTCGCGTACACTTGAAGGTCGGGCAGCGCTGCCCCGAATCAATAGCCAGGAGCGCCCGATGCGCCACGGCGAGTACAAGACACCTGGTGGCAAGCTCGTGCAAGTCGACTGCGAGGTGATCGATGGTCGACTGCACCACGTGCAGGTGACGGGCGATTTCTTCCTGGAGCCGCCCGAAGCGCTCGATGCGATCGCGCAGGCGCTGGAGGACGCACCGGTCGATGCCAGCGAGGAGGAACTGGCCCAGCGGATCCAGCGTGCACTCGAACGCTTCGGTGACGGCCTGGAACTGCTCGGCTTCTCTCCCGAAGCCGTCGCACGAGCGACCCGGAGGGCGATCGAATGACCGAGCTGGAACGCTGGAAGCGGTACCGCTGGCAGTTGATCGCTGGGGAAGCGTTCGATCCAGCGCTGCAGATGGCACTCGACGAGGTGCTGACACGTCGAGTCGGAGCTGGCGAGCGGCCTCCCACGCTCCGCTTCTGGGAATGGACTGCCCCCGCGGTCGTGATCGGTCGCTTCCAGTCGCTCCGCAACGAGGTCGATTTCGCCGAGGCCGAGCGATACGGAATCACGGTCGTCCGCCGCATCACCGGTGGCGGCGCCATGCTGACCGAGCCCGGCAAAGTGATCACCTATTCGATCTACGCGCCGCCGGAACTGGTCGCCGGGATGTCTTTCCAGGAATCGTACGCCTTTCTCGACCGGTGGGTTGTCGAGGCGTTGCGGGCACTCGGCGTCGATGCCTGGTACCAGCCGATCAACGACATCGCTTCAGCGCGTGGCAAGATCGGCGGTGCAGCGCAAGCCCGCCGCTATGGAGCCGTCTTGCATCACACGACCATGGCTTACGATATCGATCCCGAAAAGGTTCCGCGCGTCATCCGCATCGGACGCGAGAAACTCAGCGACAAAGGAGTGCCGAGCGCAGCCAAGCGAGTCGCCCCATTGCGGCAGCAGACCGATCTGCCGCGCGAGGTGATCCAGGAACACCTCATCCGCACGTTCGCTGAACGACACGGCCTCGAGGAAGGCATGCTCCTTCCCGAAGAGATCGAAGAGGCCCGCGAACTCGTCCGGACCAAGTTTGGAACGTGGGAGTGGACAGCGATCCTGCCCTGAGGGCTACTGGAACAACTTCGAGCCTGTTCCCCGTCGCCGGCGACCTTCTTCCAGGATCGCTGCGATCTCTGCCTTGCTGAATAGTCGCTCGCAGAAGGTGGAAGCCAGACGGGTCCCGGCATGGGGTCGCCGCATGCCCCGCACCAGGACACCCGTCTCCGTCTGCACGATCACCACGTCGGTGAGCTGCTCCTCGTCGATGAAGCGGCCGACAGCCCGCAAAATGTCCTCGTACCGGTAGACCAGTGTTTCACCGGTCGAACTCGTCGCGTGTGCCTGGAAGACCTCAGCTTCCACATGGGGCACGCTTCCCTCGCCGTCCGGCGCGGAAGGCGATGCAGAGCCTCGTCCCGTCAGTCTCCGCAGCATGCTTCTTCCTCACCGCAACCGAAAACGCTTGTTCGCCACATAGTCCATCACGATGTACTCGCCGAGATGATCCGGCGTCGCAAAGAAGGCACGACCTTTGTTGATGCGCGTCATCTCGTTCACGAAACTCGCCAGATAAGGACTCCGCTCCAACATGAACGTGTTGATGACGATCTCCTCTCGCGTGCAGCGAGCGACCTCCTTCAGCGTCTCTTGGAAGGTCTGGTAAGTTGGCGGATAGGAAAACCGCACCTGCTCGCCATCGAAGTAGGCCGTCGGTTCCCCGTCGGTGATCAAGATGATCTGCCGCGTCCCCCCACGGTGCCGAGCCAGAAGCTGTCGAGCCAGCATGAAGCCATGCTGCATGTTCGTCCCGTAGTTGTACTCGTCCCAGGTGATGTGCGGAAGTTCCTCCGGCTCGAGGACCGAGGCCAAGTAGGAAAAGCCGATAATGTACAGCACATCGCGGGGAAACTGGGTGCGGATCAGGCTATCCAACGCCAGAGCGACCTTCTTGGCTGCCAGAAAGCAGCCGTTGTAGAGCATCGACCGGCTCATGTCGACCATGAGTACGGTCGCGGCCCGGGTCACTGTTTCGGTCCGGAACACCTCGAAGTCCGCTGGCTGCAGCCGCACCGGTGTCCCCGGCCCCTCCCGCTGGATCGCATTCATGACCGTCCGCGGCAGATGCAAGAGGAACGGATCCCCGAACTCGTACGCCTTGGTCTCCTCCAGCGGCTCACTGCCGCGACCGCTCCGCTCGATCTGGTGCTGGCCGAAGCGATTTCGCTTGAGATGCTGGAAGATCTCGCGCAGCGCCTTTTGCCCGATCCGTCGGATGGCGCGGGGCGTCAGCTCATAGCCCCGGCGTGTTCGCTGGATATACCCCGCCTCCTCGAGAAGACGTGTGATCTGACGGAGCGCATCGAGCTGCGCGGCCAGCTCATCACCGTACAGCTCGCGCAGTCGCTCGAGGTCGACTCGTCCGAGATCGCGCCAATCGCGGACACTCTCCAGCTGCTCCTCGATGTCCTGCATCTCACGTAGTTGCTCCATGAGCCGCAACGCTTGGCTCAGCGTGAGCTCCTCGCTCCCACTGAACGGCTGCGCCTGCCGATAGGGATTCTCAGGCATGAGTTGCCCGAGAAGCCGGCCGAGCTGGCGGAGTTCCTGCTGCAGTTCGGGATCGCGCAGCGCTGCTTCGAGCGCTTGCTCGAGCTGCTGCCGCATCTCGGGCGGCAGGGAATCGAGCAGGCTCTGGACCGCTGCCATCTGGCGCGCCAGATGATCGAGCAGTTCATCGACACTATTGAAATCGCGACCGAAGTAGTGTCCCCAGCGGTGCTTGAAGCGCTCCAGATCGGGCTGACCGCCCTGCGCGTGCTCTCGCAAGAGCTCATTGAGATCCCGGAGCATCTGCCGTAGTTCGCGGAGCGCCTCAGGGGTCACGTTCTGAATCGCCTGCTGCAGTCCCTGGAATGTCTGCTCGAGTACCTGCCGCTGCAGCGAGGCGAGAAGCTCCTGGAACTTCCGCCGCGCTTCCGGGTCCATGAACTCGTAGTCGCTGAGCGCGCGGATGCGCCCCGCGGGATCGGCCGGCAGCTGATCAAGGAAGGCCAGCTTCTGTTGAGCCATCCGTTCCAACAAGCGCTGCAGCGCCGGATCGGTCGGCGCATCATCCCCGGTTTCCCCCTCGTTCGACTGCGTCTGACCTTCCTCTCCTGCCTCGGACACCGGTGCAACACGCTCTCGAGCACGAGCGAGCCGCTCGCGTCCTTCCTGGACGCGTCGCTCGATCCCGGCTCGCTCCGTTTGGATCACCTCGTCCAAGCGCTGGTTGAGGTCGTCGAGAACCGAGCCGAGATCGTAACGCTGGAGTAGCTGCTGGCGTCGCTGACGAATCCGTTCCAGGAGTTCGCGGAATCCAGGCATCCGCCCATCGGGGCGATCCATTCCCCAACGGAAGAGTCGTTGCAGCGCTCGGTTGACGTCTCCTTCGGCCAGGAGGTCATCGGCCATCGCCTCGAGTAACTCCTCGGCCGTGAAGGCAGCGATCTCCTGGGTCCCGTCCCAGCGACTGTAGCGGAAACGATTCGGCGTACCGGCCACGGTGCACCTCCTGGCGCTCTCGTCGTCAGCTTCGGTAGCGGGCCGCACCACCTCCGGTGGCTCGCTCCTTGTTCACGCGCCGGTTCAGGTGCAGTCCCTCGAGCACGAACTCGACTGCTGCCGCGACCAGCGCAGGGTCCCCCGTTGCACCGAGCCGCTGCGTGGCGCGCCGCAGACTCTCGATATGGGCGACCTGATGAACATACCGCATCGCTGGCTGCAGATCGGAGGCCTCCACGGTCAAGCCGTTCTCGAAGGCGAGAATGAGATCATCGAAGTCTCGCACCGAGAAGTAGCGATTGAAAGTCGCCACGACTGCCCCGTTGATCAACTTCTCGATGATCCGATCCTCCTGCACTTCGCCCAGCGTCTCGAACTCCAACTTCCCGAGCGTGGAGGCGACGAGCGCCGGCAAGTCGCTGATCCGCGGCACCGCGTGCTTCTCGCCCAAGCGGAGAGCCCGCTTGACCGCATTGCTGATCAGTGTCTCGTAATTGGCCACCGACATACGCGCGCTGACACCGGAGCGCTGGCTGATATCCGGACTCCGGCGGGCGAGGTGCGTGATCTCGGCGACGATCTCGCGCATGTACTGCGGCACCGTCACCGTGATGCCGGGCACCTCGACCGGCATCCGCTCCTGCTCCATGATCGCGATTTCGTGCTCGATAGTCCGCGGGTAATGGGTCCGGATCTGCGCCCCGAAGCGATCCTTGAGGGGGGTGATGATTCGCCCGCGATTCGTGTAGTCCTCCGGATTGGCGCTGGCGACGACGAAGACATCGAGCGGGAGTCGCACGCGATAGCCCCGGATCTGCACGTCACGCTCTTCCATGATGTTGAGCAACCCCACCTGGATCCGCTCCGCCAGGTCGGGAAGCTCGTTGATGACGAAGATGCCGCGATTGGTCCGCGGGATCAGGCCATAGTGGATCGTGAGCTCGTCGGAGAGATAACGTCCCTCTGCCACTTTGATCGGGTCGACCTCACCGATCAGATCGGCGATCGTCGTGTCCGGCGTCGCCAGCTTCTCGGCGTAGCGCTCCTCGCGCCGGATCCAAGCGATCGGCGTCTCGTCGCCCATCTCCGCGATGAGATCCCGCGCGTACTTCGAGATGGGGTCGAACGGGTTATCGTTCACCTCGCTGCCCGCGACGATCGGAATCTCCTCGTCCAAAAGGTTGACGAGCAGACGCGCCATGCGCGTCTTGGCCTGGCCGCGCTCACCGAGGAAGATGATGTCCTGCCCAGCCAAAATGGCGTTCTCCACCTGTGGGATGACCGTCTCCTCGTACCCGATGATTCCAGGGAAAATCGGTTCACCTGCCTGAATCTTGGCGATGAGGTTCTTGCGCATTTCTTCCCGAACGGGAAGGACGCGGTAGCCGCTCTCGCGCAGCTCGCCTAACGTTCGTGGTCTCTCCATGTTGGCTCCTCGATCGTCGTTCCCAGTTAGTCGACCTCGTCGTGGTGGAGTGCTTCCTCAATACTACTCCGAGCCGGCAACCCGTCAACTCCTTCTGTCGAATGCCGGCGCTCTGCAGCGAGCACGTTCCGGAAGGCATCGCGCCCACGGAGTCCCTCCGCAACCCAACGCGCGATCCTCCGCTGCCGTCGCGCGAGCTCGCGGCTGGCTACCTCGACCCGCATACCGAAGCGGTCGTGCAAGGTCTCCAAGAAAACAGAGGGATACACCGCGAGCGGTGAGCGCAGTGTCTCGCGCAGCGCGAGCAACTGGATCGTTGAGCGGTTTTCCGGCGCGCGTATCGCCTCCACACGGACCACGCGTCGCAGCAGCCCCTCGCTCGTCACCCCCATACCGAGCGTCACCACCAAGTCGAGCGCGACCAAGTGCTCGACCGGTACCTCGAGCGGGAAGCTGTTCAGCAACGCGAGTACCTCGTCAGCGCCCTGGGCGTGCACGGTCGCCCCGAGCCGCCAGCCTCCAGCCAGGAGGGCGAAGAGACGTCGAACCCCTTTCCCCCACAGATAGATCGGCAAGTGATCGCTGATCTCGTTGACGAGGAGATAGGTTTTCTCAGGATCGAGCTCGCTGGCAAAGGCGAACCGCTCGTACCAGCCGCGCAGGTAGTAGCACGTCGTCCCCTCCGGAAGAAGGTCAGCCAGCGCGGTGAGCAGCGTCGTCTTCCCCGCCCCATGCTCGCGGGCTGCGACGATGACGGACGCCCGCTGCTCGAGCGCGATCCAGAGGAACGCGGCAGTGGCGGCATCCAAGCTGCCCAGGCGCACGAGATCGACCAGCGAGAGGTCGCCGGTCGCGCGTGCGCCGTAGCGGCCCCACCAATCGGCCGGGGGAAACTCGGTCAATTCCGGATCAGGTGGTCGCCTCCAGCGCTCCATGGGTCAAGGATACCCGAGAGCCGGATCGCCTCGCCTGACCCGCCGTTCGTCCTCGGAACTGATGCGTCTCAGCCCCGCTGCTCCAGCGGCACGTAGTGCCGGTTCGTCGGCCCGACGTACTCGGCGCGCGGCCGGATCAAGCGATTGTCGGCCTGTTGCTCCAGGACATGCGCCGTCCAGCCCGCAATGCGGCTCGCCGCGAAAACTGGTGTCATGAGCTCCTTCTCGATCCCCAAATAGTGATAGACCGAGGCCGCGTAGAAGTCGACATTAGGAAAGAGTCCCTTTTCTCGCTGCATCACCTCGGCGATCGCCACCGAGAGCTCGTACCAGCGGAGATCGCCGCGTGCTTCCCCGAGTCGGCGCGAGAGGTCGCGGAGCCACTTGGCACGCGGGTCTTCTCCCTTGTACACGCGATGACCGAAGCCCATCACCCGCTCCTTACGGGCGAGCTTTTCGGTGATGTACGGTTCGACGCGATCGAGCGTGCCGATTTCCTCCAGCATCTGCATGACGGCAGCGTTCGCCCCGCCATGCAGCGGCCCCTTGAGTGCCGCGGTCGCTGCCGTGACTGCGGCATGCATGTCAGCCAGTGTCGCGGCCACGACCCGCGCCGCGAAGGTCGAGGCATTGAACTCGTGATCGGCATGGAGCACCAGGATCTTGTTCATCGCCTCGACTTCGAGTTCGCTCGGCTCACGATCGTGCAGCGTGCGCAAGAAGGCGCGTGCCGTGCTTGGCTCGTCAGCTGGCGGTGCCACCGGAGCCAGGCCCCGGCGCAGCCGACCGATGGTCGCCACGATGGTCGGCACCTGGGCGACGAGGCGCAACCCCTTGGCGATGGCCGCCTGCCGTTCCACGGTGTTCGGATCCACCTCATACCACGCCAGCGCCGAGACCGCGGTCCGCAAGAGATCCATCGGCACCACTCGTGGTGCGTCCGCGAGGAGCCGGACGACACCCTCGGGAAGCGCGCGCTGGCGAGCCAGTTCACCCTGGAGCGCTTCCAGTTGGGTACGTGTCGGCAACTCCCCGTGATAGAGAAGGTAGACCACTTCTTCGTACGAGGCGTTCGCCGCGAGTTCGTCGATGTCGATCCCGACATACGCCAGTGTCCCGTCGATGATCGAGCTCAGTCGCGTTGTCCCGGCGACGACGCCTTCCAGTCCTCGGGCCACCATGATCACCCTCCTCGAACGCACACAACTCGACGAATCTGGACGTTCCTTGACAAGGCTGGAACGCCCACCACACTTGTACCGCATCATGAACAGCCTGTGAAGCTCCGTTCGCCGCTCGTCGCCAGACCGCCGCTGACCCTGCGCGGTCGACCTGGCTATCGCTCTACCGACTGCGGTCGTCTCGCCTCGTCGGCTCGGTTGTCTGCAGATCCACCGGTCAGCCGTCTTAAAGAGTGTGGAACGACGAACAGCGTTTCCCGTCAGGAGAGGAACGTCCGATGCTCGATGCTGTTCGAACCTCAGCCGATCGATCCACCCGCCCGCTCGGGCTCGTTCCGACAGCTGCGCTCCTCGTGGTCGTCGTCACGCTGGCGGCAGGACTCCTCTTCGCCGCCTTGCCGCGCTTCTCCGCTGGATCGGCCGACCTCTCGCAGGGAGTCAAGACGACCATCATCGCCCAAACCGGTTCTGAGCTCCTCGCGCTCGATCCGCGGAGCGGCCAGGTCCTCACCCAGCGGCCGGGAGCGGCTGCTGTCATCGCGGTCAGCGCTGACACGCGCACCGTTCTGGCCCAAATCGGTGAGGCCATCCACGTCTATCGCCTGCCCGATTGGGAGGAACGGTTCCGCATACCGCTCACGACCGAGATCACGCCGGTCGCCGCGCTCGCTCGCCAGTTCCCCGACTTCGGTGCGGAACCACCGCGTCTTTTCCAGGCCGCAGTCGCTCCCGACGGTCGCTTCGCGGTACTCGGTTTCACCTCCTACGGGACCAAGCCGGACGCACGCTTCTTCGACACGCTCCCCTGGGTCATCTGGGTAGCTGGCCTCGACCTGAAGACCGGGAGATGGTCGGACTGGGCCTTCCCTGTTCCAGGCGCGCAGAATCTTACGCTCCTCGCGACCTCAGAAAGTCTCCTGGTGCTGAGCCACGATAATCAGCTGTCGCGAGGAGGGCACATCGGCACCGTTTATCACCTCGACCCGGCTTCGGGGGCACTGCGAGCCCGCGCGACGCTCGTCCCGGAGATTCCCGGCGCCGCCCTGATCGCCGGCACCGAGGCTGCCCGTGCGCCCGGGATCGCCGGAGCACGCATCAGCGATGCGCGTCTCGTCGTCGTGACCGAACAGCTGGAGGTTTTCGTCCTCGACCCAGTGACCCTCCGTCTCGTCGAGCACCATCGACCGCTCAGCGAGAACATCCTCGCGCGCGAGACCCTCATCCTCCCGAACCGCGTCGTCGCGCTCACCCACACCGATGAACTCCTCGTCGTCGATCGGAACCGGCACGCAGTCGTCGCACGCCAGCCGGTCGAGGCCGACGAACTGGTCGCCTTCGATCCTGAAGACAACGCTGCCCTGGTGATGACCTGGCAAGACCGGGGAGCGTGCCTCGAGCGTATCGAGTCGAGCGGCGACCGCCACACGCTTCGCTGTGGTCTCGATACGAACCCGTATGAGCCACGCTATGCTGTCGGAGGTCTCCCGTGATTCCCGTTACGCGCCGCTCCTGGCTCCGACGCATCGCTGCCGCCCTCGCTGGCATCGGTACACTGCTCGTCGATGCTGAGCCACGTCTCGCGCGATCGTGCCTGGATTGGCTGTTCTGTGGACACTGGGGATGCCGCTGCACCTGCCGCGGTGGCAGCGATTCGACCTGTCCTAGTGGGAGCACAGCCGGAGGCGCCTGGTACGTCTGCTGCCGCGATACGCAGGGACGGTACTGGTTGATAAGGTATCGCGACTGTTGCCGGCCACTCCGCCCTGGTGAAAGCACCTGTCCCAGCCCGTTCGGCGGTTGCCCCGTGTCGTGCAATTGTCGCCGCGGCAATGCGCAACCGTCCTGGTGTTCCACCGGAACTTGCGTCGTCTGTACCCGGACACAGATCTGGGCGACCTGCTGAGGACACCTCTCCCGTCCGCTGCCAGCCGGGTTCCGGCCCGCCGACCCGCTTTCCGGCCGACGAGCAGCGACGAGCGTCCTTCGTGCGCCCAGCCGAAACGAGCGTCCGTCCTCCCCTGCGCTCGCGACCTGCCTGCACCGAGCGACGAGGCCTGTCTGGAGGAGTGACCAGACGTACGGAGCGAGCGCCATCACTGACGTCGACCGCCATCACCGTCGCTCCGCCAAGAATGGAACCTGCCGAGGCTGACGGAAGCATCCTCGCGCTTTGGCTAGCTGCGGCGCGCTGGTGAGGGGCCGTCGCTCGCCCCCAGCCGAGCATCCTGCAGGCAGGCACGACTCTCACGGCGATGGTCGCCTGCCATTCCGCCCTGCTCGGATTCCTCTCGTACCAGATCCGAGACCGGTGTACTCAGGAACCCTCTCGCCACCGCTGCTGGTGCCTCGGCGACGAGCCGGACCAGCCTGTCCGGAAGCGCACGCGCTCGAGCGCGCTCGCGCTGGACCGCTTCCAGTTGGGTGCGCGTCGGTGACTCTTCGCGGTCGTTAAAATGGAGGACTCCGACGTCATCGATCTCGATTCCGACAGACGCCAGAGCCCGTACTCGGATCGAGCTCGGAGGTCGTCCCGGCAACCTCATGAGCGAGCCCCGGGCACCCTCTGAGCACCCTCGTCCAGCGAGCACTACGAGACGAATGCGGACATCCCTTGACGGAGCCGGTACCTCCCTTACTGGCACCACAGCGCGAAGGGGTCTGACAGCATCCATGCCACGAGCGCCGGACAGGACTACACCGGCGCATGCGAGACCGTCTGCGGTACTGTTTCCGACGCCATCCTCGCCGCGCACGCTGCCTGATCAGCAGAACCCGGCAAGGAGAACAGCTGAGCTAGCGTTGACGATGGGCCCGCTCGTTACGGAGAGGCCACCAGGCAGCGAACGCTCGAACCCAGCAGGATCGGCCGACCAGCGGAGATGACCCTCGCACTGGTCACTGCCGATCTCGGCCGGCATCATCGCGCTCTGGCCGATGACCGTTGCCAGGCACGTGCGTTGGTTCATGCCGGAGCTGCTGCATACCCGTGTACCGGAATGGGATCTGCGCTGGCGGTGGCCCACCCGCGGCGTCACCGTGCTCTCCCTGACCCTCTGGCTGCTCCTTCGCGTGCTCTAACGCCTCGTCGGCAGCGTTCACTGGCCGAACCCTCCCCTTCTGGCTCATCTGGAACCCTGCGCGGCGCGCGTCCTGGCCTTACATGCCGGGATCAGCCTGATCTGGTTCGCCTCTCGACGCCAGCTCCTCGCCCCGCCGTTACCGTGGCCCGCCTCTCCGCTCGGCTGGGACCTGCTCGCGGGAGTGCTCGTGGTCAGCTTCACCTTCATGACGGGCCGGTTCGACCGAGCGGGTGCGGCTCTCCTGGCTCTCGTCTACCTCGCCGCGTGTCTCCTCTTCCCTCCAGTAGCAGTCCTCGAGCAGCTCCCGTATTTCGGGATCGCCGTCACGCTGGCGGCCGTGGGACAGACGGTACTGCCAGTCGCTGCGGCGCAGCGCCTGCTGCCGCTGGCTCGCGAAGAGGGGCATGCCATCAGCGCGTTGCGGGTGAAGGTAGGGCTGTCGCTCCTCGTCGTCGCCTTCTCGGAGAAGCTCCTCAACCCGGAACTCGGCGATACATTCCTCAGAGCGTACCCGTACTTCAACGTCGTGGGGACGCTGTTCGGCTGGACCTGGTTCTCCGACCGGCTGTTCGGGGATATCGCTGGCATCGTCGTGGCGACGATCGGCATTCTCCTCCTTACAGGAGTGTTGACGCGCGTCGTCATCCTCGCGATGTGGGTCCCCTTCAACCTGACCGTCCCGCTCCTGCCGCCGATCGACCTCCTCAGTCATCTGCCGATCTTCGGCATCATGTCTCTGCTCCTCTTGTACGGTGCCAGCGTCGCCCCACGATCGGTCCTCCGCTGACTGCGCCCCGCCTTGATCAGTGAGCTGGCTCGCGTGCAACGCCGGCTACGGGGCGAAGACGAGCCGCCAACCTCGGCTGAGCAGTAACTGGCCGGTCTTCGCTCTCGCGTCCCCTCCCGGCCTCTCGAGAGAGAACGCGTCGGCCTCGTCCCGCGCCGAGTCGACGACGACCGCGTCGACCGCTCGCGGCCTGCAGTGCAGCGCGCCTCGCCCCTGAAACTGTCTGCGCGACGGCTCCTCACCCGTCTAAAAGCGTGAGATGCGCGTAGACGCTCACTCGACGCAAGGAGGATGCCGATGCTGGCCCGCGGCACGAGCCGGACGATGAGACGACCGATCCCCTGGCCACCCGCCTGGCTGCTGGCGAGCGCGCTCCTGGTCGCGCTCTCCGCGCTCCTCGCTTCTCAGCAGCCGCGCCTGACTGCCTGGCTAGTGACCCAGCCGGAGCCGCTTCGCCCGACGGTGATCGCGCAAACGAGCACCCACCTCGTCGCGCTCGATGCCCGCTCCGGCGAGGTGATCGCCGACCATCCTGGCGGCGCAGCCGTCCTGGCGGCGAGTCCCACTGGCGAGCGAGTGCTGGCCCTGACCGAGGAGGAAGCGACCGTTTATCGCTTCCCCGGTTGGACCGTCGAACACACCGTCGCGCTCGGCCCTTCCATGCCGCCGGCCCAGTCGCTGCCAGCCTTGCGCGAGGCATGGCCCCGTCCGGTCGTCGCACAAGTCTCGGCGGATTCCCGCTACGCCGCCGTCAGTCTCGTCTCGATGGGTACACCCCCTGCTTACCCCTGGATCCTCTGGGTCACGACTTTGGACCTGGAGCGGGGCACCTGGGCGAGCTGGGCCTTCCCCGTACCCGGCGCCCAGTACACCTACCTCGTCGCCGGCAGCGAGCATCTCTTCGTGGTCGCTCGCGACAACGCGGTCTCACGCTTGGACACCGTCGGGTCGGTCTACCAGCTCGACCCAGCCAGCGGCACGCTCCTGCAGAAGCGCGAACTCCGCTCGACCGACCCCGGATTTGCACCGTTCCCTGACGGCCCCGGCGGGCGTGTCCCATCGGTGGCTGGAGTGCGACTCAGCGGTTGCACGCTGGACGTCGTGACGGAACGGCTGGAGCTCTTCCGCTTCGACGCCGCGACCCTCCAGCTGATCGAACAGCGCCCACCGCTCAGCGCGGCGATCCTGACCTGGCAAGTCGCCTGGCTCGGTCCCGACCGGCTAGCCCTACTGACGCACACCGATGCGCTGGCCATCGCCGACCTGGCCGAGCGCACCCTCACGACCCGCCTCTCCCTCGAGGGGCTTGCCGGCGAACAGCTCGCCGGCGCCGACCCCGCAACCGACAGCGTGCTGCTCCTGGCCTACGACGAGAGGAGTCTGCAGGCCGCCGCGTGCCTCTTCCGCCTCACACTGACCGGGGAGCGCACCACACTGGCCTGCGGCCTTGACCTCAACCTCTACGAGCGCCGCTTCGCCCCAACGGGAGGGCTGTCATGACCCTAGGCACCCGGCGAAACCTGTTCCGGTGGCTCGTCGGCAGCCTCTTGGGGCTCGCAGGACACCTCACTGCTACCCCGATGGCTTCTGCCCAGCTCTCATGCAGTGACTGGCGCTTCTGCGGCCTCTGTGGCTGTCGATGCACCTGCCGAGGTGGAAGCGACGCCAGCTGCCCGAGCGGGAGCAGCCCTGGCTCGGCCTGGTGGGCCTGCTGTCGCGACTCCAGCGGGCGACTCTGGCTGGTTCGGTACCGCGACTGCTGTCGCCCGCGCCGACACAACGAGCCGCGCTGTCCGGACCCCCTGGTCCATTGCCCCACGGACTGTGCCTGCCAGCGAAACTGCCCACAGCCACACTGGTGTCCGACTGGCCAGTGTGCCGTGTGCACCCAAACGCTGATCGAGGCGCGTTGTTGAAGGCACGACGGTGACAGACAGCCGCTCCCGGCGGTCGATGGACGAGACCAGCGCGATCGACCCGGCCGAGCGCGCGACGAGCCGGCTTTCTGTTGCCTGTCTCGCTGACGGCTCCGCCGGCGACGACGCCAGCCCGGGCAGGCCCAGCGGGCAGGATACGCTCCGAAGCGCCCAGAGGGTCAGTGTCCATTCTTCCCACACGACCCGCCGAGTCCGTCTCTAACCAGCGCCACCTGTCTGCGTCGCAGCGGGAACTCCGTCGAAAAGAATCGAAAAGGCATCGACTCGAGGAGCTTCCCATGGCCCTCCCGCCGGCTCCACCTGCCCACTGGCCCAAGCGGCCACGCTCGCGCCGCGCCTGGCTCAAAGGCCTGGTCGCCGCCCTGCTCACCACCTGGACCCTGCTGCGGGACGAGCAGGACCTCGTCGCTCAAACCTCCTGCAGCCAGTGGCACCGTTGCGGCATGTGCGGCTGCCTGTGCTCCTGTCTCGGCGGCAGCGATTCCGCCTGCCCCTCGGGCACTCAGGAAGGCGGTGCGTGGTGGGCCTGTTACTTCTCCAGCGGGAGACTCTGGCTCGTCCGCTACCTCGACTGCTGCGGTCCGCGGGACCGGCGACCGGCCTGCCCCAGCGGCTGCTCCTGTAACCAGAACAACAGTTGCGGACAGTACCCGTCGAACCAGAACTGGTGTCCGAATCCGTCGACCCGAGCAGCCTACTGCACGCGCGCACAGGTGTGGTCGCAATGCTGATCGGTCTCCTCGTACCAACCGAAACCGGATGCTCAGAGAGCCAACGCTCGGAGGTCGACCATGCGTGACCGAACGCTTCCGACCGTATCGCCGCGACGGACGACCGGCCTACTGCTCGCCTCGAGCGCTGTCCTGCTAGTCAGCCTCATCGCCGCATCCCTGACCCGAATCGGTGTACCGTCGCGCTCGCTCCCCCATCTGGGTGCCGCACCGAACGCGATCGTCCGTCCCCTGGTTCTGCTCCCAGTCGGCACCACCGATGACCCGAGACTGGCCGCCCGCACGACCGGACTCGTTCTCGTCGATGCCCGATCGGGAGCGATTCTGGACCGCCACGCGGTCGCTGACTCGACCGAGGTCTTGAGCGCCTCTTTCGTCTCGCCTGGCGACCGCATCGTCTTCTACACCGGCGAGCACACGGGGCCGCACGCACGGCTCGAGGTCCGTCGCCTTCCTGGCTGGGATATCGAGTCCGTTGTCACGATCGAAGCCAGTATCCCGCCAGCCCGCGTGCTCGCTGAGCGCTTCCCCTCGATCAGCGCCTCTGACCCGACGCTCCTCGCGTTCGCAGCGGAACCGCAGGGACGGTGGGCTGCCGTCGCGTTCTGGTCGCTGATAACGCCCAAGCCCGACGGTCCATCCAGCCAGCTCGTGTGGGTGACCATGGTGGATCTCGAGCGTGCTGTGTGGGCGGGATGGGCTTCCCCGCTCCCCTCGAGCCAGGCAGCTTCGCTCGTCGCCCTTCCCGACCGTATCCTGGTGCTCGGCCACGAGCTTCGGACCTCGAGCCGGCGCAGTGTCGGCACGGTCGTCGCGCTCGACCCGCAGAGCGGCGAAGCGCTCGGCCAGCTGACCTTGGAGAGTGCTTCGACGACGGCCAAGCCGCTGGGAGAGGGACCGGACGACGAGCAAGCCACCTTCTCGACCGCGCTCGACCCCGTTCTCTGGAACGGCCAACTGTTGGTGGTGACCACCGACCTGGAAGCGTTCGTCATCGACCCCAGTGCGCTCACCGTCACCGCGCACTACCCACCGCTCGCGGACCGGCTCGTCGCCGCCGGACGACCCTTCATCACGGGAGATCGGCTGGTCGTCGGAGGTGGTGCAGTGCGCGTGATCGATATCTCGTCGTGGCGACTGCTGGCCACCCACCCCTTGCCGCAGATGCCGGAGACCTGGTGGATCGCCGCCGGCCTGGTCGACCAGGAGACGTTGCTCTTGACCGGCACACGCGAGGGCTGCCTGCGGCACCTGGATCTGGCGACGAGTCGTCTCAGCGCGCCGCTCGCGTGCGGCTTCCTGGTCGACTATCCTGCCCCGCTGTTCGGCTGGCCAGTCTTCTTCGCAGGCTCGAGCGGTCCCTGAAGAGACCGGTTCCAGAGAGGAGTTCTCCGATGCTCGCTCAATTTACTGGCCGCGCCGATGGCCGACCGGTCTCCCGCCCCCTCGTCAAGCTTCTCGTGCTCCTGATCGTCTCCTTTCCTGCTCTCGCCGCGACACCACTGCTGCGTCCGAACGATCGGCTGGCTGCCCGTCCCGAGCCTGCGCCTGCACTGATCCTCGCGCAGACGGCTACGCACTCGCTCGTACTCGACGCCCGCAGCGGCCAGATCGTCTCCCAACAGCCTGGCACTTCGGCGATCCTCGCCGCCGATCCTGGTGGCCGGCTCGTTCTCTCCATCACCTACGATCGGGTGACCGTCTCGCGCCTCCCGAGTTGGTCGACCGTCCATGTGCTTTCGATCGACTCGGAGATACCACCCGCTCAGGCAGTGCGACGCGCCTTTCCAGCTCTCGGTGACGACTCTCCTCGTCCCTACGCAGCCGAGGTCTCACCGGACGCCCGGTACGCCGCTGTCGGGTTCGTCTCGATGGCGCCGGAACCTTCCAGCTGGTGGATCCTCTGGGTCGCCACTTTGGACCTGGAGCGTGGCACCTGGGCGAGTTGGGCCCTCCCGGTTCCGGGTGCGCACTATGCGTACCTCCTCCCTGCCTCGAACCACCTCTTCGTCCTCGCGCGCGACAACGCTGTCGCGAACTTCGACACAGCTGGCTCGCTCTATCGCCTCGATCCCGACACCGGGACACTGCAGGGGCAGGTCGTGCTCCGCTCGGCCGAGCCCGGATTCGCGCCGATCGCGGGCACCGCTGCCGCACGCGTACCGGCGGTCACAGGAGCTCACCTGGGCACGAACACGCTGGCCGTCCTGACGGAACGCTTGGAACTATTCGTTTTCGACCCCACCACACTGCGACGAGTCGAGCATCGCGCTCCGATTTCGGCCGAGATCTTGGCACGAGAGATCGCCTGGCTCGACGACGACCGGGTCATCGCACTCACCCAGACGGAGGAGCTGGTTATGGTCGACCTCGCTAGCGCTACGATCGCGACACGCCTCCCGCTGTCCGGCCTCTTCGGAACGCAGCTCGTCGGTGCCGACCCAACGACCGGCGACGTCCTGGTCATGGGTTACCCGATCGCGAGCGAGCCGGGTAGCGCCTGCCTCTACCGCTTCGGACTCGACGGCACGCGCGACACGCTGAGCTGCGGTCTCGACCTGAACCTGTACGAGCGGCGTTTCGCGCGGACGGGACCGCTCTCATGACAGTGCGGACGCAGCGGACTCTCGTCCGAACGGTCACCGGAACCCTGCTGGCCCTAGCCAGCTGGTGGATCCGGCCGTCTGCCGCGCCCGGGCAACTTTCCTGCAGCGACTGGCGGTTTTGTGGCTTGTGCGGCTGCCGCTGCACATGCCGAGGCGGGAGCGATACCGCCTGCTCCAGTGGAAGCACCCCCGCGCGCGTGGTGGTCCTGCTGTCGCGATGCCAGCGGCCGCCTCTGGCTCGTTCAGTACCGCGACTGCTGTCGACCACTGCGCACCGGCGAGTCGAAATGCCCCAACCCTTTCGATGGGTGCCCCAGCAGCTGTGCCTGTGCACGGAACTGCCCGCAACCGCACTGGTGTTCCAGCGGACAGTGTGCCGTCTGTACCCAGACGCTCGTCGAGGCGCGCTGCTGAGTGCGGAGAAAAGCTCGCACTCCGTCCGAGCCGTCCAAGCCCAGTGCCGCCATCGAAGCGTTGTCCCAGCGACCGGCCACGGCGGGCGAACGCAAGCAGCCCGGGCAGGGACACGGGGATCCTGGCCGTCTGCCCATTTGGCAGCTGTCTGCAGCCAGCAGCGCGGACCGTCTAGAAGAGTGAAGACGAGCCAGGAGAGTGGACCGTGTCCGACATCACCCGCGCGCACCCGCATCGCACCGGCTACGGCAGCCGTCACAGCTTGCTCGAACGCCTCACCACCGCAATGGTCAGCGGTGTGGCCCTCCGGCACCCTCGACACGCCATCACCGCGAGTGCCGCTGCACTGGCCGTCAGCCTGTTCCTCGTCTTCGCGCTCGCCGTCCCCCGATCACCGGCGGGCCTGCTGAACACCGCGGGCAACGGGGCACCGGACCAGTCTCGACCCAGACTGCTAACGTTCGCAGCCGAACCGGCTGACGCCATGACTGGCATCTTCGGGAGCCGGCTCGTGCTCCTCGATCTCTCGACCGGTGAAGTCGTCGACTCTTACTCCGATGCCTCCGACGTGAGCGCAGCTGCACTCTCGCCCGCTGGTGACCTCGTCGTCCTCAAACGGCGCGAACTGGCTGGTGAGACGTGGCGGGACCGGCTCGAGGTCCGGCGCATACCCGACTGGTCGCTCGCAACAGTGCTGCCGCTCGACTCCGGGATTCCCCCGGTCCGCGCGCTGGCTCGAGAGTTCCCAGCGGCAGCCACGGAGCCTCCCGTCCTGCAGCGGATGGTGATCGCCCCCTCGGGCAAGTGGGCTGCCGCCTGGCTCACCTCGACGACCGGTAGCCTCCCCGGGGGAGGCGGCAGCTTCGTCACCTGGATCACCACGCTCGACCTGGCCGCTGGCAGCTGGGCCAACTGGGCGCTTCCCCTACCCGGTGCGCAAGCTGCCAGCCTGCTCGCGTTACCCGACAAGCTCGTCGTCATGAGTTCGGGGATCTCGTCGCCCCGGCAACCGACCGTCGCTTCGCTCCTCCTGGTCGATCCGGCGACCGGTCGCATCGAAGCCAGACAGGAACTCGCGCCGCTCGAGTGGACCGCCAAGCCAGCGCGGCACGAGTCGACCCTCGTCACCTACCCGAGCGCGCTGCCGCCAGCCCTGTGGGGTCCCCAGCTGGTGGTCGTGACCGAAGACCTCCAGGGTTTCGTCCTGGACGCGGAGACGCTGGCAGTCCACGCCCGCTACCCAGCACTGTCGGAATCGCGCCGCGTCGGCTGGCGGGCGAGCGTCGTGGGTGACCGGGCAGCCCTGGTGGGCCACGACGAGGTCATCATACTCGACCTCGTGCGGTGGTCGCTCGACCGGGCCTATCCGCTTCCCCAGCTTCCCGAGAACCTCTGGCAGCCAGTCGGGACCGATCTCGAGCGGGGCGTTCTCTGGCTTACCGCGACCAGCAACGGGTGTCTCTACCAGCTCTCGCTCGACCAGGGGACGCTCTCCGAGCCTTTACGTTGCGGGCTCGCCGCCGGCTGGCCGCACTCGACCGAAGGGTGGCCAGTCAGCAACGCGGAGACACCGTAAGCCGCCAGGCGGTCGAGGAGAGACCGCCGACCGGCTGTCTGGGAGAGACCTGCTCATGCGTCAAGAGAGTGAGAGTCCCGAAAGGATAGCGCCGACCATGACAGGATCCGAGCCCCCACCGAAAGCGCGGGTGAGCCACCCAGCCCACACACCGCCTAGCGGCGGGCCCACCCGACGCTCGTGGTTGCGCCGTGCGCTCAGCGCCATGTTCGCGACCGGGATTTTCCTCTTCGACCCGGAACCCGCCAGCGCGCAGAGCTGCAGCGACTGGTTCCGCTGCAACCAGCGGGGCTGTCTCTGCTCCTGTCTGGGCGGGAGCGACTCCAGCTGCCCGCCTGGAACGGTCAGTGGTACGAGCTCATGGTACATGTGTTGTTACGATACACGGCGGAACCGAGCGTTCATCGTCCGGTACATCGACTGCTGCACGACCGGAAGCGCGCCGCCATGTCCGACGGGATACCGATGCGCGAACGGACGACCTCAAAACAATTGGTGTGGAACAGGCAGCGTCGTGTGCACGCGAGCGGTTCTCGTCGGAACCTGCTGAGCTCTGGCCGAGCGAAAGGAGGCCCCTGATGCAACGATCCGACATGCGCGCTTGGGCACGCCCGCGTGCTGGTGCCGCGCTCGTGCTCGTCCTCCTGCTCGCGCTTGGGGCGGCGCTGGCGGCACGCGACCGGCTGGCCGTTGCTGCTCCCCCGGGCCAGGCGCTCTTAGTCTCGCTGGCTGGCCCAGCGGGGACGGAGATCGCCATCCTCGACCTCACGACCGGCGCCGAGCTGAACCGGGTGCCCCACCCGGACCGGGCCTACCGGGAGATCTCCCTCTCGCCGGACGGTCGCCGGGCAGCGGTCGTGCGCAGCGAGCCGGATACGCTGGCCGGCCAGGTGCTCGAGATCCGCTCGCTCCCCGATTGGACGCTGGAGGCCGTCCTGCCGCTCGGGCTGCAGGCTCCCCCGCTCGCTGACCTGGCGACCCGCGAGCCGGAACTGCTGGCCAACCCCTGGCTCGCCTCGGCCGCCTTTTCCGCTGACGGGAAGCTGGCCGCGCTCGCCTTCTACGGTGGGAGCGGTCCCATCCCCCAGCTCATCGTCACCGCCTACGATCTGGAGAAGCGAACATGGGCTTCCTGGGCGAAGGGCCTGGGCGGGACCAGTTACGTGTGGCTCTTCCCCAGCCGCGAGCGGTTGCTCGTGGTCAACCGCTCCGTCCTGCCGCAGTGGACCAACTCGTTGGGGGACGTCTTCGCCCTCGACCCGCAGACCGGCCGAGTGCTCGCCCAGCAGGCCATCCCGCGGCTGATCACCGCCTACCTGCCGGTACGCGGGCAGAGCGCGCCGAGCATGGCGCCCGGTCTCGCAGCCCCCGTGCTGGTCGGCAACCAGCTCTGGCTGGTCACTGACGACCTCGCACGCCTGATCCTCGATCCGCGCACGCTGGAGATCCGCTCCGCCGACCCGCCGCTCACCCGCGATCTGGCAGCGCAGTTCGTGGCACTCGCCGGTGACTGGCTGGTCGCGTTCTCCACGGAAGCCTCCGAGCTACTGGCCATCGATGCTGCTTCTTGGCAGCTGACCGCGACGCACCGGCTTCCGGAGGAGGGCTTCCCCTACCGCTGGCACCTGGTCGGTTCTGACCCGGCGCAGCACGCCGTGTACCTCGCTGATATAGCCGAGGGTTGCCTGTGGCGCTTCCCGCTCGACAGCGGGACACTCTCGGCACCGCTGGCTTGCGGGCTCTACCTGGAGTTTGCGTACGTCACCTACTATCACTGGCCGGCGTTCTCCCCGGGCACAGCTGCACCGCTGGGCGCGATTGGCCTGCTCCGGCACCTTCCCGAATCGCTCGCCGGCACCGCGACCGCCCTGCTCGCCGGTACCTTCCTCGTCGCCGCGCTGGGCAAGATCGTCTCCCTCGGGCGTCTCGCGCACCTGGTCGCGACCGTTTTGCCGCGGTTCCGCCGTTGGGCTCGCCCGGCTGCGCTCGGAACCGTCGCGCTGGAACTCCTCACCGGAGTCCTCTTGCTCCTACCAGGCACCCAGCGCGCTGGGCTCGTGCTCGCCGCGACCGCTCTCCTCGCCTTCACCGCGTTCGCCGTCGTCGGAGCCCGGCGTGCGCCGGGTGCGGACTGTTCCTGCTTCGGCAACCTGGTGCCCAGTAAGCTCGGCCGCGCCACCGTGCTCCGCAACCTGGTCCTGCTCGCGCTCGTCGCGGTAGGCTGGCCAGCGACGGCCGCGCCGTCCCCGCCCGATCTCGCCATCGCCGCCGGCCTGCTGCTGGCAGTGCTCGCGGTGTCGCGCCTCGTGGCCGCGGCGGCCAGTTTGCGCCGGCTCTCGCCGGGGACGGAGCCGCGGCATGCTGCCTGAGTGGGCCGTCACGACCAGCCTGCTCGGCGCTTGGCTCGCTCTCCTCGGGCTGGCAGTGGTCCTCGCCCGGCTGGCCCAGCGCCTCCAAGCGCTTCACCAGGTCGTCGCCAGCACGGTCGAGGCCGAACGCGAGCGGGCGCGTCTCGGCCAGCCGGTCCCGCCGCTCGCGCTGGCTGGCCCCGCGTCCGATCAGCTGATCCTCGGCGTACCCCCGGCGGCACCAGCGGTCGTCCTCGCTCTCAGTCAGCGCTGCCCACCGTGCGCGACTTTTTGGGAACGACTGGAAACGCTCGCAGCCTCACTCGCCGAGCGCGGCACGCTCATGGTGCTCGCTGTCCCGGAAAGCGATGCACCGGTGGGTGCAGCGCGCGTGCCACACCTCGTCGGCGAGGCAGCGCTGGCTGCACTCGGTCTCTCGAGCTTCCCGAGCCTCGCGGTCGTCGACGAGCGTGGTCACCTGCGGGGACGCGGGGTCCTCCGGAGCGTCGAGGAAGTCCCGGAGATCGTCAGCGTGCTCCTGCAGCCCCCGGTCGACACGGTGGGAAAGTCATGACTCTCTGGCTCGTCCCGCTCGCCTTGGCCAGCGGGTGTTCCGCACTCTGGTCGCCTTGAGGGTACTCGATGGTCGACGTGCTCGGCCCGACCATGGCAGAGCGACCACGCCGGTACGCCGTGGCGACCGCCTTCCTCCACGTACTGGCCAGCAGCGCCGGCGGTGCGCTGACCGGCGGGACGCTCGCACTGCTCGGCACGCTGCTCCTGCCAGCTGTGGTCACCACGCAGCGCCCGGCAGTCCTACTCGCCGCAGTGGTCACCGCCCTCGCGATGGCCGAGATGGTGACCGGCTGGCGGGGCCCGGTCTGGCGCCAGGTCCCGCCCGCACGGTTCCAGTGCGGTCCCCTCTTCGCGAGCGCAGCCTGGGGATTCGAGCTCGGCACCGCTTTCACCACCCGCTGGCCGACGCTCCAGCTCGTCAGCCTGGGTCTGGCTACGCTCCTGTCACGCGACCTCGTACAGGGTGCAGCCCTCTTCCTCGCGTTCGGCCTCGCGCGCGGTCTCGTCACTGCCGGAGCGGCGTATGCGCTGTGGCGGCCTCCTTGCCCGGTGGGTGCGCTCGGTGTCCTGAACCTGCAGCGGCTGGCACGAGCGGGACCAGTGGCTCTGGCTTTGGTCTGTGCAGGCCTCCTGCTGTACACTGCGCGTACGCCCCCCTGACCGGAGAGAAGGAAACCGAGCTATGCGGTCCAGCGTGACTCCAGCCCGGCTCAGTCTCGTCCTGCTCCTCGTCCTCCCGTCGCTCGGCTACCTGCTCCTCGACGACCGGCCGGCACCACCGCACCTCTTCCTCCACCGGATACCGCCACCGCTGCTCCACGCCGGCCGCCGGAGACGGCCACCGCAGGAACCCCCTGATCCCGCCGAGCCCGCTCAGCCAGAGCAATCCCCGTCCCGAAGCGCTCCCGACGACACCCTCTTCGCTGGTCTCTACGGCGAGCATGTGGAACACCTGCGAGCCTACTTGCGCCGCCTCGGTGTGCCGCCTTCCCTCCATGACGACCTGATCCAGGAAACGTTCGCGCGCGCCTGGGCAGCTCGCGCCCAGCTGCGCGACCGCGCAGCGCTGACCACCTGGCTCAACCGGATCGCCCAGCGCTGCTGGTTCGACTGGTTGCGCGCCCAACAGCTGGAGTATCGGGCGTTCGGCCGTGTACTCCGCGAGGCCTGCCCCCGAGCCGCCGAGGATTGGTCGGCCGACCGCCTGCTCGTGGAGCAGGCGCTGGCGAAGCTCCGCGACCGTGACCGGGAGATCCTCTACCTCCGCTGGGAGGCCGAGCTCGGGTTCGACGAGATCGCCGACCTCCTCGGTATCTCCCCCACCGCCGCCCAGCGCCGCGCGCACCGTGCGCTCGTGCGACTGCGGCAGGCGCTCGCCCAACGAGACCCAACGGGTGGCACCGGTGGTGCCCCCGCTCCCTCCTGAACGGCCGAGCGCTCCGGGCGTGTCGAGCCGGTGGCACAGTGGTAGTTCCCTCTACCAGGTCACATGTTACACTCCACGCACGGTCGGACGACCCGGATGTGGCGATGGATCGCCTGCACTGGCCACGTCGACAGGCTCCTCACACCCGGTGGCTGCTTCTGCTCGGTTGCGCTTTGGTCGCCCTCGGTCCGGCGCCGGCATCGGCGCATGTCCGCTGGTTCGTGCCGGAAGGCCTCCAGCTTCGCTCGCCGCAGTGGGAGCTCTTCTGGCGCTGGCCGACGCTGGCGGTCATCGGCCTCAGTGCGTTCCTCTGGGCGGGACTCCGGCTTCTCCAGCGGGCCCTGGGCACGCCGCACTGGCCGAATCCGCCGCTCCTCGCCAGCATGGAACCCTGCGCGACCCGCGTCCTCGCCCTCCACGCCGGTATCAGTCTCGTCTGGTTCGCGTATCAGCGAGAACTTTTCGTACCGTCGCTCGAACTCCCGAACTCGCTCCTCGGATGGGCTCTACTGGTCGCGACCGTCATCGTCGCCTTCACCTTCATTACTGCCCTTTTCGACCGGGCTGGCGCAGCTCTCCTCTTGCTCGTCTACCTGGCGGCCTTCGCTGTCTTCCCGCCGGTCGCTGTGCTCGAGCAGCTGCACTATCTCGGCATCGCGCTCGTCCTGCTCGTGCTCGGCCAGACGGTTCCGCCGCTCGGCGTCGCCAAGTATCTCGTCCGCTTCACGCGCTACGAGCGGCACGCGGTCACAGCGCTCCGGCTACTCACCGGTCTCGCGCTGGTCATCGTCGCCTTCTCCGAAAAGCTCCTCAACCCCGAACTGAGCAGCGCGTTCCTCCGGCAGTACCCGCACTTCAACGTCCTCCACAGTCTCTTCGGCTGGACCTGGGTCTCCGATCGCTTCTTCGGTGACCTTGCGGGTGTCGTCGAGGCGACCATCGGGATCCTGCTCATCACCGGTGTCCTCACCCGCGTCGTGATCCTCGCGATGTGGGTTCCGTTCAATCTCACGGTACCGCTATTGCCGCCGGTGGAGCTGCTCGGCCACCTGCCGATCTTCGGCATCATGTACCTGCTGCTCTTGTACGGCTCAGGAGTCGCGCCGCAGACAGCGTTCCGCTGGCTACAGCCCGCCCTGACTGGCGAACTCGCCGCTGCACAGCGCCGCCTCGCTGGGGAGGAAGAACCCTCATCGGGCGAGCCAGTGCCCGCTCAGGCCGCCTCGACTCCGAACTCCGGATCGAGGAGACCGAGCTCGGCGAGGACCAGCGCGCGGTGCTTGCAGTACCGGTAGTAGGCGCTACCCGGACAAGAGCAGAGGAGCTCGTCGTCGAGGATCGTCACCTCGTAGGCCACACCGGACCGGCTCGCACTCGTCACGGCCCAGTGACGCGGGTCGCCGTTCAGCCGGTAGGCGCGCACCCCTTCCTTACGGGCGCGTTCGGCCATCCGCTGCCAGATGGCGAGGTCGATTTCGCGCCAACTCGCGAGTGCTTTTCCTGAATTTTCCTGCATCGTGCCTCGCTACATGTTCTGTCAATCTCTTGCCCTCGGCAAGTGTAGCACAGGTCGGCTCGGTCGCCCGTTCGGTTCGTCGGAGACCGGCGAGCGAGTGCGCCGTCTCCGTGCACGGGCGGGTTCGTCGCGCGAGCGCTCTGGCTTCGGGATTCGCTCCTCGCTTCAGCGACACCGGGCTGCTGACATCGCGGTACGCCCGGGCTTCCCTGCTATACTGCCCACAGACAGCCTCCGGTTTGCCGGAGGAGGGTCTTCATCCGTCGCGAACCGAAGGAGGACGGGATGACCGTCGAACAGCGCCAGGAGTTCGACGTCGTATTCCTCGGTGGAGGGACCGGCGGCTACGTCGCAGCGATTCGCGCTGCCCAACTCGGCCTGAAGGTCGCTGTCGTCGAGAAGGACAAGGTCGGCGGGACGTGCTTGCACCGGGGCTGCATTCCGAGCAAGGCGCTCCTCAAGAGCGCGGAACTCCTCGAGCAAGCGCGTCGGGCCAAGGAGTTCGGCGTCATCGTCGGTGAGGTCGCGGGCGATTATCCGACCGCCTTCCGGCGCGCCCAGCAGGTGGTCGAGCAGCTCCACAAGGGGATCCACTTCCTCTTCCGCAAGCACGGCATCACGCTCATCCAGGGAGTCGGCCGGCTGACCCGGAATCGCACTGTCCTGGTCAACGGTGCCGAGGGCCAGCCCCAGGAGCTGCGTGGGCGTGCGATCGTGATCGACACTGGTTCTCGGCCACGAGCGATCCCTGGCATCCCATTCGACGGCGTCCGCGTGCTCAACAGCGACCACACCACGGCACAGATCGACTGGTACCCCAAGCGCGTCATCATCCGCGGGGGCGGCGCAACGGGTGTCGAGCATGCGACGGTCTGGCACGCCTTCGGGGCTGAGGTCACGCTGGTGGGACGTATCGTCCCCAACGAGGACGAGGAAGTCCAACAACAGCTCGTCCGAGCCTTCCAGCGCAAGGGGATCCGCATCGTTCCGGACTACCGCCCGACCGCCGACGACTTCGATATCACCGAGGGCGGTGTCCGGATGCGCGTACGCAAGAGTGGTACGCAAGAAGAGGTCATCGAGGCCGATGCGCTCTTCGTCGCGCTCGGCCGCGAAGGGAACATCGAGGAAATCGGGCTCGAGGAGCTGGGGGTCCGCACCAGGGACGGCTTCATCGTCACCGACGAGTATTTCCGCACGAACGTCGAGGGTATTTACGCCATCGGCGATGTGCTCGGTATCCAGCAACTGGCGCACACCGCGATGCACCAGGGGATCATCGCCGTCGAGCATATCGCCGGCGAGAAACCGCTCCCCCTCGATTATCACCGTGTCCCGATCGTGACCTACTGCCATCCGGAGATCGCGAGCCTCGGCCTGACCGAGCGGGAAGCCAAGGAGCAGGGTCGGGCGATCAAAGTCGGCAAGTTCCCCTTCCGAGCCAACGGAAAATCGCTCATCGAGGGGGAGACCGACGGCTTCGTCAAGATCATCGCCGATGCCGAAACGAACGATATCCTCGGCGTCCATATCATCGGCAATCACGCCACCGAGCTGATCGCCGAGGCCGCCTTGGCCAAACTGCTCGAGGCCACGCCCTGGGAGATCGGGCTCTCCGTTCACCCGCACCCGACCGTCTCCGAGGTGATCGGCGAGGCCGCGCTGGCGGTCGACAACCTGGCCATCCACATCTGACGCACGCCTACTCGACTCGTGGCGAGCTGGCGATAAATGAGCGCGTGAAGGGGATTCGATCACCATGTTCGGGGAGCGACATCGATGACCGCGATCGTCGAGGTCTTGAGCGAACTCCTGATCATCTTTCTCGCCGCGAAGTTCGCAGGGGAACTCTTCCTCCGCATGCGCCAGCCTGCGGTGATCGGCGAACTGCTCGCCGGGATCCTGATCGGCCCCTTCGCGCTCGGCCTGATCGGTGTCCCGGGTCACGAAATCCTGGAATTGTTTCATGAGGATCGCGAGGCTGCACGCGAGGGTCTCGCACTCGCCCTGGAGTCGATCGCCGAACTGGGCGTCGTCGTACTCCTGTTCTTCGTCGGGTTGGAAACGCGCCTGAGCGATCTCCTCCGTGTCGGCATCCGGTCGCTCGCGGTCGCTGTGCTCGGGGTACTCGGACCCTTCGCCGGCGGAACCGTGCTCATGCTGGCGTTGGGCTACCCGTCGATCGAGTCGATCTTCATCGGCACAGTGCTGGTCGCCACCAGTGTCGGCATCACCGCTCGCGTGCTGCGCGATGTCGGCGCCCTCGACTCGCGCGAGGCCCGCATCATCCTCGGTGCTGCTGTCTTCGACGATATCTTCGGACTCCTCATGCTCACCGTCGTCTCGGGGATCGCGGTCTCGGGCGAACTGGAACTCGGGCGCGTGCTCTGGGTTTCGGTCCTCGCACTCGGTTTCACCGCGCTCGTCGGTGGGCTAGGTGCGCTGGTGGTCCGGCGCCTCTTCCCCCCGCTGGTCGACCGGCTCCAGCTCGAGCATGCCCCGCTGGTGGTCGCACTCGCGCTGATGTTGGCCCTGGCGGCGATCGCCGCGACGATCGGTCTCGCCCCGATCGTCGGTGCCTTCCTGGCCGGTATGGCGTTGGCCGAGGTCGCCGAGCGCTACCACTTGCACGAACAAGCGCTCCCGATCTACACGTTCCTGGTTCCCTTCTTCTTCGTCGTCACGGGTGCGCGCGTCGATCCGCGGCTCTTCCTCCAAGGCGAGACGCTCGGGCTCGCCCTCGCGGTCACCGGAGTCGCCGTGCTCACCAAAGCGCTCGGAGCCGCGCTGGGGACGATCGGTTTTCCCTTGCGCTCGATGGCGGTGGTCGGCTTCGGCATGGTGCCGCGCGGCGAGGTCGGACTCATCGTCGCCTCGATCGGCCTGTCGCTCGGCGTGGTCGAGCGTCCCCTGTTCTCGGTCGCCGTCGTCATGTCGATGCTCACCACCCTCCTGACTCCACCGCTCCTGGTTTGGTTGCTTCGCCCGCTGATCGCCGCGCGCCGGGCTGAACTTGCCACCACCACCGGGCACGTGGAGGGAGCCACGTCATGAGGGGTCTCGGTCACGCCACATTGGCTGGTTTGGCCGGTGCCGTCGCTTTCCTTTTCGCTATGGCCGTCGATCTCGCGGTCCTGCGCCGACGGACCAACGATCTCCGGCTCCTGGCCGGGCTGCTTCCGGGAGGAGCTCGCTTTTGGCCGTTGCTCGGGACGCTCATGCACCTGGCCAACGGTGCAGCGCTCGGTGTCCTCTACGGGCGCCTGCGGCGTGTGTTTCCGTTCTCTGGTTGGCTCGCCGGATCGCTCTTCGCGCTCGCCGAGAATCTGGCACTCTGGCCGATCGTCGCGCTGCTCGATCGCGTCCATCCGGAAATCCGTGCTGGCCGCCTGGAGCCCTTCAACCGGCCGGTCCCGTTCCTCCAAGAAGTCTGGCGGCACCTGGCGTATGGCCTGACACTCGGCATCCTCTACGACCGCTGGCAGCGGAAGGAGGGCGAGCCGGCACCATGAACGCGGCGCTCCTCGCCCGGCCCATGCTCCTCGAACCGGTCCTGGTCGAGCGCCCCTGGGGCGACCAGCGTCTGGCGCGCTACCTCGGCAAATCGCTGCCGCATGGCGCGCGCATCGGCGAATCGTGGGAGACCGCGAACGAAGCCCGTGTCGCCAGCGGCCCGCTGGCGGGACTGACGCTCCGCGAACTCGTCGCGCAATTCGGGGCAGATCTCTTGGGCCAGCGCGGCATGGCAGCCAGTCAGCCGTTCGGCGACTTTCCCCTCCTGATCAAGCTGATCGATGCTGACGATGTGCTGTCCGTCCAAGTTCACCCTGATGACGAGCAGGCCGCAGCGCTCGGGCAGCGCGGCAAGACGGAAGCATGGCACATCCTGGCAGCCGAACCCGGAGCCGAACTGATCGTCGGACTGGCCGAGCTGCTCGATCCCCCGGCTCTCCGTCTCCACATCGCAACCGGCGAGCTGCCTCGGGTCCTTGCGCACTTGCCAGTCCAGCCTGGGGACACGGTCGTCGTCCCAGCCGGAACCCTGCACGCCATCGGCCCCGGGATCCTGCTGTACGAGATTCAAGAGCAGTCGGACATCACATACCGATTTTACGACTGGGGACGCGTCGATGCGCAAGGTCGAGGTCGTCCCCTGCATATCGAGGAAGGGCTCGCTGTCCTCCGCCCGGAGCGCCGTGCTCAGCGGACGCAACCCCTTCCGCTCGACGACTGGCGTACCGTCTTGGCTGCCTGCCGATATTTCCTCCTGGAGCGCTGGACGATCGCTGGCAAACGTGTGTTCACGCGCCAACCGGGCCAGACCCCCTCGATCCTCACCTGCCTGGAGGGCACACTGGCGATCCAGACCGACGGAGACGAACTCCACCTGGTGCGCGGCGAGACTGCGCTAGTACCCGCGAGCGTCGCATCGCTCGCGGTGGCTGGTCAGGCGACCGTGCTGGCGGCCAGCGTGCCCGACCTGCGCCAAGACATCGTCATCCCCCTCCGCGCCGCTGGCTACGACGAGGCCGCGATCGCCCAGCTCGCCGGTGACACCGGCGACCTCGCGCACGCACTGGCAGCCAGCGAACCTGGTGAGCGCCGCTCATAGCGCTCCCTCGCCAGCGAGCACCCCAGCACTTTCACCGGCGACCGACCGGCCAGGCTGACAACGCGAGTAGCCGGCGGACGGAGCGACCAGCTCGCTCGGCCGAGCGTGCCCACTGCCTGCGGCGCACGCTCCCTCGTGCACACGTCGCCACAAGGGCTGGTATACTCGTCCACGCACGCCCAGAAAGGCGCCGAACAGCGCTTGATACGCGGAAACGTTCACATTTTTGCAATATTGTGAACGGTCCCTGGTGGTACAAAACTCTGGTGCGTCGATACGCTTTCGCACGATCACGATGACATCGGGGCTGCGCGACAGACCGACAATAGTAGTGTCGTCAGAAGGGGGGATACGATGCCGGAACTCGAGCTGGACGACTATGCCCGACCGGAGACCGCGATCGCGGTCGCTGCGACCGCGCTGCTCCTCTCGCCACGCGTCCGCCGTGCCGTCCGCCGGGGGCTGGTCTACGCCGTCGCGGGCGGGTTGACCGCCATCGCCGGCGGGCAGGCCATTCTGCGGGGAGCACGCGACGGCTTCGTTGCGGCGCGCCAACGACTGCGACCGCAAGGGTCGATTGTCCAACCCAACTGACCGGGAGAGACGCATGCACGAACAGGAACGAGACGAGCAGGCTCGAGAAGCGCGCTCGCCCGACGATGTCGCAGCAGCGGAGCACAGAGAAGCTGAGCCGAGCGAGCGGGCATCCCCAGAGCGTGACGGACAACCGCGACGCACGCGGGTCGGCGAGCCCGGCACACCCGGGAGTAGCGCGCGGACGCGGCGGGAGGCTCCGCGCGAACGAGCCACGGTCACCGCGGAACCGTCGACGCAGGTTGCCGAGTCGGTGGCGCCCTCGGTTCCGCCAGCAGTCGCCCACGCTGAACAGCTGGTGGACACGGCCATTCTCTGGGCCGCCTCGCTCGGCACAGTGGTGGGTCGCCGTCTTTTGAAGACGCTCGTGCGCACCAAGGAAGAGCTGGAGGACGTGTTGGCCGAGGCGGAAGCGCTCCGCCAAGCGTGGCAGCGCGGGCACCAGCCAACTGATCGATCGCGCCAGTCCACGGACGCGTAGTCAGGATAGAGCTTCAGCGCGATGAACCGACCACGCATTCGGGTACTGCACCAGTTACCCGGCCGGGTGCGTTTGTCGCTCGATCCGTACCCGCCGGATGGCGCGCTCGCACAGGTGCGTCGTCTTCCCGGTATTCTCGCGGCGACCGGGAACGCGTTGACCGGCACGTGGTTGCTGCGCGTCGATCCGGCGCTGTGGAGCACCGAGGCGCTCCTCGAGGAACTCGCGCAGCGCCTCGACCAGTCCGATCGCGCGGCGAGCTCCGGCGAGGCGGACAGTGAGCGACCCGGCGACACGGCGAGCGCACGCTCGAGGCGTGTGCGCGTCGAGCATGCGGTGACCCGGCAGGTCGGGACGGTCAGCCGGCGACGCCTCCGCCTGGCCGTGCCCGGTCTGGAGGGGAACCCGCACCTCGCGCAAGCCATCGAGGACGCACTCGGCCGGCTCGGGGCGGCGGTCGTGCGCGCCAGTGCCTTGACCGGACGCGTCCTCGTCGAGCTCGACGAGAGCATCAATCTGAGCGAGGTCATCGCCAGCATCGCGGGACTCGATCTCCCCGAGCTGCCGCCTAGCGCTCGACGCGTCATTTCCCCTTTCGACCAGGACCTCCTCACCTACGGGATCGTCCGCTCAACCGGCACGGCGCTCGCGCTCGGGCTCCTCGTCGCCCGCCAGTTGCTCGGTCGACCAGCCGCCCTGACCACGAGCCCGGTCCCCTCGCTGATCGCCGACGCGTTGACGGTACTCCGCGGCTTTCCCACGCTGCGCGAAGGGATGCGCCGACTCCTCACGCCGATCGGCGCGGACATCGCGACCAGTTCGCTCGGGATCGTCACCCAAGCGCTCGCTGGCCAGCGGATCGGTCTCTTGGTGAGCTTCCTGGAAGCGCTCCGCTTGCTGACGGTGCTCTTGCCCTGGCAGCGCGCGTGGCAGCGGTACGAGCGGCAGTTAGCGGAGAGTAGCCTGCCGCACCCCGGCGCGACTGCGCGCGTCAGCCCTGGCTCGCGCCTGCCACTGCCGGCCGTGCTCGAGGATGGCGAACTCCTGACGCTCTCGCCAGCTGGTACGGTCGAGCACCGGACACGCGGCCAGACCGTCGCCGCTGGCTCGTTCGTCCTGTACGGTCAGGCGATCGTCCGCTATCGAGCTGTCGAACCGGGCGCAGCCTGGCGACCACGCCCGACTCCTCTGCCGGCGCTCACCCAGCGCTACCTCGACCTGATCGCACCGCTCGCCCTGGGAGCGGCCGCCGTCAACGGCCTGCGCGCTGGATCCCTGGCGGCAGCTGGCCGCGCACTCGTCCTGCTCAATGCCCGACCTGCCCTCATCGGCACCGAGATTGCCGACCTCGGCGCCGTGGCCCGCGCCTTGCGGGCCGGCACACTCGTGACGCGCCTCGCCCCCGGTCGGCGTCTCGTCCGCCCTTCGGTGATCGTCCTCGATCACCCGCTCCTCCTCAGCGACGGCTTCGAGCTCGACACCGCGATTTCGCTCGACGATGCACTCTCGCTCGACGAACTCCTCGAGTGCAGCGCGCGCCTGGCACTCGAACAACGACTGCCCTTCGCCAGCGCCTTCCCGCTCCCGACGAATGGGCGCCGCAATGGCCTCCGTGACTGGCGTCGTTTCGAGTTGACGGGAGCGAACGGAGCAACCCATCCAGTCGCCCAGAAACTCCTCGAGCGCGGCAGCCTGCCCGTGCTCCTCTGCGAGCGCGGCTGCGGTCGCGTCGCCGGAGTCATCGCGCTCCGACCGTGTCTTTCGGCGGCAGGGCGCGAGTTAGTGAGCCGCTGCCGGCAGCAGGGTATCCGCGTGCTGGTCCGCGGAGCGCCCGACACGCGCCTGACCTGGTTGGAAACCGTCGGCGTCGAGGTCCTGGCTGACTCCGATCCCGCGACCACGATCGCTGGACTGCGGCGCTCCGGTCAGCGCGTCTTCTACGTCGCCGATCATCTGGGCAACCCGAGCGCTTTCCGAGAAGCAGACCTCGGGATCGGTCTCCAACCCAACGGTGTCGTCCTCGACTACCCGGTCGACGTCCTGGCCAGCGACCTTGCGGCCGTCATGACGCTGCTCGACATCGGAGAGCGGCGCGATCAGGCTGTACGCGACACGACGCTCGTCTCGCTGGCTAGCAACCTGGCTGCCCTGGCACTCGGCTTCGGTCTGCCGGTCTCGCCGACGCTCGCCGCGATCCTCTTGGGCGGCTCCGCTCTGCTCGCGATCGTGCTCAGCTGGGTCCGCTTGTGGGGCCAGCCCCCGTCCAGCGTTGCCCCCGTCTACGTCGATCCCGAGCCGGAGCGCTGGGGCGATCGTGCACCGGACGAACTCTTCCGCGAGTTCGCCACCAGCCCGCACGGCCTGTCGGCCAGCGAGGCACTGCGTCGACTAGCCATCGAGCCGAGCGACTCCCAGCTCAGCCCGTGGGTCCAGGCTGCGCTCGAGCAGCTCAGCTCCCCGCTGGTCGCCATCATGGCGGCTGGCGCCGCCCTCTCCCTGGCGGTCAACGCCCCGCTCGATGTCCTGATCATCGTTGGGACGATCGCCGTCAACACGCTCCTCGGCACCTGGCAAGACGTGCGGGTCGCCCGCGCGACGAGCGAGTTGGCCCGGCTGACGGAAACCACGGCACGTGTCCGCCGCGACGGTGACGAGCAGCTCATCCCGGCGAGCGAACTCGTTCCCGGTGACATCGTCCTCTTGCGCTTCGGCGACCTCGTGCCGGCCGATGCCCGCCTGATCGAGACCAACAATTTCGCCGTCGACGAGTCGGCCTTGACTGGAGAGTCGATCCCGGTCCAGAAGGACGCTGCCGCACGCGACGAGCGGGCAGTCGTCCTCGCTGGCAGTGCCGTCGTCTCCGGTACGGCGGTCGCCGTCGTGGTAGCGACCGGTCCCCGGACCCGCTTGGGAGCACTCCGTCGCTCGTTGGAGCTCAGCGAGGAGAACCGGGATCATCTGACCGAACGACTCGCTCAGTACACGCGCCTTTCCTTACCGATCTCCTTTGCGACCGCGGCAGCTGTCACCTTGAGCGGCATCCTACGCGGGCTTCCGCCGGCGGCACAACTGGGCCTGGGTGCCAGCTTGGCGATCGCCGCCGTACCGGAAGGCCTCCCGCTCCTCTCGCGCGTCGCCCAGGCCGCGACGGCTCGCCGTCTCGCGCGGAACGGCATCGTCGTGCGCCGGCTCTCGGCGGCCGAAGCGCTCGGCCGCGTCAGCATCGTCTGCGTCGACAAGACCGGCACCCTGACGGCTGGCAAGCTCTCGGTGACCCATATCTTGACCAGCGCCGGGCTCGAGTCGCTGCCCGGGCAGCTCAGTGAGCTGGCCCGCCGAACACTGACCAGCGCGGCGCTGGCGAGCCCGCCTCCTTCGCGGAGCGACGCCTTCACCCATGGCACCGATGCAGCGGTCCTGCGCGCCGCGCTGGAAGCCGGCTTGCGCGACCGACTGGACGTCCCCCGCGACCAGGAGCTTCCCTTCGAATCGACCCAGCCGTATCACGCCGTGCGGATCGGTGGCACCGCCTACTTCAAAGGAAGTCCGGAAGTCCTGCTCGACCGCTGTCGCGCCTGGCTCGCAGCGGACGGCAGCCTGCAGCCGCTCGACGACGCGCGGCACGCCGAACTCGCCGATCACCTCCTCAGGCTCGCTGGAGCCGGCCTGCGCGTCCTGCTCGTCGCCGAGGCCGATGGGTCGGTACGGCTGGAGGACCCGACCGATCTGCGTCTCATCGGCTTCCTCGGGCTGAGCGACCCCCTGCGACCCACCGTCCCCGATGCGGTTGCGCGCTGTCGCCGGGCAGGTGTCCGCGTCGTGATGATCACCGGCGACCATCCCGCTACTGCCTCCACGATCGCGCGAGCCGCTGGTCTGACCGAGGACGAGCGGGTGATCACCGGCGCCGATCTGGCCAGCCTGAGCGACGAGCAACTGGCCGAGCGTCTCGAACAGGTCCCGGTGATCGCGCGCGCCACGCCGCTGGACAAGGTCCGCATCGTCCGTGCCTTGCAAGCCCGCGGACACGTCGTGGCGATGACCGGCGATGGCGTCAACGACAGCGCCGCGCTCCGCTTGGCCGACGTCGGCATGGCGATGGGTTGGGGAACCGAAGTCGCTCGACAAGCCGCTGACCTCATCCTGATCGAGGACGATTTCGCCGCCCTGGTCCAAGCCTTGATCGAGGGGCGGAGCTTCTGGAGGAACATGCGCCGCGCGGTCGCCTTACTGCTCGGGGGCAATCTCGGTGAGCTCCTCCTGATGGGCATCCCGTCGCTCCTCGGTGCGCCGGCACCGCTCAACACGCGCCAGGTCCTCATGGTGAACCTGATCACCGATGTCCCCCCGGCGCTCGCCATCGCACTCCAGGGTCCGCGCTATCAACGGTTGGAGCAACTCGCCCGCGAGGGAGAGACGGCCCTCGACCGGCCGCTGCGCGTTGACGTGTTGCGTCGGGCGGGGGCGACCGCGGTCCCCGCTGCCCTCGCTTATCTCTGGGCGATGACAGCCAGCCCCAGCGCTGCACCAGCCGTTGCTTTCACTGCCCTCGTCGCAGGGCAGCTCGCCCAAACGCTCGAACTCGGCCTGAGCGGGGCTGGCCTGACACCGAGCCTCCTGACCGGAACTGCCCTTTCGGGCGCTGTCCTGGCGGCGACCCTGATCACACCACCGTTCCGCGCGCTGCTCGGTCTCCCGGCCCTGACGCCGGCGGGGTGGCTCGCCGCCGGCCTCAGTACGGTGGCAGCAGTCGCGGCGAGTCAAGCTATCGCGCAGCTGGTTCCCACCGAGGCAGAAGCGAGTTCCCCCAGTGCCCGCCCGGCTCCCATTTCGCAACCCGCCTGACCTCTCTGAGGAGCATCCGCTGCGCGAGTACGAGCGGTGTGCTCCACCCGGCCCGCGAACGGTCGAGCGACTTTTACGAGACCGCAAAAACTCCCCGGCACTCACCCCTTACCATCGGAGTGTGAGTCGGGGAGGTGACCATGCTCGGACTGACCCGCCCAGTCGAGTCGACGGTCGAGCGGCACCAGGACAAGCTCGCACTCTTGCCCCTGTACTGGTTCGGCTGGAAGCTGGGGCACCTGGTGGGTGAGGTAGTCGGGCCACTCGGAGACACCCGGCCTGACCTCCGAGCCACCGAGCCGCTCGCCGTGACCGTGCCGACGCTGGGCCAGCCCTCGGTCGCAGCGGTCGGTCTCTCCACGACCCGCCCGGTACGTCAGCCGGCCGAGCGGTCACTCCTGCAGAGCTACCGCTGCATCAAGGAGTTGCCGATCACCAAGCGGCTGCTGGCCGCTTTGGTCGGTAGCGCGACCCGCAGCGAGCTCCTGTTGATCGCCTTCGGACTCGGCCTCGTGCTCCTCGGCGAAGAATCGCTCACCGCCGAGACCGTCCTGCCGCTGCTCGCCGACATCCTCCTCCTGTTGGCCGAACTGCTCTTGGCCCTCGTTGCCGGCGCCGTCCTCGCCGATCTGATCATGTCCGTCCTGCTCATTCTCCGAGCCGTGCTGTCGGAGGGATGATCGACCACTGTCTGCTCCGTAGCCTCCCCAGACGCCCGCACTGCTCACGCAGCACCCGGGGGCTCCTGCCCTAGTGGCGGATCGTACCGGGAGCCCAATTTCTCGTTCCGTCGCCTACCTACCGCTGGTTTGCATTCCGCTCTCGCCTGCGCTGAGCCGCTGCACCCTTCGGGCCGGCCCTACCGAACGGCTCGGTGAAGACCCGACGACGCTGCCGTGCCGACGCTCCTTCCCGGCACGAGAACCGCTCCGGTCCTCTGCGGCCGAACCCCGCCTCCATCATCGATGTACAGCGGAACGCGACACCGTTCGCGCTCCCCGCCACACTCTAACTTGACGATCCGGTGGGCCGACTCGATACGCCGAGGGCGCGGGATAGCCGTCCGTGCCTCCTCGTCAACTTCGGCGAGTACGCCTGCGGCGACTTCTACGTCGTCATGCGGGAGGAAGCGCTCCGCGAGCTCGCGGCGCGCAAGTGGACAGTCGACCGGCTCCGGGAAGCGCTCTGCGGTGAGCGCGTCGCCGTCACCGGCGTCCTCGCTACCTACCGCGCGGGCGCGCGCGTCAACCCGCAGATCGAATACCAGGAACCCGGCCGGCTCGTCGTCTTCCGACCGCCCCAGCGCGGCGGCAACATCGTCATCTGAGCACCCCAGCACCCACCGGCGCTGCGCGGCGTCCCACCCGGACGCTCGACCGACACTCGCCAACTCACTCCTCGGCGATCACCGGGTTCTCCAGCGTGCCGATCCGCTCGATCGTCACCCGGACCACATCGCCCGGCTGCAGCAACCGCTTCGGCTCACGAGCGAACCCCACCCCAGCCGGTGTTCCAGTCGCGATGAGGTCTCCCGGTTCCAGCGTCATGATCTGCGAGATGTAGGCGACGACCGCGGCGACACTGAAGATCATCTCGCGGGTATTCGAGCGCTGCAGCACCTCGCCGGACACCTCGCAGCTGATGTCCAGCGCCTGCGGGTCGGGAATCTCCTCAGCCGTCACGATCCAGGGGCCGAGCGGCGTCGAGCGATCGAACGTCTTCCCCTGCATCCACTGCCGACCGCGGAACTGGAAATCGCGCATCGAGACGTCGTTCAGGACCGTGTACCCGGCCACGTGCTCGAGCGCGCGCTGCTCGTCGATGTACCGCCCCGGCTTGCCGATGACGACCGCTAGCTCCGCCTCGTAGTCGACTTGCTGGCTGACCCGCGGCAGTACGATCGGCTCGCCCGGCCCGATGAGCGCGTTGGCGAACTTGTTGAAGAGCTCCGGGTACTGCGGGATCGGCGAGTTGGTCTCCCGGGCATGATCGGCATAGTTCAGCCCCAGGCAGATGATCTTCCCCGGACGCTGGAGCGGTGCCCGCAGGCGCACCCCGGGTGCATCGGCTGCGACTGCGAGCCCGCGCTGCAGTGCGCCTTCCCGATCGCGCGCGAGCGCTTCCCTCGCGAAGGCGACCGCTTCCCGCGCGCGACCGAGCCCATCACGAGCGAGCAGGAGCACCACGTCCGGTGGGCACTCCGCCAGTGCCCGCCCGGCCGCATCCGCCACGCCCTGCTGGCGCAAGAGCTCCGTGTAGGCCTGTGGGATATCGAGAATCCAGCCAGCCTCCAGAACCCCGACGCTCGTTCGGCCCCGCTCGCTGTAGGTGACCAGCCGCATACCGCCTCCATCCCTTCGCCCTCGAGCGACCGACTGACCACACGCTGCGCCGCTTACGGCGTAGCACGCTGCCATTAAAGCTGGTGATCCGCCGCTTGCCTATCCCCTTCTCGCTCGCGGAGGACATTCAGCCCCGGACAGAACGGCACGGGCTGGCCGCTCGACGCGCCTGCACGCCAGCCAGCACCAGCGACGGCCTGGCGCGCTACCGGTCGCCTCGGCACCGTCGCGTTGTCCCATCGCCGCCCCGGGGGAGAAGCCGCCGGCAGGCCACGGCGCAAAGGGCAGCGCAGGCATGCTCCGGGCTGGACTGGACGAGCGGCGTCTGGTGGGCTGGAGGCGTCAGGCAGGATCCGGCCCACCTCACCAGGCTAGAGCATGGCGATGCGCCATGCAGCGACCCCACTCCGAGATCACCTGGCGGTAACGCGAGGGAGAGCCGGCTCACCGCGCCGAAGAAGCCGGCCTACCTCGCTCGAGTGGGCTAGCATCGCGTAGCCCATACGTGAGCAGTCGGTCACAACGACCCTAATCTCCTCCAGGACATTGCAACGGCTACGGAAACGAATGGCAGAGGAGGTTGATTTCCGAGCATGCGTCGCCACAACCCGAATCCCCTTCGGGGATCGTAACGAGGTACTCGAACAGCCTCACCGACGGGTTCAGACTCAGCGACTCGCGTCGCAACGATCCCGAACCCTTCAGGAATGGCCACCGGACTGCACGAGACTGCGCCAGGTGCCGCTCTTCGCTCAGCGTGACGCAACCACCCGATCCCCGCGCCGCTTCGTACTCGTCAGCGCGTGCCGCGCTGGCGAGTCAGCCGCGACGTCCTCAGCTCGCGGCGCCCGCGCCAGCCCCCGCGCGTTCCGCCCCGCAGCTCGTCGTCCCTCGGGCCCGGCTCACCCAGGAGGACACCAACCGGCCGGCGGGCGAGGGCCCAGCTGGCCGACCGCGTTCGCTGTACGACCCGGCTCTCCGCTGCCCGTCTTCCCCACCAACCGCCACGAGGGCGCTGTGCTGCATCACTCACCCGATGCGTCCCCGGGGCGTCGAGCCGACTGCTGCTCGCCAGCGTTCTCCGCCGCTCTCATGTAAGCGCCCTTTGCTGCTGACCTGGCTCCGGCGTAAACTGCGTCCTCGGTCGGTCTTTCGCGCCGCGAGACCCGATGAGTCGGCCACGCCATCGACGCGCTCGTCCGCGACGGAGGAACTTCTGGCGAGCCTGGCGAGAGACGCCGCTCGCCTCCGCGCTCGCTGCCCTCGCGCTCGGCATCCTCCTGACCGTCATCGTGTGGGCAGGCCGCGTCGGGATCACTGGCGGGGTCTCGCCCGGACTCGCTCCGACCGATGCGGCACTCGGCTTCGCCGGCGGATTCCTCAGCTGGCTCGGCCAGCTGACTGGCCTGCATCGCCACGGGATCGCCTTCCTCCCCACGGCACCGGAAGCCGACCTGGACGACCCGCGACAGTTCCCACCGCAGCCCTGGCTGACCTGGCTGACGCATCTGGCGCTCGTCCTCTACGTCGCCGGTCTCCCGGCGCTCGGAACGGCCCTGAGCATCCGGGTGCACCTGCCGCATCCGTGGAGGGCGCTCGCCCTGCTCGGCCTGGCAGGCTCCCTCACCGCGCTCGGTCTCCTCGCCCTCTGGCGGCCCAATCAGCTCAACCGCTGGCTGTACCGATACGAGCGGATCTTCTGGCTCCTCCCCCTGCCGGCCATGGGGAACCCGACACTCGGCGCCTACAGCGGGCTCACGGCACGCCGCTTCGACCAGGTCTGGCTCCTCCAGCTGATCGTGACGCTCGGCCTCGCGGTCCTCGCCCATTGGCTCCTGGCGACCGGCCTGCTCTCCGTCTGGAGCCACCGCCCACGCCGGATGACCGCCCAACAGCCAGCGCCCGAAACCGGCTCGTTCCGGCCGGTCGGTCGCGACCCCGAGCCCTGACACCGCTCAGTCCGCTCAGTCCGCCGGCAGACACTCACCCGAGGCGTCGCACCCACCGGTGCGGAGAGGCGCGGGCGTACCGCCTGCTCGGGAGTAAGGAGGCGCTCCGCCTGACGCGCCTGTTCGTCCTCCGGGACCAGTCATGCGCAGGTCTCAGCAGCCTCTCGCATCGCCCATCGGCTCCGGTTCACTCGACTGGCCATCCTGCACGATGAACCCGCCGCGCCCGCGAGCGACTCCCAGCTGGTCGGTCCGCGCGTGCACCGCTTGACGAGCGACGCATGATCTCGTAGGCTCATGCAGACCATACGGTGACCGACTGATGGACTCGTTCGAGACGCTGCTCGTCGCCAGTCTCCTTCACGACCTCGGCAAGCTGTGGCAGCGAACCGGTCAGCGCCACAGCGACCGCTACGCCGCGTACGGCCCGAGCGACTACGGGCCAAACGGTGCCCACGCCAAGTGGAGCGCCGACGCCATCGAAAGGTGGCTCCCGCAGTGGCGCGCTGCAGCGGACGCCATCCTCCGCCACCACCAGCCGGCCGACCGGTTCGCTCGCCTCGTCGCCCTGGCCGACCGGCTCTCGGCTGCCGAGCGCGACGATGCCGAGACTGACCAGCCTCCGGCACCGCCCGGCGGAGGGGCGCTCTGGGCTGCCACGCGCCTCGGGCAACGCCAGTTGCGCAGTATCTTCACCCGCCTGCAGCTCGCCGGTGCCCCCGCCCCCGCACCGGCCTACTGGCCGCTCGCGCCGCTCGCGCTCGCGCCGGAAGGACTCTTCCCCAATGCGTCACCAGTCGAAGAGGTCAGCGAGCGGCAGGGCTACGAAGCACTCTGGCAGCGTCTCGTCGAAGATCTCGAGGCCATCCCACCGACGCTCGACTTCGACGCGCGCCTCACCACCGTGCTCCATCTCCTCCAGCGCTACACCTGGTGCGTCCCCTCGGCGTACTACCGGCAGAACGTCGCTGATATCTCGCTCCACGACCATCTCCGCACCACCGCAGCGATCGCCGCTGCGCTCGACCGCTCCGGTCTCGACGACGAAGCGCTCGCGGCACTGCTCGCGCACCGATCGCCGGACTGGGACACCCCGCGGCTGGCGCTGCTCGCAGCCGACGTCACCGGTATCCAGCGCTTCCTCTACACGCTCACCGCTGCACGGGCCGCCCGCAGCCTGCGCGGGCGCTCCTTCTTCCTCCAGCTCGTCACCGAGGCGGTCGGTCGCTGGCTCCTGCGCCGCCTCAACCTCCCCCTCGCCAACCTGCTCTACGCTGGCGGCGGCCGCTGCTACCTGCTCACCCAGCTGCCGAGCGACGACCAGCTCGCCGCGCTCCGCCGCGACCTCGACCGGATCCTCCTCGCCACGACCGACGGCGAACTGTACCTCGCGCTCGCCTGCCGCCCGCTCGCCTGTGCCGATCTCGCTGAACCGGAGCGCTTCCGCGCCGCCTGGGAAGCCCGGAAGGGACGACCGCTCCCGCTCGTTGGGACAACCCGCCTGGCCCGCCACGCCCTCTTCGACCAGACACGCCGTCTCGCGCACCTCCTGCGGGCACCAGCCGAGCCGTGCCTCACTGTCCCGCTCGAGATCTGGTGGGCCGACCAGCTGTCCAGCACGAGCGACCTCCGCTGATCGCTCGACTGGTAGGTCGTTCCCTCTGGCCACTCGAGCCGCGCCGCATCGCTCGTCCACCAGCGAACTCCGGACACGGCGCCACTCGACGACGCGGGCCGCGCGCCCGCCCTGTCCGGTGTTCCGGGCGTTCGGCTCCCGGCATCCCGCGCGCGATGCTCGACACGGCCGATGGGGGCTGCTATCATACTGTCGGACAGCTGCCGACCTCACGAGCCTGCAACGGGAGCCAGGTGTGACGACGGTCGAAGTCCGCAAACTCCCAACTCAGGTCGCGGTCCATCTGGGTCGCGAGCTGATCGCGCTCGCCGGCGAACCAGGCGCCGTCTTGCCCTCCGAACAGGAGATTTGCACGCGCTACGGCGTCTCCCGAACGGTCGCCCGCGAGGCGATGCAACTGCTAGCCGGGCTGGACCTGGTCCGCATCTCCTCGGGTCGCCGCATGGAGTTGCGCCCGCCGCAGGAATGGAACTACCTGCACCCGCTCTTGCTCGACATGCTCGACCCCGTCGAAGTCCGGCACCTCCTGGTCGAGCTGCACGACGTCCGGCTCATGATCGAGCCAGTGGTCGCAGCGCGAGCCGCCTGCGTCATCGGTCCCGACCAGCTGCACCGCCTGGAGGCGACGCTCGAGGCGATGCGAGCGCTGGAGAGCGAGCCGGACCGCTACCTCGAGCGCGACCTCGAGTTCCACGCCCAGATCTGCGCGGTCATCGGCAACCGCGTGCTCGACCGGATCCTGCACGCCTGCCGCTGGCTCCTCATGGCCAGCCGGCGCGTGACCAACCGGCTGTGGGACTCGCTGGCCAGCGTGACCGACGAGCATCGGGCGATCTATCGCGCCCTAGCCGTGCACGACCCCCAGGCGGCCGAAGCAGCGATGCGGGCTCATTTGGCCGGCAATGCCCGGGCCTGGTCCCTACCACCCGAGTTGATCGCCGCAGTCCTCGAGCCCGCTGCTCAATCGGTCCGCGAACGAGTCGCCTCGGGCGTCAACACGCCGATGAGAAAGGGGGGAAGCGACGAGGTGATCGAAGTCGATCGCTGAGCTGGAGCGAAACGCATGGTCGGAGCACGTGAGGAAGGAGGACGGTCACCATGGAACGGAGCACACAGTTCGGTAGCAGCCAGCAGCTCACGCGGCGCCAGTTGATCCGCCGCACCCTCGCGATCGGTGTCGCGCTCTCCAGCAGCGCGAGCCTGCTCGCGGCCTGCGGTGGCGGCGCGCAGCCGACACCCACTCCAGCCCCCCAGGCAGCGCAGACGCCCGCAGCTGCGGCTGAAGACAAGCTGGAGATTTTCAGCTGGTGGACGAACCCGGGCGAGGCCGACGGGCTGGCCGCACTCTTCGAGATTTTCAAGCAGCGCAGGCCGGGCGTGGAGATCATCAACGCCACGGTCGCTGGCGGCGCAGGTACCAACGCGAAAGCGGTCCTGGTTACCCGCATGCAGGGTGGCAATCCGCCGGATAGCTTCCAGGTCCATGCTGGCCAGGAGCTGATCGGCACCTGGGTGGTCGCTGGCAAGATGGAGCCGATCAATGATCTCTTCGAGCAGGAGGGCTGGAGCAAGGTCATGCCCAAGACCCTGCTCGACCAGATCTCGTACAAGGGCGAGTTCTTCTCGGTGCCCGTCAACATCCACCGCTCAAACATGCTCTGGTACAACAAGAAAGTGTTCGCCGACAATGGCCTCGAGCCGCCCAAGACGCTCGACGACTTCTTCGCAGTCGCCGAGAAGCTGAAGGCGGCTGGTGTCACCCCGCTCTCGGTCGGTGGCAAGGACAAGTTCGAGGTGCCGCACCTGTTCGAGGACCTGCTCCTGGCTGTCTTCGGTCCCGCCGACTACACCAAGCTCTTCAGCGAGCCCAGCCTGTGGGAGTCGGACCCGCGGGTGGATGAGGCAATCGAGGTGCTCGACCGCTTCCTCAGCTTCGCCAACGAAGACCGCTCGGCGCTCAGCTGGGCTGATGCCGCCCAGCGGGTCATCGATGGGACCGCCGCGATGACCATCATGGGAGACTGGGCATACGGCTACTTCATCAACAAGGGGGCCAAGGCAGGCGAGGTGTTCGGTTGGGCGCCTTCGCCCGGCACCGACGGCATGTTCATGTGGTTGAGCGACAGCTTCGGCTTGCCCAAGGGTGCCCCGCACCGCAACAACGCCATCGAGTGGCTGAAGGTCTGCGGCTCGCGCGAGGGTCAGGACGCCTTCAATCCCAAGAAAGGCTCCATCCCGGCGCGGACCGATCCCGACCGGAGCGTCTACGACGAGTACCTGCTCTACTCGATCGACCGGTTCGCCCAGGACGCGCTGGCCCCGAGTGTCGTCCACGGTGCCGCCGCCAACGAGGCCTACATGACCGAGTACGGGAACGCGCTCAACGTCTTCTCAGCGAGCCGCGACAAGAAGCAGGTCAAGTCGATGCTTATCGAAGCAGCCCGCGAGCTCAAGACCTGAGACGCGCGGTCTCGATCCGTTCCGGCAAGGATCATCGATGGCTGGGAAGGTAGCCGAACAGGTCCGACCACGAGTGGCGCGGCGGGAAGCGGAAGCGCGCGTCCGCTTCCCCCGCGTCGATCGCTTCATCCCGTTCGTCGTGCTCGCTCCCTCGGTCGCGGCCATCCTGGTCTTCGTCTATGGCTTCATTCTCTGGAGCACCGTCGTCTCGCTCAGCCGCTGGCAGGGGATCGTGCCCGATCTCACCTTCGTCGGGTTCCGCAACTATGCGACGATCTTCACCTCCTACCGCTTCCAGAGCGATCTCCGCAACACGATCGTCTTCACGATCTTTTTTCTGATCGGCTCGCTGGTGATCGGGCTCCTGCTGGCAGTGCTGCTCGACTCGCGGGTGCGCGGTGAGTCGTTCTTCCGCACGGTCTACCTGTTCCCGATGGCCATCTCCTTCGTCGTGACCGGAACGGCCTGGCAGTGGCTTTTCGTCCCGGGGACACCGCAGGAGCCGACTGGACTCAACCTCCTCTTCCGAAAGCTCGGCCTGCCCGTCTTCATCGCCTGGAGCACGACGTCCGAGGTCTGGCCAGGCGGTGGTTGGCAGCCCGACTGGCTGCGCGTACCGCTCGGCATCCCGCTCGCCATGCTGCCGGTCATCATCGCAGCCATCTGGCAGATGTCCGGCTTCACCATGGCCATGTATCTGGCCGCACTACGCGGCATCCCCGACGAACTGCGCGAGGCCGCTCGCGTCGACGGCGCGAGCGAGTGGCAGGTGTTCCGTTACATCACCTTCCCCCTTCTGCAGCCCGTCACGCTCGCCGCGGTCATCGTGTTGGGCCACATCTCGCTCAAGATCTTCGACCTCATCATGACGCAGACCGGCGGTGGACCGGGCTTCGCCACCGACGTGCCGGGGATCTTCATGTACGAGACGACCTTCAAGAGCAACAAGTACGCGGAGGGAGCTGCGATCGCCATCGTCATGCTGGTCATGGTCTCGGTCCTGATCGTCCCCTACTTGATCTGGCGGCTGCGCACGGAGACCGAACGATGAGCGCTCGCGAGTTCCCCGTTCGCCGCCTTCGCCCCGCTCGCCTGGCCATGTACGCCATCATGGTCGGGTTCGCGCTCTTCTACCTCTTGCCCGTCTATCTCATGTTCATCACCGGGATGAAGAGCTTCGAAGAGGTGAACATCAGCCGGATGTGGGACCTCCCCTCCGGCCTGCGGTTCGATAGCTTCATGGCGGCGTGGAAGACACTGGAACGGAGCTTCCTGAACAGCTTCCAGATGGTCATCCCCGCGACGATCGTCTCCAGCCTGCTCGGCTCGCTCAACGGCTACGTCCTGTCCAAATGGCGCTTCCGCGGGTCCGATGCCCTGTTCACGGCTATCCTGTTCGGGATGTTCATCCCCTATCAGAGCATCTTGATCCCGCTCGTCTTGACGCTGCAGCGCTTGGGGCTCTACGGGTCGATCCCCGGCCTCATCCTCACCCACGTCGTCTACGGCATCCCGATCACGACGCTCATCTTCCGCAACTACTACGCCTCCATCCCGACGGAACTGCTCGAGGCAGCCAAGGTCGATGGCGCCGGGTTCTTCACCATCTACCGGCGCGTCATCTTGCCGCTCTCGGCGACCGGTTTCGTGGTGGTCGCCATCTGGCAGTTCACCTCGATCTGGAACGAGTTCCTCTTCGGACTCGTCATCACCAACTCGCCGCAGGAGCGGCCGGTGACGGTCGCGCTCCAGAACATCGCCGGGAGCCAGTACACGATGTGGAACGTCCAGATGGCCGGCGCGCTTTTGGTCGCGCTGCCGACGCTGCTGGTCTACATTCTCCTAGGACGCTACTTCCTGCGCGGCCTGCTCGCCGGCTCCCTCAAGGGTTGACGGCCCGATGGCGCGCCGCGGCGCGTCCGAACAGTCCAGCGGACGAGTCGCTGCCTTGCGCAAGCTTTCCGATGCAACCCAGCTGGTCAGCGCGGGCGGTATCGCTCGCGGCTTCATCGCGCTGGGTCCGGAGCGGACCCCACGCCGAGCGCTCGCTTCGGCATACTGTAGTCGAAGCGACGAGCGAGCAAGCCACGGTGGACAGCGTTGGAGCTGACGCGGGGCGATGGCTCATCGCGAGCCTGGGTGGGTAGGAGTAGGGAATGGCCGACTCGGCAAGTACGCTCCGCGCGCTCAGCCGGCGGACCGCGGCCCTCACGCTGACCGAGTTCCGCTTGTATGCCCGCGAGCCGTACACGCTCTTCTTCGCGCTCATCCTCCCGACCGTCCTCATCCTGATCTTCGGCACGATCTACGGGAACGAGCCGAAGGCGCGCTACGGTGGACTGGGAACGGTCGACGTATCGGTGCCCGCCTACACCGCAATGATCCTGGCCACGGTCGGGCTGGTCAGTGTTCCAGTCCATATCGCCAGCCTGCGCGAGCGCGGCATCCTGCGGCGACTCGCCGTGACACCGGTCAGCTCACTCGAGCTGCTCGTTGCGGAGGTGGTGACTGCCTTCGTCCTGACGACCCTCGGCATGGCGCTCCTCGTGCTCGTCGCCCGCCTGGTGTACGACTTGCGCTGGCCCGACCGCATCTGGCCAGCCGTCCTGGTCTACATGGTGAGCGCGCTCGCGTTCTTCGCGCTCGGGTTCGGACTCGGCTTCTGGCTGCCCAGCGCGACGGCCGCCCAGGTCGTGGGGATGGTGCTCCTCTATCCGATGATCTTCCTGACCGGCGCGGCGATGCCCCGCGAACTCCTGCCGGAGCGTGTCCACCAGATCGCACGTTTTCTCCCGCTCGACCCGGTGGTCACGCTGCTGCGCTCCGCCTGGGCTGGCCATGCGCTCGCTGAGAACGGGCGAGCCTTCCTCGGGGTCACAGCAGTGCTGGTCGCCGGTATCGCGTTGAGCGCAGCGCGGAGTATCCTTCCCGCACAGGAATGAGACGCGTCGCGGCCGGCAACGGTACCGGTGCGGCCGTCGATTCGAGCCTGCATCGAGGAGGACCGATGAGACGGAGAGCGTTCCTGGCGTTGATCGCGTCGCTGCCGCTCGGAGTCGCCTGCCGCCGCTCGAGCAGAGGGACCACGAGCGACGCCACCCCCAGCGAGAGCAGTGGCAGCGCCGATCCCTACGGCTACGGTTCCGGCGCCCAACCGGCACCGACCTCCTACCAGATGATCGAGCCGTGGGCGATGCACCAGGTGCCGCTCTATCCCGGCGCTCAGCCCGGCGATCTTTCACCGCTGGCGACCCAGGTCGAGAACGGCGGGACCATCAGCTTCGCTGTCCCCGATCCAGCCGATCGCGTGCTGGAGTTCTACCGCACGGCGCTCCCGCAGCTCGGCTGGCAGCTCCAATCCGCTCCCAAGAATTCGCTCGCGGCCAAGCGGGGCGAAGCAGCCTTGACCGTCGTGGTCAAGGCGAGCGACCAGGGGACGACCGTACTCCTCATGCTCACCGACGCGATCTAGTCGCGTCAGGACGAGCTCCCGGGTCACCGCCTTCCGGCCCGGCGCCTGCCGGGCGGACGAGCGGTGCGAGGTCCACAGAGCGCCCCGGAGCCAGCGCGCCCAGCGGGAGAGGCGCCGGTGGCGCGTACCAGCTCGGCTCGCGACCTGGCCGCTCCGACGTGAGCCAGCCACGCGCTGGATCGACCACCCACACTTCGCCGGCGCCATGGCCGAGCCACTGGTCGACCCGCCGGCGGAGAACGACTCCTCTGTTCTCCGCCTCCGCGACCTCGATGACGAGCCGGGGCGCGCCGGTGAGCACCCCAGTGCGCGCGGTCGCCCAGTGCGTCGGCTCGACCACCGCGAGCGGCGCGCTGAGCTGGACAGCGCAGTAGGGACCGAGTCGGCACGGCAGGTGTGCCAGAACCACCCAGCGCGGCTCGAGGATCGCGGCCAGCTGCTCAGCCAGCCATGCGAGCGGCCACGCCAGATCATCCCAGCGCCCGGGCGGCTCGTGGGCCTGGGCCGCAAGAGCACGCTCGTCCTCGGCGGGCGTGGTCGATCCCGTCGCAGCCGCCTCACCCTCTGCCGATCGGCCAGAGGACCGCGTCATGCTCGTCGACCGCGGTTGCGCGGCGGACGAACGACCCACCGCACTGGACACCGTCCGTCGGTCGCGCAGCCGGTCGGCCGCCTTCTCGTCCACCGCCCATTGGGGGATGCTGGCGGGCCGCGTCGAACAGACGCCCGGCTCCGGCAAGAGCACCACCCCCGCTGGGGACAGCGCTGCCTCTGGGTCTTCCGGCTCCTCGGGCTCCGGTCGGTCCGCATCGTCTTCGTCCGCGGTGAGGAACTCGATCACGTCCGGAGGCAAGTCCTCCCCGCTCTCCTCACCGATCGAGCGTGCTGGCAGGATGCCGATCAGTTCGTCCTCGGAGAGGCCCGTCTCGTACCAGGACGGATCGTCCTGGAGTGGAGCCGGTCGTACCCACCCACCCCAGGCGCGCACGATCTGGCTCCTCAACGGGCCGTCCAACCAGCGGTACAGGCCTCCCACGGAAGGCCCCCCTTTCCCTACAGCACTCTCCTTTTTTATCATCAGGCGACGAGGTGAACACTGGGGTTCCCGTGGCGAGCGGACCGCGGCAAGCATGTCGCGCGTGACCAGCGGAGGGAGGCAGTCGTGCTCGTCATGACGGTGTTGGGTACGAGTACCTATCAAGAAACGACCTACGTGTGGGACGATGGGGAGCGTATTCGGCGACACCGGAGCGCTCTCTTCCCTGTCGCGCTCGATGCCTGGCTGGCCGCGGAACGGTTCCTCGTGCTCCTGACACCCGATAGCGCAGCCCACGCGAACTGGCGGCAACTCGAGGCGCATCTCGGCGAGCGGGCACAGCCGGTGCCCATTCCAGCCGGGAAAAGCGAGGCCGAACTCTGGCAGATCTTCGACGCACTGGTCGCCGCCGTTCCCGAACAGGCTGAGCTGGTGCTCGACGTCACACACGGCTTCCGCTCGTTGCCGCTCTTCGCCGCGGTCGCCGCGCTGGTTTTGCGACAGTTGCGTGGGGTGACCATCCAGCGGATCCTCTACGGTGCCTTCGAGGCGCGCGACCGCGAGCGCGACGAGACGCCGGTCTTCGATCTCAGCCCTCTCGTCGATCTGGCCGAGTGGTCGAGTGGCATCGAGGCTCTCGAACGGAGCGGAGACGGGCGCCTGCTCGCCGCGCGGATCCAGGCGACCCACAGCGATCTGTACCGTAAACAGGCCCCCGAACTGCCTCGCCAGCTCGCCGGGGTCGGCAACAAGCTCGGGGCGCTGAGCCAGGCCGTCTGGCTCAATCGTCCGCTCGAGGCACTGGCAGCTGCCCATCAACTCGACCAGCAACTCGCGACCGCACAGGAGGAGCTGGCTCGCTGGACGCCGCCCTTCGCCGTGCTCGCTGAGCGGGTGCGCGCGGAGATCGCGCCGCTCGCTCATCCAAACCCGGAGCAGCTCGACGAGGGCAACCTCCGGGCCCAGCTCGAGCTGATCCGCTACGCGCTCGGCAAGGGCCTCGTCCTCCAGGCGGTCACGCTGGCCCGCGAGTGGCTGGTGAGCTGGTACCTCTGGCGGACGTTTCCGGAACTGCGGCCGAGTTGGCTGCAGCGGGAGAGTCGTCAGCGGGCCGAAAACGAGCTCAATGCGCTCCAGCAGCAGCTGCGGGACGGCTCACCGCTGCTGCACGCGTTGCCCGAGCGGCGGATCGCCGAGGTATGGGACCAGGTCACCCAACTCCGCAACGATCTCGCCCACTGCGGCATGCGGACCGACCGGAGCACACCCGATCGGGTCACCCGCCGCGCTCGAGAACTCGTGACCGAACTCGCCACACTTCTCCAGTAAATGAGCGCCTCCCAGAGCGCCCTTCCACTGGCTGGCTACCCAGCCGTGGAATCGCACGCAACTGACCGTCCGGCCGGACCGGTGACTCGAGCGGGTCGAGCAGAACGTGCGCCGCGACCGGATGAGACCTCGCGTTCTGACCAGTCCGTGGGTGACCTGGTCAGGCAGGGGCACGGGGGCTGAACGATGTGGGAGGCAGAGTTCGCGTCGCTCCACACCATCATCGGCGACAGCCACCGCTTCATCGGCGACAGCCACCGCTCATTCTCAGTCGCTCATGAGCCAGCACCGGAGGGAGAAGCGGGCCCAGGACGAGTTGGTCGCAGCCACGCGGGAATACACACAGTGTGCAACGATCTCCGGCCCGTCAGAGCTTTTCATTGGATTGCCGCTACCGTGTGAGCCACCGCCCGAAGAGATTGGAGGCTGATGCACCGATGACGCCTTTGAGACTCCATTGTGCGAGTCTTCCAGAACAGCAATGGCGCGGGTGATCACCGCCGATGCAGCCGGCGCCCAGGTCGCGGGCGGGCTGGCTCTGGGAACTGCCCTCCTCGAGGTCGCCGGCACGGTATACGCTTGGTCGGTCTCTCGCGCACGGCTCAGTCAAGAGCCGAACGATCCACCATCGGCCGGGCAAGCGGTCGCCTGGCTGACGGCCAACCGGCTCGACGCGCCCGTACCGCCGGACCGGCATGCGGCCGATCACCTTCCCCACCCGATCGACTCGCACCCACCGCTCGTCCAGCGCCTCGAACGCCTGGGCACGACGATCGAGCTAGCCTGGCGAGCGGCACTGACGCCGAACCGGCCGAGCGCCTCGCTCTTGCCACAGGCCGCCGAAATCGATCGGCGCCTCACTGATCGGATCAGCGAACTGGCTCACCTCATCCGCTCCAAGGCACGCACGAGCGACCAAAAGTCCGAGAACGACCGTTCCGCGAGCGTCGCTCGAGCTGGGCAAGCAGGTCTACCGGCTCCGCAGCACGGCGCACCGCACGCCAACCCGATCTCGCGGAGAGACACCGAGGGAACGCTCGCTTTCTCGTCCAACAGAGGAGGGGAAAGTCCGCGCAACGAACGATGCTGCGCGGGTTCTCCTCGGTCACGCCCCCGACCTCTCGTCCTCCCGCTCCCTCTCGCCATGATTCGATCTGCTCAGCCAGGTACTCGCGCATCCGCTTGACATCCGCTTGACAGGAGACGAGGAGTGGCGTAGCCTGGGGATGGCAGTTCCGCAGAACCCGATGATCTCCTGACGCCAACGGATCGAGTCGCGTTGGCGAAACCTGAACGCACCCGTCATGGGCGAAAGGAGAGCTGTCATGACGATGCACGAGGAACTCGCCTACATGAGCGCAACCGAACTCGCCCTCCATATCCGCCGACGCCAACTCTCGCCAGTCGAGGTCGTGGACGCCTTCATCACTCGGATCGAGCAGCGCAACCCCAGTCTTAACGCCTTCGTTTATTTCGGATTCGACGAGGCTCGCCAGCGCGCTCGCGACGCCGAGCAGGCCGTGCTGCGCGGCGATCCACTCGGCCCGCTCCATGGTGTACCGACCGCGATCAAAGATCTTTTTGATTTCAAGCCCGGATGGAAGAGCACCTTCGGTGGCATCCGGGCACTCAAAGACCATGTCGTCAACGCCTATTGCTTGTTCGCCGAGCGGGTCGAGCGTGCGGGTGCTATCGTCCTGGGCAAGACCAATAGCCCAGTCATGGGTTTCCGTGGAACCTGCGACAATTATCTCTTCGGTCCTTCGCGCAATCCCTTCGATCTTCGGCGCAACACTGGTGGTTCATCTGGCGGGAGCGCCGCTGCAGTGGCCGACGGGCTCGTCCCCTTCGCCGAAGGGACCGACGGCGGCGGCTCGATCCGCATCCCCGCCGCATGGTGCGGTGTCTACGGCTACAAGGCCTCCTTTGGCCGCGTTCCCTTCGTTGCCCGTCCCAACGCGTTCGCTGGCGACACACCGTTCCTCTTCGAGGGTCCTATCACGCGCACCGTCGAGGACGCGGCGCTCGTCCTCTCCGCAATCGCCGGCTACGATCCACGTGATCCCTTTGCGCTCGACGAGCAGGTCGACTTCCTCGCTGCCACACGCCGCTCGATTCACGGTTGGCGCATCGGCTACAGCCCCAACTTCGATGTCTTCCCAGTCGAGCCGGAGGTAGCAACGGTGGTGAGCCGAGCAGTGCGCGCCTTCGAGGAAGCGGGTGCCACCGTCGAAGAAGTACGGATCGGAATAACACGCTCTCAGCGAGAACTCAGCGACCTCTGGTGTCGCCTCATCATGCCGATCAACTTGTTGACGCTCGACGGGTTCGCGGCGCAGGGGATCGACCTTCTCGGCGAGCACCGCGACGATTTTCCCCCACAATATCTCGAATGGGTCGAGAAGACTCGCTCGATGACCGCCTTGGATTTCTATCGCGACCAGTGCATCCGCTCGGAGGTCTACGACGCGATCCAGAGCGTCTTCGAACGCTACGATCTCCTCGTTACACCGACCCTGGCCTGCCTGCCGGTGGAAAACGCCGATGACGGCAACACCGTCGGGCCGAGCCAAGTAAACGGCGAGTCCGTCGACCCGCTGATCGGCTGGTGTCTCACCTATCCGGTCAACTTCAGCGGGCATCCGGCAGCCTCGATCCCGGCCGGGCTGAGCGCGAGCGGGTTGCCGGTCGGGTTGCAGATCATCGGGCGGCGCTACGCCGATGCCGACGTTCTGACCGCGAGCGCGGTCTTCGAGCGGGTGCGTCCCTGGCAGGAACTCTATCAGCGCTGTGCCGCGCGCCCGCTCTGAGCTCAGCGACGCGATCGACTCATAGTGTCGGTTTTTGGGCTGCAAGCAAAGCGCTCTCCCCTTGGGCGGCTCGACCCGCCCCCGAGCGCCCGTTGGCGCAAGTCTCTCGCTCGGCTGACCGGCAGCGATCGCAGCACGCGGTCACCCGCAACCGCGGCACCCCTGCACCCGCACGCCCGCGTCCGCTCGCGCAGCTGGCCGACCCGGTCAGGAATCCTCCCCCTGCTCGCCCGCCAGCGCACGATAGACCAGCGCGAGCGCCGAGTGGTCGTGTTCGCCTAACCCCCGCGCCAGCATGCTGTCGAAGAGCGCCGCCACTTGCTGGGTCGCCAGGAGCGGGACCGCTTGCTCGCGCGCCAGGTTCTGCGCGATGCGCAAGTCCTTCCGGTGCAAGCGAGCCCGGAAGCCGGGCGCGAAGGCGCGCTCGAGTATCCGTTGCCCATGCACCTCCAGAATCCGGCTGTGCGCGAAGCCACCCAGGAGCGCCTGGCGCACCCGCGCCGGATCCACCCCCGCCTTCTCGGCGAGGAGGAGCGCTTCGGCCACTGCCTGGATCGTCAAAGCGACGACCACTTGATTGCACGCCTTGGCCACTTGCCCCGCACCGGGACCACCCACGTGCGTAATGTTCTTCCCCATCGCCTGGAACACCGGCAAGGCCCGCTGGAACGCTTCTTCCGAGCCACCGACCATGATGGAGAGCGTCCCCTGCTCGGCCCCGATCTGGCCACCGGAAACCGGTGCGTCCAGCGCTTCCACTCCGCGTTCAGCGAACGCCGCGTGCAGCTTGCGGGCGACCGAGGGATCGATCGTCGACATGTCGATGAACAGGCTCCCCGACTGAATCCCCTCGATCACCCCGTTCGGCCCGAGCGCGACCTCCTCGACTTCCGGCGAATCGGGCAGCATGGTGATGACGACCGTGCTGCGTTCCGCTACCTCGCGGGGTGAGTTCGCCCCGTTCGCCCCTTGTTCGACGAACGCCTCGATTTTCCGTCGGTCCCGCGTGTAGACGGTCAAGGGGAACCCTGCACGCAGGAGGTTGCGCGCCATCGGTTGTCCCATGATTCCCAGACCGATGAACCCGATCCGTTCCATCGTCTCCACCTTTCCGGATCTCGCTACCCTTCCCCAATTACCGCACCGCACGGCACTCGGCAAGAGGCCTGTTCCTGTGTCTGACCAGTCGCCGATCACCCCGAGTATCTCCACCGCGCGAGGGTCGACTGGTCTCGCAGCAGACCCCGTTCGCTACCCGGCACCGCGCAGGAGAGCTACACCCGCGAGGATCAGCCCGATGCCGGCCCAGCGAAGCACCGAGAGCCGCTCACCCAGCACGACGACCCCGAGAAGCACGGTCGACGCCGGATAGAGCGAGGCGACGAGCCCACTCGGCCCGAGCGGACCGCGCTCCGCTGCCAGCGCGAACGAGACGGTCGCCGCCACATCGAGCACCCCTGCCGCAGCGACCGCGAGCGCGCAGTGCCGCAGCAGCGACCGATCCCGGTGCCGCCGTAACCAACCGGCTACGGCTGCCCCGAGCAGGAGAACTGCTGTCACACGCGCGGCGACGACTGCTCCGAGAGGCTCCCCTTCACCCGCTACGCCGAGCAGCGCCACGGCCAGTCCCAGCGAGAGCGCTGCTGCGACGCCGTGCGCCAGCGCGGCGCGCGTGGACTGTCCCCGTGGGGCCACTCGGTCTCTCTCCCACGTGACCAGCGAGAGGCCAACCAGGCCGGCGAGTACCCCCAGCAGGTGCTCGCCCGCCAGGTTCTCGCCTGTGAGTAGGCCGATGCCGACCGGTACTGCCCCACCGAGCGCACCGACCGGCGCCACCACGCTCACCGGCCCCCGAGCGAGCCCACGATACAGGGCAGCGAGTCCGGCTACCATGGCGAACCCAGCAGCCACGGCCATCCCCGGCACCGTCCCATCGCCTGACCAGGCGAGCCAGAACGGCAGCACGATCGCCAGTCCGATCGCTTGCACTCCGAACAGGACGATGAGCAGCGGGAGACGACGCGCAGCCAGGCCAGCGAGGAAGTCCGCCGTCCCCCACGCCACTGCTGCTGCGACAGCCAGACCGAGCCAGGCTCCGATCACACCCGCTCCCCTCTAGTCGACGTCACCCGATCGCGGATCACCCTGCCCGTTCGCGCAGTGCCACCCCGCTTTCCTCGCGTCACCCGATCGGTGAACCGACGCACTCACGATCGCCCCTACCCGGAGTTCGTCCGAGTACCGGTGAGGAAACGAGGCGGAGTCAGCCAGAAGCCACCTTCGCCGGCACCACCATCGGCGCACCGCTCGGCACTGGATCGCTACACTGTACAGGGGAAGGCGCCGTCCGGCGCTGGAACCCGACCAGCTCGGTGGAGACGATGCGATGCGAACCATCAGCGGATTCCTTCTCGATGTCGACGGTGTCCTGCACATCGATGGTGAACCGATCCCCGGTGCCGTCCAGGCAGTGCTCGAGCTGCGCGCCCGGGGCATCCCCTTCGTCCTCCTCACCAACACTACGATACGGACGCGCCGACAGCTGGGTGCCCTGCTCCGCGAACTCGGCTTCCCCGTCGCCGATGACGAGATCGTGACGGCCGGCGCAGCGACTGCAGCATACCTGCGTGCTCACTACCCTGGCGAGCCCTGCTACCTCTTGGTCGACGGTGACGTGCAGGAAGAGTTCGCCGGTATCCCACTGGTCGAGGATGACAGCGCGACTGTTGTCGTCTTCGGTGGCGCTGGTCCCGTCTACAGCTACGATCGCCTCAACCGCGCGTTCCGTTTGTTGCTCCGCGGCGCCCATTTCGTCGCCATGCACCGTAACCTGGTCTGGGATCGCCGCGATGGCCCGGCACTCGATACCGGCGCCTTTCTGCTCGGGCTGGAAGCGGCTCTCGGGCGACAGGCGCACCTCGTCGGCAAGCCATCGCCCGACTTCTTCCGAGCCGGCTTGGAGCGCCTCGGTCTTTCACCGGAGCGCGTGGCCGTGGTGGGCGACAGCCTGGCTGCCGATATCCTCCCGGCTCGCCAGCTCGGAATGACGGGGGTGCTCGTCCAGACCGGACGTTTCCGCCCCAACGACCTCGAACTGGGGCGACCGGACGCGCTGCTTCCTTCCATCGCTGAGCTGCCCAGCTGGCTCAGCCGAGCATCGTGAGGCGCGAGACCCCCTTACCACCCGGAACGACGCTTCCTCTCCAGGATCGCGGCGAAGCGAGCACGCGCCTCAGGCGCCCGCTGCTGTCGCGCTGCGGAGCGCGCGGATCTGCTCGGCCGCTCGCAGTCCACTCTCGATCGCCCCGTGCACCGTCGACGGTCGCACGACGCTCGTATGCTCGCCAGCGAACACGAGCCGGTCGCCGATCGGCTGGCCGAAGCGAGCCCGCAATCCTGCCCCACCGGGCGGGACGACCGAGTAGCCACCGCGGCACCAGGGATCGCGCGTCCAATCGATCACCTGCGCTCGGCGCACCCTGCCGGTGAGTTCCTGACCCAGCACTGCCCCGAGCGCCTGGACAACCTCACGCACCGCCTGCTCCGGCGGCAGCGCACCGAGCCGGGCCGCATCCCGCCCGCCAGTCAGCAAGCTGAAGACCGGCTCGGATGCGGCGAAACCGAGCCCCGGCCGTTCCCAGATGCCGTGCGGCGTGGTCACGAAGAGACACCCGATCTCCGGGCCCCACGGATCGTACGTGAACTCGACGACCATCTTGAGCGAGCGCCCAGGGAGGAGCCGGTCGATCGCTTCCCTGAGCGGTTCGGGAAGCTCCGGAACGAACTCGATGGTGCCTGCCTGCAACACCCCGAGCGGGAGCGCAACGATCGCCCACCGGCCACGATGCTCACCGTCCGAGGCCCAGACCCGTACACCCTCGTTTCCCCATTCCACGCGGCTCACGGCCGAGCCGAGCCGGATCACCGAACCCAGTTCCTCCGCGATACGCCGGGCGAGCGCTTGCTGTCCTTCGGCGATCCGCCAATTGCGCCAGCCATCACCCTCGTACGTCGCCTCCACCTCGCCAGCCGCGCCGATCTCCGCCAGATCCGCTGACCAGCCGATCGCCGCCAGCGTCTCCCAGAGTTCCCACAGCTCCGGGGTGATCGTGATCCCCTGCCGCGACGCCCACCAGCGAAGCGCCGTCGCCAGATCGGTGTCCGGCTCGCCGGATGCGAACCATGCTTCAGCAGCCTGGCTCAGCGGCGCGAAGATCGCCTCGCCGACCGGCCGTGACAGCTCCCCCGAGGGCAGGATGCGGCCATTCGCTCCGACGAAACGCCGGTCTTGGCTCGGATCGTCGATCGCGCGCAGCCCGAACATCCGGAGAAACCGCCAGGTGATCACGCGATCACCGTGGATGAATTCCGCACCCAGCTCGACCGGGAACGGACCATACTCGTCACTCGTCCAGAGTCGGCCGCCGACTCGGTCACGCGCCTCCAGCAGTTCGACCGCGACGCCGGCTCGGTGCAGCTCCCAGGCAGCGACCAGACCGGCGATCCCGCCACCGAGAACGAGGACGCGATCCTCGCGTATCGGCTCGCCCACCACACTCCTCCTTCCCCGCACCGCTCATGCGGTCCGTCTCGCCTCGTCAGTGTGGTGTGAGCACCTCGCTCTCGGCAACCTCCCGACTCGCACGACCGAGCGTGGCCAGAGCCAGCAGCGTCACCACGATCGGCCCACTGAGCCACATCACCAAGCCACCGAACGCTTGGTCAGCCAGCAACCGCTCCACCGGCACGCCGCTCGCCGCAAGGTAACGGTGATAGAGCACACTGGGCCAGAAGGTGACCAGTGCGCCGAGCACTCCGGCCTGCACACCGTAGAGGATCAGGTAGAGCGCTCGACCACCGTCGGTTCGGAAACGCCCCGTCGCGGGTGGGGCGCCGATGAGCGGCCACCAGTACAGCAACGCCCCCAGGAAAAAGGTGAGGTGCTCCAGATCGTGGAGCCACCGCCGGGCGAGGACAGCATCGTAGAGCGGCGGATAGTGCCAGAGCCACAGCGAAAGGATGCCTGTCGCGAACGCCACCACCGGCCGCGTCGCCCAGCGGAGCAGGCGATCCCCCAGCGCACCGTGCCACAGAAGAGCGGCCACCCGCACACGCAGGCACGCCGGCAACGCCCAGAGGAACACTGGATACGGCCAGCCTCGGAGCAGGACCGGCGCAGCGTAGAGGAGGACCAGATGCTGCACCATGTGCCATGAGAAGAAGAGACCACCCAGATCGTCCAGCGGCGAGAGCAGAGCCAGTGCCAGCATCGCCGCGCCGATCCCCCACGCGAAGGCGCGAGGAGCCAGTCGCCAGCCCTGCGGCCAGCGCGCCGCGAGTCGCATCATCCCCACCGCGTAGCCAGCGAGCAACCAACTCAGGACCACGACGACCGGGACACGCCACGTCCAGTTGCGGGGATCGAGCCAAGCCGAAAGCGGCAGCCAGACGAGTGGTTCCGGTACGCTGCTCATCGCTCACCGTGTGTCCAGACCAGCGGGAGACCGGTGAAGAGCGCCCCGCCGATCACGTTTCCTAGGGTGGATGGCACCTGGTTCCAAATGAGCCAGGTGCCCACCCCGATCGGTGCTCCTGCCAGCATGCCAGCTGGAATGACGAACAGGTTGACGATCGAATGCTCGTAACCCAGTCCGAAGAATGTCATGATCGGCAACCACATCGCCGCGATCTTGCCACTGGTCGACCGCGAGACGAAAGCGAGGGCCGTGCCGACCGTCACCAGCCAGTTGGCGAGAACCCCCTTGGTCAGCGCGGTCGACCAGCCCAGCCATCCCGATTCGCGGTAGAGCAGCACCTTGCTCGCGGCCAGCTGGCGCAGTTGCTCGCCGAGCGGTCCGGCCTCGTGACTCCACCACCCTGTCAGGCTGGCGACAGCGAGTACCGCGAAGCCGATCGAGCCGAGGCAATTCCCCAGATAGACCCACCCCCAGTTGCGCACGACTGCTGCGGCTGTGATCCGTCTCCGGTACCAGGCAGCGGGCAGCAACGCGAAGTTACCCGTGGCGAGTTCTAGACCGAGCAAGACCAGCATGCAGAAACCGACCGGGAAGACGACTGCACCGACCAGTCGCGGCAGCCCCTGCGCCCAGGCCGTCATGGCCAGGAGTGTCGCCGCACCGAGGAGAGCGCCGCTGGCAGCGCCGCGAGCCAGCAGCGCCGCGATCGGAAGATGCGCCTTCTTCTCCGCTGCCTCGAGCATCAGCGCGACGAGCACTGGCGGTGGCACGCTCTCGCTGCGTTCCTCGACCTGCCCATCCTGGCGCTCCGCCATCCCGCGCATGGTCACCTTCCCGCCCCCGCGGACGACGATCCGGCCCCGCATACTGACCGTTATGCTCGGCTCCGTGCTGTTCAGTCGTCCCCGGTCGGCTCGGCGACCGGCAGCCGCCAAGCGGCCGGGACGCTCCGCAACGCCATGAGCAAGAGTCCACCGAAAGCGATCACCAGCAGGAGGACGAACGGCACTGCCGCCTGCGCCAGTCCTTGCCATTCCGGCAGATGCACTGCGTAGCGGCGCGGCACACTCTGGAGCCCGGAGAGGAAGAAAGCCAGGACGAAGCCACCGGCACCGATCGCGTACAACCAGGCCAGCCGGCGGGCCAGCGCCGAGCTTGCCCACCCCTCGACACCGCTCAGCCGGTGGAAGAGATACGCCCAGGTATAGCCGGCCGCGCCGAAGAGATAGTAGGAGTGGAAGTGGGCCGGGACCCAGAGCGTGTTGTGCATCACGTTGTTGATGGCGATCGTCCCATCGATGACCGCAGCCATCCCGCCGACCGTCCAACCCCACAGACCAGCCAGAATGAAGATGACCGGCGCCGACCAGCGCACGCGCGACCCATAGAGGAGCCCGAGACTCCCCACGATCGTGACGAAAAAGGCCGGTACACCGACTGCATAGGAGCCGAACTGCCCGACGAGATGGAGCGGGAGAGGCTGCGCGAAGTCCTGGTAGAGATGATGGAAGTACGGTAACAGGACCAGAACGATGACCAGGTTGAAGGCCAGCGCAACCGGAAAGCTCATCTTGAACGCGCGCCCGGTATAGGCACCGAGCGTCGCGTAGACGAGCGCGACAGCCAGATAGATGTTCAAGTTCACGAGTGTATGCCCGAAAAGGAAGAGCATGTTCTTCGCGAAGAGGACGTCGAACCCGCTCACCAGCCCAAGTAACTGCGCGAAGATGGGCACCAGATAGACGACTCCTGCTAGGACAGCGATCACCCCGTCGATCGCCACCACGGTCGCCGCCAGTTCCGGCCCGGTCGGAATCGGCTGCCCCGTTCCGACTGGATGGCGGAACAGCACCGGCCAGGCGAGCGCACTCGTGAGTCCGCCGAAGGCGCGTCGTGCCCCCACCAGCACCGCCAGGCACCAAAGCAGAAAGGCCACCGCCACCAACGTATAGCCGAGCAGGAACGCCCACGTCGCGCTGACCGGCCAGTCACCGCGCACCGGCAGGGGATACGTCGTCGTCCAACCAGCCGCGAAGCCACCGACCAGCGTCGCCAACACGACAAGCCCTGATCCCAGGAAATAGACGACATAGGCGCTCCACAGCAGGCGCGGGCTCAGCCGAATCCGCGCAGTGATCACCTGGGAGACGCCTCCCAGCGAGGCCAGAAGGACACCCGCCACCATGCCAGCCCCATGCAGGGTCATGATGCGGTAGAACCAGCGCGGTCCGAGATCGATCAACCCCGCGTGCTGGAGGCGCATCAGGAGGCCGAGCAGACCCATCAGCAAGAAGACCGCGAATCCGGTCACCATGTAGGCGAGCGCTGCCTGTTCGACCGACCGCCGTGCCGCGACGTTGCTGTGGGCATTGCCAGCCATGGCCGATCCCCCTCTCATTGCACGGTGAACTGTGCCTGCATCAAGTGATGCCCGGTCGCGCAGAACTCCAAGCAGCGGATCGTGTAGACCCCAGGTTGGTCGAAGCGGAAGAGCAGCCGGTTCGTATAACCCGGCATCGCTTGGACTTGCGTCACGATCCGCCCATCCGGCGCGTAGATGCCGAACCCGTGATTGACGTCCAGCGCAGTGACCCGGAACTCGACGACCTGACCGCGTGGGAGAGTTGTCCGGCTCAGCTCCCACGCCCACATGCGGCCGGTGACGTCCACGGTCACTGCCGGTTCACCCAGCCGCTGCGCGCGTGACCCAGCGTAGGGCAAGAAAAGCAGCGAGACGAGAAAGGCGATCGCCAGGAGGGCAACCACCAACGGCGCACCCCATCGGCGGATCCGGCTGATGACGGCACTCACCCGCTCGTAGGGCACCGCCTGCCCACTCCGCGTGGCGACCCACCACAGCACACCAGTCCACGCGATCGTCAGGAGAAGAAAGAGCACCCCGACACCAACCTGCATCGCACCCCCTCCTCTGGCTGGCCCACGTCGTCGCTCTCGTTCCTGTTCTGTCGGTTCACAACTACGTTGGTATACGACCAGAATAGCATAACTGCTGACACGTTTCCAGCCTTTTCCGTCGAGTATCCGCCTCGCATCGCGCGGTGCCCCGCCGGCATACCGCACGACCGGGATCGGCACGCCCGCACGAGGAACCACGCGACTCGGCACCTGCTCTCGAGCAGCCCTGGCCCGGCGACGATCGCCGAGCAGGCGCCAGCGCCAGGCTCGCACGCTGTTTCGCCGTGGTCTTCTCCCCGCAACGAACGAGCGAACGCTGTCTCGGGGGACAGGGTCAAAGGCGTCCTGGCCAGAGGGAGAACAGGTCAGGATTCAGGCACCCGATCGATCTCGGTGGGTCGCCGAGGCGCGCAGTACGACGCGGCCGAGACGGCAAGCCGACGAGCGTTCCGCTCCGGCACGCCGAGCGGCGGAAACAGCCTCGCGTGGCGAAGCAGCGTGCTCCCGTCGCTCTCGCCGATGACGTGGAAGCGCGCGTGTTCAGCCGAGGTAGCGTCGCATCCGTTCGATCGCCTCCAGCAAGTTCTCCAGCGAGTTGGCGAAGGACAACCGGAGATACCCCTCACCGTAGCGACCGAACGCGGTCCCGGCCAGCACGGCGACCCCCGCCTGCTCCAGCAGCTCGCGGGCGAGTTCGCTCGCCGATCGACCGGTCTCCGTCACGTTGGGAAACACGTAGAACGCGCCCGCTGGCACCGCACAGCGGACTCCCGGCAGGCTGTTCAAGCCAGCCACGACCGCATCGCGTCGCCGCCGGAACTCGGCGACCATCCGATCGACCGCATCCTGTGGGCCCCGCAGTGCCGCCAGCCCTGCCCGCTGCGTGAAGCCAGGGACGCACGAGTGGCAATTGACCGCCAGGCGCACCAGGTGTTCGGCCAGCCAGCGCGGGGCTACCCCATAGCCGAGTCGCCAGCCGGTCATGGCATAGGTCTTGGAAAAACCGTCCAGGATCACCGTCCGCTCGGCCATGCCCGGCAGGCTAGCGATACTCGGCGCCTCGACATCGTACACGATGCGCCGATAGATCTCGTCGGAAAGCACGATGAAACCGTACTCCTGGGCCAAGCGCGCCAACTCCTCGAGCACCTCACGCCCGATGACCGCACCGGTCGGATTGTGTGGCGAGTTCACGATGACCAGCCGCGTGCGTTTCGTCACCAGCCGGCGCAACTCGTCCGGATCGAAGGCGAAACCGAGTTCCTCACGGAGCGGCAAGGGAACCGGCGTCGCCCCCGCAAAGCGGATCACCGACTCGTAGATCGGAAAACCCGGATCCGGATAGATGACCTCAGCACCCTCCTCGGCGAGCGCCAGGATCGTGAAGAACATGATCGGCTTACCGCCAGGTGTAACCACGACGCGATCTGGCTCGACCGGGATGCCACGCGTCCGGCTCACCTCCTCGGCGATCGCCGCTCGCAGCTCCGGTAGACCGGCTGCTGGCGTGTAGTGGGTATCCCCGCCGCGCAAGGCCTCGATCGCCGCTTCCACGATATGCGGCGGCGTATCGAAGTCAGGCTCCCCGATCTCGAGATGGATGATCGAGCGCCCCTGCGCTTCCAGCGCACGGGCCCGCGCCAGCACTTCGAAAGCACTCTCGGTCCCCAGCCGGCCCATCCGCTCCGCCAAAAGGTCCTGCAGCTGCACCGCTCGCCTCCGCTCTTCCTCGTCCACCGCTCCTGAACTGCACCACTCCCTTCCCATCATCGCACGAAAAGCTGAACCGAGCGAGTTGTCACACACGCGATCTCGAGACGGTCGTCGCCCGGCGCTCGATCCAGCGACGCTCCGACCGCGGTTCACCTTCCGTCCGGCGAATGCCTTCGCCGAACTCCCCGAGGCGCAACGCTGCGCGAGCGTGACCGCAGTGACCGTCGCCCCACGGGCTGCGCCAGCCGCGGATCGTCACGCCCCAGCGCGCGGTGCAGTCTGCCGCTGGCCGCACAGGCAGCGCGACCACTTGCCCAGCGGCGCCTCCTGGCGCATACTCGCTCCAGTGACGTGCTCGCCGCTGGCCCACTGCCGGCTGTGCGGAACGGTGGGAGGAGACAGGATGCGCCGCGACCTCGTTCTCGCATTGGTCGTCCCGATTCTCTCGGTGGCGATCGCGGTCGCGCTCGTCGTCGCGATCGGTGAAACCTTGCTCTTCGTCCGCGAGATGACCCACGATCGCTGGCCACCGGTCTTCGTCGGTACCGCGATCATGATCGTCTTCACATTCCTGGCCTGGTTCCTCGCTCGCCGGCCAGCAACCTCGCGCTGACAGTCGCTTCCGACCAGCGCGAGTCAACCGTGCACTCCTGACCGTCAGGCCGAGCGCGCCAGGTGCTTGCGTTCGTCCCTCAGCTCGACGCGGGACGGAGCCTCTCGGGTGCGGCTGCAGGACGCAGCGGGCTCGTCCCTTCCGCTCGGTCTCCGGCGACCGTGGAGAGCGTGCCGGCCGACCAGGTCCGTCATTGCCCGAGAGCCGTCGGCTCATCGGCGCCCCCGCTGCTTCCCGCCCGTACCAGACTGGCACGCGCCGCGTATCCTAGACAGCGCATGTGTCGCGATGATATCGCGCCTGCGGGAAGGTCAGGGGAATGGGATCGACGCGACGAGCCATCCAGCACCGGTTGCCGGCGACCAAGGAGTCATCGTCCGACGATTTGGTCCCCTCGCGTCGTCAGTACCTGCGCCTCAAGGCACACTATCCCCATGCCATCTTGCTCTATCGGCTCGGCGACTTCTACGAAGCGTTCGACGAGGATGCCCGCATCGTCGCCCGCGACGCCCGCATCACCCTCACCTCACGCTCGTTCGGCCGTAACGGTCGGGTGCCGATGGCCGGCATCCCACACCACGCGTTGAACCACTATCTGGCACGCCTCTTGGCCGCGGGACATACCATTGCTATCGCCGAGCAGGTCAGCGAGCCAGGCAAGGGGCTGGTCGAGCGCGCAGTCACGCGGGTCCTCACGCCGGGAACGGTAGCTGAGGCCGCGTTGCTCCCCACAACCGAGAATCGCTACCTCGCAGCGGTCGCCAGACTTCCCGAGCGAACCGGGCTCGCCTGGGTCGATGTGAGTACCGGCGAGTTCGCGGTTCTCGAACTCAGCGGAGCGGAGCGCGACCTGCTCCTGGCCGAGGAGTACGCGCGACTCGCTCCCGCCGAAACGCTCGTCCCCGACACAGATGAAATTCCTCTACCGCCCGGCGGGTGCTTGACCCGGCTCGAGCACTGGCATTTCGAGCCGGAACGAGCTGCTCAACGCCTGCGTGCCCTCTTCGCGACGCGCTCGCTCGCCCCCTTCGGCTGCCAACATCTTCCCGCTGCACTCGCCGCCGCGGGCGCCATCGTGGTCTACCTGGAGCGCACCAATCCGGCGTTGCTCTCTCTCCTGACCAGTCTCCGGACCGAAGTGCCAGCGCGTCGTGTCGGGCTGGATGCTGCCACGCGGCGCAATCTGGAACTCACGCGCAGCCTGGGTACCGGTGGAACGCGCGGCAGCCTGCTCGGCGTGCTCGACCGCACGGTGACGCCGATGGGTGCCCGCACCCTTCGCCGCCTGGTCAGCGAGCCCCTGCGGGACCTGGACGAGCTCCGCCGTCGCCAGCACATCGTCGGCGCGCTCCGAGCAACCCCCGAACTCCGCTCCCGCTTGGGGTCGATCCTCCTGGCCGCTGGTGATCTCGAGCGCTTGACCAGCAAGATCGTCCAGGGCTCAGCGACCATCCGCGATTTCGCGACACTTCGCCAAGCGCTGGCGACTGCCGAGGCCCTCCGCGGTGCCCTCCAGGCGAGCGGCGAGCCAGCTCTGCAGCGCTTCGCCGACGACTTCATCTCCTGCCCGGAACTCGCCGCGCTCCTGGAACGAGCGCTGATCGAAGACAGCGATGGCCCACGCCTCCGACCAGGCTTTTGTCCGGAACTCGATGCCGTGCTCGCGGCGGTCGAGGAAACGCGCCGCTTCTTGGCCACGCTCGAACAGCGGGAGCGCGAGCGGACCGGAATCCGCTCCCTCAAAGTCGGTTACAACAAAGTTTTCGGCTACTACATCGAGGTAACTCGGCCCCATCTCAGCCGAGTGCCTCCGGACTACGTCCGCAAGCAGACTGTCGCCACCGGTGAGCGCTTCATCACCCCCGAACTCAAAGACGCTGAGGCACGTCTGCTCGCAGCCGAGGCCGAAATCGCCGAACTCGAGCGCGCTGCACTGGCACGCTTGACCCGCGAGGTCACCACGCGGACCAACGAACTCTTGCGCCTTGCTGGCTGGATCGCCTGGCTCGATGCCTTCCGCTCCCTGGCCGAAGTCGCGGCGCAGTACGACTGGAGCTGCCCGGAACTGGACGAGTCGGACACGATCCTGATCGAGGGTGGGCGTCATCCCGTCGTCGAAGTGCTGCTCGATGGACAGCCGTTCGTCCCCAACGATTGCCAGCTGGGCGGCGATGGACCACGCCTCCTCCTGGTCACCGGACCGAACATGGGCGGCAAGAGCACCTATCTTCGGCAAGTCGCCTTGATCGTGCTCTTGGCGCAGATCGGTTCCTTCGTCCCCGCGGCACGCGCCCGCATCGGACTCGTCGATCGCATCTTCTGTCGTGTCGGTGCACACGACGATCTGCCTGGTGGGCAGAGCACCTTCATGGTCGAGATGGTGGAAACGGCCACCATTCTCCGCCAGGCCACCCAGCGCAGCCTCGTGATCCTCGACGAAGTCGGACGGGGCACCGCCACACAGGACGGGCTCGCCATCGCCTGGGCTGTACTGGAAGACCTGCACGATCGGGTCGGAGCTCGCACGCTTTTTGCGACCCACTTCCTCGAGCTGACAGCATTGGAGGCCGAATTGCCAGGCGTCGCCAACGTCCATGTCGCGGCGATGGAGCAAGACGGGCGAGTGGTCTTCTTGTATCGCGTTCGACCTGGCGCGGCCGACCGGGCCTACGGCATCCATGTGGCCCGGCTGGCCGGCCTCCCTCCTTGGGTAGCTGATCGAGCCGAGCGATTGCTGATCGGCCGGCCCGCTCCCACGCCGGCCGCGCCGCACTCCGAAACAGCCGAGCACCCGCACGGGCTGACCGCAAGCCCGCACCAGCTCGCGCTTCCCGGCTTCCCCACTCGTCGCCATGCCGCTGAGGAACTGGCTCGCGCGCTGCTCGAGCTCGATCTCGCCAATCTCACGCCGCGCCAAGCGCTGGACTGGCTCTTCGAGCAGCGCGCCAAGCTGGGCAGAGCGTAGTCGACAGGGTGGAGCCGTACGATGCAGGTCGCTCGTCCCCCGCGTCGCCCGATCCGCGTCCTGCCGCCGAACGTCGCTGCACGGATCGCTGCTGGTGAGGTGATCGAGCGGCCAGCCTCGGTCGTCAAGGAACTCGTCGAGAACGCGCTCGATGCGGGTGCATCCCGGATCCGCATCAGCGTGCGCGGCGGCGGGCTGCACGAGATCCGCGTGAGCGACGACGGCTGTGGCATCCCTGCTGATGAACTGCCGCTCGCGCTGCAACGGCACGCCACCAGCAAGCTCGCCGAGGACGACCTGGAGCGGATCGAGACGCTCGGCTTCCGGGGCGAAGCGCTCCCCAGTATCGCGGCCGTCGCCGAGCTGACCATCGCCAGCGCGACGAGCGACGCACCGGTCGGACGTCAGCTCACGGTCCGCGGCGGCCGTATCCTGGCCGATGAGCCAATCGCGCACCCACCGGGAACGACGGTCACGGTCCGCCACCTTTTCGAGGACCTCCCAGCGCGCCTCGCTCACGTGCGCAACACACGCGCTGAGATGGCGGAGATCGCTCGCGTCGTCCAGCGCCTGGCCATCGCTGCCCCGCATGTCCGCATCGCGCTCCGTATCGAGGATCGGGTCGTCCTCCAGACCACCGGCTCGGGTGACAGGCGGGTCGTTCTCAGCGAGCTGTACGGACCCACGCTCGCCTCTTCGCTCTTGCCGTTCGGTCCGCTCAAGATCGGCGATTGCTCGTGTAGCGGGTTCGTCAGCAGTCCTGACCTCACGCGCTCGAGCCGCCGCCATCTGCACGTCGTCGTGAATGGCCGTTGGGCACAGTCCCGCACCGTGCTCGCGCTCCTCGAGGCGGCCTACCAGCCCCTCCTGCCGCGCGGCCGGCACCCTGTCCTGGTGCTCGTCATCACGGCCGACCCCGCCGCGGTCGACGTGAACATCCATCCAGCCAAACTCGAGGTCCGCCTCCGGGCCGAGCGCGAGCTGGGACAAGCCATCGCCGAGGAAGTGCGGAGCCTTCTCGCCCGCACGCCGCGTCGCTTCACCTTCCTCGAGGCTACTCCGGCCATCGATCCCGTGCGCGCGGCCATCGCAGAGACACCTCGCCCGTACGACCGACCGGAAACCGAGGAGCCGATCCTCACCCCCGCCTTTCCGCCACTGCGACTGATCGGCCAGGTGCGAGAGCGTTTACTTCTCCTGGAAGGCCCGGCCATGCTCTTGCTCGTCGACCAGCACCGCGCTCACGAGCGGGTGCTCTACGAACGGCTCGCTGCCGCTCATCCGAGCGCCGACGACACGGTACCGTTACCGGAGCCGCTCGTCATCGACGTGCGGCCAGCCTATCGCGACCGCTTCGCGCGCTGGCTGGACGAACTCGCCGCCTACGGCTTCCAGGCAGAACCGTTCGGCCCGCGCTCGTTCCTTGTGCGCACCGTCCCCGCGCTCCCTGGTGTCGTGGCTGGACCGCCGGAACTGCAGGATCTCGGTCAACCAGCGGCGCTGGCTCCAGCTCTCCTGGCCCTGCTCGAGGAATCAGAGGACGCATGGGACGACACGAGCTGGCGCGATCGCCTGCTCATCCAGCTCGCTTGCCGGTTGGCCGTACGGCGTGGGCGACCATTAGCCCGTCCGGCGATGCGCGCGCTGGTGCAGGCATGGGGAGCCACGAAGACTCCGGCGATCTGTCCGCACGGCTCGCCGATCGTCCTCCGCGTCGAGGACGAGACACTCGCTCACCAGTTCGACTGGTGAGCGAGTCACGCACGAACCGCTCGCAGCCACACGCATCCGGTTAGCGAGCCGCCCCGTCGTACGCCCGGAACACTGCAACCGCGTTCTGTCCACCGAACCCGAACGCGTTGGCGATCGCCACGCGTACCGGCATCCGTCGCGCGACGTTGGGGACGTAATCGAGATCGCACTCGGGATCTGGATGCTCGAGGTTGATGGTCGGCGGTACGATGCCGTCCCGGATCGCCAGTGCGCACACCACGCCCGAAACCGCCCCTGCAGCTCCCACCAGATGCCCGATCATGCTCTTGGGAGAGCTGATGGCGACTCGATAGGCATAGTCACCGAAGACCGCCTTGATCGCCTTGGTCTCGGTCACGTCGTTGAGCGGTGTCGAGGTCCCGTGCGCGCAGATGTAATCGACGTCGTCCGGGCCCATCCCCGCGTCGCGCAGTGCGAGTCGCATCGCCCGCGCCGCTCCCAAGCCATCCGGATCGGGCGCACTGACGTGGTAAGCGTCACCGGTAACCGCCCCACCGGCCAACTCGCAGTAGATCCGTGCCCCGCGTCGCCGGGCATGCTCCTCGGTCTCCAGGACCATCACCGCACAGCCCTCACCGAAGACGAATCCGTCTCGATCCTTGTCGAACGGCCGGCTAGCTCGCTGCGGCTCCTCGTTGCGCCGCGAGAGCGCTCCCATGTTAGCGAACGCGGTCACAGCCACCGGAGTGAGCCCAGCCTCGGTGCCTCCGGCGATCATCACGTCAGCCTCACCGAGCCGGAGCATCCGGAGCGCATCGACGAACGCCTGCGTTCCCGCGGCGCACGCCGCGACCGAGGACATGATCGGCCCGGTGATCCCGTAGACGATCGAGACCTGGCAGGCCGCCATGTTGGGCGCGAACATCGGCACGAAGAATGGGCTGACTCGACTCGGACCGCGCTGGTAGAACGTGACGACTTCGCGCTCCATCGTCTGGATACCACCGCCGCCGGTATTGATCATCACGCCGATCCGGTCGGCGTTCTCGCGCGTGATCTCCAATCCCGCATCGCGGATCGCCTCGCGGGCAGCTGCCACTGCGAACTGGGAGAAGCGATCCATGCGGCGCGCTGCCTTGAAGTCCATGAAGTCGCGGGGATCGAACCCCTTGACCTCACCGGCAATCTGCACCTCCAAATTGCTGGCGTCGAAGTGCTGGATCCGGTCGATCCCCGATTCGCCGGCCAACAGCCGGCGCCAGAACGTCGGCACATCCAGTCCGAGCGGTGTGATCGCCCCGAGCCCGGTCACGACCACGCGGTGCACACCGTCCTCCTCGTCCGTTTCTCACGACTCGAGACCGAGGTCACGCATCGAGTAGGCTTCCACGTCACGCTGGATCTTCTTGACCAGTCCGGTCAGCACTTGCCCAGGGCCGACCTCCAAGAAGGTCGTCACGCCTCGATTGGTCATCTCGCGCACGCTCGTCGTCCACTGCACGGGCTGCGCGACCTGACAGGCCAGTTCGCGCCGAATTTCTTCCACCGTGGAAAGGATGCGGCCAGTCACATTGGCCACGATCGGGATCTCTGGCTCTCGCAAGGGGATCCGCGCCAGCATCTCCGCCAAGGCGTGCGCGACCCGTTCCATGAGCGGGGAATGCGAGGCGACCATCACGCCCAGTCGCACCACGCGCTTGGCGCCTCTGCGCTGGGCCAACTCCATCGCTCGCTGGAGTGCCTGCTCCTCACCAGAAATCACCAGTTGCCCGGGTGAGTTGTCGTTCGCCACCACCACCAGCCCCAGCTCGCTTGCCTCGCGACACACCTCCTCCAGCGCGTCGCGCTCCAGTCCGATCACGGCCGCCATGCCGCCAGGACGTTCCTGACTCACCTCGCGCATCAAGCGGCCCCGCTCGCGGACCAATCGCAGCGCGTCCTCGAAGCGCAGCGCGTTGGCCGCGACCAACGCAGTGAATTCGCCCAGGCTGTGCCCGGCCACCATGGACGGCTGGAGGGAGGCCCCCAATTCGCGCAGCCGCTCGCGCAACGCTTCCAAGTAGGCCAAACTCACCGTCAAGATGGCCGGCTGAGCGTTCGCTGTATCGGCCAATTCCTCGGCTGGTCCCTCGAAGCAGAGTCGACGCAGCGGAAGCCCCAGAATTTCCTCCGCCTGGACGAAGATCCGCCGAGCCGCCTCCGAGAGCTGATGCACCCGTTGTCCCATGCCGACGTGCTGGCTTCCCTGACCCGGGAAGAGCAACCCCACGCGCTTCTGCAGGAGCTGACCGAGTTCCATCACCGCACCTCGCCCTCGCCCACCCGCTCTCCTCGCTGTTGCCGTATCGTAACACACGGTTCCCCTAGCTGTCGCACCGGGCGCTCGCCCATGTGTTCCGCTGCGACGCTTCTTCCTGCCTCCGACGCGGGCTCAGCGACAGTCGACGATCGGCGATGCACAGTCCACTCACCCGCTTTCTCCCATGCGCGCTCGGGGAATCCGGGCTCATCGAACGAGCCGCCTCCGTTTACCGAACGGTCACAGGTTCTTCACCGTTCGTCCATCGAACTGTCCCAGGTGGGCGGTATACAGCGAGTGTGACGACTGAGACGGACTCGAGAAAGGAGGATCGTTATGGCACGTCGTGCCGTCTTACCGCTCTCCCCGGCGCTCGCTGCCTGGCTCGCCAAGTGCCAGTGGGCCTGTGGAAGCAAATGTTTCACCGAACCCGTGAACCCCAGCGAGAATCCGACTTTCGAGAACGTCCTCGCCCAACGCTTGAGTCGCCGAGATCTCCTCGGTGGGGCGGCAGCTGTCGCGCTGGTACTCGCCGTGGGCCGTCACGAGTCGGCTGAGGCGAGTCAGCGCGGCCGTCTCACCTTCCGCCCGATCACGCTCAACACCCGCGACGAAGTAACCGTACCGGAGGGGTACGCGAGTGGCGTCGTTATTCGCTGGGGCGATCCCCTGCAGAGCTGGGGCCCGGAGTTCCGTTTCGGGGAACAATCTCCAGAAAGGCAAGCGCAGCAATTCGGCTACAACTGCGACTTCGTCGGTCTCTTCCTGCTCCCCGGCGGGGCTGCGTCCGGTTCTCGTGGCCTTCTCGCCGTGAACCACGAGTACACGAACCCCGAACTCATGTTCCCCGGCTATCGCGAAGGTGACCCTGAGGCCTGGCAGGTCGCCGTCGAATTGGAAGCCCACGGAGTCACCATCGTCGAGGTTCTCCAGCGGGGGCGCGGACAGTGGCACTACCTGCCCGGCTCCTCCTACAACCGGCGCATCACCGGCACTACCCGTTGCGAGCTGACCGGTCCCGCCGCTGGCTCCGATTGGATGAAGACGAGCACCGACAGCACGGGAACCGTCGTCTACGGCACCCTCAACAACTGCGCCGGTGGCAAGACCCCGTGGGGCACACTCCTGACCTGCGAGGAGAACTTCCACCAGTACTTCGGTAACTTGTCCGCCCTCTCCTCCACCGATCCGCGCTACACCGTTCACCAGCGGTACGGCATCCCAAGCGGTGCTTCCGAGCGCCGCTGGGAACGCTTCGACCGGCGCTTCGATGTCAGCAAGGAGCCGAACGAGCCGTTCCGTTTCGGCTGGGTAGTCGAGATCGATCCTTACGATCCGACCTTCGTCCCCAAGAAGCGCACCGCGCTTGGCCGCTTCAAGCACGAGGCAGCGACAGTCGTCATCGCCCGCGACGGGCGGGCCGTTGTGTACTCCGGTGACGACGAGCGCTTCGAATACATCTACAAGTTCGTCAGCGAGGGTCGCTACAACCCACGGGACCGGCGAGCCAACTTCTCACTGCTCGACTCCGGTACGCTCTACGTCGCGCGGTTCAATGCCGACGGCACCGGCGAGTGGCTACCGCTCGTCCACGGCCAAGGACCCTTGACTGAAGCTAACGGTTTCCGGTCCCAAGCCGACGTGCTCGTCAACACCCGCCGGGCTGCCGACCTGCTCGGTGCAACCAAGATGGATCGGCCGGAGGACATCGAGACCAATCCCGTCAACGGCCGCGTCTACATCGTCTGCACCAACAACGCGCGCCGCAAATGGAACCAGATCGATCCAGCCAATCCGCGCGGCGACAATCGCCACGGCCACATCATCGAACTGATCGAGAACGGTGACGCCGCTGCGACACGCTTCCGCTGGGAGATCTTCCTGCTCTGCGGCGACCCCGCGAACCCGGACGACGGGGTCTTCGCTGCCGGGTTCGACCCGAGCCTCATCAGCCCGATCTCCTGCCCGGACAACATCACCTTCGACGCGTGGGGCAACATGTGGATCGCTACCGACGGTCAGCCCGGCACGTTCCGCCGCAACGACGGCATCTATGCCGTTCCCACGAGCGGCAACGAGCGAGGATTCGTGCGGATGTTCCTGAGCGGGCCTCGCGGTTGCGAAATCTGCGGTCCCGAGTTCGCGCCCGACTTCCATACCCTCTTCTGTGCCATCCAGCATCCGGGCGAAGGAGGCACGCTCTCAGCCCCGCTCTCCAGCTGGCCGGACGGCACCGTCCCGCGCCCCAGCGTCATCGTGGTCTGGAAGGACCGCGGCGATCCTCGCATCGGAAGCTGACGTCGAGTCAGCCGGGTGGAATCGTGCAGGGCCGATTCCACCCCGGTGGGAGACTCAGTCGAGGCGGAACGGGGAGAGGCTCACCCCGTAGTCGTAGGCATCGACCCCCTCGACACGCTTCAATCCGTTCACCACGAGGTACGTCAGTGGCGTCGCCAGCGCCTCGTAGGCCGACTTCACCAGCCAGGCCGTCACCATCGTGCGGATGAGATCCGGCCCGGCCAGCGTGCCGAAGAAGGCGACCGTCACGAAGACGAGCGAATCCAATCCTTGCCCGACCAGTGTCGAGCCGATCGTCCGTACCCAGAGGAATCGCCCGTGCGTCATGAGCTTGAGACGCGAGAGCACGGCAGCATTGGCGAACTCGCCGACCAGATAGGCGAGGAAGGAGGCCGCCAGCAGACGAGGCGTGTAGCCGAGAATCCGCTCGTAGGCCGCCTGCCCGTCCCAGAAAGGAGCAGCCGGCAGATACTGGGTCGCCGCAAAAGCCGCCACGGCCAAGAGATTGCACGCGAACCCCAGCCAGATCACCAGTCGGGCACGCCGGTAGCCGTAGACCTCCGTCAAGACATCACCGAAGATGTAGGCGAGCGGAAAGACCGTGACCGTCCCGGCTGGAACGTACAGCCCCCAGACATCGACGATCTTGACGGCCACGATGTTGGAGACGATCAGCGTGGTGACGAAAACCGCCGTGATGACGACGAACCACCGGCTGTACTGGCCGGGACCCAGCTCCACAGGGATATGTCGTGAACGCATCCCCGCTTCGCGCCGCACCGCTCCGCCGCTCCTCCACCCTTCTCCATCACCGAGCCAGCACGGCCCGCCAGGCGCTCACCCCGCGGACCGCTGCTCGTATCGATCGGTCGCTCAGTCATCCCCAGCTGCGACCGGTTGTTCACCCAGAACCTCGCGGATCTTCTCCGGGCCGACCGTCTCCTCGGCGATCAGGAGGTCAGCCAAACGGTCCAGCTCTTCCCGGTGCTCACGCAGGATCCGCTCGGCCCGCTCCATCGCCTCGTTGAGCAGTCGCTGCACCGCCTGGTCCGCCCGGTCGAGTGTGCTCGTGCCGATGCTGTGGTCCTGGACGATCTCGCGCCCCAGGAAGACGTGCTGTTCACCCAGCCCGAGGTAGATGGGCCCGAGTTCCTCGCTCATCCCCCAAAGACCAACCATCCGGCGAGCGAGCTGGGTCGCCTCCTTCAGGTCGTTCTGCGCTCCGGTCGTCACCTCGTGGAACACCAGCTGCTCCGCGGCACGCCCGCCCAGGAGGACGGCCAGGCGTCCCAAGAGCTGGTTCCGCGTGTAGTTGAAGCGATCCTCCTCGGGTGCTTGCACCGTCACCCCCAGCGCCCGTCCCCGCGGCACGATGCTGATCTTGCGCAAGGGGTCCGCACCAGGGGTGAAGTAGGCGACCACCGCATGTCCCGCCTCGTGATAGGCCACCAGGCGCCGCTCCTCTTGACTCATCAGGAGCGAGCGCGTGGTCCCGAGCAGCATCTTGTCCAGCGCTTCCTCGAAATCGGAGCGATCCACGACCTGCTTCCCGCGACGCGCTGCAACCAACGCCGCCTCGTTGACCAGGTTAGCCAGGTCCGCTCCGGAAAACCCCGGCGTCGCCGCGGCCAGCCCTTCCAGATCGACGTCGGGCGCGATCGGGATACCGCGCGTGTGGATGCGCAGGATCGCGGCCCGTCCCCGCTTGTCCGGCAGCCCGACCACGACCTGCCGGTCGAACCGACCCGGACGCAGCAGCGCCGGATCCAGCACGTCCGGCCGGTTGGTAGCCGCGATGACCACCACGTCGGTGTGGGCCTCGAACCCGTCCATCTCCACCAGGAGCTGGTTCAGCGTCTGCTCCCGCTCGTCGTTCCCCACGCCCAAGCCAGCGAACCGCTGACGACCCACGGCATCCAGCTCGTCGATGAAGATGATGGATGGCGCTTGTGCCTTGGCACGCTCGAAGAGGTCACGGACGCGGCTGGCCCCGACGCCGACGAACATTTCCACGAACTCCGAGGCGCTCACGCTGAAGAACGGCACACCCGCCTCGCCGGCCACCGCCCGCGCCAGGAGCGTCTTCCCCGTACCGGGTGGACCGACCAGGAGCACGCCGCGCGGCAAGCGCGCTCCGATCCGGTGGTACTTCGCTGGGTTCTTCAAGAAGTCGACCACTTGCGCGAGTTCCGCCTTCGCCTCCTCCTCCCCCGCCACGTCCGCGAAGGTCACTTGCGGGCGCTCCACATCGTAGACCCGTGCCCGCGACCGCCCGAAGCTGAAGACGTTCTGTTGCCCCCGACTGAGATTCCGCCCCAACAGGAACAAGAGGCCGATCAGGAACACGAACGGCAGGACACTCAACAGGAGACCCGGCAAGGAAGCACCACCGGACGGCTGCACTTTCAACAACACGTTGTGCTGCTGGAGAAAGGCCGTCACCTCGGCCTGCGTATTCTCCGGGATCACCGTGCGGAAGCGCGTCACCGAACGGACCTGAGCAGGGTCCACCGTATCGGGCAATGGCTCACCCGGCAGATAGACGATGCCATTGGCCACCCGCAGCGGCTGGGTGAACTGGCCATCGATCGTCTGCCCGGACAACGTCACCGTCGAGACCAGCCCCTTCTCCACCGCGGCGACGAAACTGGAATAGGCAATCTCTGACTGCGGCCCGCTCCGCTCCGGGCGGAACACAGCGTACAGGTTGTAGAACAGGATCAGCCCCACGATGATCCACAGCAGGCCGAAGCGCGAGCCGAAGATCCCGCGCAGGGCTTTTCCGAACGGATTCGTGGAGCGCTCGCGCTGTTCGCGCGGTGTGCGGTTGCGCTCATCCATACTCGATCCCTCGATGCGACGAGCCAGGCGCTTGCTGCAGCCTCGGCCGATTCTTTTCGATTGTACTCGCTCGATCGGATACCCATCCGAACGACGCACGAGGCAGCTGCGGAAAAGCCAGCTGCCTCGCACGTGAGGAGGAGATGAGACAGGTGTGCGATGGTGGGGCCGGGAGCTTCTGGATCACCCCGGCACTGGTAAGTATGCCATCAGGCGGGTACCCGCGTCCAGCTACCGCGTGTGACGATCCGATGACAGTGCCGACCGCGCCGACAGAGCCACCCAGCTGGCAGGTCGCCATCCGCCGGCAGCCCAGCACCCGTCAGGTGCGCGAGCAGACGCCCCTCCCGTCGCCCGGATCCCACTCGGCAAGCCACCCTGCTCGCCGCACTCCTTGCCAGCGCGACTCCCGCTGTTCCCGGCCGAGCACACCCGGACTGTCCGGCAGCCCCCCGCGGCCATGACCTCTCCCGGTCCTGGCGCGAGCTCGATTCACCCGCCGGGACGCCGCTACGCCAGCCCACGTTCCCGCAAGTGCGCCAGCAACCCGGCCAAATCGAAGTAGCAGGCCTGGCGCACGATCAGCCCGTCGCGCACCGTGAAGAAGGCCGCCATCGGCTGCGTCACCCGGTCCCCCGCGTGCGTCGCTGTCGCCACCAACTCGACGGCGACCTCATCGCCGTCAGCCACCAGCGTCCGCACCGCTGCCCAGCTGTCCGGCCAGGTCGCCTCGCTCGCCTCCAGGAAAGCCCGGAGGGCCTGCTTGCCCCGGAGTTCGGTGCCGGATGGAGTCGGTCCCGGTGCCCACAGGACAATGTCATCGGCACAGTAGCCGAGCGCTGTCTCCAGGTCTCCCCGATTCAGCGCTGCCAGCACTGCCCGCACGACTGCGACCGGATCGCTCGCCTGTCCGCCCGCCTTCATCCTTCGACCGGTTCGAATTCCACCGTGAGCGTGCCCGGCTGGAGCTCGGCCGCCACGGGCCGCAGCCCCGCACGTGCCAGTCGCTCGTCCAACGCCGCTTGCAACCGGGCCGTCACGCTCTCGGCACCCATCCCCAAGCCCAATGGCCCTTCGATCCGTCCATCCTCCAGAACCAGGCGCCCATCCCGTACCACCGGTCGGGCGCGGTAGGTCGCTCCCCACCCGTAGATCCGCACGTGGAGCGCGATCCCGTCCACGTCGATCTCGGCCTGTGGGTCACTGGCCGGACGCAATTCGGCTGCGTGCTCGGCCAGCCACCGGTTGAGTTCCTCTTCAGTGACCCGTACCCTTCGATTACCGGCGACCGGCGACGTGTCCTGTCCGCTGGGCACCTCCGAGGAGGGCGCCGCCGCGACGCTGGATCTCGCCCCCGCTTCCTCGACCGGTGCGCGAGCCGGCTCGCGCGTCAAGAAGGCAGCCGCCGCCAGGACGACGACCAGCCCGACGACGAGCGTGGTGGTACATCCCAGCAAGCGACCACTCATCCCGCGACGCTGGTACCGCCGGACCGGGCGCGGTCCTCTCGGGAGCTCCGCCTGGCGCCGGAACGATCGTCCACAGGCGATACAAACGGGCCCTGGCGGCTGCTCCGTCCCACAGCTTGGACAATACATCCGCGAGCGTCCTCGCCACGCTCCTCGACCGCCGGGCAAGCATACCCTATCTCTCAACGGACGATAATGCGTCCCAGCATCTCGGGGTGGAGCGTGCACTCATAGTCGTAGACTCCTGGCTCGCGGAGCGTGACCGAGTACGAGCCGCCCGGCTCGATGAACTCGCTCTCGAAAGAGCGGTTCTTCGCCGCCACCGTATGCGTCGTCGGCGAGACGTTGCGCCAGACAACGGTCGTGCTGGCAGCGACGGTAACCTCGGCCGGCTGGAAACCGAAGTTCACCACCGCGATCTCGACCGTTCCCCCTTCCGCAACAGTCGGGATCGCCGTCGGCGCAGCCGCCCCAGGTGCCGGGCTGAGAGCTTGCGGTGCGCTCGGTGAAGCAGCAGCGGCAGGGGTCGGTACGCTCGTGGCGTACCCCGGGCCATAGTCGTAGGGTCCGCCGTACCCTGAACCACTGGCCCCACTGGGCACGGTGCCGCTGTTCGGGCGCCCACCACATCCGGCGACCAAGAGCACCGCGAGGACAGCGACGATCGGCCAGGAGCGACGCATCACCGAACCCCTTCTAGCGTCGGACCAGCCGCAGACCGAACCCACTAGCGACGAAGAGGAGACCTGACAGCAGCGCCGCTGCGATCGACCAGCCCGGCAGCGCGTGCGGCCCTGCACCGGTGGCTGGCGCCACTTGGGCCCGGATCTCACCGCAGGCCACGTAGGTGCTGATCTCCTGCTGCGACTTGTGCACGTTGATCGCGAACTGACCAGCGAGGAGATCAGTCAAAGGCACATCGACCACCGTTTCCGATCGTCCGTCCATCAGGCTCTGCAACGGATAACGTGGCTTCGGGTTCAAGTTCGCGCACGTCCCCTCGTGGATGTGCGCCGGTTGTGCGACGCCAGCTGGCGGGTTGGAGAGCGTCACCACCACTCGTGTCTGGTTTCCCATCGCCGTGAGCACCGCTGTACCGGATTGCCCCGAACCGCTCTGCTCGCCGAGCGGGATCGTCACCGACTCCTGCGCCACCACCGGCAGCGCGAAGACGGCCAGCGCGACCAGCACCAGAACCATCGCCCGTCCGAACAGCTGCATAACTTCCTCCCTCGCTTCTCTCGGTAACCGTCCATCAGCCATACGGGCGAGCGAGCCTTCCGGATTGCGCTGCGTACGACCGGACGCACGGCCACATCACTCGTCAGCGCGGCCGACGGGAACCACGTCGCCGCGATCACGCCAGCTACCTCGAGCACGAACCGCCCGGCCGGTGCGACGGGCAGACTAGTGGTATACTTTCCAGTTGGCCGCGTCGCAGCGGCCAACTGGAGGAGCGAGGCGTGGCGATCGTTCTCAAGCGTCCCGAGCAGATCCGCCTCATGCGCGAGGCTGGCAAGATCGTCGCCGAAGTCCTAGCCACGCTCGCCGAGACGGTCCGCCCCGGTATCACCACGGCCGAACTCGACCGGATCGCCGAGCGGATCATTCGCCGGCACGGTGCGGTGCCCTCCTTCAAGGGCTACCGCGGCTTCCCGGCCTCCATCTGCGTGTCGGTCAACGAGGAAGTCGTGCACGGCATCCCCGGCTCGCGCATGCTCGCCGAGGGGGATATCGTCGGGATCGATGTCGGTGCCCGCTACCGCGGCTACCATGGGGACGCGACGATCACCGTTCCCGTGGGGCGGGTTTCCCCGGAGGCCGAGAAGCTCCTGCGCGTCTGCCGCGAAGCGCTGGAGATCGGCATCGCCCAGGCGCATGCCGGTCGGCGACTGACCGATATTTCCCACGCTATCCAGCAGCACGTCGAGGCACACGGCTTCTCGGTCATCCGTAACCTGTACGGACATGGGATCGGCCGCAGCCTGCACGAGGAACCGATGCTTCCGCACTACGGTCCCCCCGGTCAGGGACCCCTTCTCCGGCCCGGTATGGTCATCACCATCGAGCCGATGATCGCCGCTGGCCGACCGGAGACCCGTGTCCTCCCCGATCGCTGGACAGTCGTTACGGCGGACGGCAGTCTCTCCGCCCAGTTCGAGCACACCGTCGCCATCACCGAGAACGGCCCGGAGATCCTCACCCTGCCCTAATCGTCAGCCAGCAGGGTACTCGCGCGTGCCGTGCGCCCTCGCCAGGCCGACCAACCGGCTCGCCCCTGGACGACCGCCATCCCCAACAGGATGAGGATGATGCCGACCAGCAGGCGCCAGCCCACCGGTTCACCGAGCACCAGCCAGCCCAGCGTGACTCCCACCGGCGGCATCAGATACGTCGCCAGGGAAGCGATCACCGCGCCGGCAGCCGCGATCAGCCGGTAATAGAGCACGTAGGCCAAGCCGCTGCTGGCGACTCCCAGGGCGAGGAGGGAGAGGATTTCCACGGGACCCGGGCGCAGCGCGGCGAGATCCTCGGTCGCGAGCGCCGGCGGAAGCAGGATCAGCGCGGCCAGCGCGATCTGGCCAGCGGCCAAAGCCAGCGGCGCCCCGCGCAGGAAACGGCGCGCATAGGCGAAACCCAGACCGTAGCAGGCGCTGGAAGCCAGCACGGCCAGTTGACCCTGTGTCGAAGCGGCGCCCACTGCCGCCAGGTCCGCCCCGCTGAGGACGGCCACACCGAGAAAGCCGAGCGTCAGGCCGATCGCTTTGGCCTGGGTGAGCCGTTCGGCTCGGAAGATCAGCACGGCGAAGAGGACCGTGAAGAACGGTGTCGTGGCGTTCAGGACGGACGCGAGGCCGGAATCGATGTGCTGCTCGCTCCAGGCGATCAGCAGGAATGGCACGACGTTCCCGATCACCGCCATGAGCGCGAGGTGCAGCCACACTGCCCGTGACGGCCATGGCTGACGGGTCACCCACCGCACGGCGAGCAGCACCAGCGCGCCGAGGAGAAGACGCCCCTCGACCAGGGCGAGCGGTGGGATGCCCGCCACCGCAAGCTTGATGAAGAGGTAGGAACTCCCCCAGATCGTCCCCAGGAGAACCAGCTGGACGAGCTGACCTCGCGTCACCGCTCCACCCCCGCGGCTCACCAGCCGCAGTATACGGCTCGTTTTTCGCTCAGCACCGCACCCCGTGCTGGCACGCCGAAGCAGCTGGTCCCGCACCAGCCGGTGGAAGCTCGCCGGCACGATGGACTAGCCAGCAGTGCTGGTCGGACGCTGGGGAACAGGAAGCGGGCCCGGGAGTCCTCCCGAGCCCGCTCGTGAGCTTCGCTGGTCGATCGCGGAGATCAGCGCATCGCGCGGCGGCGTCGTGCCTCGAGCGCAAATCCGGTCGCCGCCAGCACGCTACCGGCCAAGCCGAGCAACCCGACCAGAATGCTCCCACCCGGACCACCGCCCGTCTTGGGCAGGACCTGCCCGGCCGCCGCAGGCGGCTGCGGTGTCTGGGTCGGCTCGGCCGTCGCCGGCAACGCCTCGCTCACCGACGTCGGCGTCGCCGTGGCACCGGCCGACTCGCTCGCCGGCGTGGTCACCGGGCTCGGGGTCGCGCGCGGCGGTGTGGGTGTCGCGCGCGGCGGGGTCCGCGTCGGCTCCGGTGACCCGACCGGCGTGGTCACCGGGGTTGGGGTCGCGCGCGGCGGTGTGGGTGTCGCGCGCGGCGGGGTCCGTGTCGGCTCCGGCGTCCCGACCGGCGTCGTGACCTGGGTGGGTGTCGCGGTCGGCGTCGGTGTCGGCGTCGGCGTCGCGGTCGGCTCCGGCGTCCCGACCGGCGTCGTGACCTGGGTGGGTGTCGCGGTCGGCGTCGGTGTCGGCGTCGGCGTCGCGGTCGGCTCCGGCGTCGGCGTCGCGGTCGGCTCCGGCGTCCCGACCGGCGTCGTCACCTGGGTCGGTGTCGACGTGGAGCGGACGCACTTAGCATGACTGAGATTGAACTGGCCATCCCACCCCGCATAGATCGTCGCCCAGGCATCGATCAGCGTCTCGGGGCTACTCGTATAGTAGGTGTAGTGCGCTGTACCGCCAGTGAACTTGTCCAACCCGATCGTTACGGTCCCAGCGTTTTGGAACTGCGCAGTGATCGATCCCGGGGCGAGGCTACTATTCGCAATCTGCGTGATGACGAAGTGCCACTCGATCTCTTCATCCTTCTTGCAAGACTTCTGGTAATTCTGATGGCTAGCCTTGATCGAGATCGGCTTCGTGCCGCTCGGCGTCGGTGTCGCCGTTGGGGTCGGGGTCGGTGTCTTCGAAGGCTTCGCCACGGCTTCACCCGATCCGAGCGCGAGCGCCAAGCTCGCGACCAGGAGCGCGAGGCTCAGAAAGGTCGCGACCCAGGTTATCGTGCTTCGTGGCTTCCCATTCTGGTTCGTCTGTCGATTCATCACTGTCCCCCTCTCGCAGGAGTACATCGACACGTGGTATCGCTTGCTCCCTGCCTCCTCTCGCTTCCCAGAAAACACGCACCCGACCAGGATATCCCGGCCGGGTGCGCCACTGGCTCCACGCTGCCCACTGGCGCCCAACGCTCAGGCAGCGCTTCTTCGCCTCCGGGGTGTCGGTCCGTCAGGAGTTCCGGGGGATCATTCCTCCCCCGATCGTCCTATTCCTAGCATATGCGATCGCATGACCAGAAGCAAGGTACGAAAGTACCACTCCGCGGACGAGCTGTGAGCACGAACTGGTCAGTTGCGCTCACCACCTCAGGCCGCTCGCTCGACCCGCGGGGCACGTTCCACTAGCCGCGCCAGAAGCTCCTGGAGCTGGTCCTCTCGGAAGCTGCCTACGAACTCGCGGTCGCGCACGTAAAAGCGAACGTCGAACGGCACCGCGTCCCGCAGCTGGGCGACCTGCCACCAGTCGTACAACCGCCGGACCCACTCGAAACCGGTCGCCTCGATCCGTAAGAGCGCCACTGCCTCGCCCTGCAGGTACGCTAACGCTTCCCCGAAGTAGACTCGGGCTTCACCGGTCGACTCGACGAGCTGACGCAACTCGTCGTAGCGCAAGGGCGCCGACCGGACCGTCAGCACCCAGGCGCCCGGCGTCCGCGGTTCGCTCACCTTCTCTTTAGGTTGAAAGCGTCGGCCCCGCCACCACTGCACCATTGTCTACCCCCTCGCCTGCCAGAGCCATTCTACCCGACTCGTTGTGCCTTCTCGTCGGTCAGAATGCACACGCGCTGCCACGCGGGTGGCCCAGCCAACGCCACGAGTGCTAGCAACGCGATGACCGTGAGCAGGGCTGCCCGCAGCCGCTCCTCCGCCGGCGCTGCCGCGTACGGCTGGAACGGAACCAGCCGTTCCGCCAGCTGCGTCCCCAGCCAGCTGTCCAGCGTCCGATACAGCTTGTTGACTCCATCCGGATGATGGTAGAAGCGCTGGGGATCCAGGTACCCCACGACGGAGAGGAGCGCTCCCCAACTCCAGGCGAGCCCGGCGATCAGCCACTGCCAGGGGCGTGCCGTCACCAACCAGCAGGCCAAGGGGGCGACCGCAAAGCCAGCCACCGGCACCAGGTAGCGGGCCGGCGGACCCCATTCGCCCCACCAGACCCGGTAGGCAGCGACCAACCCGAGATAGGGTGCGACGACCCCCACTGTCAGCCAGAAACGCTGCGGCTGGCGAGCCGCCCACCAGTGCAGCGTGGCTAGGGCCACGAGAAAGACCGGTGCCGCGATCAGGAGTCCCCACTGGGCATCGAGCAGCAATCCAAAGGCACCGTTCAGCGTCCCGAGCGGCCCCGCGAACCCGGCATGATCGGCCGGGTTCTGGTACGGCTTTCCGTAGAGCCACAGGTCAAAGCCCAGGATCCCCAGCCCGCCGACCAGAGCCGGAAGCACGCCCCAGAGCGCCCCTGGCCAGTCGGCTCCCCAGCCGCGCCCTGCCCGGGCCGCCACTGCCCGCCCGAGAATGACCGCGCCGAGCAGTGCCGCGCTGATGAGGAAGCGCTGGTGCAGCCACGGTAGAAAGCCGATCGCACCCCCGGCCAAGAGCCACTGCCACCAGCGATTCGCTCGCTCGCTCGCTCGCCGCACCGCGTAGACGAAGCACAGCGCGGCCGGCACCTCGGGGAACAGGAGCAGCGCGTAGGGGCCGATCGGCATGACCAGGCCCAACCCGAGCGCGAGCAGCGCAGCCAGCCGCGGACTCGCCCCCACTTCGCGGGCCAGCCAGAAGAGCTGGACGAGCAGCAGGATGCCGCATGCCCCGACGGTCGCCATCGCCCCCACCCGTCCGGCTACCGCCCAGGGCAGGGCGATGAGCACCGTCAGTCCCAACCCGTGCTTGCTGTACAGTCCCGGTCGGGCCGCCTGCGCAGGGTGCGGGGGCAACTCCCAGGGGAAAGCCGGCCACCCTCGCCAGTCGGCTGGAAGGGGCCTCGGAGGATAGAAGCGCAGCCAGGCGCGCTCAGCGTACTGGTTCGCCTCATCCAGGTCGAAGTCCTCCAGCAGCGAGATGACTGTCATCACGTAGTACGGCTCGTCGCCGGTCAAAGGAGCAAGGCGCTCCAGGTAGCGAAATGCGATCAGTGCCCAGGCCACAGCAGCGACCAGGACGACGACGAGCAGCCAACGCCCCGCACGCTGCCGTTCGATCGGCTCTGCGACCTCCTCCGGCTCCGCCACTGCATCCTCCGCGCCGCACCGCGCCGCTTGCGACTCGACAACCGACGATCCTACTCGAGCCGTATCCAGTTCGCTACCCCGGTGCACACCCGCACCGTCACTCCCATGCGCGGTGCATCCCGTACCGTTTGTCAGATGAGCCTCTTGACAGCAGCCCACACACCCGTTACTGTGGTTTGTGGCAGCGAGAGAGCTCTGGACAAGCCGGACACGGCACTGTAGCGGTGTGTCCGGCTCCTATCGATTCTGGAATCCGTGCGGAGTGCGAGCCGGGGGCATGGTGCTCCTGGGCGGGGTGGTGATTTTTCGGCACGGTCGAGGAAGGATCGCACGCGACCCATGCAGTGCAGAAGGTCACCGCGTCTCCATGGCTGCCAGTGCTGCTGGTTAGCCGGCGGTAGCCGTCACCCCCCGCCCGCTGACTCACCTCCGGCCGATCGGTGAGGCAACGAGCGAAGGGAGTTGGAGCGCATCGATGAGCGAGCATACGACGGGTCTCTTGACCCTGGACGAACTGGAGCACCTGGTCGCCAGTGGCGAGATCGATACGGTCATCAACGCGCTTTGCGACATGCAGGGACGCCTCATGGGGAAGCGCGTCCGCGCCGATTTCTTCCTCGAGCACGTCCGCGCCCACGGCACCCACTTCTGCACCTACCTCCTCGGTACCGACATGGAGATGACCACACCGGGCGGTTACCGGTTGATGAATTGGGAGACCGGCTACGGTGACTGGGTCGCCCGTCCCGACTTCGCCACGCTGCGGCGTATCCCCTGGCTGGAGGGAACCGCGCTCGTCTTGGCCGACGCGGTCGACGAGGAAACCGGTGAGCTGATCCCGGTCGCCCCCCGGACGATCCTCCGCCGCCAGGTCGAGCGCGCCGCAGCCATGGGCTTCCGCATCATGATGGCGAGCGAGCTGGAGTTCTACCTCCTCAAGGACTCCTATGACGAGGCGTACGAGAAGGGGTACCGTGGTCTGCACCCCTACGGCTGGTACAACGAGGACTATCACCTCTTCCAGGGAACCAAAGCGGAACCGATCTACCGGCAGATCCGCAACCTGATGACGGCTGCTGGGATCCCGATCGAGTTCTCGAAGGGGGAGGCAGCGGCTGGCCAGCACGAGATCAACATCCACTACGCGGAGGCGCTCGAATCGGCCGATCGTGCGGTGCTCTTCAAGCACGGCGTCAAGGAGATCGCCTACCTCAATGGGGTGGCAGTCACCTTCATGGCCAAGCCCCATCACACCTGGACCGGCTCCAGTTCCCACATCCACTTGAGCATCTGGGACAGCGCGGGCGAGCGGAACCTCTTCTACGAGGCAGACGGGCAACCCTACCACATGAGTAAGCTGATGCAGCACGCACTCGCCGGACTCATCGCCCACGCCCGGGAACTTTCGCTCTTCGTCGCCTCCAACGTCAACTCGTACAAGCGCTACGCCGTCGCTAGCTGGGCACCGGTCAACGTCGTCTGGGGACGCGACAACCGCACCTGTGGCTTTCGCATCGTCGGCCACGGCCAGTCATTGCGCGTCGAGAGCCGCCTTCCGGGCGCCGACGCCAACCCGTACCTGGCTTATGCCGCGATGATCGCCGCCGCGCTGGACGGGATCGAGCGAGAACTTCCCCTGCCGCCCGAGTACCGCGGCAACGCCTACGAAGCCCGCGACGTCGTCCGTGTTCCGCGCACCCTCGCCGAGGCGATGGTCGAGTTCGAGCGCAGCGAACTGGCCCGCCGCGCTTTCGGCGAGCTCGTCGTCGAGCACTACGTCAACATGGCGCGGGTCGAGCAGGAGACGTTCGACGCCGTGGTGACCGATTGGGAGCTGTACCGGTACTTCGAGCGCGGCTGAGGGAGGGGGTAACGATGGGCAACCGGCTGGCTGGCAAAGTGTGCATCATCACTGGAGCAGGATCGGGAATCGGGCGCGAGGCGGCCATCCTCTTCGCCCAGGAGGGCGGGAAGGTGGTCGTCGCCGATGTCAACGTGGCGGGCGGCGAGGAGACTGTACGCCTCATCCGCGAGGCTGGTGGCGAGGCGATCTTCGTCCGGACGGACGTCACCAAGGCCGCGGAGGTCGAGGCGCTGGTTCGTACCGCCGAAGACACGTACGGCAAGCTTGACGTGATGTTCAACAACGCTGGCATCTTCCCTGACGAGGATGGGTCGGTAGTGGACACGCCCGAAGAAGTCTGGGACCGCGTGATGGCGGTCAACTTGAAGGGCGTCTTCCTCGGCTGCAAGTACGCCATCCCGGCCATGCTGCGGGCCGGGGGCGGCTCGATCATCAATACGGCGAGCTTCGTGGCCCTGATGGGAGCAGCCGTACCCCAGATCGCCTACACGGCGAGCAAGGGAGGCGTGCTCGCCATGACGCGGGAGATCGCCATCGAGTTCGCCCGCAAGAACATCCGGGCTAACGCGCTCTGCCCGGGACCGGTCGATACACCGCTCCTGCGCTCGATCCTCTCCGATCCGGCCAAGCGGCAACGCCGACTGGTGCACATCCCGATGGGACGCTTCGCCCAGGCGCGCGAGGTGGCACAGGCGGCGCTGTTCCTGGCGTCCGATGAGTCGTCCTATGTGACCGCGACAGCGTTCCTGGTCGATGGCGGCATCACCGCCGCCTACATCACACCGGAAGAGTGATCAGCGAGTCAACGAGAGGAGGGAAGCGAGATGGGTGAGCAACCGACGATCGAGCGCGGCGGGGTCCGCTACGAGCGAGTCGGACAGGAGTATCTCGAGCAACGCAAACTTCGCCGCCATGCCAACTGGGTGCTTCTCTGGGCGCTCGGGGTGGGAGCGGTCATCTCCGGTGACTTCTTCGGCTGGAACTTCGGCCTGAGTGCTGGCGGCTTCGGCGGTCTCCTCATCGCGACCGTGCTCATGGCGCTGATGTACCTCTTCATGGTGTACAGCATCGCTGAGCTGACGACCGCCCTGCCCCACGCAGGCGGCTTCTACTCGTTCACGCGCAGCGCCTTCGGTCCGTGGGGAGGCTACCTCGTCGGCGTCACCGACACCATCGAGTACGTCATCACTCCAGCGGTGATCGTGGTCGGGATCGGTGGCTACATGAATACCCTGTTCCCGCAGGTCCCGGTCTGGCTCTGGTGGCTCTTGTTCTACATGGTCTTCGTCGCTATCAATATCGCTGGTGTCGAGATCACCCTGCGCGTCGGACTCGTCGTCACCATTCTCGCCATGCTCATCCTCGTGATCTTCTACATCGGCGCGGTCGCCAGCGGCGCTTTCAGCTGGGATCTCGTCTTCAACATCGAACCCAATCCTGACCGAGCCGGTAGCTCGACCTTCTTGCCGCAAGGCTTCTTCGGCATCTTCGCGGCCATCCCCTTCGCCATCTGGTTCTACCTCGCGATCGAGGAACTGCCCTTGGCCGCCGAAGAGACTCACGATGTCGTCCGTGACATGCCGAAGGGCCTCATCACTGGTATCTTCACACTGCTCGCGTTGTCGGTCTTCACGCTCGTCTTCAACTCCGGCGTCAACGGCGGAGCCAAGCAAATCGGCGAGTCGAGTGCGCCCTTGGCCGATGGCTTCCAGGCGGTCTTCGGTGCCGGAGCGACGACGACGGTGCTGACGCTCATCGCCCTCACCGGACTGATCGCGAGCTTCCACACCATCATCTATGCCTACGGCCGGGTCATTTTCGCCCTCTCGCGCGCCGGCTACTACCCGCGCTTCCTCTCGGTGACCAGCCCGAAGACGCACACGCCGCACCGGGCACTCATCGCCGGCGCCATCATCGGTCTCCTCTGCGCAGTGATCATCGACCAGTTCGGAACCGGCATCGTCGGTGCCGCGCTCCTCAACATGGCGGTCTTCGGCGCAGTCATTTCCTATGCCGCGGTGATGCTCGCCTACATCCGCCTCAAGATCACCCGCCCCGACTTGCCACGCCCGTACAAGAGCCCCTTCGGGATTCCGGGCGCAGCCATCGGTGCCGCCCTGGCCATCCTTGCTCTGTTCGCGACCTTCTCCATCCAGGACTACCGCCCAGGCGTGCTGGGTGTCGCCTTCTTCCTCGTGATCGCCCTCCTCTACTTCGCCCTGTATTCGCGGCATCGCCTGGTCGCCCAGGCACCGGAAGAGGAGGTCGCGCTCATCTTGGAAGCCGAAAAGGAGCTCAAGCACCAGTACGTGGAGCTCGAATCGGAGGAAGAGCGGCGTCGCATGGAGGAGCAGGCGCGGTAAGACGCGCCGATCCTCAACCCATGAGCCGGCTCGGCGCGGTCGACTGCGCGGTCGATCCGCGCCGAGTCTTTTGTCCGCCCCGCCTCTTGCGACAGGCGAGCCAGCCGGGACGAGCGTCCAGCTCGCGCGGACGAGTTCGCGGTCACGTCGCAGTCATCCTAGAGAGCCCGGCGCTCGGCAGCCGAGCACTCAGCTCCACCATGCCGCTCATCAGTTGCTCGACCAGGTCGACCGTACCGTCCGCTTGACCGAGCGGGCACAGCCGGGCATACTTTTGCCAATTCGGGAGAATACTCGGTGAGCCTGCTCGCGATTACCTATCTCGTCATCGCACTGGTCGGTCTCGCCTTCCTGGCGCTCACTGTTCTCATCGGCGAGATCGCGGACATCTTCGACGTCGGTGACGACGGCATCGGGCCCTTCAATGGCAAGGTGATCGCCGTCGCCCTCACTGCCTTCGGTGCGACCGGGCTCCTCATGACGTTCTTCCGCGTACCGGTCCTCTGGGGTGCGCTCGCCGCTGCGGGCAGCGGTCTCGCCTTCGGTCTGGCTGCGTGGCTGCTCGTCGCTCTCCTCTACCGGCAACAGGCGACCACCGAGTTCTCGCTCCAGGATCTCCTCGGTCGCACCGGCGAAGTGACCGTCCCGATCGCGGCCGACCAGCCAGGCTACGTTGTGATCAGTGGCCCGACCGGCACTCGTCAGTATCTCGCCCGCAGCTCGCGTGGAATCCCGATCCCCGCTGGCCAGTTGGTCCGTGTCTCCGGTTTGGCTGGAACCGTCCTTTTGGTCGAGCCCCTGCAGCAGGCGACTGCCGTCGAGGGTCGTGACGCGAGAGGAGAGTCTCGATGAACTTCCCTCTCCCCGACGTCTTCCAGGCACTCTTCGCCATCCTGCTCGTCTTTCTCGCCTTCGCCGCACTCCTCGCGATCGTCAGCCGTAACATCATCAAGGTCCCGCCCAACATGGTCGCCGTCTTCTCGGGGCGCCGGCGCACCATCGTTGACCCGACGACCGGGGAGCGGCGCACCGTCGGTTACCGGCTGATCAAGGGCGGCTCGAGCATCCGTATCCCGATTGTCGAACGCGTCGACTTCCTCTCCCTCAACGTCATGACCATCCCCCTCAAGATCGCCTCAGCCTATACCAAGGAAGGTGTTCCAGTCTCCGTCGACGCCGTCGCCAATGTCAAGATCGGGTCCGACGACCAGATGTTGATGAACGCGATCGAGCGCTTCCTCGGTATGGAACAAGACCAGATCCGGAGCGTCATCTTCCAGACTCTAGAAGGACACTTGCGCTCGATCCTCGGCACCCTGACGGTCGAGCAGATCAACGCTGACCGGCAAGCCTTCGCCCAACGCCTCGCCGCCGAGTCGGCACAGGATCTCTCGCGGATGGGAATCGAGATCGACGTCCTGACCATCCAGCAGATCAGCGACCCGCAGGGCTATCTCGACGCGCTCGGCCAGCGACGGACCGCTGAAGTCAAGCGCGATGCCGAGGTCGGCAAAGCAGAAGCCGAGCGTGACGCACGGGTTCGGCGCGCGCAAGCGCTGCAACAAGCTGCCATCGCTGAAGCCATGGCCGAAGCGGAAATCGCCGCGGCGCAGAAAGAAGCGGAGGTGCGCAAGGCCCGTTACGAGGCTGAGGTGCAGGCCGAACGAGCGCGTGCTGCCCAGGCTGGCCCCCTGGCCGAAGCCGAGGCCCGACGCCAGGTCGTCGTCGCCGAGCAACAGGTCGAACTGGCTCGCACCGAAGCGGCTATCGCCGTGCAGGAAACCGAAGCCCGCCGCCGCGAGAAAGAGCTGGAAGCGACTGTCCTCAAGAGCGCCGAAGCGGAGCGACGCGCCACCATCATCCGCGCCGAGGCAGAACGAGAGGCCACCATCCTGCGGGCCGAAGGAGAACGCCAGGCACAGGTCGTCCGCGCCGAAGCGGAAGCCCGCGAGCGGGAACTGGTGGGCACTGGGGAAGCCGCTCGCATCCGCCAAATCGGTCAAGCTGAGGCGGAAGCCAAAAAGGCACTGGCTGAGGCCCTCCAGGCCGAACTGTTCGCCCAGGCCGAGGGGCAACGCGCTGCACTCCTCGCCGAAGCCGATGGCAAGCGCGCACTGGCCGACGCCCTCAATCACTATGGTCCGATCGCCATGCAGCTCCTCATGTACCAGGCCTTCGTCGAGCAACTACCCAGGATCGTCGAAGCCGCAGCACGTCCCTTGGCGCAAGTCGAGCGGGTGGTCGTGTTCGATTCCGGTGCCGCTGGAGACGGCACGAGCGCACTCGGGCGCTACGCGACGCAGCTCCCGGTCATCGTCCAGCAACTCGTCGAAGGGTTCAGCGCGGTGACCGGTGTCGACCTGACGACCGCGGTGCGGGATCGGCTGGCAGCGACACCAGCTGCCGACGGTGCGGCGAGCGATCCACCGGGACCCGACCCTGCGAGCACGACGTAGCCAGTCGAGCGGCGCCGCATCGCTGCTCAGCCGTGAGATCGTGCGTCCCGGTCTGTCTCGTGCGTCACCCGTCACGCTCGCCCGAGCGCGCCATCCTCGTCCCGGAACGGTACAATGGGTGAGCCCGGCGTGACCGCCCTCGCTGCGGCAGTCTCGCGACCGGCCGTACCTCGATCCGATCGACGATCGACTCGTGAAGGAGTACTCGGTTCGTGAACAAGCTCGCCGCTCGCTTGCTCGACCAGCTCAAGAAGCACCGTTTTCGACCGGTCATGCTCTCCGGTGACGGTTACGTCCTGGAGATTGTTCCCTATCACGGGAAGATCGAGGCCGGTTTCACGCTCTGGCGTCTCGAAGGTGGCGAACTGGTTCCCGTCGCGAGTGGCCATACCGAGAACGGGCATCTCCTCACGGCTGAGGGCTTCGCCTTGCAGCTTCCGGCAGACGTCGAGCGCACCATGCTCACGCTCCTCTCGCGCAAGCGGTGAGCCGCTTGGCCATTGCTCCGGCTACGCAGGCGTGCGACGCCTTCTTCGCCTCGGATCGGCATCCGGATCGACCGAGCGAGGTACCGGCCGCTCGAGACGCGCGATCAGCCGCTGACGTGCCGTCTCCCCGTGAGTCAGCCGAGCGGGAGCTGTCGTGGCGCAGCACACTTCCAGGAGCGACACCTGGTTCTCGGCGGCCCGTGCGACACAGCCGAACACGGAGGCAGAGTCTGTGCAAGCGATACGCTCCACGCTCACCCACGGCTGGATTCAGGTCCTCTTCGGTGGGCTTATCTTGTTCTATGCCCTCAACAATGTGTACCAGGCAACCGGCAATCCGAACTTCGTTCCTTCCCTGCTCGTGCTCGGCGCCTTTCTCGTTCCCGTCGTCCTCGTCCTCTGGGTCTACGAGCATCCACTGCCGGAACGGATCCCACCCAGCGCGGTCGCTTGGAACTTCCTCTGGGGCGGTGCGCTCGGCGTCATCGTTGCCGGTATGCTGGAGTACGACACCTATCGCACACTCGGCTTCCTCCCGCTCCTGGCCGTCGGTCTGATCGAAGAGGCCGCGAAGCTGATCGCCCCGCTCGTCTTCTTCCTCCGCTGGCGTTACCGCTCGGAAATGGCGGGTCTGCTCTTCGGTCTCGCGAGTGGTATGGGCTTCGCGGCGCTGGAAACACTCGGATACGCCTTCACTGCGCTCATCGCCTCCCGCGGGAACGTCGAGCTAGCCGAGTTCGTCCTGCTGGTTCGCGGGTTCCTCTCCCCGGCTGGCCATGCAGCCTGGACCGCCCTCGTGACGGCAACACTCTGGCGCGAGCGCGTGCACCACGGCCACGCCGGACTCACGCGGGCCACCCTCGGTGCCTACCTCCTCGCTGTCGCACTGCACACGCTCTGGGATACATTCCAGATCAAGAGCAGCGTTACCCGCGTCGACTGGCTAAGCATCGAAGTCCTGAGCGCTCTGGTCGCCCTGTCGAGCGTGACGTTGCTCGCGCGTCGGTACCGGGAAGCACGCCGTCAAGCGGTCGCGGCAGCCAGTGCCATGAGCGGGTCCCAGCGGAACGGATCGCCTTCGTAGACAGTGCGCCGGGCCAAGCACTGCTCCACCAGCGCTGCGACATCGTAGGCCTGCTCGGCTGCCTCCGCCTGCTCGACCGTCACCCGCGTCGCCGGATGTAGCGGGACGAAGACGGTACAACAGTCGTCGTCGGGAACGCGGGAAATCGGCTCGGTACCGATCCGCACCGCCTCGGCGATGATCTCGTCCTTGTTGTTCCCTACTAGCGGGCGCAAGAGCGGCAGATCGGTTACCGCGCCGATCGCCCGCATGTTCTCCAGTGTCTGCGACGCGACCTGCCCCAAGCTCTCGCCGGTGACCAGTGCCCCCGCTCCTTCTTCGTGGGCGATCGCCGTGGCGATGCGCAGCATGAGGCGCCGGTAGAGGACGACCCGGAGCGACGGCTCGGCAGCCAGCGCGATCACGCGCTGCGCGTCGCCGATCGGCACGACAATCAAACGATTCTTCGGCGGCTGGAAGCGCGAGAGGTGACGAGCGAGTTCGACCGCCTTTTCGATCGAAATCGGCCGGACGTAGGGGTAGGCGTGGAAGTGCACGAACGTGACGAAGCATCCACGCTTCATGAGCCGGTAGGCCGCGACCGGAGAGTCGAAGCCCCCGGACAACAGCGCGACTACCCGCCCGCTGACGCCGATCGGGAGTCCACCCGGGCCAGGGAGCGCATCGCCGCTCACCAACGCGCGGTCGTACAACACTTCCACGGTATAGGTTACGTCGGGTTCGCTGAGATCGACTGGTGCGCCCGTCCGCTTCTGGACGAGGCGTCCCAACTCGCGCTCCAGCTCCGGCGAGGTGAGCGGGAAGCTCTTGTTGGTGCGCTTGACGCGGATGCGAAAACTCCCCTGCGGCGGGCCATAGCGGTCGAGGAGCTCGTGGAGACCCCGTTCCATCGCTTCGACCGTCAAGGCCGTCTCCAGCCCCAGCGAGAAGTTGGCCACTCCGAAGACCCACCGCAGCCGCTCGCTGACTTCCGGCCACGCCGCGGGATCCGTCAGGCGGACGATGAAGCGCAGCGCACGCTCCTGGATGCGCGAGACCGGCAGGTCACGTAGTGCGTACGACAGGTTCTCGTACAGCGCTCGCTTGAAGAAGGGTCGGTTCTGTCCTTTGAGCGCGAGTTCGTGTACGCGGACGATCACGAGCGGGGTGAATCGCTCGCTCATGTTCCACCTCCCGCTCGCAGCGCATCGCCGTCTCGCCAGGCGTCGAGCCGGTCAGTTCGCGCTGATCCGCGCTCCGACCAGTTCGATGAGTTCCTCGTCCTCCGGAAAGCGCTTCTGAGCCAGTTTGGAGAAGACCAACTCCCCGTCCACCGTGACCTCGAAACGCCCACCCGACGAGGGGACCAAAGCGATCTCACCGATCTGAAGTTCGTACTTGTCCAAAAGCAACTCCACCGCACGGGTGGCTCGTCCACGATATCCTCAGCTCGTGCAGTATTCGATCCGAATCCGATGCTCCACGGTCGACCCCCGCTTGGCTTCTGTCCCCACGATCCGTCGACGCTCGCTGCTCGGTGTGACGGACCGTTCCCGCCATCCCTAGATTCCCCAGTATACCCCGGCCGCGCTCGTGGGGGAGATGCTCGCTCGTCTCAGCACGATGCGCTAGGCTCCTCGGCTCCAGACCACGCCCACCGCTCAGCGACACCCACGCGGAGAATCGTCACACCGCAGTTGCTCGACCCTCTCTCTTCCGCGGGCCTCCGAACGAGCCATCGGCGCGAGCGCCGAGCCGCGCCTACTGACAACGTCATGCGCGTCAGCACCGGTGGCTGACGCGTATCGGATCGCTGCTCGGCACACCGGCCCAGCGAGGCGCGCATCATGACGACCGCTCCGCTGTCGTTCCGGAGGGAACGCCTCGCGCTACCCGCCGAGCCGATCGTCCTCATCCGCGACTGTAACTCGGTACCGCGCAGGCTTGTGCCCCGACCGGGTCGAGCGTGGCGCAATTCACCGCCCGTTCTGCCTCGGCGGCCACGGCCACGTCCACCGTCACGATTACTTCGCTGCCCGGCTGCGGGGGAGGGCCACTACACTGGAACGCTCTCTCGCTCGTACCACAGCTCCAAGCGGCCACGTTCAGACGGACCGCGCCGCTCAGGCTCATCCCAGCGGGCAAGACATCGACCACCACGAACTCCGGCCAGCGCACCGTGCACTCCTCCGGGCCAGCGTTGCGGATCCTGATGGTCACCGTCGCGCTTCCCGTCTGTCCTCCTGTGATCGGTCCACCGAGGCGGATCGCCTTCTCGAAACCGAAGAGGCAGGCGACCGGACTCGGCGTGGGCGCGACAGGTGGGGTGGGGAAAGGTCCAAGCGTGACGCAGCGCGCGTCGTTGGCCGGATCGGCGTCACTCGCGACTGAAACGAGCGCGCAGTTTTCGGCCGCACTTCCTGGCTCACCGCTGACCGTGAACGTGAAGGTCGCACTGTAGCCAGGCGGGAGGGGCTCACCGGCCCGGCAGGTCGTGCCGTCGCATTGCCACGCCCCCGTACCGCCCGTCTCGACGATGCGGATCGTCGACTCCTGCTGGAATCCCGCCGGCAGCGGATCACTGACCAAAGCACCAGTCGGGCAGACCGCTGTCCCGCGCTGCTGCACCGTGAGCGTCACGACGACCGTCCTGCCAACGGCGAGCGGTGAGACCGTTTTGTCCAGGGCCAGGTCGCAGGTTCCGACCGGAGTCGGCGTCTCACCCGGTTCCCCCACGACCGGCCTGGTCAGGATGGGGGTGCCGGTGGACGGAGCGGGAGAAGTCGGCCGGCTCGCGACCGTCGGCGCGGGCCGCACGGTGACGGTCGGCACGAGTGCCGGTGTCGCCTCGGCGGTTGCTGTCTCCGACGGCACAGCCGGCGTCGACACGATCGCCGTGGGGCTGGCCTGGACCAGCGGTGGTGACGGAGGAACCGGGCTGGAGGGGACCGCCGGTGATGGGGTCACACCGCGCTCGGCGAGCGGGCTCGGGGTCACCAGCGGAACGAGTGTTCCCTCACAGGCAGCGAGGAGCCAGGCCACCGCGACCAGTACGATCACCGCTGTCTTCGATCGGCACCCTGCACGAGTGGTCGTCCGCATCGTCTCGCTCCTGCGCTGCGGCCGCTCGCTCGACCGCAACGCATACGCCTAAGGATAGTACTGATCCCGTTGCCGACGGTGCGGAGCCAGCCGATCTCGAGGCTAGCTCCGCACCGACTGAGCGTTTGTGAACGTGACCGCGCGGTCACTGCACGGTGACACAGTAGTAATTATTGTTAATATTGACGTCTGCACTCTGCGGTACGGTCACCCGCACGCAGTTGGTGGCTGGCTTCTGATTCACCGTCGCCGTGAAGCTGAACTGTGCGACGTAGCCAGGCGGGATCGGATTCTGGGCCGTGCAGGCGAAGCCGACACAGTTCCACGAAACCGTCCCACCCGTCTGGGTGATCGTCAGTGGTCCGCTCAGCGTGATGTTCGCCCCTGGGTTATCGACCGCCTGGGTGCCAGCTGGACACGGGCCACTCCCCACGTTCGACACCACGACGACGACCGTATAGACATTCGGCTGTCCGGTCGGCTGCATCACCTTGTCGACGGCCATGTCGCAGGCGGCCAGCGGCGTAGGGGTGGGAACCGGCGTCGGGGTCGCGGTGGGCGTCGGTGTGGGGGTGGGGGTCGGCGTCGGCGTTGGACTCGGCGTTGCGGTCGGAGTCGGTGTAGGCGTCGGGCTCGGCGTCGCGGTGGGAGTTGACGTGGGCGTCGGCAGCGTAATCGGCGTCACGTTTGCGACGATCGTCGGTTTCTTGACGACGGTCGGGGTCGGCGTCGGCAGAACGATCGTCGGCAGCGCGATCGTCGGCTTCTTGACGACGGTCGGGGTTGGAGTCGGCCAGCACTCGTCACCGGGGATGCAGGTCGGATTGCCGCCTACGACGATCGTCCCGACCGGAGAAGGCTTGGGGGTCGGCGTGGGCGCAGCTCCACCATCGAGTGCGGTCGACGGGCCGGTCACGGTACCCACACCGCTCGGGGTGAGCGCGAGCGGCGTCTTGGTCGGTGTCGGCGTCGGCAGCGGTACACACACCGTGAGGTTGAGTGATTGAACTTGAGCAGTCGGTCCGACCACGATGTCCAAAAATCCGTTCGCGTTGAGAAGATTGAGCGTTGTGGACGTGAGCTGCATGGTGATGGGGACGAAGGTTGGATAGTTTGCAGTCGTCCATGGTGCGGCGACGCTCGGAACCAGCAAACTCTGCGGGTAACTGGAACCGACGCCGCCCAAGGGATCCAATACGCTGATGCGATCGTTCGCATTATCCACCAGAGGACGCATCCAAGCGGTGACCGATCCAGCGACGATAGTGCCGGCTCCGGGAACGTTCAGGAAGCTGTGGAGGACATATTTCGGTGACCCGGAATTCGCGGTGGAAGGAGAGGGAAGCGTGCTGGTATAGATGAAAGACGGCGCCCACCCTACGAGCATCTGCGGGCGGGGCGTCAGCGACTGCCCTGGACCGACCGACAGTGTCGAGCCGACCGTTCCTGGTGGACACACGATCCCAGCTATTGGAGACGGGACAGGCGTCGGGTTTCCGAGCAGCGAGCCGCTGCACGCGCCGAGCACGAGCGCAGCTGCCACCACGAGTACCAGCAGGATTCGGAACCGCTGTCGCATGATCATGACCTCCCTCTCTCCAGGCAGAGCGTCCTGCGCTCGCCCAGCACCACGTGTCGCACCGGCACGGTCCGACTGATGCGAGACGCCAACCTGACCAGCTGTCCGGCCCGTTGCTGGTGCGACCTCGGATCAGAAGCGCGGCCTTCGGCCTTCTGCCTGCTGGCTGCACTTCTCATGGCACCGTCTCGCACCAGCTGTCGTTGGCCGTGTTCGCGTCCGCACCGTTCGCGACCGTCGCGCAGAGCTGTGCTGATCCACCCGACAACGTCGCCATCGTCTGGAAGCCGACCTGGTACATGGTGCCGGGCGGGTTACCGGGGATCGTCCCCGCCGCGGTGCAGGTCGTTCCGCTGCAACTCCAGCTGGCCGTCCCGTTGTACTCGTAGGCCAACCCCAGCGGGCCGAAGCTCAGCGCACCGCTCGGCGAAACGCTCAGGCTGAGCGTCGTCGGCGCCGGGCAACTCGCCCCTCCCACACTGTTCAGTCCGATGCTGACCTGGTATTTGCCTGGTATCGTCTCGAGGAGACCGATGTTGACTGCGAGATCGCACCCCGCTGTCGTTGTCGGCGGGGTATCGTTGCCCGGAGTCGGTGTCGCTGTCGGTGTGGAGGTCGGGGTCGGCGTCGGCGTTGGACTCGGCGTCGCGGTCGGAGTCGGTGTGGGTGCTGGTGTCGGACTCGGCGTCGGCGTTGACGTCAGCGTCACCGTCGGGGACGACGAGGACGATGACGAGACCGGTGAGAGCAGTCCCGAACTCACGGCGGGTGGCGTAGCCACGCTCGCTGGCTGCACCGTGGCGACCTGCGGTGGCGAGACAGTGCTGCTACCGGACTCGGATGGGGTCCCCGTCGTGGCTGGCTGAGCTGTCATGGGCACCGCAGTCGCTGGTACCGGCGTCGCCGGAGTGCCACAGGCACCCCAGGCCAGTGCGCCGGCTGTCACAATGATGGCGAGCCATCGCCCGCTGCGGAGCATGCTGATCTATCCTCCTTTCGTTTTCTGTCGTGCCGGCGCACCTGCCGGATACGTCGTCACGCTCACCCTGCACGGGACCGGATTACGCTCGTTTCGGCAGTTCTTCCCCCTTTCCGCTCGCAAAACACTGACCGGGTGCTCATCCCATACAACGAACGAGCACCCGGTCCGGTTACACCGCATCGCTCAGCGACAGACGAGCACCACCGCCTGCCGTGCCGAGCGAGCGACCTGCCGCTGTACTGGCCCCTGTCCGAGCAGGTCTTCCCCATCCCAGCTGACCGCTGCGAGATCGGCCAGGATCCGGATCCGTACCGGTATGCCGGCGAGCCGTAGCGTCGCCTCGCGCTCGCTCACCTGGACCTCGATTTCACCGGCCGGAAGCCGGAAGCTCGCCGGCTGCCCCGGAGCCAGGAGGCTCGGCACCCCGAGCGCACGACCAGCCAGCGCCGCCGGTCCCGCCAGGCGCAGCTCGAGCGGCGGACAATTGCGGGTCTCCACCTTCACTGGCGCGGTACCCCAACTCAGGTAGGCCCAGCCTGCCGAGACGAGCACCACCATCCCCGCCACCAGACCCGCGAGTGCTTTCCCCCAGGCCGACTGCCGGAGCCATTCCTGCAGCTTCTGCACGGGGTGCGGTGCCGAAGCAGGTGTCGCCAGCGCCTGCTCGAGCGACTGGCGGATCTTTTCCCGGATCTCTGGCGCCGGCAGGATCGGCGCCAGCGCTGGAAGGAGATCGACTGCGCTGATGGCCCGGCGGTTGCGCTGACAGATCTCGCACTGGTCGACATGGCGCGCCACCGCGCGCCGGAGTTCGGGCGTCAACCCCAGCGGCAGCACGACGCCTTCCAACAGGCGCGCCAATTCAGGGCAGTCCTCGCGCCCGCGGCGAGCCAGCAGGAGAACCGTGAAGCTCTCCTCCAGCGCATCGCGTACCCGGCTGAGACGGGTGTTGATCGCACCTCGCCGGACACCGACGACGCGGGCAACCTCGGCCGGCGTGAGGTCATGCCGGAGCGCCAGTTCCAGGATGGTGTAATCACTGGGCGGCAACCCGCGCGCCGCTTGCCAGACCAGCTCAGCCAGCTCGCGTCGCCGAGCCGTCTCCTCTGGTTCAGCCTCGGGTCCACTGGCTGGGAGCTCCGGCTCCCACTCCTCCCCCTCCGGGGAAGGGAGCTGCGAAAACGCAGTCGTGCGTTGGCGTCGCTGGTAGTCGATGACGGTGTTGCGCGCGATAGTGAAGAGCCAGGCGCGCAGCGAGCCTTGGACGTGGCGAGCCCGCAGCCCTTGCATCGCCTTCAGGAACGTCTCCTGAGTGAGGTCAGCTGCCGCCTCCCGATCGCGCACCAGGCGCGCGACGAAGTCGTAAACCCGGTCGACGTAGCGCTCGTAGAGCAGCGCGAACGCCTCGCGGTCCCCCGCCCGGAACCGCGCGACGAGCTCGTCGTCGGTGAGATCCGGTGGCTGCTTGTGGACGAGTGTCGTTCGGCTGGTCATCGCTCGCTGGAACTCGCTTCCCTGTCCATCGTCGAACGGTAACTGATCGGGTAGGTGGGCTTTCAGGGTATCCGACAGAAATCGCTACGAGTCTAACACCGCGGCCAACCGTCAGAGCGGTGAGAGCAGTATGCCCGAGCTGCTGACATCATGAGAGCACTCAGAGCGACCCTGCCATCGACACCGTCTTCATCCGACCATAAGCTGATTCGCGAGGTGATCGTGCTCGTCCCGCATGCTGTGAGACGCGTTCGAGTATCCTTTCCCCTTCGAGAAGCTTTGGAGCACGTATGGAGCCGAAGGCTCCCAGAAAGGATTCCAACGCGATGCGGGTGATGAAGTTCGGGGGAACGTCGGTCGGCAATGCCGTCGCGATCGATCGCACGGCACGGATCATCGCCGACGCCTATCGCGGTGACGGCCGCCTCGTTGCCGTCGTCTCGGCGATGAGCGGCGTCACCAACCAGCTCATCGCGGCCGCTCAAGCTGCAGCCGAGGGAGACGAGCAGGCAGCAGCGAGGCTCCAACAGGAACTCGTCGAGCGACATCGCGGGGCGGCCGCGGAACTGATCCCGACCGCAGCGCGCCTGGAGGCGACGGTGAGCCGCCTGACCGAACTCGCCACCCGTTGTGCGCGCCTCGTCGAGTCGGTCCACGTACTCCGCGACCTCTCGCCGCGTGCTCAGGACTGGATCGTCTCCTTCGGCGAGCGGATGAGTGCAGTCCTCATAGCAGCTGTCCTCGAGGAACGCGGTATCCCAGCCGTGCCGGTCGACAGCGACAAGGTCATCGTGACCGATGACCACTTCGGGAGCGCCAACCCGTTGCTCGACGAAACCCGGGCGCGCGCCGAGGCGATCCTCGTCCCGCTTCTCGAAGCTGGCAAGCTGCCCGTCGTCACCGGCTTCTTCGGTGCCACGCCGAAGGGTGCGGTCACCACGCTCGGCCGCGGCGGGTCCGACTTCTCCGCCTCGATCCTCGCTCACGCGCTCGACGCCGACGAGGTGTGGATCTGGACCGACGTCGATGGCGTCATGACGGCTGATCCGCGACTCGTCCCCAGTGCGCGCACGCTTCCCGCGATCTCCTTCGCCGAGGCGACCGAACTCGCCTACTTCGGCGCCAAGGTGATCCACCCGCGCACCATGCAACCGGCTGCCGAGCGTGGCATTCCGATCTGGATCAAGAACACCTTCAACCCCGAGCACCCGGGCACACGTATCGGCCCGGACACCAGCTCGAACGGTTCGGTGGTCAAGGCGATCACCGCGATTCCCGGCGTGAGCGTCATCACCGTCGAGGGATCCGGCTTCCTCAGCGTCGCCGACGTCACTGCCCGCGTCTTCGAGACCGTCGGCCGGACTGGCGTCAACGTCTTTATGGTCTTCCAGGCGTCGTCCCAGCACAGCCTGGGTTTTGTCGTCCGGCGCACCGATGCCAGCAAAGTGTTGCGTGCGCTGGAGCGGGAGTTCGAACTCGATCTCCTCAAGGGACGCGTCGCACGCCTCTGGGAAGAACCCGGTATGGCCATCGTCGCCGTCGTCGGTGCCGGGATGCGCGGGACACCCGGTGTCGCCGGCCGCGTCTTCGGGACCCTCGGCCAACATCGCATCAACATCGTCGCCATCGCGCAAGGGTCGTCGGAACTCAACATTTCATTCGTGATCCGCGAAGACGAGGTCGCACGCGCCGTTCCAGCGATTCACGACGCGTTCGGGCTCGGGGGATCTGCTGGCGAACGCTCGGCTGGTTCCTGATGCCGGCACGCACGACGGGAGCGCTCGCTGAGCAACGCCCAGAGCGATATCGCCAGGATCACGAGCGGTAACACCACGAATCCGATCAGAAAGATGAGCGTGCCCAGGTTCATCCACTCGATCGTCACATCTCCTCGCTGGCTGCGCGACGCCGGTCATCCGGCGCCGCCTCCTCCCTGCACGGCAGGAAGGATAGCCAGAGCCGCTCGCTCGCGACGAGGCTGGTACCACCTGATCGCTCGGCCGAGCTCCTTCACGGACTGCGCCCAAAGCAGTTCCACGGCCGGGTCCCGACGAGGCGCACCGGGCGTGCCTGTGCTGCCTGACACGCCATGTCCACGAGGAAGGCGACGATGAGCATCCTCTTGCTCGCGCTCGTCGCTGCGGCAGCCGCGATCCTCGCTGCTGTGGTCGCCCTGCTCCTGCGCTGGTTCGGCATCGCACCAGCCGAGCCGGAGCAGCGGACACGCGGGATCGAGCTCCTCGCGGAGCGGATCCGGGAACGCCTGGTCCAGCGTCGCTAGTGCTCGCCAGCTGGCTCCGGATCGGCCGCCTCGGTTCGCTCCGACCGCTCCTCGCGTTCCTCCCGGCGGCCGAAGTCGCGCATGCGCTCGGCATATTCGCGCAGCCGATCCATCACCAGACGGTGGACCGTCCCCTCTGGATACGTCCCATCGGGCTGACGCTCGCCAGCCGGTACACCAGTCAAGATCTCGATCCCCTGATCGACCGAGTCGACCGCCCAGATGTGGAACTTCCCCTCGGCGACCGCCTGGATCACCTCTTCATCCAGCATCAGGTGCTGGACATTCGCCGTCGGGATGATGACACCCTGCTCACCGGTCAGCCCCTGCACCTTGCAGACAGCGAAGAACCCCTCGATCTTTTCGTTCACGCCACCGATCGCCTGCACGTCGCCGTACTGGTTCACCGATCCGGTAACTGCGATCCCTTGCTTGATCGGGAGTCCGGAAAGCGCCGAAAGCAAGGCATAGAGCTCGGTCGAGGAAGCCGAGTCACCCTCGATCTCCTCGTACGCCTGCTCGAAGGTGATGGACGCGGTTATGGCGAGCGGAAAATCCTGGGCATAGGCACCCGCCAAGTAGTTGGAGAGGATCAAGAAGCCTTTCGAGTGGATCGGGCCGGACAGCGCGATCTCGCGCTCGATGCTGATCAGATTGCCGCGCCCCAGCGAGACGCGCGCGGTCACGCGCGAGGGTTTCCCGAAGGCGAAGTCACCGAGCTCGATGACCGCCAGGCCATTGATCTGCCCCACCCGCGCGCCGCTCGTCTCGATCTTGAGCGTTCCTTCGGCGATCAGGTCGCGCACCCGCTCGGCGAGAAGGTCGGAACGATACCGCTTCTTGCGGATCGCCGTCTCGACATCCTCGGCAGTCACGATCTCGCGCCCAGCCTTGCTAGCCCAGTAACTCGCCTCCGCGACCAGGTTGCCGATCTCCAGGAGTTGCGACGAGAGCTTGCGCTGATGCTCGACCTGGCGCGCTCCATACTCGATCACGCGCGCCACCGCGCTGCGATCGAAGTGGCGCAATCCCTGTTCCCGCACCACCCGGCTGATGAAGGCCGCATAGCCCATCACGTGTTGATCGTTCCAGTCCATGTCCGGCGCGAAGTCGGCCCGTACACGGAAAAGCTCGCGAAAGTCATCGTCGTAGGCAGCGAGAAAGTAGTACAGGAACGGCGAGCCGACCAGGACGACCTTCACGTCGAGCGGGATCGGATCCGGTCGCAGTGTCGCCGTGGGCAGGACAGCATACTGTTGGCCGAGATTCTCGATCACGACCTGGCGGGTGATCAGCGCGCGCTTGAGCGCGTCCCAGGCGAACGGATTAGCCAGAAGGTCGAGGACATGGACGACCAGAAAGCCACCGTTCGCGCGGTGCAAGGCTCCAGCACGGATCTGGCTGAAGTCAGTCACCATCGCGCCGAACGTGGCGCGGTAATCGATTCGCCCGACCAGGTTGTAGTACGAGGGATTTCGCTCGAAGATCACTGGCGCACCGCGCGTTTGGCTGTTGTCGACGAACACGTTCACGCGATACCGCGCGAGATGCTCCTGCTGTTGCAGCGCTTGCAGCTGGGCGATCGGTGCTGGCACACCGGGGAGTTGCGGCGGGAAAAAGTCGTGCAGGTGCTCGGGAATATCCTCCCGCACCTGCTCCAGGAAGGCGAGCACCTGAGGAAGATCCTGGTACCGCTCGCGGAGTTCCTCGAACAGGCCGCCCACCGCAAAGAGCGCGACCTCCCGATCGAGTTGGCGCAAGCGCTCGGCCGTCTCGCGCTCGAGACGACGCACCTCCCGCAAGGCATCGGCCACGCGATCCTGGATCCGCTGGTTGCGCCGCTCCAGCTCCTCGCGCACCGGTGGTGGAAGCCGCTCGTACTCCTCCGGCGCCAGCGGCCTTCCCTGTACCAGCGGCAGGCTGATCACCCCCGCTGGCGTCAGCTCCACCGTGAAGCCCAGCTGCTGCGCGAACTGCTGCACGCCCTCCCACAACCGTTCCCGTTCCTGGTTCAAGCGATCGATGATCGCCCGGCGCCGCCGGTCGTACTCTTCGCTCTCGAACGCTCGCGGAATCGCTTGCTGAGCAGCTCGCAGGAACTCATCCATGTCGCGCGCCAGCTGCGCTCCACGTCCAGCTGGCAGCGCGATCGCGACGGGACGTTCGGGATCCTGGAAGTTGTGCACGTAAACCCAATCAGGCGGTGTCGCACGCTTCGCCGCGATCTGCTCCACGAGACGGAGCACTGTGCTCTCGCGACCGGAGCCAGGACGCCCCGCGACGTAGACGTTGTACCCGTAGGACGCGATCTCCAGACCGAACTCGAGCGCTTCCAGCGCCCGCGGTTGCCCGACCGTCCCCACAACGGGATCCACTTCGGCTGTCGTTTGGAACGGCAAGGTCATCGGATCGAGTCGGCGTCGCAGACGTTCCACGGGAACCCGTCGCTGCGCGGCTCGTTCCGTCGCTGCTCCGCTCATCCATTCCCTCCCTTCCCCGGCTGAAGCAGGTCACGCTCTGCATTCAGCCGGATGGTCCCGGTGGCGTCAAGATACTGCCGAGGAGAGCAGCAGCACCGTACGAGAGCACCGCGACCAGCAACGCCCGCAGCGTGCCGACCGCCAGTGTTTCTCGGAGCGCCATGAGCGTCGCGAAGAAAGTCCAGACAAAAGCCAGCGGCACGACGACCAGCTGGAGCGCGGGAACGACTCCGAAAACGAGCAAGAGACTCGGCGCCAGGGCGAAGCCGAGTGTCCGCACCAGCGCTCCCAACGTCGCCTCGGTCTCCGGCCCCGGCAACGCTTTCGTGCCGAAGAGGTAAGCCGCGACGACGAAGATCGTCCAGGACACGAAGGCAGAAGCAGCCACGATGCCGAAGGCGGTCAGACCACCGCCGGGTAACCCGCCGACGCCAGCTGCCAGGACACAGAGCAGGACGAACAGGAGTGCCGGCACCGTGGCGGTCGGATCATCGCGGAGCTCCCGGTAGACCGTAGGGTCGAGCCGCAGCGCACCGATGATCCGCCTCAGCATATCTTCCCCTCGTTCATCTCGACCACTCGCGCGGCCACCCGTACTCTTTCACGACCCAAGCGTACAGCGGCGGTACCTCCAGGAATTCGACACGCTCCCCGAGCGTCCGCGCCTCGATCAAGAACGCCTTGAGTCGCTCGGGATCCCGATAGAGGCACTCCGGTGACGGCACCAGGATGACGTCGATCTCGCGCAGCCACATCGCCGTGCGCAGCGCCTTGAGACCCGGACGTTGCTCCGGAAACTCGGGGAGGATCTCGCTGAAAACGCGCGTCACGTGGTAGCACTCGCGCGCAGCCAGTTCGCGCAACCGCGCCTCCTGGTCTGCCAGCTCCGACTCCGGATGAGGGCGTCGTTTGGCCTCCTTGGGGTCCGTCGGGAGTCGCGTCGCCAGGAACAGCGCGGCCCGCTCGGCAGCCATGACTCACCTCCCCTCTAACTTGCCGGGGGACAGCGCAGTATTTCCGCTGTGCCTCAGCCGCGCTCGCCCTGGTACATGCCACGGTATCCCTCGCTGACAGGCCGCTCCAGCCGGTGCAGCACGAGTTGGGCGATGCGGGCACAGCGGCGCAGCCGAAAGCCTTTCGGATTGTAAACGACGAGCAGTGCTACCCCTTGCCCCGAGTATCCGGCATCCCAGACCGCGGTGTGCACCGCGACGCCACAGCGGAGCAGACTCGAGCGCGGGCGGGCATAGGCCATGCAGTCCGGTGGGAGCGTCACGGTTTCGGTGAAGCGCACGAGGTACGGGCCTGGCTCGAGCTCCCACCAGCCATCACGATCCGGCTCGACCACCTCCAGCTCCGGCAGGCGACGCTCTTCGTCGATCTCGCCGACCTGGCCAGCACTTGCGAAGCGCGCGACCGACCAGACAGTCAAATCGATCCCGTGCGGCTGAAGTTGCGCCTCGACCGCCGGAAGGTCGCGGAGCAAAGGTGGATCCGCCGCGAGCAGTGCTGCCAGTTGCTCCCGCATGAGGACGCCATCGCGCTCGCTCATTCAGCCTCCTCGTGCCTGCATGACTCGGTAGGGATGTCCGATTTGGACGATCGGGCGCTGGTGTTCGGGAAGCTGCGCCCAGGGATGGAGCGCACTCGGCTCTTGCCGGGGCACGATTCGTCCATCGACCATCGTCAGCGTATTGACGAGAAGCCGGTCGCCAGACCGCGCCTGCATCGCCACGTCGTAGAAAGTGAACATCCCCTCGACCACCTGGAACAGGGCGATATCCGCTGGCGTCCCCTCAGCCAAGCTCCCCAGTTCCGGCCGGCCGATGATCTTGGCCGGTCGTACCGTCGCCCGCTCGATGACCTCCGCCAGCGAGAGTCCCAGCGCCAGGAACTTGGAGAGCGTGGTGGGGAGGTCGAACATCGGTCCCTGGATCGCCAGCTGGTGGATATCGCTCGAGATGACGTCCGGCACGATCCCCTCGGCCAGGAGCCGCTCGGCGACCTCGAAGCTGAACGAACCTGCACCATGCCCGATATCGAGGACCAGTCCGCGCTCGTGCAACTCGCGGATGCGGGGGTGAACCCGCCCATCCGGAGTGAGAATCCGCATGGTTCCACCCGTGAAACAGTGGGTCAGAATGTCACCGGGGCGCAAGAGCGCGGCTACCTCGTCGATCGACGGTGGGCCGTTCCCGATGTGCACCATGAGGGGAAGTCCGAGCTGGTCAGCGAGCTCTCGAGCCAGCTCGAGCGGTCGGATCCCGACACCGCGCGTGGTATTGGCATCGATGCGCGCCTTGACGCCGAGGATGACGTCGCGGTTCGCCTCGATCATCGCGGCAGCGAGCTCGAGGTCGCAATAGTCGAGATTGGCGAACTCCCACGTTGGGGCGACCAAGCCGATCGAGGAGAGATTCAAAAGTGCAAGAATCCGAACCCGGCTCGGCTCGACGATGTACCGGCGAAAACCAGGAAACGTGTAGGCTCCGGCACTTCCGACGTCCAGCCAGGTCGTCACTCCGGTCCGCGCAGCGATCGGATCGGCTTCGATTCCCCAGTAGGTCGCACCCCAGTAGACGTGCGTATGGAGGTCGATGAGACCCGGCGTCACGATCTGACCCCGCGCATCGATCACTTGCTCGGCGATGGCATCCGCCAGAGAACGCGCCACGCGCACGATCCGTCCCTCGCGGATCCCGATGTCGAAACGGCCGAAGCGCTGGTTCGCCGGGTCGATCACCTCACCGCCGAGAATGAGCGTGTCGAAGCGCTCCCGTTCCGCTGGCCCCATCGCTCCATCCTCCCGCTTCCCGCTCGAGGGTCACCAGGCACGCTCGACCGGTCAATCCTCCCCCGAACCGGATCCCTTCGTCAATTCTGCCCCGCCTGGACGAGGGCACTCGCCCTACCGTCGAGCCTCAGTCGAGCGTGCACTCCGCGAACGCGGCGAGAGCCGACACAGACCGACAATCGCTGAGCTCACACCCTCACCCCACCACGAACACCGGTGATCGCCAACGCGATCCATCGCGTCCGCCGTTCAGGGAAGAGTGGCTCGCGCCGACAGCGCTGATCACGCTCATCCCGCAGAAGTCCGGACGCGCCGAAGACCGCACAGCGCGCTCCACCGAGATCCCCGCCGTCTCACGCACCGGATGGCGCGTCTCCGGCGGTGCGCTCGCATGCTGCCTCCAGCAGTCGCGTCGGCTCTCCCGACAAGGCGCTCCGCAACCACGCGATCAGCTCCTCCACTCGCTCGCAATGCGTGCCGTACCAGTAGAACTGGTTGCAGCCGCTGCATCGCCAGAACTCCTGAGCACGCTGCCAGCTACGCGGTGGGACATGCGCCCGCGCCACCTCGCGATCGACCAACACGAGTAACCCGTTGCAGCGTGGGCAACGCACGAACGGGCGCAGACTGCCCACCAGGTCGAAACGCCGGACGACCTCGAGAAGCTGCTCCCGCGGATGGGCCGAGCGCAGCCAATACCCGTGCGTGACGGCTCGCCGCTTCAAGAGTTCCCGGTCGCGTGTCAGCACGATCCGTCGCTCACGCTCCGCCCATGCCACCAGCGTTGCGTCGTCTGCCTCGCGCTCGTACCGCGTATCGAAGCCGAGCAGGCGCAAGTAGGCAGCCAAGCGGCCGAGATGGACATCGCAGATGAAACGCGGTTCGCGCAGCGGCTTGGGACGCAATCGTTGCACCGACCCAATATCGATCGTTTCGAACACCGGATAGATCGCGACTCGGTCGCCGTCTTTCAGACGAACAGCCCAATCGGCGGGCTCGTCGTTGACGAGGACGAGATCGACCTCCGGCGGAGGGATGCCGAGCCCGGCGACGAGATCACGCACGGTCGCACCGAACGGGAGCGGTACCTCGAACGAGCGCTGGCGCACCGCCGCCGGCAGGAAGTCGTTCAACTCAGCGTACGCTCGCACTACCACCGCGCCAGCTGACCAGCGCACGACGCCTGAACCCCGAGAAGCTCACCAAAGGAAGACTCTGCGACCGAGTCGCGGTCAGCAGGATCGCCCAGACCTCGCCCGCAGCCAGTGTAGCAGCGTTTCGCCTTGGAGGGCGCGGAGCGGTTGCTGCGAGCGCACGATACCCGGCATGCGCACGGCCCGCTTTCCGACCGAGCGGCAGCCAGAGGGTTCACCAGGCTTCCTCTTCGGGAGGGCACGTGTTCCGGCACCTGGCGACGAAGAAGGCAGCATCGGGGCAGGACCACGCGAGCGGGCGGTCCAGCAGCAGGCGCTGCCGCTCGCCTCCCTCCCGGCCCGCCACCAGGCGCCGAGATAAGGGAGAGGATCGTGTCCGCTGGTGAAAAGCGACAAAAAGACAGAGCGAGGATGGAACCGATGACCCCCCCTGAGCTCGCCTCGAGCCTCCCCCAGCGCCGTGACCGGACGGAGGAGCGAAAGGTCTCGCGGATGCATTGGCCCGAGAGTCCGCGACGCATGCGAGACACCCGCACTTTCCTCCAGCTGAGCGAAATGACCAGTAGTGAGCGAACTCGCGCACCGTCGGCGCGCTGAGCGTCTCCGCACGTCCGTACTGGGCCACTGGCTCACCGCTGCCCGCTCCGACCAGCTCTGTTGCAACGGAGCGCCCCCGCCTCCTGGACACGCCGCGAGGTCGCTCTGTTCTCCGCTCGTCAGGATCGGCCGCCGCGAACGGTCACGCCTGCCCTCGGTGACCGACTCGTCGAGTTCGTCAGGTACCGACCGGTTGCCAGCTCTCACCTCTGCCGGTTCCTCGGTCCTTCGCCCCGCGAACGCTCGTTCCAAAGCCCAAAGGACTGGCAGCCAGGAGCCCGCTAGGCACTGACGTCTCGGCCATCGCGCCTGCCCTACCCGCTCGGTGTTCGAGAACTCGAATCTCCCCGGCAGGCTGGGCAGCAGAAGCTCGCCACTCCGGGTCGGTGACGCACCGCGATTCTGGCCGCAAGCACGCTGTGCCGTGTCACCACCCGGAGCGGTGTCGAGCGTCGAAATGTCCCTCACGAGCAGCTGATCGCCGCACCGCCACCGCGCGCAGGATGGTAGACCACGCCATCGGTGCAGCGAGTGCACGAGTCAGCCCGTTAACTATCCTGTGCTGGAGACGCTCGACTGGAGATCGTAGTACTGCTTCAAATACTCTACCGCTGCATCGATGCTGGCCGGCAACCGCTCTGGCACGACGACCTCGATCGGCGCCCCGAGCACGAGTGCCCGCTCCTCGGCGAGCCAGCGTGCCTGGCGCCGGGTCGGGTCCGGCTCGTCCTTCGTCCGTTCCTGGTAGAGTCGCTCCTTCGCGATCTCCAGGGCAACCACCCGCGGATAGTGCACCTGCCAGAACGCAGTTTCGCCGAACGCCTGGAGATACGCCTTGATCCGCGGGTCGTCACTGGTCGCTGCGAGGTCGCGATCCCGCTCCACGCGGGCCTGCACCGTTCGCTCGTCCGGCCACAGCCCTTGCCGCTGGGCCTCAGCTTCCAATGTCCGATCGACGATGAGGGCCGCCAGCGCGACCGTCGGCTTCCCGTACTCCTCGATCAGGCGCGCCTGCCGCTCGAGGAACGCTCGCTGCTCGTCGGTCACCGCCATCCGGGTTCCCACCTCACCCATCCAGGCGAGGTTGGCCGCCACCCAGTGCTCCATCTCGGTCAGCTCGGCCGCGGTGATCGGCTTGTCTGCCACCAACAGCACTGTTTCGCGGTCACCGTTTCGTGCGGCCTCTGCCGCCGACTCGACGCGGTCGATACCCGGGAACGGGGCAGTCAGCCCCGAGCTCCGCGCCAAGGCCACCGCGCCAACCAGCACGAGCAAACCGAGCAAAGCGATTGTTCCGATCCGGTACCGCATGACGACCTCCTACTAGAGCGTCCAGGTCCGGTCGCGGCTGACGCCCCCGTAACATCCAGCGGCGTCGCAGAGGAAGAACGCCCACGTTCCGCGATCCTGCGCACGCCTCGTGCTGTCGAAGCTACCGAGATATTGCGAGTTGGTGGTACAACCGCCGAACACCAGCCCGCCAGGAGGATAGATTGCGCCACAACCGGTCATCGTCCAAGCGTAAGAAGAAACCGTCCTTCGGACTTGTCCATCGTGGATGAAGTAAAGAACCGTGCCTGGGGAGCGGATGTCGCTCGTCGGGTTCCGGACGTAGACGCTGCTTTCATGACGGGTCAGCACATTGACTCCAGGGAGCGGGTTCCAGTCTGTACGTCCTAGGTAGTTCCCCGAGTAGGACCACAACCCGCCTCTTGGCTTGATTCCACTCGCTGACCACTCGTAAAACAATTGTCCATATGCCGCCTGCGCTGCCCCGACCACAAGGGTGAAGACGACGACCAAAACTCCGATGACGACCAGGACACGCCTCACAGTCGACCTCCGTTATCCGTCACCTGCCATACCTGAACACCGATCATCACATTCTCCAAGATAGCAGAGAGAGAGATGTCAAGATCCCGATCGCTTCCGCGGTGGGGGCCCTCGCGACGCACCGCACACCGCAGCGACATACCGGAAAACGAGCTGTACTCGAAACCAGCAGCCGCGTCGTCGGAAGATCGGACGCCTTAGCCGTGCCGCCCACTGTCGTTTCGCGAGCAACCGGGCGACCGTTCATGCTCGGACGGATGGAATCCTGCTTTGCTGAGGTCGATCCATCACGGTATCCACGCCGCACGTTCTCCCGGCACGTATAAGGGCATCGTGCTCAGCCGTGACCGATCGCCTCGACGCGGACGTGCGCGAAGAGCTCCGCGACCCGCTCCTCGTCGAGCGCCCCCGGCTGGAGTGTCTCCACACTCGCCGAGCCAGCCGCGACGGCGAGCCGGACCGCCTCCACGAGCGGCAGACCACGCGCGATCCCCGCTGCGAAGCCAGCCGCGAAGGCGTCTCCTGCGCCGATCGGGTTGCGGGTGACCACAGGCGGCGCCGTTGCGAACCACAACTGGTCGCGCGTCGCGACCGCCGCACCGGCTGCTCCCGCTTTGACGATCGCCGCCTGCCGTACTGCCCGGGCGAGTTCCCTCGCGGCGGCGAGAGACCGTTCGCGGAGTTCGGCCGGATCGTCGGTGACGAGCTCGGCGCTCGCTCGTCCCAGCGCGCCCTCGGCCTCGAAAACGTTGGGCGCCAGGATGTCCGGCTCGGCCGCGAGCACTGCGACGAGTGCTTCCCGCGCGGCGTCCACGATGATGGGCAAATGGCGCGAGCGGGCGAGCCCGACGCAGTCGGCGTACAGCGTCGACGGGAGGCCAGGCGGCAGCGATCCGATCGCCACGACGAGCGCGCCCTCGACGAGGTGCGATCCGAGCAGGTCGAGCAGTCCAGACGCCAGACTCGCCTCGAGTCGAGGACCTTCCTCATTGAAGACGGTTACCCGCCCGCTGTCCTCGAGCACGATCGTGTTGACCCGTGTCTCCGCCTCGATCCAGTAGGGGTGCACCCTGAGCCGCTCGTTGCCAGCGAGTTCTGCCACCAGACGGCCGATCCACCCCCCGAGGAAACCCACCACGCACGCTTCGGACTCCAGCGCTGCAGCCGCACGAGCGAGATTCAGTCCCTTCCCGCCTGCCGAGGTGAGGATCGAGCGGAAGCGCATGACCGTGCCAGGTGCGAGCGACCCGAGCGACCCGATCCGATCCAAGCCGAGGTTCGGGCAAAGAACAGCGATCTTCCCCCCGCTCATCGGGCTGCTCATCCTTCCTGCAACGGACCAGCGACCGCATCGAAGGGGGCCGTGGTGCCTCGACAAGCTCGCACGACCGTCATGCAGCAACATCCTACCGATCCGATGGCGAGCACGGTAGACCCCATGCTCAGGACGACCACCGCCGACACTGTCCCGATCGGACAGCTTCTCGGTGAGCGGAGAGCATCGTACACTGGGTCAGCGTGGTGGGAACGACGGGGAAGGGAGCCTCGAGCGATGACGACCGTGCTCGGGAAACCGCTCAAGCGACGCGATGCCGAACCGAAGTTGCGCGGCGACGCGCGTTATACCGACGACCTGCACCTTCCCGGGCTTCTCCATGCCCGGCTCGTCACCAGTCCGTACGCACACGCCCGGATCGTCCGCATCGATTGCGACGCAGCACGCCGCACCCCGGGTGTCGTCGCCGTTTTCACTGGCCACGATCTCCTTCCCGAGGGCCCGGAACCGGCCGAGCGAGCCCGGCATCTTTTGGCACGGGACAAGGTCATCTACGCTGGCCAGCCGGTCGCGATCGTCGTCGCCGAATCACCGTACGTGGCCGCCGATGCAGCGGCACTCGTCGAGGTCGAATACGACGAACTTCCAGCGGTCGTCGATCCACTGGCGGCCATGACACCCGAGGCCCCGGTGATCCGCCCCAAAGAACTCGAAGGCGAGTGGGCAGAAGCCGGCATGCATGCCACGGTATCGGGCGGAGAAGAACTCGATGTCCGGCGTCTGCCGGCCAACGTCACCAACGCTGTGCGCTTCCAGCGGGGTGACGTGATGCAGGGTTTCGCCAGCGCCGATGTCGTGATCGAGCGAACCTACCGGACACCATTCGTCCACCAGGCATACCTCGAGCCGCATGCCTCGGTGGCTGTGCCCCGACCCGATGGCGGCGTCACCATCTATACGACCACACAGGGTCAGTTCTATTGCCGCAACGTGACCGCGACCACGCTCGGTCTCCCCCACGAAATGGTGACGATCGTTCCGATGGAGGTCGGAGGCGGCTTCGGCGGCAAGACCGTCCTCCTCGAGCCTCTGGTCGCAGCGGTCGCATTGCGGCTCGGCAGGCCGGTCAAGCTCGTCCTGACCCGAACCGAAGAGTTCCTGCTCGCCACACCGGCTCCCGCCGCGATCTTCGAGCTCCGGGCTGGTGCTCGCCGCGACGGCACGCTCACCGCGCTCCGCGCCCGGGTCATCTTCGACTCGGGTGCTTACCCCGGCGCGCCAGTCACTATCGCGCTCCTTCTCTTGGGTGGAACCTACCGCTGGGAACATCTCGATCTCCTCGGCTACGAGGTTCTCACCAATAAGCCAGGGACGGGGGCCTATCGCGCACCAGGAGTTCCCCAAGCCACCTTTGCGCTCGAGCAGCTGATCGACGAACTCGCGCGGGCGATCGGGCAGGATCCCCTCGAGCTGCGTCTCCGCAACGCCGCGCGAACGGGTGATCTTCAGCCGAACGGTGTCCCCTGGCCTCCGATCGGGCTCGTCGACGTCCTCGAGCGGGCCCGGCAACACCCCCTCTGGCGTTCACGCCAGCGCCGCCCCAACGAAGGCTGGGGCATCGCGGTCGGTGGATGGCCGGGCGGTATCGAACCCTGTGCAGCGAACATTCGGCTGAATCACGACGGCACCTTCACCGTCACGCTCGGTGCCATCGACATTACCGGCACGCATACGGTTCTCGCCATGATCGCGGCAGAAGTGCTGGAACAGCCAGTCGAGCGAATCCGGGTCAAGCTCCTGCCGACCGACGGTGCTCCCTACGCGGGGATGAGCGGAGGGAGCAAGATCACCTACACGGTCGGACTCGCGGTGCAAGCAGCAGCGGAGGATGCCAAACGGCAGCTCTTGGAGATCGCTGCCAACGAACTCGAAGCTGCACCCGAGGACCTGGAACTCGTCGATGGCGCGATCCGCGTCCGCGGTATGCCCGATCGGCAGATCACGCTCAGCGAGATCGCACACCGGAGCATGGTCTTCGGTGGCAAATATGCACCCGTCTACGGCACCGGCCGGAGCGTCGTCCGCCAGCAGTCCCCCGGCTTCAACGCGCAAATCGCACACGTCGCGGTCGACCCGGACACCGGCGAGGTGGAGGTGCTCGATCTGGTCGCGATCCAGGACGTCGGGCGCGCACTCAACCCAGCACTCGTCGAGGAGCAGGTGCACGGTGGTGTCGGCCAAGGTATCGGGTGGGCTCTGCACGAGGCGATGCGCTGGAGCGAGAACGGCCAACCGCTCAACCCCTCCTTCCTCGACTACGATCTCCCCAAAGCGAGCCAGCTACCGCCGATCGCCGTCGAACTCGTCGAGGTTCCCTCGCCGATCGGTCCGTTCGGGGCGAAGGGAGTCGGTGAGCCGCCCGTCGTTCCGACCGCTGCAGCCATCGCCAACGCGATCGCTGATGCCATCGGCGTGCACCTGAGCGAGCTCCCCATCACGCCCGAGCGCGTGCTCGCTGCACTGCGCGACAAAGCAGTGAGTTGAGCGAGTAAGGTATCCAATTGGAGAGCAGCTGGGGTCGATCCACGGCCGCGGATCGACTCCAGGCGGGTTCGCAGCGCGGAGAGCGCAGCACGCGAGAGCATGTCGGCACCCAACTCGCGGACCAGGCAGGCGGCGCGAGTGTTCAGTTCACCCCTCGAGCCGGCAGTGGCCGCATCGGTGAGGAGGTCACCGCAGCCTCTCCGACGGCTGGAGCGCTCGCGGCTCGCGCCAGCCGGACGGCCCGCATCCTGAGCCTGGCAGCGGTCTCAGCGTCTCGCAGCGCTTGCCCACACTGTGCTCGTCTACTCTTGTGCTGGCCAGAGGGATGAACAAGCTCCCTCTTCACCTGAGGGAGCCCACTGGGCACCTGTCGTCGGCATCCGCTGATCGGCGAGGGGGTATCTGGTTGGCGAGGCAGTGCTTCGCTGGCTGAAGCTTGCCAGAGGCAGCATGCCTGAAGGACGATCCGATCTGGTGCACGACCGAAGCGCGATCCAGCGTGGCACTCAGTCGAAGAACGATTCGGGGACCGCCACGTACGTCACGTCGGCGAGCGCCTCTTCGCCCTCCCGGGTGAGCCAGGTTCCCAACACGGCCGGGCGGACTGGCCGTCGGGCGACACGCTCCAGGAGCGCCGCCCGCTCACGAGCGCGGAGGATGTCCGAGATCCCTACACCCCAGGATATCTCGCAGACGACGTAGATCGGCTCGCCTCCGTCCGTCGCGTCGCGCCCCTCCAGCACGAGATCGACCAGCAGAAGTTGCTCCGCCTCCCGTTCGTCCAGGAGGCCGGCGTCCGCGCCATCTTCGACCAGGCGTGTGAGTTCTTCACTGGGCAAGACACGCGGGCGCCGCAGGATCTTGCGGAAGAGGCCACCGAACCGACGCTCGACCACCAACGGAAGGACGAGTCCCTTGAGGCGGCCGAGATCCCGTTCGACACGCTCCAGACGACGCTCGAAATCCTGCATCCGCTCGGTGAGCGCGGCAATCTGAGCCGCCATCTGCTGCATCTGCTCGGTCAAGGCTTCGATCTGCGCTTCTACCCGCTCCATGCGGGCAGTCAATGCCTCGATCTGCGCCTCCACCCGTTCCATCCGCGCGGTCAAGGCTTCGATCTGCGCTTCTACCCGCTCCATGCGGGCAGTCAGCGCCTCGATCTGCGCCTCCACCCGTTCCATCCGCGCGGTCAAGGCTTCGATCTGCGCTTCTACCCGCTCCATGCGGGCAGTCAGCGCCTCGATCTGCGCCTCCACCCGTTCCATCCGCGCGGTCAAGGCTTCGATCTGTGCCTCCACCCGCTCCATGCGGGCAGTCAGCGCTTCGATCTGCGCCTCCACCCGCTCCATCCGCTCGGTCAGGGCCCCGATCTGGGCTTCGACCCGTTCCATCCGTTCGGTCAAGGCTTCGATCTGCGCTTCCACCCGCTCCATGCGGGCAGTCAATGCCTCGATCTGCGCTTCCACCCGCTCTATACTGGCGGTGAGTTGGCGGATCTGCTCGGTCGTGGCCGCCTGCTGCTGCTCCACCTGTTCCATCCGGTCAACCAGCGCAGCGATCTGAGCCGCGGTCTCGGCTTGTTGCGCACTGACTGCCGCCAGCGCACGCTCCACCGCTTGCTGGAACGATTCCAACTGCTGTGCCAATCGCTCCTGCGTGGCCGCGAGTGACCGCACCAGATCCGGAAGCTGCAAGAGCTCCTCCGAAAGCAACAAGGAACGGACCAGCGCCCGGAACTCCGGCGAGGTCTCCAAAAGGTGCAAAAAGTCCTGAATGTGCTTCGGATAGGCGCTCACGCTGGCGTCCCTCCTCGTCCGCGGCGAAATCATAGCAGGTTCGCCGCGTCGCTGTAGGACAACCTCTAGCGATCAGGCGAGTGGCACAGTCTTCCACCCTCGCTCGGTCAGGACGAGCGTTTCCCGGTACCCAGCGGCACTGAGGAGCGCCCGCGCCTCACTGAAACCAGCTGCCACATCCTCGGGCCGATGGGCATCAGCACCGATCAGCACTGGAATCCCCAGTTCCCGGCATCGTCGCAGGATCCATTCCCCGGGATAAGGCGCACCGATCGGGCGGCGGAGTCCAGACGTATTCAACTCGATCGGCAACCCTGCCCGGCTGATCGCCAGCAGTGCTCGCTCCACGGCGGCTCGGTACCAGGCAGCCGAATCGTCGAAGTAGCGCTCTCCCACGTTCCACTGCTTGACCTTGTCCAAATGACCGATGACGACAGGCAGGTCCAGCCGCGCTGCCCAGTCAGCCAGTCGGGCGAGGAGGCCATAATACTCCTCGATCAGCTGGCGAACGTCGCCGCGATAGACATCCTCGAGTTGCCGAGCGAACGCCTCAGCCGACTCGTCGACTGCCCACAGCTGACCCTCTGGGTCTCGCCCCATGAAGTGCAGGCTCACGACCGCATAATCGAGGCCGCTGCTCAGCACGACCGCTCGTTGGAAGGCCATCCCCTCGGGAACCAACGCTGGTTCCAGGTAATCGAGTTCGACCCCCAACCACACGGGAAATCGCCCCAACCAGCGCTCCCGCGCTGCCCGCACGTCAGTCAGGTACTGCTGGAAGCGTTCGACCGTCATCGTCCAGTCGCACGGAAACGGTACAGGTGCATGCGACGAAAACCCTACCGCCGCCAGTCCCGCCTCCCGCGCCGTTTCGATGTACGCCTCGACCGTCCCTGAGCCGTCGCAATACCCCGGATGGTTGTGGTAGCTTCCCTCGAGCACGATATCCCTCCTTGCAGATGAAGAGAGCGAGACGAAACGACCGCCTCACCGGTCTCGAGGAGTACCCTACCATCGCTCGTGCCGAGGCGCAGCCGCGCGATCAGCCCGCGCTCGTCTCGTGAGAACCGATTTACCGACGCGAGCAGCCTGTCACCAGGAACCATCACCGAGAAGCTGCGGCGTGTCGGACGCTTCTCGATCGCGCAACCCTGCCGACCCGCTTTTCAGCCTGTTCCTGCGCGTGCATCGGCCGGACGACGCTTGGCAACCGAGCCGGTCGGCGTGACAATGCCCGTGACGAGCAGCAGAGCCTGTTAAGGAGCCAGCGTATGGATACGAGCGAGCGGCCGAGCACGTTGCGCCAGACCGAGGCGTACTATCACCTCGTCCTGGAGCGGATGATCCCGAAAGCTGAGCCAGCTTTCGAAGCACCCGAGATGCAGGAACGAGTGTGGGGACGCCGCTGGGGAGTCGAGAACGACGTCGGACGGCTCCGGCTCTGTGTCGTGCACCGCCCCGGGGACGAGATGCTCACCGTCCAGCCAGAGGGACACTACGACCCGACCATCGGCGCCTACATCGACGAGGAGAACCAGTGGTACTGGCGCGACAGCAACCCGCCTGACATCGCCCGCATGCAAGCCGAGCACGACGCGCTGGTGAACGCTCTTCGGGCCGAGGGCGTCGAAGTCGTTTCCGTCGACTGCCCATCTCGCGACCCGCATGCCGTCTTTACGCGCGATATGGCGGTCGCCGTCAAAGGAGGTGCTGTCGTCTGTCGTCTCGGCCTCGTCGGGCGCCACCCACAGGCTGGCCGCCGCGGCGAGGAAGCGTTCATCACCCGCCTCCTCGCCGAACTCGGCATGCCGATCCTGCACACCATCCACGGTACGGGACTCCTGGAAGGAGGATCCGTCTGCTGGCTGAATGACTCGACGGTCGCGGTCGGCATGTCCTATCGGCAAAACGAGGCCGGAGTTCGGCAATTGGAGGCTGTCCTCGCCGAGCAAGGCGTGCGCCTGGTCCGGGTTCCCCTCCCCGGCTATGCGCTCCACCTCGATGGTGCCTGCGTGATGGTCGATTACGACAAAGCGCTCATCAATCTGACGCGTCTTCCGTACTGGTTCCTCGATTTGCTTCGCGAGCTCGACATCCAGCCCATCCACGTCTGGCCGACCGAGCCGCAGGCCGTCAATTGCCTCGCCGTCCGACCGGCCCGGGTGATCATGCCGGCAGGCTGCCCCCGCACACGCGAGCGACTCGAGGCAGCAGGCATCGAGACGGTCGAGATCCCGTATGACGAGATCCTCAAAAACGGGGGCGGCATCCACTGTTCCACGCTGCCCCTGATCCGCGATCCGTGAGACCTTTGGGGGGGCAAGCGACAACAGGCAAGCACCCCATCGATCTCGACGGCAGCACGAGGCGCGATCTCCGGGAACAGGCTCGCCGGAGATCGCGCAGAAAGCTGGCCGCCCAGTCAGAACACGACCGCGTCGATCACCATCGCCGCAAAAAGCAAGCCGAGATACTGCATGGAGTAGAGGAAGACGCGCTTCGCCAGCTGATCGCTCCGCTCACGATAGAGTCGCGCCACCAGCCAGAGAAAACGGGCGCCCAGCACCATAGCTGCCACGAGGTACGGAACGCCCAGCACACCGAGCGGGTAGAAGAGCAAACTCGCCAAGACCATGGCCACCGTATAGGCCAGGATTTGCCGGCGCGTCTCCTCCTCCCCGCGTACCGCTGGCAGCATCGGCACTCCCGCTGCCGCGTAATCGCCGCGCTTGTACAACGCCAGTGCCCAGAAGTGCGGTGGCGTCCAGGCGAAGACCAAGAGAAACATCAGGAGTGCCGGCACGCTGACTTGGCCCGTCACTGCTGCCCAGCCCACCAGCGGTGGTACCGCTCCCGCTGCACCACCGATCACGATGTTCTGTGGCGTAGTTCGCTTGAGCCAGATCGTATACACGAAGACGTAGAACAGGTTGCCGGACAACGAGAGCACGGCTGCGACCGGATTGACGAACGCCGTCAGGACATAGACTGCCAGAACACTCAGGACGATACCGAAGAGCAGCGCATATTCCGGGGCCACTCGCCCAGCCGGCAACGGTCGCCGGCGTGTGCGCGTCATGATCGCATCGATGTCCCGATCCACATAGTGATTGATCGCCCCTGCTCCACCGGAAGCGAGCGCCCCACCGACGAGCGTCCAGAACAACGTCCACAGTGACGGCACCCCTTGCGCTGCCACGAGCATCGCGCACAACGTGGTGACCAGCAACAAAACCATCACACCTGGCTTGGTGAGCACGAGGTAATCGCGCACAACCTCGCCGAGCGGACGCTGCATCGCCCCCCGTACCGCGGCTCGCTCCTGCTGGACGGTAGCACTGGCGAGCGCTCGGTCAGCCAAGACGGCCAGCACGAGCAGCACCCAAACGATCGTCGCGACTGCGAGATGCGCAACGCTCACCGCTGGGTGCAGGCGGAACCAGATATTGGCTGCCCCGACGAAGACCTGCGCGACCATGAGCACCGCTGCTGCCGTGGCCAGCCCGACGGCCCACCGGGACTCACCACGCACTCGCCGCGCCTTCCAGGCGACCCCGGCCACCAGCAAGACCGCCACGAGCGCAATCAATCGGTGCGTCAGGTGAACGTCGACATTGGTCCACCCGGTCGGAATCCAGAATCCTCCACAGAACGGCCACTCCGGGCAGGCGAACCCCGCACCGCGCTTCGCGGTATAGGCACCACTGAGCATGAGAAGGAAAACCGCTCCCAGTGCCGCCACGAGCCAGGGGCGCAAGGGTGAGCGTCTTGCCACTCGAGCGAGGGCCGGAAACCACGTCCGGAAGGCGAGCACGAGAGCGACCGCGAGGTAGCTCAAGGCCACTCCCAGATGGAGCGCAACCACCGCTGCCTCCAGGTGCGTCCAGACGGTGATCGCGCCCAGCATGGCTTGGACGAGCACCAGCCCGGCAGCGATGAGCGGCAACCGCACCATCCATCGGTCCGGCGAGCGTGCGCGCCAACTCGCCACGGCGACCGCCCCGGTGAGGAGGATGACCGCCAGCGCGATCAGCCGGTGCACGTATTCGATCCAGGCCAAGAGATCCCAGCCGGGTACGAGACGTCCGTTACAGAGCGGCCACTCCGGACCACAACCCAAGCCTGCTCCGGTCACTCGGACTGTTCCGCCGATCACGATCAGAAGATAGCCAGCGATCGCGACAGCCAGCGCCAGCCAACGGATGCTCTGACGACCCTCTCCCATCTCTCGCATAGTGTTCCCGCACTCTCGTCGCTTCCCGACACGACTCGCCGGTAGCGAGTCTACCACTGGTAGCCTACCGCAGGACGAGCGATCGCGCTGTCAGTGTTTATCCGATCTTCCATGGTACCCGGCTCAACTCGAACCAGGAGAACCCGTAGAGGAAGATGAACAGAATCAAGAACGCAACCGAGATGACCAGCGTCCCCGGCACCTCGAAGCCACGGTGCGTCGTCTTCGCTGGCTCACCAGCACCACCGGCGATGGCTGGATACGGGCTGAAGACCTCCGGAATGATGCGCCCGACGGCAGGCCGCGGTGTCCGCTGACCAACGAAGACAGTCGCGACCGCTGCCAGTACGAACATCGCACCGCCGACGACAGCGATAACGCCACCGATCCCCACCATGGCGAGGAACACCGCGATCTCAGGCCGGAGTTCTTGCAAGTTCACCCCGAGCGCCGGCGCAGTCGAAAAGGTAATATCCCAGTGACGGCGTGGAACACCCCAATGGCCTGCCAATCCCAGACCAAGGCCGAGGATGAGCATGCCGAGACCATACACGTATGGTTGCCACTGGGCGAGTCGTCGGAACAAGAGCTGTCGCTGGAAGATGAGCGGCACGAGGTAATACGCGATCCCCATGAATGCCGTCGTGGTTCCCGCCACGACCGTCATGTGGAAGTGTGCTGGAATGAGCAAGGTATTGTGCGAGATCATATTGACTTGTGGTCCACCGATGATCACCCCGCTGATACCACCGAGCAGGCCGAACAGCACCATGCTCACCACCAACGCAGCGAAGCCCGGCTCACCCCACGGCGCTCGACGCAGCCACTCGAACAAACCACGGCGGAATCCCCGCTCGCGCAGCGCCAACTCCATCGACGCTGGGATGCTGAACGCGTGGATGAGGCTCCCCATCACGGCTGCATACATAAAGTAGCTTGCATTGACATTCTTGACCCAGGTTCCTAATCCTGGATCGACCAGTAAGTGATGCATCGCGCCCATGTTGATGAACAGGACATAGAGCACGATAGCGATCCGGCTCAATCCCTCGTTCAGCGGTCGAGCCCCTGTCGTCAAGCTGGCCAAGCCATACCAGACACCAACCATGGCAGCCAGATTCACCTGTTGCGCTCCGTGCCCCAGCCCCCAATAGAGTAGTCGGTAGATCCCGGGATCGACCTCCGGGATCACGCCGAGCGTCCAGAGCCAGACCGGAAAGAGGGCCAGCGCTCCGGACACCAGCGACCAGAGGGCGATGATGGCAGCTCCTATCAGCGCGAAAGTGAAGAGCGGCAAGCTACTCACTTCCCCACGCAGGCGCGCAGCGACGATGTTCACGAAGAAGTGCACCACGGCGAGGATCGCACCGACAGCGAAGACCAAAACGGCAGCGTAGTACCAGTGCGTTTGTGCGCGGAGTGGTGGATACGAGGTGAACATCACCGTCGCACGCCCACTCAACATCAGCACTGTCGCGACGACCGATCCCCCGAGCATGAGACCGTAGGCCAGCCAACCGAGCCGGGGAATCGTCATGCGCGTACTCAGCAGCACGGTGCTGGCGAAAATCAGCCCCGCGACCTCGAAGAAGAGAATCCAGAAAATCAGCATCACCATGCCATGGGTCGAGAGGAACTCGTAGAAGCGCTGCGGGCCCAAGAGATGCACCGTCTGCCAGCGCGTCAGCGCGATCAGCAGGGCGAGTATCCCCCCGATCGCGAGATAGATCACCGCCGTGACCGCATTCAGCATGATCAGGCGCTCAGCCGAGCGATCGACCGAGAGCCCCGTGATCTCGCATCGCCGCATCGCCCCGACCATTGCCATCGTCCCACCTCACTCCTTGACCACGATCCGGCCGATCATCAGGTGGTGGCCCAAGCCGCAATACTCGTTGCAGATGAGCGGGAACTCCCCAGCCTTCTCCGGGGTCAAGGTCAGTACCGTCACATAACCGGGTAGCACTTGGACATTGATGCTGTGTGGCGGCATGACCAGCGAGAAGCCATGCTGAACATCGCGCGAGCTAATGAGGAAACGATATGTCTGCCCGCGCTGCAGCTGAATGACCGGCTGCCAGGCAAAGGCCCGAGCATCCAGGTAGACGTCACCCCCAGGCGGTGGAGCGACGACCGGCACCCCATCCAGCTGGCCGACCTGATACCGCGCGATGAAGGCCTCTGCCTCTGCTGCAAAGGCTGCTGGATCGACGCGATACGAGCTGAGCCGATTTTGCTCCTGCCCAACCAGCGGCCACACGAACGCGATCATCACGAACATCGCGATGCCCCAGATGACCGCCAGCCAGACCCACAACCGCTCATCCGGTCCCAACCGTTCCCACCAGACCCCACGCGGCTTGGCCAGCGCGCTGACCCGACTCGCCATCTCCCACCTCCTGACCAGGTGTCACTCAGCGGCCGAAAAGCGGGATGAAACCGAGATCGATGAGTCCCCAGATCAGGTAAAAGAGGGTAGGGACCACGAGGCCAGCCATGAGCAAGAGGAAGATGTCGTCCAGCAGGACTTGCGGCCATGGTATGCGCTCTGGTCGCTCCCGCTGCTCCATGCTCGCCCCTCCGCTTTGTCGCAACTCTACAAACATCGTACCGGGCGAGGTTGAACCGGTCAAGCACATCCTGAGTATCTGGTGTTACAAAATCGTAACAAGTCCTATTTGTAAACTGCATGGTTTTGTAATGTATCGAATGATCGTGATTATATGATTAGACTCAGCAATCAAATATCGTCCATGATCTTTCTCGCTTCTTCACGGAAGCGAGAACTGCTCGCGCAGCGAACTACCGCACGGCCTTACCGGTTCAACGTCGAGTGGGAACATGCTGGTCAGGCAGGGGCCAAGGAGCACACTGAAAGAATCAGGGAGAGACTCGTCTCTATCGTGCTGCTGCTGAACCGAACAGTGCCACCATCACCAAACAACCGATCGCGAGGCCGATCGCGCCGATTCCGATACCTGCTCCAGCAGCCATGAGCAGCGCCCTGCGCAGACCGCGCTCGGTCCGCTCCAGCCGGGCTGCCAGTCGCTCATTCACCGCCTCGAGTTGTCCGACCCTGCCCTCCAGCATCGTCAGGTATTCGCGCAGCTGTGCCACATCGGCTCTGATGCTGCTGAGCGACTCACCGTAATGGCGAACGAGTTCCTGCCAGTTCTGTTCCAGGCCCTGTATACGAGTCACGAGTTCCTCGACGAGCGCGTGTGCCATCCGCCAGCGTTCCTCATGTTCACGCTCGAGTCGCGACACCGTTCGCTCAGCATGTGCCAAGACTTGGGCACCGTCTCGCTCGAGCGTCGCGAGCTTCTCCCTTGCTTCTGCGAGCAGGGAGGAAAACTGCTGTTCATGCTGTTGCAGGAGCGTCAACGAATGCTCATACAGGGAAACGACCTGTGCCAGTCGGTCGCCTAACTCGGTGAATTCGCCAACGATCGACTCGACCGTATTGGCTGCCTGCTGCGCGCTCGCGAGCTGCTGTTCGAGCCGCCGGAGCTTGAGAAAGGAATCAGGGCTCTCGCTCATGCTCACCGTCCCCCGCGACGATACTGGCTTCCATACGCTCCCTCAGACCTTCCAAGAAGGTCACTGTCGAAGCGAGACGGGAGAGCGCTCGCTCCAGTGGGAGGAGTATCGCCTCGCTCTGTTGCAGGAAGCGTTCGCTGGCCAGGAGCGCCAACAAGAGCCGCGTCTGGAACGCCTCCTCACCGAGCGCTGCCACTGCGTACTCCAGCAGTTCCTGCCGACCCTCCAGCGAATCGAAAGGCCCCCCTGTTCCGGTCAAGAGCACGAGAGTCTGCAGAGCATCCAGCTCGGCAGCCTCCTCGGCGAACACGAGGAGGGCCTCCCGCGACAGACCTTGTCGGATCGCTTCAGCGATCCCCCGCTCGAGATATCCCCACGCCTCACGCTCCCGACCAGGGCGCCGGCGAGCCAAGGCGCCGGCCAGATAGAGTGCCGCCACATTGGTCGCTTCTTGTTCCAACCTCGTGGTCACCCGCGCGAGCATTCCTGCCACTCCGCCGCGCCGCTCGACCGCCTCGACGAATGCCCGGAGCCGTTCGCCATCGTACCGTTCCAGGAGTTCCGGGAGACGTCGCGCCAGCTCTTCGAGACCGACATCCACCAACGGAAGCTCAGCACGCTTGCCGGGTGGGAAAACCAGATCCGGCACACAGACGTCGCAGAATCCGCAGCGGTAGGTGTCGGGTGGCGGCGTGGTATCGAAGCGCGCGAGCAATACCAAGCGCCGGCACTCACCACGCTCATGGCTGGTCGCATAATCGAGCTCGTTCAAGAGCATCTGATACCGCATCGGTGGAACGACTTGATAAACTCGGGTCAGCAAAATCGTCACCGCACGGCGGACCAGCTCTTCTCTCTCCAGACTCCTCGACTGTCGCACGAGACCTTCGAAAGCGACGCTGAGGTCCGATACCGCGCCCGATCCTGACGACCCGTTGCTCAACTGCTCCAGCACAACACTCGTCCGCTGCAAATACCTCCGCAGCCCCTCGAGCACGTCTTCCGTTCGCCAGTCGCGAACAGGCACGGCATCGATCTGGACCTCGGTCAGCCGCTGGTAGGTCAGCGAGAAATCCTGCACCAATCCGAGCAGTTGAAGGCGATAGAGTGCCAGTTGCACACGCGTGAGCTCCTCGTCGTCTTGACTCGTCCGGACGACGATGGACCGACCCTCGCGGACAAATCTCCAGTACTTTAGCGTCTCTTCGGTATCTTCCTCTACCCCTGGGTAATTGCCACGGATGAAACGAGCTTGCAAACCATAATCACAGAGCGTTGCCAAACCGAAGGGGCAACGATAAAACCGGTACGCTTGCCGATCGACAACGCAGGGTGGTTCCCCGAGGGCCGCCGCGATCTGCGGTCGGCAGTCCGGATGTGGGGGCCGGTAGAGCAGCGCAGAATGAGCATGCTCGCCATCTCTCCCTGCCCGGCCCACCTCCTGATAGTACGCCTCGATACCACTCGCCAGATTGTAATGGACGACATAACGGATGTTCGGCTTATCGATCCCCATGCCGAACCCTTTGGTCGCCACGAGCATTGGATGCTCGTTCCGCTGGAACTCGTCTTGGATTCGAGCTACCTCCTCGTCCCACCTGGGAGAACCGACCGGTTTCTCGAACTTGTGTCCACATTTCAGGCACTCGTGTGGGGAACCGCTGCGCCACAGGGGTGACCGGCAGGATGGACAGCGAGTCGGCGGCGTGCTGGCATGCACCGGAATTGCTCGTCGTTCAGCGAACAAGTGCTTCGCGATCACTGACGCGACCCAATGGACCCCTTCCTGGAGAGTCGTCTTCCCATGCGGATTGGCATAGATGCAGAAGACGATGCCGGTCTCCTTGTGCGGACTAGCGCTGAAGTACAGCCTGTTGGGCGTGAAGCGGAGTGTCCGCGGCAGCCGTTCGCCTAATAGCCGAAGGAGCGCGTGTTCCTTTTCGCTCGCCCCCAAATCGGCTGGCGTGTGAACCGAGTAGCTCAAATTCGGCCGATCGCTGGTCGTCTCCTGTACGACGTCCGCTTCACTGAGTTCCAGCGTGGCCAGAATGTCGGCCCGCACCAGACGCGACGCCGTCGCGGTCAATCCGACGATAGGGATCGTCCGGCCAGCAACCTCCTGGAGTTCTTGGCGCAAGCGCGGAATGCGCAGATAGGCGGGCCGGAAGTCATGGCCCCACTCCGAAACGCAATGGGCTTCGTCCACGACGAGCAAACCGATCGGGTGGTCCGCACCGACCGAGCGCAGTTCCCGGAGGAATCCTGCGATCTGGAGACGTTCCGGGGCGACATACACGAGTCGATACCGTCCAGTGCGCAGGCCTTCGAGTTTCGCGCGCTTCTCGCTTTCGCTATCGCTCCCCGTGATGGCGACTGCCGTCACCACACCATTCTGTTCGAGATTGAGCAGTTGATCCCGCATCAGCGATCGTAGCGGCGAGATGACCAGCGTCGCACTCGGCAGCAGGAGCGCTGAAAGCTGGAAGACGAGCGACTTTCCGAACCCGGTAGGGAGGACACCCAGACTGGACTCACCCCGGAGCGTCCGCTGGATCAGGGTAACCTGCTGTTCTTTGAGTTGTGGAATCCGGAAGAACCGTCGCGCAAAGAAATCCAACACTTCTCGCCGGAGGCCGACCGGGCGTTGCTGCAGCGCTGCCAGCCTCAACGACTGCTCTGCCAACCACCAGCTGTCTTCCACGGTCTCGCTCGAGCCCGATTGCCACCCATCGAGGAAGACGATTCCCTGGCCAGGAAGCCGGTTCTCGACCCGACACGCGAACGGCGTGCGCGGCAGATCGACGAACACCGTTCCATCATGGTCTCGATACACCTGCGAGACGAACGGGGCGAGTTCCACATGTCGCGGGGAAGCGCACAGCAACTCGATGTCCGGCAACGCTACCGTGATTCCATAGAACTCGCTCGCCCGCTCGACCGTGGCGAGCGCGTCCGCGACGGCTAACTCGACAACCGGAAGACTCGCCCCCGTGACTCCCACCCGCAGCTGACGGACACCCTGTTCTGTCGCAAGTCGCAACAGGGACAAGAAAGCGCGTTGCCAGGCTCGAAACTCCTCGAGAAAGGACCCGACCAGCTCGAGCGCGACCGACGGCCGCCTGGCCGTCCGACGCAACACCGTCGGCTCATCCCCGCCGGCGAACCGCCAGGAATGGACCCACACGTAGTTTCCATCCTCCGCGTGGAGCCCCGCGCGGCGCACGTCGAGTGACTCGAGTGCGTCAGGATCGATCTCCTGCACTGCACGAAGCAGAGCGCTGCGTACTGGCACCGGCAAGACGCCGAGGACATTGCGCTCGGTCGATCCGAGGGTTCCCTCCCCACAAAGTGACCTCACGAACCACCAAAACCAAGCCCGAACCTCGACGGACGTGCGAGCCTCCGGCATCGTCACCAGATTGGCCTCTCTCGACCCTGCACGACAGCAGAACGACCGAGCATTCACTCATGATTGTCGGTCAACTATACGAGATTGAATAGGCGGATGTTCCCCCTCGGAGTATCGCCCCCCTCGCCATGTCACCCCTGTTCGAGGCGAAAAAAGAAAGGCATTCAGGTATCGACGTGTCCGCTCGACCGCTCCTGATCGTTCCAGCAGGTGATGGCCACAGAGGCGAAGACGACAGACGCGCCGAAGTGTGGTTCGGCGCGCATCAGCAGTCCGTTCGCTCACTCGGTGACGATGATCCGTCCCGTCATCTCGCGGAACGACGGCCCGCAGAGTTCAGTACAGCGGATCTCGTACGTCCCAGCGCGCTCTGGTCGCAGGGGCACGACCGCCACATCACCGGGGACGACACGAACGGTCAACCGCTCCGCACCGAGGTCCACGGACAAAGCGTGAGGAACGTCGCTCGCTGAGACGAGCAAGCGATACTGCACACCTTCCTGCAGTTCCAATACCGGGTACCAGCCATCGACGCGCCCGACCAGATAAACCTCCACCCCCGGCGGTGGGGCCACGATGGGCACACCCTCGTACTCCCCGACCTGATACATCGTCACGAAAGTGGAGACGCGCTGCTCGAAGACCGAAGGATCTTCTCGTAATCGGTCGACCATCGCCGCAGGCGCACCGAACGCGGATCCCACCACGCCGTACCTGAGGAAAGCCAGCGGTACGAGAGCGAGCCCCAGCGCAGCCAGCGGGAACAGCAGGCGCTCGGGAGCTCGCGCGCCCCGACTCAGTCGCACGGTTCTCCGCTCTGGCCGCGTCGAGCGGACGAGAAGCCCCACGAGCACCGCCGCGTAGAGTCCGCCGCCAGCGACCCACATGATCGCTCCACCCAACCGCTGGTCGGCTAGTGGATCGAAGCCCCACAGCGCCGCCGCTTCCTCGTAAACCCGGTAGAGGGGACGCGGCGCCAATGTCACCGCGGCACAGACCAGATCCGTCGCCATCCAGACTGCGAACGTGAGGAGAATTTTCGCCGTCGCACGTAGCCTGCAGTGAGCAGGGAGAGCTTCCGCGAGCGTCACCCAAAAGAGCAGCGATCCGAGGAAGAAGGTGAGATGCTCGAGTTCGTGCACCAGTGGATCGCGCACAGCTGCCTCGTACAGCGGCGGATAGTGCCACAGCACGAAGGGGACGGTGGCAGCGAGGAACACCACAGCCGGCTGTGTCGACACAGCGAGCAGTGATCGTACCTGGTGCTGCTGGGCGAACCAGCGCAGGGAACCAGCGGGAAGGCCACGCAGGATCACCCGGCCCGGCTGCCCCAGTACCAGGAGCGGTGGGGCAACGAGCATGAGGAGCGTATGCTGCACCATGTGGACGCTGAAACGGGCGCCGTTGCCGTGATCGGGCGGCCCCATGAGCGCTACCGCTATCACCTCGAGTCCGGCCAGATAGGCGAGGACTCGCCAGCGAGAGACCCGCCTGCGACCATGCCGTGGCGCAACGTACCAGGCGATCAAATAGGCCGCGGCAGCGGTGACGAGAAGCGCCGTCAGCGGCGGATCGAGATGCCACGCCCGCATGAGATCGACCGGAGCTGTCGACGTATGGAGAACCGGCAAAAGCAGCGCGGGCATACCGACCTCCTACCCGGCACCGCGCCCCCTAGCTGCAGCTCAGCTCTTCGGTGCCGGTTGCCCGAGGCGCTCTTCCAATGCACGGATCGCCTCGCGGTCACGCGCGATCAGCGTTTCGAGGTACGCCCGCAAGGTCATGCGACCGCGCGGCGTCTCGAACTCCTGCTGCCACACGCTGTCTGGGAGATCGCGGACCATGGCCAGTGTCGCCTCTCGTGCTGTGCCGAATTGGCTGAGCAAGACGATCGGGACGAGACCGAGTGCTGTTTGCTGGAGCGTGACCAGCGGCTCGGCTTCGTCGTCGACGATCGTCCGCTCACCACCCCGCAACATCTCCTTGATCGCCTGTGAAGCGTTCAGCTCGCGATTGCGGAGACGATAGAGGATCCCGAGCGGGCTCGTGGGGTCCTCGACCGCCCCTGCGTCGGCGTTCATCGCTGCCAGTAGGGGCCGGAACCGCTGGTTGAGCTCGCGGTACGTGGCGATCAGCGCCTCGACGACATCCCGATCGGCCATGCAGTCTCCTCCGTCTCCGCTTCCCCCAGCCCGATCTCCGTCTACGATAGCGGAAAGCGGTGTACCCCAGCAAGAGCGTCATCGCCTCGTCCCTTTCATCCCTCGCCCTCTTCCTCCACCGTCCGATCGTCGCCAAGGATCACTGCAGGCACAGCCTCTTTCCGCGCGACGCCCGTGCAGGAATGCCCCCACCTCGGCACGTTCTCGCGCTCTCCGCACACTCCTGGCATGTTGGGCAGTCTTGCTCACCGCGCGAGCGTCTGCTATCATCCGCTCGGTCAGCATAGGTTCATCGCTAAATCAAGATAAAGGGGGTGTTCGATGAAGTCCCGCGCCGCGGTCTTGTACGGCCCGACCCGCTCGTTCTCCATCGAGGAGATCGACGTCGACGAGCCGAAAGAGGGAGAAGTGCTCGTCAAGCTGGTCGCCACTGGACTGTGCCATTCCGATTGGCACTTCGCGACTGGCGCTGCCCCCGTTCGCTTTCCCATGGTCGTCGGGCACGAAGGTGCTGGCATCGTGGAAAAGGTCGGTCCCGGCGTCAGCGAGGTCCAGCCGGGTGACCACGTCGTGCTCTGTTACATCCCCGCCTGCGGCAAGTGTCGCTGGTGCCTGAGCGGGCTGGCAGCACTCTGCGATCGCGGTATCCTTCTGACACAAGGAGCCCAGCTCGATGGGACCTTCCGTTTCCACAAAGACGGGCAAGACATTGCGCAATTCGCACTCGTCTCGGCCTTCAGCGAGTACACCGTCTGTCCCGTCGATTCGGTGATCAAGATCGATCCCGATCTCCCGCTCGATCGCGCCTGCTTGGTCGGCTGTGCGGTGCCCACCGGCTGGGGTGCGGCCGTCAACCGGGCACGCGTGCGACCGGGGGAGACGGTGGCCATCTTCGGGACGGGTGGGGTGGGGATGAACGCCGTGCAAGGAGCAGCGCTGGCGGGTGCCGAGAAGGTGATCGCCATCAATCTGGTGGACTGGAAACTCGAGAAGGCCAAGGAATTCGGCGCGACTCACACGATCAACCCCACCCGCGAGGATCCCGTCCAGCGCATCATGGACATCACGCACGGGGTGGGCGCTGATGCCACCATCTTGACCCCGAGCCTGGTGACCCCATCGCTCCTCACGACTGCGACCCGTGCTACCCGCAAAGCCGGCCGAACCGTCATCGTGGGAGCGATCGGCCGCGACCCCAACGAGGTGGAAACGCACCCTCTCGACCTCATGTTCATGCTGATGGCGAAGGAGGTCTTCGGCACGATTTTCGGTCATAACGTACCGCGCATCGACATCCCACGCTTGCTCGCACTCTACCGGGACGGCAAGCTCAAGCTGGACGAACTCGTCACTCGCCGCTACCGGCTCGAGGAGATCAACCAGGCCTATCATGACGTCGAGCGCGGTCAGGTCATCCGCGGCGTGCTCGTCTTCGATTGACGAAGCGCGATGTACAGGCTGGTGGAGCGATAGTCCTCCCCACTAGCCTGCTGGCCAGGGTCGCACACCGTCCGGCATCCGCCACCGACGAGCGAAGATCACCGAGCAACCAGCGTGGGAGCCGATCCGCGCGTGCCTGGGTAGACGCTCTCGGCTGCGGTTCGTGGTGGCGACATGCTCGCCGCCGCGGACCGAGCGACTGCATGCTATGATCGTGCCGGATCGCTCCGGGCCGGAGCGCTGAGCCGGGTCGGTGTGAGGGAACGCTGAGCCATGACGTCAGTTCGCCGGGCTTCGTATACACCACTCCGCTGCCCGCTCTGTGGCGGCGAACTCGAAGAGGTCGTCGTTCGCCAGCTCGGGCGTGTGACCGCACGTTTGCCCTGGCAACTTCATGCCGGACGTTGCCCTGAGCACGGCTGGTTTCAGGCCGAAGTCATCAGCCGGCCCCCTCGCGAAATTTTCCCCGTCAATCGCCCAGGTGGGATCGCCCGTCGCATCGTCTTGGAGGGCAAGGAGATCTACGCGTTCCCGACGATCTGGAACCGGTTGGATACGCGGCAAGAAGTCGACCCCTTCGACACCCGCTACTGGCAGATCGATTGGGAACGACTCGGTATTCGCCCTCCCACTCGTGCGGTCCAACCGGAACTGGTCGAGACGCTCGCGGGGAGCCGCCGGCGTGCCTGAACTCCCCGAGGTCGAAGCGGCACGGCGCGGCATCGCCGAGCAGCTGCTCGGCCGCGTCTGTACGGGCTACGAACTGTATCGCCCCCGACTCATCGTTGCCCCGACTGGCCTCACTCTCGCGCTCCTCGTCGGCCAACCCCTCCGCGAGGTCGGTCGCAAGGGCAAGTATCTGTGGTTAACTTTTCCCACGCTGACCTTACTCGTTCATCTCAAATTGACCGGCCAACTCGTGGCGCGCGGCAGCAACATTCCCGGCTTCGCTGCCGGACATCCGATCCCACCGTACGATGCGCCGCTTCCCCACAAGTCGACCGCTCTCCGGCTGGATTTCGCCCCCGATGAACACCTTTACCTGACCGATGTCCGTCACTTCGCCCGCGTCCAGCTCATGCTTCCCGACGAGCTTCCCACGACACTCGCCTCCTTGTCGCTCGGGCCGGACGCGCTCAGTGACGAGTTCACCCTGGAGTCCCTTCGGCGAGGGCTCGACCGGCGTCGCGGAACCTCGCTCAAGGCCGCGCTTCTAGACCAGCGTGTCGTCGCCGGGCTCGGCAACATTTATGTCGACGAGAGTCTCTGGTTCGCCCAACTCCATCCGGCGCGTCTGGTCGGAACGCTGGATGACGGCGAGGTCGTTCGCCTGTACCAGGCGATCCGTGAAGTACTGGCGATCGCGGTTCCTCAGGGAGGAGCCAAGATTCTCCACGGGCGGGCCGTCCCGCCAGTCGGCGAGTTTCCCTACGTTCACGGCCGAGCTGGTCAACCCTGCCCGCGCTGTGGCACCTCGATCGTCAAGCGGACCATCGCTGGTCGAGGGACGTACTACTGTCCCGTCTGTCAGCCGGAGCCCACTTCGACTCGCGTTGCGACCAGCGAGGGCTCGGCAGCCTCGGCAGCTGCTTCCTGACCAGTTCCCCCGATCAGGTGACCGTTCCCGTTCGCTTCGTAAACCTCGCGCTTGAGTACGCAGATGAAAGGAAGATTCCTATAGAGCTCGCGATAGTCGAGCCCATACCCGACGACGAACTCGTTGGGAATGGTGAAGCCGACGTATTTCACTGGAACCGAAACCAACCGCCGCTCGGCCTTGTCGAGGAGCGCGCACACTTCGAGACTAGCTGGTTCGCGCTCGCGTAACACGCGCATGATGAAGTCGAGCGTCAAACCCGTATTGACAATGTCCTCGACCAGCAGCACATGCTTGCCGCGTATATCGAGATCGAGATCCTTGCGGATGGCGACACCCTCGCGGAGGTCACGCGAGAGCTGCAGGTAGTCGATCGCCAGCGGTCGGGTGATCGCCCGGGCCAGATCAGCCAGGAAGAAGGTGATGCCCTTGAGAACGCCCACCAGGACGAGCGACTCACCAGCGTAATCCGTCGAGATTTGCTGACCGAGTTCGGCCACTCGCCGCTGAATCTCAGCCGGACTCAAGAGAACTCGCTCGATCTGATCGGGGCGTAACGAGGTGATGTCCACCGAGCCATAGCCGAAGCGCGAGAGGATTTCGTGGTAGTCCTTGCGATAAAGAAGCACGATGTTCACGTGGGGATAAAGCTCTCGGAGTCGCCGGACCTTGCGGTGCTTGCGGGTGACCAAGCTCTGTTTCATCGTCGTGAGTTCGACGTAGAGATCTTGCTCAGGGAGATAGAAGTCGGGAGTGAACTGCTCGACGATGCGTCCGTCTTGCCAGCGCAGCGGGAAGGAACGCGGTTCATATTCCCAGGCGATCCGATAGAAATCAAGAAAGGCTGCGAACTCAGCTTCAGCCGGGTGCGCGAATCGTGGACGTTGTGCGTCAGCACGACGCACCGATGACTGCTGCACCGCTGCCGTCATCGCACCTCCTTCACGCGATCACTGTCTCCTCCCATCCCTCCCCACCACTGAACCAAGTATACCACACATCTTGCAAAAGAACTGTGACCACACAGTGACAAATTGGCACCTTTCTCGTACGAACGCATCGAGTACGAGCCGTTCTTCGTGGGCGAGAATCCAGCGATCACCTCTCTAGCCTCGCGTGCCTCGTGCCACCGAGGCAATCAGCGATGCGTCGCCGACGCGCGATCGCCGTTCGGCTGACCGATCAGGTTGCGTCCGGCAGGCCGTAGCGGTGGCGGGCCTTGCTGGTCACGGTGATGCGGTCACCATCGTCACCCGGCTTGCGCGCGATGAATCCCCGCCGCGCCTGCTCAGCGACCCACGCTTCGTCGAAGCCGTAGCGCTCGGCAAGCGCGGCGAAGGCGGTCACGGCGAGCGGTTCCTGAGCGACTGCCGCGTGGTACAACGCGCGTCGCCTTCGTTCGTCCTCGGAATCTGGCCGCAGTACGAGTCGCTCCACCGGATGCTGGCCATGCCGCAGGGACTCGATCACCTCAGGAAGATCGCCCACCTGGACGTTCCGGTAGATCCATCCCTGCGGATAGACGACGATATTCGGGCCGATGTCGCAGAGATCGATCGAGTCGCATGTGTTCACCATGATCTCCGCGTCCAGCCCGGCTCGCTTCAGCTCGAGGCGCAAGCGCGCCGCCACCTGTTGCGCCCCCTTCTGGGAACAGTGATTCGCGGTGCAGACCAGGACATGGGCTCGGCACCAGTACATCCACGTGTTCCTTTCGTCACTCTCGACGTCTGCATGGCGAGCGACACGCCACACGAAAGGCCATCTCACCAGGAAAGCCGTTGCCAGCGCACCGCATCGGCTGGTACGAAGTGTAAACCGCTGCCGAGCCGACCAAGGGGCTATCCAACAGCGCCACACCACGGCGCGACCTTCCTTCTGCTGCCTCGGCGCGTTACTCGCATGAACCCACGACCTGCGTGACCGCGCTCGCCGACGGCTCACGGTCGAGCCCACTCTGGCACACGCTCGGGTCGCCACCCATAATGCATCATAATGATCAGATTCTATAAAACGCAAGATACGCAGCAATGCGATAACTTGCATTCGTCTTTCCGTATGCGATATCCTGGCTGCGAACAGTAACGCGACGTGGGCTCGGATGGGAGATGTCGCATGTCGCTCGACTCGCCGCGCGACCGCCTGTCGACCCTCGCGCGCGGACTGGAAGGGCTGGCCACCCTAGCAGGACTCGCGCTGACCACGCTGGCCTGCTGTAACTGGCTGGTGATTCAATGGCTCGCTCTCCTGCTTTCCGCACTCGGTGGGACTGCTGCCTTCACCTTCTTGGTACGTCTGGAGACACCCCTTCTCGCCGCTGTCATGGTCATTCTTCTTATCGCCAGCCTGCTGGCGCGTGACACCTTCTCCCGCATCCTCGATCTCATACTGGCTGCACTGGTCCTCGTGCTCGCTGTTCTCCTCTTGGCGTGGGAACAGGATCCTGCGATCTTGTGGAGCCTCCCCTTGCTCGGCTGGCTCTTTGTCCATCGCCAGCAGACGCTCTTCGTCGCTTTTGCTGGCGCTGCCGGACTCCGCGTTATCCACTGGTCGCTTTCCCTCATGAGCCGATCGACCTGCCGTGCTCGAGCTGCGTTGCGGACCGAGCAGGCTGGCCTCGGCGAGTTCGCGCCCTGTGCCGACATCGCGAAGGAGGAAGGACGATGACACCAGCGAACCACGAATCGGCCCTCGTCACGTACGAACTCGACGTGGAAGGGATGACCTGCCGGGATTGTGAGCGGCACGTCGAGACAGCTGTCGAGGCCTCTGGCGGTATCGAGCCGCGAGCGGACTGGCGACGCCGTCGCGTCCGCTTCGCTGCCCCGCCCACTTTCGACCCCCAACCTGTCTTCGCTGCCATTCGTGCTGCTAGCGGACAACTGCATCGGTACGAGCCAGGGCAACTGCGGCGCCTGGCGCCTGTCCAGCTGGACGATGAGTCACCCGACGCTGATGCCGACCTGGTGATCATCGGCGGTGGCTCAGCCGCCTTCGCTGCCGCGATCGAGGCCCACCAGCTCGGTGCCCGCGTCATCATGATCGAACGTGGCACGCTGGGTGGAACCTGCGTCAACATCGGGTGCGTCCCCTCCAAGTTCTTGCTGCGTGCCGCCGAAGTCGCTCATCTGGCTGCGACGCGCCGCTATCGCGGGATCCGCAGCCAACTCGAGGCAGTCGATCTGGCAGCCCATGTCGCGCAGAAGCAGGACCTGATCGCCGCACTGCGGCGCGAAAAGTACGAGGAACTCGTCGACTACTACGGTTGGGAACTCCTACACGGTACGGCCCGTTTCGTCGATCCGCAGACAATCGCTGTCGGCGACCGCCTGATCCGCGCACGTGCCTTTCTGATCGCCACCGGGGCCAGTCCGGCTCTCCCGCCGCTGCCTGGCCTCGCCGAGACGCCGTTCTTGACGAGCACGAGCGCGCTCGACCTGGAGCGCGTACCGACCTCGCTGCTCGTGCTCGGTGCTGGGTACGTGGCCCTGGAACTCGGCCAAGCGTTCCAGCGGCTCGGCAGTCGCGTCACTCTCGTACAGCGGCGAGCTCGGCTCTTGCCAGAAATCGAACTGAAGCTGGCCGAGCAACTCCAGCAGGCGCTCGCTGCGGAAGGGATCCGGTTCCGCCTCGGCGTGCTCCCGCAGCGGGTCGAGCGCGTTCCTGGCGGCGTACGCCTCATCGTGCAGACCAGTGATGGTCGCGAAGAAGCGCTCGAGGCTGAAACGCTGCTCGTGGCGACGGGACGCCGGCCGAACGTGGACGACCTCGATCTCGCTGCCGCCGGTGTGGAACTCGACGCTCGGGGAGCCCCCAGACTCGATCCGACGCTCCGGACGACGAATCCCCGCATCTACGCCGCGGGTGACGTGACGCTCGGCCCGCAGTTCGTGTATGTGGCAGCCGCGCAGGGCCGCCTGGCAGCTCGCAACGCGCTCCTCGGAGAGCAGCAAATCCTGCGCCTCGATGCCGTACCAGCCGTCATCTTCACGCAGCCCCAGCTGGCCAGCGTCGGGCTGACCCGAGCAGATGCCGAGGCGCGCGGGCATCGGGTCGTGACCGGCTTCGCTCCCGCGTCCGTGATCGCCCGCGAACGGGTCGAGCTGCAACCGTTCGGCGGGGTGTTCCTGGTCGCTGATGCCGAGAGCGGGCGCATACTGGGTGTTCAGGCACTCGCCAGCGCTGCCGGGGAACTGATCGAAGCAGCGACTCTGGCTGTCCATGCTGGGCTGACGCTCGCCGACCTCCGCGAGCATCTCGCCCCCTACCTCACGGTTGGAGAGGGGCTGCGCTTAGCTGCGCTGGCTGTCGAGCAGGATCCCGCGCGCCTCTCATGTTGTGCGTGAGGAAGCGACGCATCATCGCCCGCCCACTCGGGTCGTTTCCCGGGCCGAGCACTGGCAACTGCGCACGAGTGGAAGCGCATGCTCGGGCATCGCTGTCGCATTTCCGAGCCGACCAGCTGCGAGTTACCTCACCGAACGGAGGACTCGTTCGCGGAGGAACCCTCGCCTTGCGCACGGCGCGTGATCGCGAAGGACCATCGGATCGGGGTAACCGCTCGTCGCACACCCACCGCGACGAGCTGGAGCGTCGCGTCAGCTCGCCGTCGAAACAGTGGCGATCGGACGAGCTCAGGTGTCACACAGCGCGGTACGAACGCTACTCGGTAGGGTGGAGCGCGTCCTTCATCCGTACCGGTACTGGACGCCGAAACCACCGCGCGGGTACGTCCAGGCGATATTGCGGAACTCGTAACAGACGATCCGACAGGTCCCGCACTCGACGCAGCCTTCATGGGAGAACTTGACCCGGCCATCCGGGAGCGGTGTGTAGCACGCAGCCGGACAGCAAACGATGCATTGCTGCCGCTCGCACTGGAGACAGACATCGGGATCGATGATCCAGATGTGCGCACGCTCCCGATCGACGTGATAGGACGTCGTCGCCAGCTTCCGCTCGAGACCGGCCCGGTCGCGGATCGGATCGATGACCTGCACCATTCTGGAACGATCCTCCTCGTTCTCCTGCGCAGTCTACCAGAAAGCGCGTGTGCCTCGCAGATGCTCGTATCCGCTTAGGGAGACAACGCATCCTGATACGGCTTTTCAGGAGAGCGATCAGCAGGGTACACTCAGCGGACCGGGGCATCGCGCCCCCGAAACGGAAGGAACCCGAGAACGATGGAAGACCGGAGAGTGCCGCTCGAGCGTGTCTGCGTTTTTTGTGGATCGCGCCTCGGCAATCGCCCTGTTTACCGGCTGCATGCGCAGCGCCTGGCCCGACTGCTCGCCGAGCGCGGGATCGGCATCGTCTACGGCGGCGGCAGCATCGGCCTCATGGGTGTCGTCGCCGATGCCGCACTGGAAGCGGGCGGCGAAGTGATCGGTGTCATCCCGGAAGTCCTGATGGCCCGCGAGTTCGCCCACCCCAACCTCACGCGCCTCCACATCGTGCGCACGATGCACGAGCGCAAAGCCCTCATGTCCGACCTGGCTGATGGCTTCGTCGCCCTGCCAGGAGGTTTCGGCACACTCGACGAACTCTTCGAGATCGTGACCTGGGCACAGCTCGGTATCCACACCAAGCCGGTCGTCCTGCTCAACTCGAGCGATTATTACCGTCACCTTCTGGCGAGCGTCCGCCATGCCATCGACGAGGGGTTCATCGCCCCCGAACATGCTGGCCTCCTCATCGTGACCGATGACCCCGAGGAGGCTGTCGAGGCGCTCCTGACCTATCAGCCACCGATCGCTGTCCCTCGCTGGATGGGGCGGGAGGAGCGCTAGCGCTCCAGTTGCAGCAGGGCGAAGCGGGCCGACCCCAGCGTCACGTCTGCCGTGGTCCAGGCCCACAGGCGCGTGAGCAGCGGCCCCGGACCTGCCCGCCCGAGCCGCTCTTCGATCAGCGGGTGAGGGCCTGCCGCGAGCGAGACGCGATGCGGGCCGAGAGCGAAGCGATGAACGGGGGTCCCCAAGATTGGATCCTCGGCTGCTTCCCCTGGAGCCTCGAGAAGCGCTCGCCAGGCACTGACGACCGGCGCAAGGTCACGGACAGCGATCACCACTTCAGCCACACCGCGGGCCCCGTTCGGGTGCTCCGCCTGCTGGCCATGCGGCACGCGCTCTTGCCGTGGCGTCACGTCCTCGATCAGGAACGGTAGCTGACCCGTCAACTCGTCCGGGGGCGTCGCGTTCTTCCACGCGATCGTGAATCCATCCGGCCGCGTCCGGCTCCCTGCCGCCAACTGGTAAGTGAAACCCGCTCGCTCGAGTCGCTGGCATTCCGCCTCGATGCCCTCGACCAGGACGCAGAGATCGATGATCCCCCCTCCCGCAGCGCGAAAGCGGTGCCAGCGGTGAGCCGGATTGTCCTCGTAAAAGGCCAGGAGCTCCAGATACGCGCCGTCGCCGAAACCGATCAGCGCATTGTGCGTTCCCGTAGGATGTGTTCCACCCGGCACGACCGTGAAACCTGCTCCACGATACTCCTGGATGGCAGCCTCGAGGTCCGGCACCAAAACGACCAGATGATCGATCTGACGCAGCATGATCGACTCCCCTCCCCGCTTCCTCGTCGATGCTCACCCGGCGAGCCACGCGCCACGAGCAGTGTACGGCGTTGGGCTTCTCCGAGGGGAGCATGCTCCGATGGCTTGCCTGCTTCGCTGCCACCCATTCTTGCCCGGCGCATTCTCTCCACGATACACTGGCGGGCGACCGTGCACGGAGTTCCCCGTGTCGGGTCTTCCCGCGAGGCGGCCGCTGCGTGGTGAGCGGTCGCCCCGCGAGGAGGCTCGGGCACCACAGGCAGGGAGCAGCGAGCCTCTCGAACGCACCATCGCACGCCGACGGAACGAGCGTCAGAGGAGGGTTCGTGCTCGCTGGTCTCGCGTCGTTGTTCATTCTGGCGTTCCTCGCCCCCTGGCTCGGGGATCGGCTCGCTGCCCGCTTCGGGTATTTGGCGGCACTCACCTCGTTCGTGCTCTTCGGCTGGTACGCGAGCCAGCTCCCGGCGGTGACACACGGACCGACACGCGTCGAAACGATTTCGTGGCTCCCCACGCTCGGGGCAGATCTCACGCTCCGCTTGGATGGGCTGGGACTCCTGTTCGCGCTCCTCGTCACTGGCATCGGTGCACTCATCGCGCTCTATTCGGTCGCGTACCTCGAACATCATCCGCGCCGCCGGGCCTTTTGGGTCGCATTCCTCGCCTTCGAGGCAGCGATGCTCGGCTTGGTGCTCGCCGATGACGTGATTCTCCTGTTCGTCTTCTGGGAACTCACCAGCATCACTTCGTTCTTCCTCATCGGTTTGGAAAACGAACGGGAGCGAGCACGGACGAGTGCGACGCAGGCCTTGATCGTCACCGGAAGCGGTGGGCTCGCCCTCTTGACCGGCCTCCTCATCCTGGTGCAGCGCACCGGCAGCCTGCGACTGAGCGAAATCCTGGCCCAGGGGCCTCTTGATGCCGACGGGCTGGTCACGACCGCTTTCCTCCTGATTCTGCTCGGTGCTGCAGCCAAGTCGGCTCAGGTCCCGTTGCACTTCTGGCTTCCCAACGCCATGGAGGCTCCCACTCCAGTGAGCGCTTATCTCCATTCGGCAACCATGGTCAAGGCCGGCGTCTACTTGCTGGCGCGAATGACTCCCGCGTTCGGCGAGCACCCCTGGTGGCAACCGAGCCTCGGCGTGCTCGGCGGCGCGACTGCCCTGGTCGGCGCGCTGCTCGCGGTCCAGCAGCGCGATCTCAAGCGGCTGCTCGCCTACAGCACGATCAGCGCGCTCGGGACGCTCGTCTTCCTGCTCAGCTTCGGCGAGCCCGGCTGGCTCCCCTTCGCCCTCTTCTTGCTCGCCCATGCGCTGTACAAGGGAGGAGCGTTCCTGCTCGCTGGCGCCATCGACCATGCGACCGGCGAGCGGGTGCTCGATCGTCTCGGCGGACTGGCTGGACTTTTTCCCGGACTCGCCATCGTCGCCGGACTCGTCGTCCTGGCTGCCGCTGGCCTTCCGCCGACGCTTTCTTTCGTCGCCAAGGAACTCGTTCTCGAAACGTCCTGGAACGAGCTGCCACTCCCAGGCCTGCTCGTTCTGCTCGCCGCGCTCAGTGGACAGACAGCAGTCGCTTGGCTCCTTTTGCGACCCTTTGTCGGCCAGCCGAGGACGGCTCCCGAGCACGCCCACGCTCCAGCCTGGCAGCTCCTGACCGCACCCGCGCTGCTGGGTGCCGCCGCGTCCCTTTCCGGTCTTCTCACTAGTTCCCTCGGCCCACTGGCGAGTGCGGTCGTCGCCAGCCTGTCGGGCCATGAGCCAACCAGCGTCAAGCTCGCCCTGTGGCACGGCCTCACCCCTGCACTCGGCCTGAGCCTGCTCGTCCTGCTGCTCGGCGGAGCGCTCGCCGTCAGCTGGCCGATCGCGCTCCGACTCGGCGATCGCCTCCGCACGACTGAATCGTGGAGCCCAACAGCCGGAGCTCTGGCGGCGTGGGGGAGCGAGAGCTGGTACTTCCGAACACTGGCGGTCATCAACAGCGTGGCTATCCGGCAGACCCGACTGCTGCAGAGCGGCTACTTGCGCGTCTACGTCATGGTCACAGTGTTGACGCTCGTCTCACTCTCGCTGCTCACCGTGGGCCGATACCGTGCCGAACTCCTCGCCCACTGGTCTCCTCCACACCTGTCAGCGATCGATGTCGTCGACGCGAGCTTAGCGCTCATCATCCTCGTGGCCGCGCTCGTGGCAGTCCGCGCGACCGAGCGACTCGCTGCCATTGCGGCGCTCGGTGCTCTCGGTTTCAGCCTCGCCGTGCTCTATGCGCGCTTCAGCGCACCGGATCTGGCGATCACGCAAGTCCTCGTCGATACCTTGACCGTCGTGCTCCTCGTCTTCGCCTTCTATCGCTTGCCGCGTTATGCCCGCCTCTCGACGACCCGCGCCCGTGTCCGCGATGCGATCGTCGCCATGCTTTTTGGGATGACGATGAGCCTTTTCGCGTTCCTGATGATCGGTTCCCCGGCTCGCGAGCGCATTTCGACCTTCTTCCTCGAGCAGAGCTACCCGGCGGCACACGGGCGGAACGTGGTCAATGTCATCCTGGTCGATTTCCGTGCCCTGGACACGCTCGGTGAGATCACCGTGCTGGGCTTGGCCGGTCTCGGAGTGACAGCCTTGCTTTACCGGCGTCGGCAGAAGGAGGAAGGAACGTGAGTACCCTTCCCTCGATCATCTTGCGAACAGCCGTCCGCTGGATCTCACCGCTTCTCTTGCTTTTCAGCCTCTTCCTGCTGTTGCGCGGACATCACGAGCCAGGTGGCGGCTTCGCTGGTGGTTTGATCGCATCGACCGGCTTCGCCCTCCTCACTTTCGGTTATAGCCTGCGCACAGCCCAGCGACTCCTCCGCGTGCAACCACTGACGTTGGTCGCCATTGGCCTCGCGTTCGCCGCGGCGAGCGGGCTCTTCGCCTGGATCAACAGGACATCCTTCCTCACCGGCCTCTGGATCGGCGTGCCTCTTCCCGGCAATCTCCGCGTCGATCTCGGCACACCGCTCCTTTTCGATATCGGGGTGTACCTGACAGTCATCGGCGCGACGTTGACCATGCTCTTCGCTTTCGCTGAGGAGTGAACGATGGAACTTTTCTTCGTCGCGATGATCGGTGTCCTGTACGGCGCTGGGTTGTACCTTTTGTTGCGCCGCAGCATCGTCAAGATGCTCGTCGGCCTGATCTTGTTGGGAAACGGGGCGAATCTTCTGATCTTCCTTGCCGGAGGCCTCGTGCGCGGGCGTCCGCCCCTCGTCCCGGAGGGTCGAACGACAGTCTCGTTACCAAGCGCCGACCCGCTTCCGCAAGCACTCATCCTGACAGCCATCGTCATCAGTTTCGGTGTGCTGGTCTTCGCGGTCGCGCTCGTCTACCGGACGTACCGGGCGCTCCGCACTGATGACTTGGACGACCTGACGGCGACTGACCGGCTCGGTGAGGTACCGGCGCCCGCTCATCGCCCGATCACGGCAGACGAGGAGGACGGCTTGGTTCGGGGAGAGGAGGAGCGCGCATGGGTCTCCTCCTGAGTCTCCCGCTCCTGCTACCGCTCGGCTCGAGCCTCCTCCTCTTCGTGACTCGCCACAACCGTCGAGCGAGCCACTTCGTGGCTATCACGAGCGCAACCGTTCTCCTCGTGCTCGTCAGCGGGTTGACCCTGCAGGTGGCGCGGGATGGACTCCTCGTCGTCGCGATCGGTTCTTGGCCACCGCCCTACGGAATCGTCTTGGTGGCCGATTTGCTCAGCGTACTCATGCTGCTCGTCTGCACGCTCGTCGCCTGGGCGACCGTGCTCTATTCCACCGCCTGGATCGATCCCGCCCGCGAGCGCCTCGGGTACTATCCGCTCATTTTCGCCTTGCTCTTCGGCGTCAACGGCACGTTCCTCACTGGCGACATCTTCAACTTGTACGTCTGGTTCGAGATCCTGCTCATGTCCTCGTTCGTGTTGCTCGTCCTCGGTGCCGAGCGAGGGCAGGTCGAAGGTGGACTCAAGTACGTCGCCTTGAACCTGCTCGCCTCCGCCTTTTTCCTGAGTGCGGTCGGCGTCCTCTACGGCGTGACTGGCACGCTCAACTTCGCCCACCTGAGCCGAGCGGTACTCGGCATCGACCCGCTCGTGCTGGATCTTCTCGCTGTGCTCTTCGGCATCGCCTTCGGCATCAAGGCCGCGGTCTTCCCGCTCTTCTTCTGGCTCCCTGCTTCCTATCACACGCCACCGGTGCCGGTCTCCGCACTCTTCGCTGGTCTCCTGACCAAGGTCGGTGTGTACTCGCTCATTCGCATCTTCACGCTCCTCTTCGTTCACGATCCGGGTTGGTCGCATCGTCTCCTCTTGGTCTGCGCCGCCCTGACCATGCTGACCGGTGTGCTGGGCGCATTGGCCCAGCAGGATGTCCGTCGCATCCTCTCCTTTCATATCGTCAGCCAGATCGGCTACATGATCTTCGGCCTTGCGCTGCTGACCCCGCTCGGTCTCGCCAGCAGCGTCTTCTATCTGGTCCACCACATCGTGGTGAAGACGAACCTGTTTCTCATCGGCGGCCTGATCGAACGACTCGGCGGGAGCAGCCGGCTCAGCGACCTCGGCGCCCTCTACCGTGCTCGTCCCTGGCTCGGACTCCTCTTTTTAGTTCCCGCGTTCTCCTTGGCCGGTCTTCCACCGCTCTCCGGCTTCCTGGCCAAGCTGCTCGTCATCCGCGCTGGACTGGCCGCGGGTGCCTACTGGGCGACTGCCATCGCCGTCATCGTGAGCTTGTTCACTCTTCTCTCCATGCTCAAGATCTGGAACGAGGCTTTCTGGAAACCGCGACCGGTCGAGGATCCGCCTCGCCAGCCACTCTCAACCCTCCTCCTGCTGCCAGTCCTCGTGCTCGCGGCAGTGACGGTCCTGCTCGGCACCGCCAGTGAGCCGCTCCTGGTTTTGGCGACTCGCGCAGCAGACCAACTGCTCGATCCTCAGATCTACCAGCGAGCCGTGCTCGGCCAGCTCGGATCACCAGCACTCGCATCGATCGGAGGTGCACCGTGACGCTGTTCCTGCTCAATCTTCTGCTCGCCCTCGTCTGGGCTATGGCAGTCGGCCGCTTCACCGTTCCCCAACTGCTACTCGGCTACGTGCTCGGATTTCTCGTGCTCGCCACGCTCGAGCCACTCTGGGGCACGGCACAGTACAGCGGACGCATCCTGCGTGGGCTGCGCTTCATCGCTTTTTTCTTTGCGGAACTCCTCCTGAGTTCTCTTCAGATCGCCTACGACTCGCTCACTCCGCGCCTGCGAGCCACTCCCCGTATCATCGCTGTCCCGCTCGATGCTGCCACCGAGACCGAGATCACGCTCTTGGCGAACTTTCTCACGCTCACTCCGGGGACCCTCTCACTGGACATCTCGGCCGACCGCCGAACACTTTATGTCCACGCCATGTACGCCCGCGATCGGCAGACATTCCTGACCGAAGTGAAGCGTGGTCTGGAAGCTCGCCTCCTGGAGGTTCTGCGATGAGCGAGCGACTGATCGGCTTTTCCGGTGTCTCTCCTCTTATCGCGCTCAGCATGCTTCTGCTCACGGTGGGACTTCTGCTCGCCCTCGTCCGGGTAGTCCGTGGCCCCACCATTCCGGACCGCGTCATCGCGCTCGACTTCATGGCCTCGTTAGTCGTCGGCTTACTGCTCCTGCTCGGTGCGACGCTCGAACTCCTCTCGATCGTCGACATCGCGATCGTGCTCGCCCTCATCGCGTTCTTGAGCACGGTCGCTTTCGCCTCGCTCATCGAGCGGAGGACGCGCGAACCATGACCGTGCTAGCTGGTCTACTGGCGCTGATCGGCGCGCTCCTCATGGTGATCGCTGGCATCGGCCTTCTGCGGATGCCGGACTTCTACACCCGCATGCAGGCTGCGGCCAAGGCGGGGACCCTGGGCATCCTCTTGATCGTGGCGGCGACCGGTCTGCTCCTCGGGAATCTCTCTGCGCTGCTCCACGCCCTGTTGGTGAGTCTCTTCTTCCTGTTGACCACCCCGCTCGCCGCGCACTTGCTCGGCCGGGCTGCCTATCTTTCCGGCATCCGACCGCTCGTCCACGAGGACGATCTGGCCGGGCAATATCACCCGAAGACGCACGAGCTCCGGAGCGTTCCCCACTCGGCACCCCCGGACAGAGCTGAAGCCCTGCCCGAATGAGGTCCGGGCAGAGCTCGACGAACACCGGCGAGGAGCGGGAGGCTTTCAGACCTTTTGTTCGGCCTGTGTCTTGCGTGCCCGCCGCGCTGCTCGCCAGCGGATCATCGCGAGAGCATCCTCGTCGGTCAACGGCACACGTCCCCGCGACGTCTGGCGATACTTGAACGGGTAGCGGTGTGGCACACTGTGCTTGGGCTGCTTGAGCCGCTGGTTGACACGCTTGGCAGCTTGCCGCTTCAGCTTCTTGACCATCGATTCGACCGCCATGTCCTCGCTCCTTTCGCTCCGCTCACGGCGCGCTCGTGCGCCGCGGCACGAACGTATTCAGCGTCTCCACCTCTTCTTCACCCACGACACGTGCGCCATGGGGTACTCCACCGGGGATGACCACGACGGTGCCAGGTCCGCAGATCGACTCCTTACCCGCGACCTCCAGCGCCAGCGTCCCGCGCAGCACCATCGTCACCTGCTCCTCGGGATGCGCATGAACTGGAAAGACCGATCCGGGAGCATACCGGTAGCGAACCACGGTCTGCCGGTCTCCGTGCAGCGTCTGCCGGAAGATACCGGGGCGAGGGGACTCCACCGGGAGCACATCCCACTGGACGACACTGACCGATGACGCTCCGCCCATTACGCGCTCCCCGCTCAGTCCAGCGGTGGAAGTCCGAGTCCGCACCGCTCGCGCACGAGTGCCATCTTGGCCGAAGCGAGTTCCCGCGCCTTGGCGGCGCCCTCTTGAAGCGTGCGGATCACGATCCCGGGCTGGGCGACCAGTTCCTCCAGTCGCTGTTGGATCGGTGCCAGCGCCTGGATGATCACCTCAGCCAGGTCCTGCTTGAACTGCCCGTATCCTTTCCCGGCATACCGCTCTTCCAGTTCCGGGATCGGAATACCGGAGAGGAGCGAATAGATCGTGAGCAGGTTGGAGATCGCTGGCTTTCGCTCTTCGTCGTAGCGGATCACCGTCTCCGAGTCGGTCACTGCCTTGCGGATCTTGCGACGGATCACCTCCGGCGGATCCCGCAACTCGATGCGGCTGTCCGGATCCGGGTCGCTCTTGCTCATCTTCTTGAGCGGATCAGTCAACGACATGATGCGCGCCCCAGCCGGCTTGATATCCGGCTCCGGGACGACGAACGTCTCGCCGAACGTATTGTTGAAGCGGATAGCCAAGTCGCGCGTCAGCTCGATGTGCTGCTTTTGGTCTTCACCGACGGGGACGACCGCTGCGTCGTAGAGCAAGATGTCCGCTGCTTGGAGCACCGGATAGAAGAACAGCCCTGCCCCGACGCGCTCGTTCCCCTTCGACTTTTCCTTGAATTGCGTCATCCGCCGCAGCTCACCGAACGTCGCCAACGTGCCCAGGATCCAGCACAGTTCCGTGTGTTCGCGCACGTCGGACTGCACGAACAGGATCGAGCGCTCCGGATCGATCCCGGCTGCCAGGAGCACGCTCCCCACCTCGAGCGTCCGTTGCCGGAGCTCACGCGGATCGTAGGGGATCGTCATCGCGTGCAGGTCGACGATGCTGAAGATATTGTCATACTGATCCTGCTGCAGCACCCAGTTCCGGATCGCCCCGAGATAGTTCCCCAGGTGGATGCCACCGGTCGGCTGGATTCCCGAGAACGCACGCGGCTTCCCCGCCATCCTCGCTCCTCCCGCATTCCGACCCACGAGGATACCACGAGTGCCGCGACGCTATTCGGCACCTCGCGAGTCGGCAGCCTCACCCGCCGGCTCCTCCGCTGCCAGTGCCTCTCGCAGTTCTTCCGGTATAGACACCGGACGCATCGTGCGCGCGTCGACGAAGACCTGTACGAGATGACCGGTGACGGCCGGCTCGTCCTCGCCGTCCTTGACCAGCGCGAAGTCGAGCCGGAGAGACGAGCGGCCGAGCTTGCTCACCCACAAGCGGCAGACGCCACGATCGTGCACCCAGAGCGGCCGATGGTAATCGGCCTCCACATGCACGCGTGGATTGACTACCCCCCACTCCTGCATTTTCTGCCGCGTGTAGCCGAGTCCCCAGAACAAGGCATGTTCTGCTTGCATGACGTAGCGGAACACGTTCGGATAGAAGATGAGCTCACCCGGATCCGCATCACCCCAATAGACGATGAATGGGACTGCGACTCGCCGCACACCCCTATCCTTTCCGTGTCACTGGACGACCGTTTCGACAGCGGCTTCTCGGACGGCCCGTTGCTCGGTCCGCCGCATGAGAAGGGCTGCGGGTACTGCCAGGCTCGCCAGCGCTGTCCCCGCCACCAGGAAAGGCACCCAGTGTCCCCAGGAATAGAGGACCGAACTTCCCAGTGCACTCAACGCTGCCCCGCTCATGCCGGCTGTCGTGTACGCCCCCTGCACCCGGCCCTGCTGCTGAGCACCGGCGATCCCCGAAAGATAGGCATCCACCGTCGGTGTCAACAGCCCAGCGATCGCCCCCTCCAGTGCACCGAGCAGCAGGACGATCGGCACCGAGGGGATACCGTATCCGAGCACGACGATACCGAGCAGGGCCGCCAGGCCCAATACCCGCCGCCAGCGCGGCCGCCGGTTGGCCAGTTTCCCACCCAGCGGGAGCGTGACGAGATTGGCCACCGAGAAGGCCGTATACGAGAGCCCCAACTCCAACTCGGAGGCTCCGATCTCGCTGAGATAGATGCTCCAGATTCCCGTGAAGATGCCGACCGGCACCTCGAAGCCGAAGGCCAGCAGCATCGCTGCCACGAGTGCCGTGCCCAGGAGGCGCGCCCTTCGCTGGCTGCCCAGCGGGTCTGCTTTCCTCTTCGGTTCCGGCAAGCGAAAACGCCGGAAGGCGAGCCAAGCCGGGAGGGCCAGCGCGGCTTCACCCAGACCGCTCGCCACCACGAGCGGTGTCTTCCCGACGACCGCAGCCAAGAGCCCGCCGACAGCCGGCCCGAGCAGCCACCCGACATTGAGGACACCCCAGAAGGCCGCATACGCCTCGCCACGCCGCTCCAGTGGCGTCAGGTCGGCGATAAGCGCCCGGACCGCCGGATAGATCAGCGCCAGTCCCACCCCTTGCAGGACACGCAGGGCAACGAAGCTGCTCGGAGCCTCGACGAATGCAAAGCCAGCTGTGGCCAGCCCCTCGATCGCCAAACCAGCGGCCACCGGCTTGGCTCGCCCGATCCGATCGGCCAGCGCCCCGGCCGGAAACTGAAACACAAGTTGCGCCAGGAGGAAGCCGGATGCCATGAGGCCGACTGCCCCGTAGGAGGCTCCTTTCTCGCGGGCCACCAGGGAGAGAAACGGGACGACGACCCCGGTCACCAAGCCAGCGAGCAGCGTCAAGCCCAGCACCGCACGCAGCGCCGGCTGGCGTACCACCCACGGGCGAGGAATCACCCACCGCATCGTTCGGCACCCTCATGACCGGCCAGTGCCGGCCGAAAAACGCTGCTCGGAAACGAGCGACGATCGGCGAAGCAGCGGGAAGCGGAGCGCCACCGCTCCGATAGCGAGAACCGCCAGCACGACCAGCAGGCTCACCGCCAGCGGCGCACCCCAATGGTCAGCCACCGCTCCGGCCGGCAATGTCCCGATCGGGAGCAGCCCCCAGGTCAAGAGATAGACGCTCAGCACGCGACCGCGGATCTCGTCCTCCACGGCCAACTGCAGCAACGTATTCGTCGTCGCCATGTAGACTGCGCCCATCACCCCGGCGATCGAGAGGAACGCCGCCGCGAGCCAGGGCACGCTCGTCTGCGCAAAGGCGAACACCGCTGCCGCGAACAGCAGCACCGTCGCCACGAGCACGCGCGGCGATTCCCCCCACTCTCGCCGGGCAGCGACCGCGACCGATCCGATGACCGCACCGAGCCCGTTCAGTGCCATCAGCACGCCCAGTCCGGTCGCCCCTAACCTGAGCTCGTCCCGCGCGAAAACCGGCAAAAGGTTCATGTAAGGGAAAATGAGCAGCGTTGGTAAGGTCGCCAGCGCCATCAAGGCGAGGAGCTGTTCGCGACGCCAGACCGTCACCAGACCCTCGACGAACGCTCCCCAAAACGGCGACCGGTTACCCGAGGGTCGCACGGCCGGCAAGCGCCACGTGATACCGACCGACGCAACCTGAAACAGCGCGCAGACCGCGAAGGCTCCCGTCAAACCGAAGGCGCTGACGAGCGGCCCAGCCAGTGCCGGGCCGACGATGCGAGGCGCATTCTGCGCAGTCGAGATCAATGCAACCGCATTGGCCAGCGCCTCGCGCCCGACCAGGTTGGCGACCAAGGCACTCCTCGTCGTGAAAACGACTGCCATACCCGCCCCGGAGACGAACGCCGCCAGGAGCAACTGCCAAGGTGTCAATCGCTCCAGCCAGAGCAGCAGCACGAGACTGACAGTGGCCAGTGCGACCACCACTTGAGCCACGAACAGCACCAGGCGGCGATCGAGCCGATCGATCAGTACTCCCGCCGGCAGGCTGACCAGGAGCATCGGGATGCCGTTGAGAAAACCGGTCAAGCCGACGAAGAAAGGGGAATCGGTGAGGACCAGAGCCAGCCAGCCGATCAGGAGCGACCACATCCAGAAAGCAGCGTTCGTCGTCAGGGTCGTCCCGAACAAGAGCCGGAACGCTGGATATGTTCGCAACGAGTGGAGGATGCCCCTCTGCTCCCTCCACACTGGTTGTCCGCCATGTGCTGCCATCGGCTCCCCCCACGCTTCGACGATGCTACCATGCTCCTGACTCTCCGGTTGAAGACGGGCTGTGCCCGTCGGGTAGAATGAGTCGAGCGAACAGGAACGTTTTTGCCGGTTCGGATCCGGAAACCGAGGGGAGCTGCCGATGGAAACGATCCAGAAGTATCGCGAGTATGTCTGCACCAGCTTCGTGGCAGCAGTGGAGCCGGTCGTGGTGGAGCGCGCCAGCGGTGCGACCGTCGTCGACACCTCAGGACGCGAGTATATCGACTGCTTCGCCGGAATCGCGGTCACCAATGCTGGTCATTGCCATCCCAAAGTAGTCGCCGCAGCCAAAGCGCAGGCCGACAAGCTGGTGCATGCCGCCAGCTACGTCTATCACGTTCCGGTGGTCGCCGATCTGGCCGAGCGGCTCGCCCAAATCACGCCGGGTGCACTCAAGAAGACGTTCTTCGGCAACAGCGGGGCCGAGGGGATCGAGACGGCGCTCCGCATGGCCAAGGCCTACACTGGACGCAACGAGTTCATCGCGCTGACCCACTCCTTCCACGGTCGAACGGTCGGTACGCTTTCGGTCACCGGCAACATGCTGCGCAAGAAGCGCGGCGGACCGTACCTTCCCGGCGTCGCGTTCGCTCCGGCACCTTACCTCTACCGTAATCCCTTCGGGACCGACGATCCGGAAGTCCTCGCCCAGCGCTGCGCGGACATGGTCGAGTGGGCGATCAAGTACCAAACGTCCGGCAACGTCGCGGCCTTCATCGCCGAGCCGGTGCTGGGCGAGGGCGGCATCATCGTGCCGCCAGCCAATTACTTTCGCTACGTCAAAGAGGTGCTCGATCGCTACGGCATCTTGTTCATCGTCGACGAGGTGCAAAGCGGCTTCGGTCGCACCGGCAAGCTCTTCGCCATCGAGCATTACGGCGTCGAGCCGGACATCATGGTGATGGCCAAGGGGATCGCCGATGGCTTCCCGCTCTCGGCCTGCATCGCCCGCGCCGAGATCGCCGACGCCTTCCAGCCCGGCGAGCACCTCTCGACCTTCGGCGGTAACCCGGTATCCTGCGCGGCAGCGCTGGCGAACATCGAGGTCATGCTGGAGGAGGACCTGCCAGGTCAAGCGGCTCGCAAGGGTGAACAGGCACTCGCACAACTCCGGGAACTGGCTGCCGAGCACGAGCTGATCGGCGACGTACGCGGGCTCGGCCTGATGATCGGTGTGGAACTGGTCAGTGATCGCCGGACCAAGCAGCCAGCGGCCAAGCAAGCCGCAGCCTTGCGCGCCTACTGCCGCGAGCACGGGGTCCTCATCGGGGTCGGCGGGCAAGAGGGGAACGTGGTCCGCTTCCAACCGCCGCTCACCATCACGTGGGAGCAACTCGAGCGCGCGCTGACCGTCTTCGCTGATGGACTCCGGACCGTCAGCCGCTCCTGAGGGTGAGAGCAGCGAGCCGTCCGCTCGCCGATGCTGGCATCTTTGGCTCATCTCGGCGAGCGGTCGAGATGGGTCACGGATACGAGCCGAACCCGGCCACTGAGAACGACCGGCACGGCCGGACCGAGCCCCGAGACGCGGAGCGAGGATGCCCCGGTTGGGCTGCTGTCCGTCCCGCCTGTTACCATTCCAGCGGGACAGGAAAGGGAACGATCCCCATGTTGCGTTACCTCCTCGAGGGGATCGCAGTCGGTTGCTCCGCGATCCTCGCCCTCATCCTCGCTGTCGGCGTCGCGCTGGTCGTCATCGCCGCGCTACCCGGCTCAGAGTCGACCCCGGTGGTCTTCCCTCCGTCCCTCGGAAGCGCGGAAATCATGCGCTTCATCGTGCTCTTCCTGGCTATCGTCATCGCCTGGATCACCGGTCGTGTCCTCTCGAGCCGTCGTTGACCAAGAAGACACTGACGCGCGTCTCCCAGCCTGCTTCCGCCGGCCCTCTGCTCCGTGCTACGCTTCAGGTGCTTCTGAGCGTCGGGTGGATGACGGAACCAGAGGGAGCAGGCCCAATGGCTACACGGAGCCTGAACCACGTCAGCATCGTCGCTGAGCATCTCGAGGAGTCGGTGCGTTTCTACGAAGAGGTCTTCGGTCTGGAGCGGATCCCAACACCCAATTTCGGGCATCCGGTGCAATGGCTGCGGGTCGGTGACCTCCAGCTCCACATCTTCGAACGACCGGAAGAAGCACGCCGCTACGCGCATTTCGCACTGACCGTTGACGATCTCGTCACGGTCTACGAGAAGGCACGCGCCCGCGGCTGCCTGGACGGCGATACCTTCACGCATTTCCTCGTCCAGTTGCCCAACGGGAACGTCCAGCTCTACGTGCGCGACCCAGCTGGCAATCTGATCGAGGTCGACTGGCCCGACATCGCATCGCTCCCCGCGGAACTCCAGGCCCAGTGCGTGCGGCTCGAGGACCGGTACCCGCAGAGCGACTGGAATCGCCAGGCGACCCTGTTCCTGGAGCCGATCGGATCGCGCGCGTGAGGACAGTTTCGCCGGCGGAGCCCACGCTGCGACGATGATGACAGCCGTCTCGCCGTCCGTTCGGCGAGTCGACGTCTGGTATTCTCTTCGATCCACTTCCAGCGGACAGGGCGCAGGCTCGGTCGCAGACGGGTCCGCGATCGCCACCGCTCATCATCCGGTCGGCAAACCTCGTCGCGCGCGTTTCGCCTGACCGCCATCGCGGGCGACCGAACGGCACCGCTGCTGCCATCGCTGGTCGATCGCTCGGGGACATCGTGCAGGCACGCGGGCTACAGCTCCACCCAACCAAAGCTCCGCTCGACAGCTTTCTTCCAGCCTCGGTAAAGCGCGTCGCGCTGTTCAGCTCCCATCTGTGGATTCCAGCGCCTGGCCTCTTTCCAGTATTGGGCGATTTCCTGCTCGTTTGCCCAGTAGCCGACCGCCAGCCCGGCCGCGTAAGCCGCGCCGAGCGAGGTCGTCTCCGTCACGACCGGACGGATCACCGGTACACCCAGTATGTCCGCCTGGAACTGCATCAAAAGTTCGTTTTGCACCATGCCGCCATCGACGCGCAGCTCTGCCAGCTCGATCCCCGAGTCCGCCACCATCGCATCGACGACGTCGCGCGTCTGGTAGGCCGTCGCCTCCAGCGCTGCCCGCGCCACATGCCCCCGATTGACGAAGCGGGTCAAACCGACGATCACCCCTCGCGCATCAGCTCGCCAGTACGGCGCGAAGGCACCGGAGAAGAAGGGAACGAAGTAGATCCCGCCATTGTCCTCGACCGAGCGTGCGAGTTCCTCGACCTCGGCTGATTGGCTGATCAGCCCCAGATTGTCGCGTAGCCACTGGACCAGCGCACCGGTGATCGCGATCGATCCCTCCAGCGCATACACGCAGGGGCCATCCCCGAAACGGTACGCGACCGTCGTCAGCAAACCGTACTTGGACGGGACGATCTCCGTCCCGGTGTTGAGCAAAACGAAACAACCAGTGCCGTAGGTATTCTTAGCCATTCCCGGCTTGAGGCCTGCTTGTCCGACGAGTGCCGCTTGCTGGTCACCCAAATCCCCGCACACCGGAACCCGCGCACCGAGCGGACCGTCGGCTACCGTGTACCCGTAGGCGTTCGGATCGGACGAGGACCGGATAGCCGGCAACATCTGGCGGGGGATCTGCAGGGCGCGGAGGAGTTCGTCATCCCAGTCCAACGTCTGCAAGTTCATCAGCATGGTCCGGCTCGCATTGGAGACGTCCGTGACGTGTGCCCCACCGTTCGGCCCGCCGGTCAGCCACCAGATCAGCCACGTATCGATATTGCCGAAGAGCGCATCCCCCTTCTCGGCCGCAGCGCGGATTTCCGGATCACTCTCCAGGAGCCAGCGGATCTTGGGACCGGAAAAGTAGGTGCTGATCGGCAAGCCGGTCCGCTCACGGAACATGGGACCATACCCGTCGCGCTCCAGCTGGGCACACAGTTGATCGGTGCGAGTATCTTGCCACACGATGGCGTTCCTGTACGGCTGGCCCGTATGGCGATTCCAGACCACGGACGTCTCGCGCTGGTTGGTGATCCCGACAGCCGCGATGTCACCCCCACCGATCCCCGCACGCTCGAGAGCGGTTCGCACCACCTGCTGCGTGCGTTCCCGAATCTCCATCGGATCGTGTTCGACCCATCCCGGTTGCGGGTAAATCTGCTGATGCTCGCGCTGATCCATCGCGATGACATTGCTCTCGCGGTCGAAGATCACGGCTCGCGTGCTCGTTGTCCCTTGGTCGATCGCCAAAGCGAAGCGACTCATGACCGTACCTCTCTCCGATTTCTCCAACGCTCCTCGCTCACACCAGTGTGAGCCGGAACAGCAGGGAGCCCAAGATGCCGCCGGTGTTCTGCCCGATGACCGACACCTAGTCGTTCCGTCGGTCAGAGCTTCCTTCACCGGGAGTCGGCCAGATCGCCTGCGCGCTGCCCATCCCCGAAATCCGGCCACGACCGATGCCATACCTGGTCGAGCGGTGACGGGACATCCCGATACCTCCAAGCAGGGATTCCACAGAAGCGGCCCCACGCCACTCACCAGTTCATTGGGCAAGATCCCCCGAACACCGAAAACGCGTCTTGCTGCGTCGATGATGTCAGTGACCAGATACGACGATAGATCGTCGCGGATAGCTCGCGCAGTCGAGAGCGCTGTCCCCTCGAACCCAGCACCATCGAATATCGTCGGCTGAGGCAGACGAGCGAACCGGACCAGCACCGCAACGAGGAACGCCTCGACGATCGAACCGATGATATGGTGCGGGCAACACTCCGGGAGAACTACCCGGGAAAGGCCAAAGCGAGCGTGACGACAGGAACGAGAGACACTCCACTGATGCGCCCAGTCGCCAGGGTCGCAACGACGATGGCAAACGCTCACCCAGCCTTGATCGCGTTCCAGGCGGAGCCTCGGGTCTTCGAACGAACCAGCGAAACAGCTGCGACGGCACCGCTCCCAGCGAAAGCAGGATGAGGGTTCTCATCCGTTTCCCGAGAAGTCCGTCCACCGGACGCTTTCCTTCCCTCCTTTCGACTCCGTCGAACAGAGCTCGACTGCTTCCCGACCGTGATCCCCGCCCTCTTGCGATCGATCACGTACGCCATGGGAGCGAGACGGAACCAGAGTCGAGACGCGTAGCGATACCGTGCTCAGCACCACAACACTGTAGGACACGTCGCCGGTACCGCTCGACCTCGAGCTGACGTTGCTCCGCCGACCATCCGAGTTCCTGCGCCATCAGCTCACTGACCTGCTCGGCGACGCGCAGCCCATGATGCCAGTCCAGGAACAGTACGAACGTGCGGCGCTCCAACACGTCATCGATATGGCAGGCTTGCTCGTACCGACAGGCGTGAACGACTTCAGCCCACAAATACGGTAGGCCGTCCACCAGCGGTCGAGCCAGTCGGTAGTCTCCTGCCGCGATGTCGAGGACGGTGTGTGCTGCCGCGCCGTAACCGCGCAGCAACCAGGGGACATGCGCCTCGAGCCCCATCTCCCGTGCGCGCACGGTCACGGTCTCGACGACCTGCTTCCAGTCCCGGCGTCGAGCCAGCGTCAGCTGAGCGGTCACGTGCCAGATCGGCCGACCCAACCCTCGCTCCGCGGCATCGACGGTCTCCTCGGCCATAGCGCGGAATGTCGTGAGCTTTCCTCCCAGGATTGAGATCAACCCGTTGGCGTGTTCGACCAGCTCGTGCGATCTGGACAAGCGTGCCGTTGTCTCGGCGAGTCCGCGCCGGATCAGGGGACGGTAACCCGCATACGCGCTGATGACATCGGCGCGCGTCAACGTGGTCTCGAGGTAGCGATTGGCGTGGTCCAGCAGGTAGTCGATATCCGCGTCGGTCGCGACCGGCGCATCCAGCGGCCCGGAACCGGTGTCGGTCGTGCCCAGAATAGCGACCTCCCCATACGGTCGATACGGCACCAGGAACAGGAGACGCCCATCATCCGTTTCCGGGAGCACGATCGCCGCGTCTTTCAGACCGACTCGCTCGCTCGGGAGAACGAGATGTACTCCTTTGCTCGGCGCGATGTGCACCTGTGGTAGCTCACCGGTCAAGCGCTCCAATTCCTCGCCCCAGATCCCGGTCGCATTCACGAATACCCTGGCACGCACCGCGAACTCTTCGTTGACCAACTCGTCGCGGATCCAGGCTGCCACCAATCCCCCGCCTGCTTTCTCGAAGCCGATCACAGGCGCGTGGTTGACGACCACCGCACCCTGCTCGACTGCTGATGCCAAGACATCGAAGACGAGTCGCGCGTCCTCTGTCCGCGCATCGTAGTAGGAATAGGCCGCCAGGAGATCCTGCGTTCGCACCAACGGTGCCCACTCCGCGAATCGGGCGGATGGGACACTGCGATGTCGCCCCACGTTGAGACCTCCGGCCAGAAGATCATAGGTCAATAACCCTGCACGGATCAGGAGGGGCTGTAGGGCAGACTGTTGCGGCAACCACCCGATTCCGAGCGGCCGGCGATTGAAGCGGTACAAAGGCAAAAGAAATGGCAACGGCTCGACCAGAAGCGGCGCGTTCGCCAGGAGTCGTCCCCGTTCGATCAGCGCTTCGCGAACTAACCCGATATCGAACTGGGGCAGGTAGCGAATACCTCCATGCACGAGCTTGGTCGACCAGCGGCTCGTGCCTCCTACGAAATCGCGCCCCTCGACGAGCGCAACCCGTAACCCTCGCGCAGCAGCATCGAAGGCGACACCGGCACCGGTTATTCCACCCCCGATGACTAGGACATCGAACTCTTGCTCACGCAACAGAGCGAGCGACTCTGCACGACACAAAAGCACGGAAGGCTCGCCTTTTGCTTCTTCTCTCGCGCTTCTCCCAAACGATCCTACCAGAACTGCCCTACCGGCTTGTCCGATGTCGTGAACGTCTTGTTGAAACGATCACGGTTCACCTTCGCGAGCGGTCGAGGAGAGCTCACGGGGATGGGTCCGGGTCAACGTGCTGACCATGTTCCGTTCACCAGCCTCCCGACCAGCGCTGCTCGCCAGCCGACGTTCCGCGTCGCTGCGCATCCTGCAGTTTCGCTCCCACTCAGTTATGCTTCCGTCAGCAGGGAACGTTGCCGCAATGCCAGCTCGACCCGAAGGGCAGGCAACGATGGTCAGCCTCGCGCTCCTCACCGAAGCGAGCGACGCCGCGATCGTCGCGGAGGGGGTCTCCCGCATCTTCGGTCCACTGCGCGCGATCGACCGTCTCTCGGTCGTGATTCCTCGTGGGGTGATCTACGGCCTGCTCGGGCCGAGTGGTTCCGGCAAGACGACGTTTCTCCGCATGGTGGTTGGGGCACTGCGCCCCAGCGAGGGACGTCTGCTCATTTTCGGCACACCGATGCCCGATCGGAAGATCGCTGCACGGATCGGCTACATGCCACAGTCACCGGCCCTCTATCCCGATCTGACCCTGCGCGAAAATCTCGCGTTCTTCGGCGCTGTCTATCGCGTGCCGCGCCAACAGCTCGAGCATCGGATCGACGAGCTCGCCACCGACCTCGACCTGCTCGCCTGGCTCGATCATCCTTTGTATCGCTTCTCGACCGGCATGCTGCAGCGTGCTTCCTTGGCCATCGCGCTCCTCCATGAGCCCGATCTCCTCGTTCTGGACGAGCCGACCATCGGACTCGACCCACTCTTGCGACGCGTGCTCTGGCAGCGCTTCCGCACCTTGGCTTCGGCCGGCACGACGCTGCTCATTTCGACCCACAGCATGGACGAGGCGGAACGCTGTGATCTCCTCGGCTTCCTGCGTAACGGCCGACTGCTGGCCAGCGACACGCCAGCTGCCCTGCGGGCAGCGACCGGCCAGGAGTCACTGGAAGACGCCTTCCTCGTTCTGGCCGGCCAGCCGATCCTTCCCGTGGAGCCGGCGCGATGAGCTGGCAGCGCGTCCTGGCCATCTCGCTCCGCATCATCCGGCAGATTCGTCGCGACCGCCGCTCACTCGCACTCATCTTCCTCGCCCCGCTCGTCATTCTCGCGCTCCTCGGCTACGTCTACCGTGGCAGCGCTCGAACTCCCTCGATCGCGCTGAGCCCGCCGGACACACCGGGAGGAGAGGCGATCGCTCGCGAACTCGCCACTTTCCCCGTGCGTGTCGAACCGATGGCACCCGATGAGGCGATCGCCCGCGTCCGCGCTGGCCGGATCGCTGGTGCCGTCTTTCTCGAGTCGAGTGCTCAAGGGCCGACCGCGCGTCTCGTCCTCGATGGTTCCCAACCCGGACAAGCGCGCCAAGTGAGTGCGATCGTCAGCCAAGCACTCGTGCAGGCAGCGCTGCGGGCGACTGGCGGTGGGAGTAGCCAGCTCCATCTCCGCATCGACTACGTGACCGGGAGTCCCGTTTTCGACGAGCTCGACACGTTCGCGCCGGTCTTCATCGGCTTTTTCGCCTTTTTCTTCGTTTTCCTGCTCACGTCGGTCTCCTTCCTCCGCGAACGTCTACACGGAAGCATCGAGCGACTCATCGTCTCCCCGCTCGACCGCGCGGAGATCGTGCTCGGCTACATGCTCGGGTTCGCCTTTTACGCACTCATCCAGTCGATCCTGACCGTTCTCTTCACGGTGTACGTCTTGCGTGTCCACACCGTCGGCGCGCTCTGGCTGGTCATCGTTCTGACCGTGCTCCTCACGCTCGGTGCGGTCAATCTCGGTATCTTCCTCTCGACCTTCGCTCGCACGGAGCTTCAGGTCGTCCAGTTCATCCCGCTCGTCATCTCGCTGCAGGGGCTCCTGTCCGGGATCATCTGGCCCGTTACCAGCTTGCCGCGTCCACTCCAGTGGGTAGCTCGCGTGCTCCCGCTCACTTGGGCAAACGATGCCCTACGCTCTGTCATGCTGCGCGGACACGGGCTCGACGATCTTCTCCCTCACCTCGCCTTCCTCACCGGTTTCGCCCTTCTGATGCTCGTTCTGGCCATGACCACGCTGCGACGCGAGGTCGCCTGAGCCATGCACACGCCGTCGCCCTCTATCCGGTTAGCACTCGGCTCGAAGCAACCCGCGAAACGCGCAGCGGTTCAGGAGATCGCACCCCTTTTCTGGTCGCGTTGGGAGTTGCACTGCCTCAGCGTGCCGAGCGGTGTGCGGGCCCAACCGCTCAGCGACGAGGAGACGGTGGCTGGAGCGCTCGCGCGCGCACGAGTCGTTCGCGACAGCGCAGATGCCGACTACGGCATCGGGCTCGAATCGGGTGTGGCCGCTGGCCCGCTGGGGCGCCTCTACGCCGTCAGTTGGGCAGTCGTCGTCGACCGCGACGGCTGCGTGGGCATCGGGGGCGCGGAGCGATTCGCTCTTCCACCGGCGGTCGCCGAGCGCGTGCTGCATGGGGAAGAACTCGCCAGCGCCCTCCGCGCGCTCGGTATGACCTCGATGCCCAGTGAAGGTGGCACTGTCGCCCTCCTTACCGGAGGGCGACGCCAGCGCCGGGAACTCTTCGCCATCGCCCTCTTGCACGCACTCTGCGATCTCGAGCGCCAGCGTGGTCGTCCGCTTCAGTTCGCTCGCTCGAGCGTCGCTCCTGGTGGCACATGATCGGCTAATTCACGGATCACCGCATCCACGTCGCTTTCCGGCGGGAGACGCAGGATGAGCCGAACAGCCATGCTCGCTGGCCGAGGAGCCGCTGCGCGCGTGTCCGCTCGCAACACTGCTCCATGGTAGACAAGTACTCCGAGCGCGACCAGCGTGAAACCGAAAGCCGGTGCAGCCTCCGAGAGGGCAGTGGCTGCTTCTCGGATACCGAGCACGGCACTGATGAGTTGGTAGAGCACGAAACCGGCTGTACCCAGGATCACCAAAACGCTCGAGCCGAGCGCGCCGTAAAGGTAAACTCGCCGACTCAGGCTAGTGCGCTCCGACTCCGGTTCCCGCAGCGAACGCTCCAGCACGTCCCGCCAGAGCACCAGCCAGGCGACGCCACCGACCACTGCCGGTGGCAGTTGAAATGCCAAGTCGGGACGCCAGGTTCCCAACGGTACGGTCGTCACGGCAGCGATGAGCGCCTGGAGAAGCAGCCCGACCAACCCGCCGAGCCCGAGCACAGCCAGGGCAAGACTGGCGAAGGCAGAAAGGTAGACTAGAAAGCGGGAAACGCCGCGTGCCCAGTCCGGTCCAGCGCTCGGATGCCCCGCCAGAACCGCAGCTTCCTGTTGCATGACGCGCCGGTGATAGAACCACGAGAAGGCAGCCGGCAGCAGCCACGTCACCGGATCGAGCAGCTGACGCACACGTTGACGGCTTTCTCCATCCGGGATTCCCAGCATCCAGGCTAGAACATCGTCCAGCACAGCTGCACAGGCGACCAGTACAGCCAAAAAGCTCACGAACACGATGAATCCAAGATACGTCCAGCGGACGAGCGAGCGGAGCTCGCGCTCGGCCACTGGAGACGAGGCCGACACCAGACTGAGCGCTTCGGCCCAGTGGACGCTCCAAGCGAGAATACCCCCAACCAGCAGGCCGATCGCACTCGCCAGTGCAAAGCGGAGCGTGCCGGTAACCGCGTCGGGAAGCAGCACGGCATCGAGTCCGATGCGCAAGAGATTCGCGGTCGCGACGACGAGCACGACGAGCCCAGTCGCCGCTGCACCGTACCCGTACAGGCGCGGTAACCAATCTGCCAGTTCCCTTCTCTGCGGATCGCGCTGTTCTTTCCGGGCGAGTCGCGCGTGTCCCAGCCAGAGGGTCCCGGCCACGGCCAAGACCGCCAGCTCGTCCAGCACACGGGGAACGCTCATGACGCCTGGTTCGGAGACACCAAACAGCCAGAGGAGCGCCAGGCGAACGAGCTCCACCACGCTTGCCAGCCAAAAACCGAACGTCGCCGCCAGAACAGCAGCGAGAAACGCGGCACGAACCGCGGATCGTTGTTCGGCCGCATCCATCCTCACAGCACGCTCGACCAACCACCAGTGCACAGCCCAGATGGGAAAACCGACGAGCAGGAGCGCGACGCTGAGACTCAGTCGAGCGCGGAACGCCTCTGGATCCCCGGTCACCGCCGGTCGCCCCAGCAGTTCCCACAGCGCCATGCCCAGTTCCCGCAGGAGGCGCACCGCGCCGACCGCCCAGACGGCGAGCGCAATGGCGGCGATACCGTAGAGATACAACCGGCGAGCGATCGCCATGTTCAGCGCTCCCCCGGCTTACCTGCTGGTCGCACCGGTGTCACAGGTAGAAAGTGAGTTCGTCGATTTTCCACGTCCCGTCCTCGCGGACCAGAACGAGTGTCCGCTGATAGGAGTAGGAACCACCGTCGACGATGGGAAACGGGAAGCCCGGCTCGAGTCCTGCACTAGTCCGCTCGATCGACAGCGTCACCACCGCCCGCTCGCCGCGAATCTCGACTCCGTCGATCCGCACGCGAGCCGTCCGCAAGTTTTCGCTCGCACCACGGAGTTCGGCTTTGAAATCGTAGTAGGGTTCGATCCGTTCGCGCTGCTCCAGGACGCGTCGGGCTCCGCTGGAAAGCGAAGCGAGTACTTGCTCTGGGTCATTGCGACGCAGCGCTTCGATGTACGTCATGACCGCTGCTTCCGGTGAGTCCGGCGGATACTGTGGGGGGCCTCGGCGCTCGACGAGCAGCACGAGGACCGTCGTCGCAACGACGAGCACGAGCAGGGCGAGCGCAACGCCGACGATCGTCCGTCCGGGCTGCTGCACGACTCACCTCGCTGGGTCGGCACTCGATCGAACCGCCGATCGATACTCGCAGTGTAGCAAGACGAGAGACTCCACACAAGACGCGACCCCAGGCGACAACTCGGAGCAGCGACTTCTCAGGAAGCACAGGGCACGTCACCGGCAAACGCACCCCGTCGGCACGCTGCAACACGCCTCGGCGTGCCGGCAGAGTTATCCGATCGCGTCCGCCCGCCCCCGTTGCCGGACGCCGCGATCCTGCTTGGAAAGACGCTCGATCGGAGCGCGCGCAATCACCCTGCTGCCCGTGCTCCGCCGACGCATCCGGTCTCGCACCATTTACGTTTTCCGGTCACGCGGAGCCGCACCGCGACGGTCGAGCCGGGGGAGAAGCACCCCTCGGCAACCTGCCGCGAGCATCGCATCCGTTGTCCTAACCTGTCTGGGATGAGAGCGCGACCGGAACCGTCTCAGTTCTCCAGCCCCGTCTCTTCGCGCGACTCTGGTCGATACGTCACCCGCACCAGTCGGACCCGGCGTCCCTCCATCGAGCGCACTTCCAGCTCGAGCGACCCGAGTTTGACGACGTCACCGACCTCTGGGAAGCGGCCCAAGCACTCGGTGATCACCCCACCCACCGATTCCGCCTCGAACTCGGCACCGAGCTCTTCCTCGTCCAACTCCAGCCGATCCAGGAGTTCGTCCAACGAGACGCGCCCATCCACTTCCAGCACGCCCGGGGCGATCTCACGCAATGGTTCGTAGTCCGGATCGAACTCGTCCGCGATCTCGCCGACAATCCGCTCGAGCAGATCCTCGAGCGTGACCAAGCCAGCGACTCCACCGAACTCGTCGACCACGATGGCGATCTTGGTGCGACGCATCCGGAGCAGGCGCAACGCCTGTCGGGCTGGCGTATGTTCAGGGACATAGACGGCCGGACGCGCGAAGCGGTGGCAGGGCTGCGTCCTCGCTTCCGGCTGCTGCCACACGATGCGAAACACATCTTTGACATAGAGGATACCCCGGACGTCGTCCGGCGATTCCCCGACGACCGGTAGACGCGACAGTCCGGTCCGGAAGAACTGCTCGACCGCCTGCTCGAGTGGAGCATCCGCGGGCACAGTGACCATATCGACGCGCGGAATCATGACGGTCCGTACGGTAATTTCCCCGAACTCGAACGCGTCCTCGACGAGGCGAGCCTCCTCGCGACTGACCGCTCCTTCGCTCGCCGCCACGTCCAGGAGCGTCAAGAGCTCTTCGCGCGTCACGCTCGGCACCCGACCAGGATGCCGGACACCCAGTACCCGCAGAACGACATTCGTCGCGCCGGAAAGCAACCACACGATCGGCGCCGCGATCCGAGCCAGCCAGGCCAGCGGTCGCGCACTGAGCAGCGCGAGCCGTTCAGCGTGCTGCACTGCGAGTGTCTTGGGGACCAGCTCACCGAGCACGATACTGGTAAACGAGAGACTGACCGTCACCATGACGAGCGCCATCGCCGCGGCCTGGTCTCTGCCGATCGGCAGGCGCGCGAGCGCGGTCCCCAGTGGCTCGGCCAGCGAGACAGCTCCGACCGCTGAGGTGAAGAAGGTCGCCAGCGTCACACCGACCTGGATCGTCGCGAGCAATCGGGAAGGCTGCTCGAGCAGTCGCAAGACGAGCCGAGCAGCAGCGTCGCCCTCCTCGGCCAAGGCGTGGAGATGAGCCCGGCGCACCGAGACGACCGCGATCTCCGCTGCCGCGAGATAGCCGTTCAGAGCCAGCAACGCCAGGATGATCACGAACTCGCCCAGCAGCGGCATCGCCCCCTCCTTTCGTCGGGTCGCACGCGAGCCGGCTCCGTCCTTCAGGCCCCTTCGGACACGCTCCAACCTGCTGCGGCGAGGGCTGCCACCAGGAGGTCGCGCAGGGCCGGATCGGTCACCTCCTCGAGTGCCCCGAGGACGAACGAGTCGACGATCAGCTCAGGTTGCCGTGCCCGATACTCGAGCGCTTGCCAGACGGTCTCGATCTTGTCCAGCTGACGCACGAAGCGCCCTTCGGCGGAATGACCCGTCTCGTACTCTTCCCACGTCTGGAGCAAGCGCTGCCCGACCGACGCTGGGAGCAACTCCGCCAACTCCTGGAGCGCCGCACGCTCGGCTGCCGCCTTCTGCGCTTCTGCCTCCGGATCGTAACGTGGTCGCTGCCGGAAGAGTCGCTGACGGTCGGCCCCCGCGCGCAACGCTGCATCGAAGGGCGTCCAGTCACCAGCGATCGCCTCCGCGACATCGTGGACGAGCGCGATGACCGCCGCACGCTCGGCATTCAAGTCGGGACGCACCTGTGCCAGCACCCACGCCATGAGCGCCAGCCGGAAGCTGTGGTCCGCGACCGACTCCGGCTCGTGCACACCACGATCGATCCAACCTTGCCGGCGGAGCGTCTTCAGGCGGCCGATCAACGAGAAAAAGCGAAGCCAGTCCGGTGACTCGGCCACCGCACCCTCCTCAACGACGGTCTTCGCGCGCACCAACCAGGTTCCGGAGCACGCCGATCCCCTCGATCTCCACCTCGATCACGTCGCCAGGAACCATGGGACCGACCCCGTACGGTGTCCCCGTCATGATCACATCACCCGGCTCGAGCGTCATGACCTGTGAAATGAAGGAAACGAGAAAGGCGGGGGGAAAGAGCATCTGGCTTGTCCGGCTGTTCTGGCGGGGTTCTCCGTTCAGACGCGAGACGATGGCGAGATCACTGGGATCGAGTTCCGTTTCGATCCACGGGCCGAGCGGGCAAAACGTGTCGAACCCCTTTCCCCGCACCCATTGCCCGTCCTTGTATTGCAGGTCACGGTGACTCACATCGTTGCCGCACGTGTACCCGAGTACATAGTCGAGTGCGGACGGTTCCGGCACGCGCTGCTCCCGCCGCCCGATGACGAGGCACAGTTCTGCCTCGTAGTCGATCCGGTTCCCTGGTGGAAGGAGAATCGTTCCGCCGTGGCCGAGCAAGGCACTGGGTGGCTTGAGGAACAGCACCGGCTCGTCTGGGATCTTTCGGCTGGGGTCGTTCTCGGTCACGTGCGCCGCATAATTCAGCCCCACCGCGACGATCTTGCTCGGCCGCTCGACCGGTGGGAGCACCGTGAACGCTTCGAAGAGCCCGAGTTCTCGTCCACGGCGTGGCTCGCCAACGAACCAGTCACCGTGTGCCTCGTAGGCCACTCCGTCCTCGACGACCACTGCAGTCGGCGTCCCATCGACGAGAATCCGCGCCAACTTCATGATGTCACCTCGCCTTTTCCTGTCCTCCGCACCGCTGGTTCCTCCGATCACGCTAGAGCAGCAGCACCTGCTGCAGCTGCTCGTCTCGGCCAGCGATCGTCAGCTCATCACCGACTTGCAAGCGTTCCTCGCGGTGAGGGTTCATGATGACGCGATCACCGCGCCGGAGGAAAAGCGGCGTGACCCCGAACCGCTCTCGCAGGTCCAGTTCTGCCAGTGTCTTGCCCGCCATCCGCTGATCGACCACTACTTTGGCAAGACCATAACCTGGTCCGACGTCGAAATAATCTTTCGCCAGCGGCATCGTCAGACTATGAGCGACCCGAATGCCTGTCTCGCGCTCCGGATAGACCACGCGGTCGGCGCCGACCATCGTCAGAATATCGCCGTGCAGCTGGTTCTGCGCCTTGGCGAGGACGAAGCGGACGCCGAGCTTCTTGAGCAGTACCGTCGCCATGATACTCGAGCGCTCGTCTGCCCCGATCGCGACCACGGCAGCGTCGAAATCCTGCGCCCCGAGCGTTCGGAGCACCTCCAGATCGGTGACATCCGCCGTGACCGCGTGCGTCACATAGTCGGCTACTGCCTCGATAGCCCGCTCGGATCGATCGATCGCCAAGACCTCGTGCCCGAGTCGCTCGAGCTCGATCGCGACGGCACTGCCGAATCGACCGACACCGAGGACCATGAACTGTTTCCGCATCCCCACCCCCTAGCCCAGTCGCACCGTTTCTCGAGCGTAATGCACCGTTTCCCGCGGAACCTGCGTCGCGAAGATCAGCGCCAACCCGAGCGGGCCGAAGCGTCCCAGGACGATCAGGAACGCCAGCACGAGCTGACCGGGCGTTCCCAGTGCAGCCAGGAGTTCGCTTTCGGCGCCCGCCAAGCTGAAAGCCTGGACGACCAACAGCCAGATCACCGGCAATGTGTAGGGAACGAGAAAGGCGAGCCAGACTGTCCCAGCGAACGTCACCGAGAGCGCGAACACCGCGATGGACAGGGCACGGAAGACCTGGCGATCCGGCACCTCGCGGCTAAAAGCGACGACTCGTTGGCTGCCACGGATCGTCGCCAGAATCGCCAAGAGGAGCAAGCTGAACGTTTGGACTTTCACGCCGCCAGCGACTGAGCCGCTCGCCCCACCGATGAATGTCAGCCCCCCGAGTAAGAACGACGTCTCTTCTCCCAGCATCCGCGTATCGATCACCCGTGGGCCACCGGTCCGGCTCACCGCCACCGAAAAGGCGTCGAGCAGTTGTTGATACCACGGTACACCGGCTAGTGTCGCCGCATTCGAGCGCTCCAGAAACCAGATCCCCAGTGTCCCGATCGAAAGCAGAAGCGCGGTCGTCACCAGCACGAGTCGCGTATCTGGATAGAGCCGGCGCCAGGAGCGCCGCGTTACGAGATCCGAGAGCGTCGGAAAGCCGATCGATCCGATGAGCACCAGCATGGCGACCGGAAGCACTACCCCCCAGTCACGCTGATACGCGGCCAATCCGCGGTAGCCCGGCTCGAAATCGAAACCAGCGTTGTGAAAAGCCGTGACTGCCGTCGCCATGGCCCACCACAGCGCAGAAGCACCGTCTTGGTGTTCCCGCCAGCTCGCTGGCAAGAGGAGCAGCATGCCACCGAACTGGACGAGGAGTGTCGCGACCAGCAGGCGACGGACGAGCGGCCAGAGTTCACCGAGCTGCTCCTCCCCGAGCCGCATTCCGAGTACGTGGTGCGCTTCGTAGACGGTCGTGCGCCGCACGATCCCTGACAGCAGGAGGACCGCTATCGCGACATAGGCCAAGCCGCCAGCCTCGACGAGCAGCAGGATCACCAGCTGGCCCCAGCGGTTCCAGGTCGTCGCCACATCCAGGGGAGCAAAGCCAGCCGTACACGTCGCGGACAGGGCAGTGAAAAACGCTTCCCACCACGATGGTCCCTCGGCATGCTGCCAGGTCGCCGGCCAGCGCAGCAGCAGCATACCGATCATCACTGCTCCACCCAGGATGAGCCACAGGACCACGAGCAGGGGAAGCGTGATCCGGCGACGCGGCACGAGACGGAGCCGGATCACTTCGCTCGGCAACGGTTCGCGGCGGACAATGCGATCTCCGGGACGCCGCACTCCTGATCGGGGGCGACTCGGATGCGTTGGCCGAGGTGAACCATCCACAGTGGATGCCCGTTCTCGCGCCGGTCATCGCTCCAAACCGGACGCGTCCTGAAGCCTACGCACGTTCTCTGTGCCCGTCAACCCTGCAGGACGAGGCCAGGAAGCGGTGGGTGCAGCGACGGCGACCATGCCAATCAGCCGAGTGCGATCGCTGTCCGAGCATAGCGGATCGGCTCTGGCCGCGCCCGCTCCGCCAAGGCGAGCGCCAACGTGAGCGGCCCCAATCGCCCGGCGAACATCGTCGCGACGAGCACCACCTTGCTCGCGTCGTGCAACTGCGGCGTGATCCCCGTGCTCAAGCCGACCGTCCCAAAGGCCGAGGTCGTCTCGAACCAGATCGCGAGTAACCCGAACGGCTCGATCAGCGAGATCACGAAACTGGCCAAAAACACGAGTGCCACTGCGAGCAAGGCGATCGCCATCGCGCGGAAGACGAACTCGCTCGCGACCTCCCGACCGAAGGCAGCCACGTGCGGGCGGCCCCGGAGAACCGCCCACACCGCGAGGAGCAGGACCGCGAAACTCTGCACCTTGATGCCCCCCGCGAACGACCCACTGGCTCCTCCGACGAACATCAGCCCGATCGTCACGAAAAGCGATTCATCGTTCAGGTGCGCGACATCCAGCGAGTTGAAGCCGGCGGTGCGCGGCACGACCGCATGGAAGAAGGCGTTCAGAACCTTGTCCGGCCAAGGAAGTGGTCCCAAGGTACGCGGGTTACTCCACTCGAACGCGAGGAAAAGGAGCGTTCCGGTGATGAGCAGGCTCGCTGTCGTCACGAGGACCAGCTTGCTGTCCAGCGTCAAGCGACCCCAGCGACGCTCGCGGACGACATCGGAAATCACCGCGAAGCTCAGGCCCCCGAGGATCACCAGGATCGCGACCGGTACCAGCACGAGCGGTTCCCGCTGGTAGGGCGTGAGGGAGCGGAAGCCCCCCACCACGTCGAAACCCGCATTGTTGAACGCGGAGACACTGTGAAACACCGCCCACCAGAGGCCGCTCCCGAGAGAACCGGTGGCAGCCAAAGCAGCGGGCAAGAGCGCGATCGCACCGGCTACTTCGATCGCCAGCGTCAGCCCGGCGAGACGGCGCAAAAGCCGCACCACCCCGCCGGGTCCCGCTTCGCCCAAACTCATCCCGCAGGCCAAGCGATCACGCAGCGTCGGACGAACACCGAGCAAAGCGAGCAGGAGCGTCGCACTCGTTGCGAAGCCGAATCCTCCCAGCTGGATCAGCAGGAGAATGACTGCCTGGCCGAAGCCGCTCCAGTTCGTCGCTGTATCGCGGACCACGAGCCCTGTCACGCAAACCGCTGAGGTTGCCGTGAAGAGCGCATCGATCACTCCGGCGCGCTGTCCGTCAGCCGCAGCGAAGGGGAGACTCAAAAGGAGCGTTCCGGTCAGAATCAAACCGGCAAAGCCGAGAACCAGCCGGAACGCGATCGGCCGGGGCCGTCGTGGCTGCCGTGGTTTGGGCAAGCGTACCGCTTCACGCGGTGCGACGGCACGCCGCACGACCCGATCACCCGGCCGGCGAACCTGCTCCTGCGGTCGACTGGGGTGTCGCACGCGGTCCATTTCAGCGCGCCGCCTCCGGTCCTGCCGGCTATCCGATCGCCCATTCGGCGCGCGGATAGCGTGCGCCGGTCGCAACAGGTTATACTGTATCGTCGATGTGCGTTCCCTGCGGGGACCTGCTTCCGACCGATGGTGTTCGGAACAGGTGCACCACGATTGGTGCGGAGGTGATGAAACGATGGCAGTGCACGACGTCTTCGACACGACGATCATCGGTGGGGGGCCGGTCGGGTTGTTTGCCGCCTTCTACGCCGGCATGCGCGGCCTCAAAACCAAGATCATCGACTCCCTCCCCGAACTGGGCGGCCAGCTCATCGCCGTCTACCCCGAAAAGTACATCTACGACGTCGCCGGCTTCCCCAAGGTCCTGGCCAAAGACTACGTCCGCGGCGCCGTCGAACAGGGCCTCTCCACCGGCGCCGTCCCCTGCCTGGAGGAAACCGCCCAGTCCCTCACCTGGCTCCCCGACCACGGCTACTACCGCCTCACCACCGACAAGGCCACCCACTACACCCGCACCGTCATCATCTGCGCCGGTATCGGCTCCTTCGAGCCCAAACGCCTCGACGCCCCCGGCATCCGCACCTTCGAGGGCCGCGGCGTCACCTACCTCGTCCGCTCCCTCGAGTCGTTCCGCGACCAGGACGTGGTCGTCGTCGGCGGCGGCGATTCCGCCGTCGATTGGGCCCTGGCCCTCGCCCCCCTCGCCCGCTCCACCACCCTCGTCCACCGCTCCAAGTTCCGCGCCCACGAGCGCTCCGTCCAGCAACTTCATCAGGCCCCCGTCACCCTCTACTACCCCTTCTGGGAAGTCAAGGAGGTCCGCGGCAACACCTGGCTCGAGCACGTGGTGATCCATCAGACCCGCACCGGCGAGGAACGGACCCTCCCCGCCCAGGCCCTCATCGTCGCCATCGGCTTCGCCGCCGACCTCGGCCCCCTCACCGCCTGGGGCCTTACCATCGAGCGCAACAGCATCGTCGTCGATCCCCGCACCATGAGCACCGGCCTCCCCGGCGTCTTCGCCGCTGGTGACGTCGCCACCTACCCCGGCAAGTTCAAGCTGATCGCCACCGGCGTCGCCGAAGCCATCACCGCCGTCAACCACGCCGTCGTCTTCCTCGACCCCGCCGCCCGCCTCGATGCCGGCCATTCCACCGCCGTCATGGACAAGCGCGAGCGCGCCGCGACCCCGCACTGACCATCCCCCAGGCACCCCAGCAAGCCGGAGTGGGCAGCGCGCCCACTCCGGCTCGTCCGCTTCTGTGCACGGCGCCCACACCAGCCCCCCAGCCCCGCCGCTCCTCCCTCGCACCGGACGAGCCGCGACCGGCAGCCCACTCCACCACCCCACGCCGCTTCCCACCCCGCTCCCCTCACCCGCTGCCGGTTCGGAGAGAGCAAGTCACGAGGAGGAAGCGCGTCTGCGGTCAGAACGGTGACCGGTTCGAGCGCGCGATCTGTCGCGAGACCGTTGTTCGCGCCTACGTGGTCCTTCGGGGCTTTCCGAGCAGGACACGATTCGTCTCGAGACGGACCTTTCGCATCTGGGCTGAGGTCGAAAGGTAAAACAACGCGCCCGACGCGACGAATACCGGCCATCCCGATCGTGATGTCGAATCGTCAGACTCGCGAACGCGGCAATTGCTGACTGATGGTCTTGACGGTCAGACCATCAGACGGTATAGTGTGTGTAGGAGGACGAACTCATGCAGAATCTGCCACGAGTCAATCGGATCATCGCTCCGACCCGGAGTATGGCTACGGCTATCTTGCAGGAGGCTATTGCGAAGCGGCAGCTCCGTCCAGGAATGCGCATCACCGAGCGTGCACTCGCCTCGCAGTTAGGCATTTCCCGAGCGACGTTGCGCGAAGCCCTTCGTGAACTCGAGACCGTCGGATTGTTGCAACGTGACTCACGTGGGCATCTGACCGTTCCCGAGTTCGACACGAACCGCGCACGGGCGATCTACGAGCTGCGCGAAGTTCTAGAGGGTCTCGCGGCATCTCTCTTTGCCTTGCGCGCAACTGACGACGAGCTTCAACGGCTGAAAGACGAGCTGGAATGCCTGCGGGCCGCGGCGTACGCAGGTAACGTTACGCAGTATCTCCTGTGCAAGAACAGATACTACGCGATCATCATCGAAGGCGCCCGCAACCCGGTACTCGCCGATTTCCTCAACTCGCTGCAGTGGCACTTCCGCTTCCTACGCTCGACATCGCTGCAAGCTCCTGGTCGCCTTCTCCGCAGCTTCAACGAGATCGAGGATCTTACTCGAGCACTTTGCGAGCGCAATCCGGTACTTGCGGAGAATCTCGCGCGCCTGCATATCCGTAACGCCTTTGCAGCTCTCCTCCAACGTCTCTCGCACTTAGACACCAGTCACAACCCGGAGACGGACAGCTCAATGTCAAGCACGGAGCTGCTAGAAATAACCTTTGGTATTCAGTAAGGAGGTGCACACTTGCCTGCCGAGTAGCGATCAGCGGCGTTTCGAGAACGCCAACTGGTGATCGAGATTCTCTATCAGTAGGTCCGTATTCGACGCGAAAGGAGTTCATCGATGGCTTTCCCGCGCATCGGTGCCAGCGATCTCCGCGGCATCATGGCGTATCCACCGACGCCTGCCAAGCCGAATGCTGGAGATATTGACGCCCGGGACACGGTCGACTTGGACGAGACCGAACGGATGATCAAGCAACTCCTCCAGGATGGCGTCGACAGCATCGCGACCAACGGCACACTCGGGGAAATGGCGACACTCACGCTCGAGGAATGGAAGGCATTCGCGAGTGTCGTCGTCGAAACCGTTCGCGCGCACGATCCGGATTTCCCGCTCTTCATCGGAGCCACGACGCTCAATACCCGCGACACGATCGATCGGATGCGATTTCTTCGCGATATCGGTGCTCCAGGCGTTCTCCTTGGCCGGCCGATGTGGTCGGAGATGACCGCGAAAACGATGATCCGCTTTTACCAAGATGTCGCGGAAGCTGTCCCCGATCTGGCGATCTGCGTTTACGATAATACAGCTGCGTTCCGCGGAATCATTCCCACCGAAGTCTACGAAGCCTTGTCGCGAATTCCTCAGGTCGTCGCAGTGAAGTATGCCGGGGGCGCAGCGATCGGTTTCCGCTACCATAACGATCTCCAGGCAGTCGGCGACCGGATCAAACTCTTCCCGATCGAGTGCATCTGGTTCTTCGCCTACAGCCTCTACGGTGAACGCGTGCCGGGATGCTGGAGCACGACAGCTACCTGCGGCCCCGAGCCAGTGCTCTATCTCCGAGACGTCCTTCTCGCCAACGATCTGACCGAAGGCCGCTGGATCGCCGAGCGCATCCTCTGGGCCCATGAACCGTTCATCGTTAGCCGAGACTTCCCCGAGTTCGCACGCTACAACATTCAGCTCGAGCGTCTCCGCTACGAGGCTGCCGGTTATATCAAGCCCGGTCCGAGTCGGCCGCCTTACTACATGGATCTCCTTCCTGAGCAACACGTCGAGTCCACGCTCGAGCATGTGCGCCGGTGGCAGCAGGTGCGGCAGGAAGTTGCTGAGCGTCTGAAGGCACGCGCGGCGACCACCGCGTAGTGTCTGGGAGACAACGTCCGATGGAGGTGGGCCATGACGACGATCCCGGAGTATCTCGTCAAAATGCGGGAGACCCTCCCCAAGGGGCGTATACCGGCCAAGATCTTCAACGACCCGCAGGTCTACCAGCTCGAGAAGGAACGCCTCTTTTCCCGAGCCTGGGTGTTCCTCGCTCATGAGTCCGAAATTCCCCAACCGGGTGATTATGTTCTCCGGTGGATCGCTGACCTATCGGTCATAGTGGTCCGCGACGAACACGGGCAGATCCGTGCATTCCGAAATGCTTGTACCCACCGGGGCAATCAAGTTTGCAAGGCCGAAATGGGCAATGCTTCCCACTTCCGCTGCTCGTATCACGGTTGGACTTTCAAGAACACAGGAGAACTCGTCGGTGTCCCGTACCACCGCGAAGTCTACCGCGGTCAGCTAGACAAGAATGAATGGGGATTGCATCCTGTTCGCATCGATACCTACGCTGGTCTCATTTTCGGGACGCTCGATCCGAACGCAGACTCTCTCGAGACCTATCTTGGAGGTTTTCAGTTCTATCTCGACTTCTTCCTGCGTCCCGGACCAGAGGGGACCGAAGTCTACGCACCGCCCGAGCGTTGGGTCGCCGACACCGACTGGAAGATCTGCGCCGAGAATTTCGGTGGTGACGGCTATCATACGCCGGTTGCGCACCAGTTCGGTTTCGCTCTCGGCTTCTATCCCTCCACCGGTCGCACGCATTTCATGGGCTTCGCTGCCCATATTCCCGGGCGCGGTCACTGCATCGGCATCGGTCACACGCCAGGTCTTCCCCCGTTCCCGGGATTTCCCCCGGAGGTCGTAGAGGGATACCAACAAGCACTGACCCCTGAGCAAATCTCCGTCTTCCGCGACGCTCGGATGGCAGTCGCAACCGTCTTCCCCAATCTCTCGTTCCTCATCCAGCCATTCAGCCTGACACCGGGGAAGCCAGGGCTCAAGTTCTGTACCATGCGCTTGTGGCATCCACGCGGGCCAGGCCGCATCGAAATGTGGACGTGGTGTCTCGTACCCAAGCACATCTCACCAGAACTCAAGCGGGAGATCTACCGCGTCTACAGCCTCGCCTTCGGAGCAGCCGGTACGTTCGAGCAGGACGACTTCGAAAACTGGACGAACCTCTCGCGGCAAAACGCCGCATTCAACGCCGATACCTTCGAGCTCGCCTATCTCCAGGGATTGGACTGGGAACCGCTGTCCGACTTTCCTGGCCCAGGCTACGCATTTACGCCATACGTGACCGAGATCGGCTTCCGTAACCTCTGGGGTACCTGGCTGAATTATCTCCTCACTCCGCCAGGGGAGCGCGTCGATCCGACGAAGGTGCCACCAGCGTTCTACCCTACCAAGCACGCGAGCGCAGCTGAATGACGTATCGGCTAGACCAGGGCGCGAAAGGAGCGAACCATGCTTCTGCAGGACATTCCGTTGCCAGCAATCGATCTGGATTACATCAAGCTTTATCATGAACTGTACCAGTTCCTTTCGTATGAAGCCCTTCTTCTGTCGGAACGCAAATATGATGATTGGCTGGCCCTGTTTACGGATGATGCCGTGTACGAGGTGCCTATTCGCGTGACGAGAGAACGCGGAGCCGCGTGGGAACTCTCACCGACTGGTCGACTCTTCGACGACACCAAGGAAACGCTCGCTGTCCGTATTGCACGACTCAACACCGAATATGCGTGGGCCGAAGACCCACCGTCGCGAGTCCGATACTATCTCTCCAATCTCCTGATCACGTCCCGAAGCAATGACCTCCCAGAAAACCAGCAGGAGGTCACTGCCCGATACAACGTCCTGGTGATCCGAACCCGCGGCGAGTTACCGGATATCGAGTTCGTCTCCACCCACCGCCAAGATCGGCTGCGGCACACCCAGGATGGCTGGAGGATCGCTCATCGCACCATCATCATCGATCACAGTGTCCTTCAGGTGCGCAACCTTTCCTTCTTCCTGTGATGACGAGACGGGAGGGGCTCAGATGAGCCACGAGATCCATGACTCACATGACCGCATCACTCACGGTGTCGAAGTAGCGAGCGAGACGATCGTTATCAAGAACGAGTTCGCAGAAGCGCACGTCCGTAAGGTGCGAACACGCAACGGCGAGCGCCTCGAGATCCACTCACCCAAACTCGGGTACACCATTCGCCTGGATCCTCTGGAACTCGAAGCGATCAGTTGGCAACCAGTCGACACGTTTTCGCGGATGCTCGAAAACCCCTGGGGGCCAGCGTGACTGTCCCGACCGATCCGAACTGTTTCCTCAAGGCACTCGACGGCCAGGTCGCACTCATCGTTGGCGCGACATCAGGGATCGGCCGTGCTGTTGTCGACGCCTTTCTTCGGTGTGGGGCACACGTAGTCGCCTTCGGCCGGAGCGAGGAGAAACTACGCGAACTGGTGGCCAGTAGTCAGTCCTTTGCTCGCGCTCTGGCGACCTACGCCGGCGATGCGACCGATCATCACGATCTGGACCGGGCAGCCACCCTCGCAGTAGACCGTTTCGGCAAACTCGATACGCTCGTTTGCACGGTCGGAGCATTCGATTATTATCGCACCATTCTCGACTACGACACGGAAACGTTATCGAGTGCCTTTGAGGAGCTTTTCCGGATCAATGTTCTTTCCTATATCCTTGCGGTAAGGGCGAGTCTACCATATCTTCTTCGTCAACCCAGCAGCATCGTTCTGACACTGTCGACTGCTTCATTCTATCCTGAGGGCGGCGGTGTCTTGTATGGAGCGTCCAAGTTCGCGACCAGGGGACTCGTCACCCACCTCGCCTACGAGCTGGCACCACGGGTCCGCGTCAATGGTGTTGCCCCAGGTGGCACGATCGGGACGAATCTTCGAGGACTGGCCTCGCTGCGCGAGCAAGACAAACGCGTCGACGATGCGACGGGGGATCGGGCACAGCGAATCCAGCGGAGTGTTCCTTTGCAGGTTGCAGCGACACCAGATGACCATACAGCTGCTTTTGTCTATCTTGCCTCGCATCGTCTCAGTCGCGTCGTGACCGGAACCATCATCAACAGTGACGGTGGGAGAGGCGTTGCGGGGACTGTGCGAGTGGCACATCTCGTGGAGGAGATCTCATGATCGGCCAGTCGGTCAAACGTGTCGAGGATTTTCGCTTTCTTACAGGCCAGGCCTGTTATACGAGAGACGTGCAGATTCCCGGGACTGCTCCGCTTCAGGCTCTTTTTCTCCGTAGCCCCTATCCTGCAGCGCGCATTACGCGCATCCTCACGGAGCAGGCGGCCCGTGTACCCGGTGTTGTTGCCGTCCTCACCGCCGCAGCTCTTCCCGGTCATCTCCGGCCCATCCCCCTCATCCGCAAACCACCAACGAGTCATCACGCCTTACCGGTCATCCCGCTTCTCGCTGATCAGGTCGTCCGGTATCAAGGTGAACCTATCGCCTGCGTCGTTGCCACGACCGAAGCCGTCGCGCAGGACGCCTTGGAACTCATCCAGGTCGAGTACGAGCCACTCCCAGCGGTTGGACAAATCGATGCGGCGATCGGCTCGGATGCACCGCTCGTGCATCCCGACTTGGAGACGAACATCGCCTTCTCGGCGACCCTCCGGAACGGCCCAGTCGACGACGCCTTCGGCAAGGCCGCTGTGGTCGTCCGTCAGCGAATGCACAACAATCGAGTCGTGCCGCATCCGCTCGAACCGCGTAGCGTGCTTGCGTCCTATGATCGGGAAACCCGTCAACTGACAGTCTGGTTTTCCACACAGCGCCCGCATCACACACGATGGTTTCTTTCCCAGATCCTCGACTATCCCGAGAACCTCATACGCGTCATCATGCCGGATGTCGGCGGTGCGTTCGGTTGCAAGGAACCGATCTATCCGGACGAAGTGCTCGTTTGTCTCGCGAGCATGCTCCTCCAGCGCCCTGTCCGGTGGACCGAGAGTCGCAGCGAGCATTTCCTCTCCACGACCCACGGGCGCGACCAACTCGCGGATCTCGAACTCGCCGCGGATGCCGACGGCAGGCTACTCGGCCTGCGCGGTACGGTCTGGCTCAATATCGGTGCATACCTGTATCCAAACACCTCTGGCGTGGTTCTCGCTCGCACCTTGCCCCTTCTCCCCGGTGCCTACGACATTCCCGCCTTCGATGTCACGGCCCACGGCGTCTTCACCAATACCGTTCCCACAGGACCGTATCGTGGTGCGGGCCGCCCAGAAGCCATCTACTTCATCGAACGGCTCATCGATATCCTCGCGAGCAAACTGAATATCGACCCTGCAGAAATTCGGAGACGTAACTTCCTCGAGCTTTCTCCCGAGAAACCCACTCGTACTATCACCGGGCTCAGCTACGACTCAGGCAACTTTCGTCAGATTCTCGACACTGCGCTCGAGCTGAGTTCTTACCGTGAGCACCGACTCCGCCAACGGAACGGCGATTCAGAAGAGCGGCTGATCGGCATCGGAATCGCTGCATACGTCGAATTAGGCGGTGCCACGCCTTCCACGGCAGCCGCCCTAGAAGGCTCTCCACCGCTGTGGGAGAGCGCGACGGTCACAGCTGACCCTACGGGGTCGATTGTGGTGCGTGTCGGTACAGCTGGACATGGGCAAGGGCATGAGACGACGTTTGCGCAAATCGCTGCTTCCGTCCTCGGAATCCCGCTTTCATCGATCCGCGTCGAGTTCGGTGATACAGCAACTGCGCCCTTCGGCTTCGGAACGTTCGGGACACGCTCGATGACGGTCGGTGGCTCGGCCGTCTATCTTGCCTGTCAGCAGCTCCTGCAACATGCCATCAAGCTCGCGGCCGAAATGCTCGAAGCGAACAGCTCGGATGTGGTCTACGATCGCGGCTACTTTTACGTCCGCGGTCTAGAGGATCGGTCAGTCAGCTTCCAGGAGGTCTGCCACGCTGCCTATTTCTCTCTCGTCCCCTTCCGCGCAGGACTCCAACCCGGACTACAAGTCACTGCGACGTACGATCCGCCCAATTACACCTTTGCGACCGGTGTCCATGTGGCAGTGGTCGCGATCGATCGACATACCGGGCAGCTCGATGTTCTGTCCTATGTCGGCGTCGATGACTGTGGTCGTGCCATCAACCCGATGATCGTCGAAGGACAACTGCACGGCGGCATCGCCCAAGGTATCGGCCAAGCCTTGTTCGAGCACGCACGATATTCTCGCGATGGTATTCTGATGAACCCCTCTTTATTGGACTACGCTCTTCCGCGGTCGACTCATCTCCCAACCTTCGAGACCCACCTCATCGAATTCCCTTCTCTCTCTAACCCTCTCGGAGTCAAGGGTATCGGCGAGGGAGGAGCCATCGTCGGACCGGTTGCGATCACCAACGCCGTCCACGATGCGCTTCGTTGCTTCGGGATCACTCATCTCAATATGCCACATACACCAGAGCAACTTTGGCGAGTCATCGGGCGCGGTGAAGCAGGAGAAAGGAGAGAAGAGTGAGCGCCAATCACTTACCCATTCGGAAACTTTATACCTTGGTTGACGAAACCCATACAGTACTCGGGGAACGTGATCCTGATGGATATTTGAGGAAAGTCGTCTGCTGTGCTGTGATCAAGAACCCTTACGCGGGGCAACCACTGGCGCATGACCTTTCCCTCCTGGTGACGCCTTCTGAGGAACTCGGCACATTGCTCGGTCGTTTAGCGGCCGAAGCACTCGGCCAACCTGTCGAAAGCTATGGCAAAGCAGCGATCGTTGGCTTGGCCGGTGAGCAGGAGCACGCCGTCGCCTGTATCACGAGCACCTTTGGGAACGCATTTCGCACTGCCATCGGCGGAGGGAAGGCGTGGATACCCTCCAATACGAAGCTTGGCGCCCCAGGAACCAGCATCGACATCCCATTGGCCTTCAAGGACGAACTCTGGGTGCGCAGTCACTACGACACGGTCGAAGTCCGTATTCCCGATGCGCCGCTTCCCGATGAGATCGTCGTGGCTGTCGCCGTCGCTAATCGTGGTCGGTTGTTCCATCGCCTCGGCGGGCTGTCAAAGGCGGAAGCGCTCCAGCGGACTACAGAGAAGTAAGGAGAACACTCCATGCGGCTCGCACTGATAAACATCGGTTGCCTTTTTACTGGAGATATCAACAACCCCCTCCTCCCGGACTGCGACACCGTGATCGTCGAAGACGGGACGATCACCCAGATCGGAAAGTTCTCCGATCTCGCCGCGGAAGTCGAACAGGCCTCGACAGTCGTGGACGTCAACGGCATGACTGTCGCGCCGGGGCTCATCGATTCGCATTGCCACGTGGTTCTCGGTGATTACACGCCAAGGCAAAAGTGCGTGGACTTTCTGGACAGTTACGTTCATGGAGGCGTCACCGCAGTCGTCTCTGCCTCTGAGGTTCACGCGCCGGGTCGACCCCATGATCGACACGCTGTCATGGGACTGGCTATCGCTGCGCACCACTGCTTCAAGCATTTTCGGCCGAACGGCATGAAGGTCTTTGCCGGAAGCATCATCCTCGAGCCGTTCCTGACCGAAGAGGACCTGCACTACGTCGCTGCGGCCGGCGTCCGCTACGCGAAGTTCGGCTTCGGTGCATACGACGATCCACGCGAGGGAGAACCACAAGTCCGCTGGGCGAAAGCTGCCGGGCTCGTCGTCATGTCCCACTGCGGCGGCGCAAGCATCCCGGGGTCGCAGCCCATTCTGGCCGAACACCTCGTCGTTCTTCAGCCACACGTACTCGGCCACATCAATGGCGGTCCGACCTCGTTGCCCGACGAGGATATCGAGCTACTCGTCACGCAGACAGATATGGCTCTCCAGCTTGTGCAAGCCGGCAATCTGCGCTCGGCCTTGCGCATCGTCGAACTCGCTCACCAGACAGGCAACCTGCACCGCGTCCTCGTCGCCACCGATACACCGACAGGCACGGGAGTCATGCCTCTGGGAATGGTGAAGTCGATCGCGGAACTTTCCTCGCTGTCGAGCACCCCGCCAGAGATCGTGTGGTCATGGGCGACCGGAAACAATGCCGATGCGTTTCGGCTCCCGACCGGCAAGATCGCGGCGGGCTGGCCGGCTGACCTCGTCGTGATCGATGCTCCATGGGGATCGGTCGCCACTGATGCTGCGGGGGCTCTCCGCCGCGGCGACATCCCGGGGATTGCAGCCGTCATCATCGATGGTGCGATCCGGACACGCCGAAGCCGCAATACACCCCCCTCACGTCGTGAGGTGCTCGTGAAGGAGAGAGGAAGTAACCCATGAATAATCATTTTCCCTATCAGAAGATCCGAATTCAGCAAGAGAATAATGTCACCGTGCTCACGCTTGCAGATCCCGACACCCATAATGCTCTTTCCAATGAGTTGCTCGGGGAATTGTGCGACGCCCTTTCGCGCGTGAGCAGCACAGTCCTCCTCCTGAACGCAGAGGGGGATCATTTCTCGATCGGTCGACCGCCCCAATCGTACAGCGCAGCCCCTGAGACCTGGATGAAGGGGTACTACCTCGTGATGCGCGCCAATGAACTTTTGATGGGGTTTCCGGGTGTGACGATCGCAGCAGTTCAAGGGCACGCAAGGGGTGCCGGCTGCAGCCTCGCCGGACGCTGTGATCTGGTCCTCGCTGCCGAGACCGCAACGTTCTCCTTCCCGGAGCTGCGCGCAGGAGTGCCGCCGGTCATCGTCGCATCCTATTACTCCCGCAAGTTACCGTGGCACGCCTTTCTCCGGCTCGCTCTGACTGGGCAGGAAGTGAGCGCAGCGGAGGCTTGTCGGCTCGCTCTGGTTACCGAAGTGGTACCCGACCACGAACTCTTCCAGCGCGCCCGAGAACTAGCTGATGATCTCGCCAAGATCGATGCTGGCGCTCTGGCCACCTTGAAGCATTTCCTGCTCTCGAGTGAAAGTGCGAGCACACCCCAGGCGAACCGCCTCGCCTATGCCGCTTTGCTGGAAACCCTTGCCTCCCGAGTGTAGTCAGCCTGAGGAGGAGACCGATGAGTGATCTGCTGGTCACGCTCCAGACTTTGGACGACACAGCGATCGTCACGCTCAATCGTCCAGAAAAGCTCAACGCTCTCAATCTCGAACTCGTCAGTGCGCTCCGGGACACGCTGCTTGCGGTGGCCAACGATGCTCGTCTCCGTCTCGTCATCATCCGCGGAGCAGGACGGAGCTTCTGCTCTGGTTTGGATCTCGACATGATGGCAGCCGAAGGAATGCCGCCCGAATTTTATCCTGTTCAGGAAGAAGCTTTCCGACTTATCGAAACGATGAACAAACTCGTTGTCGCGGCGATCCACGGATATTGCTTGGGAGGAGGAGTCCAACTTGCCATCGCCTGTGATTTGCGTATCGCCAGTGACGACACGGTGCTCGCACTCCCGGCGATCAACGAAGGACTCTTCCCCGGCATGGCACCCTACCGCCTCCCGCGATTGATCGGGCTGGGGCTCGCACGTCGGTACATCTATACGGGGGATCCTATTCCGCTCGACCTCGCGCACCAGATCGGCCTCATCGACTGGATCATCCCCGCTCGATCCTTCGAGGATGAACTCGAAAAGCTCCTTCAAAAGCTCCGCGCTGTACCGTTCACCGCAGCCATCCATGGGAAACAACTGATGGCGAACGCTTTCGATCAATCGTTCAGCGCGGCGTATCACGACTCTCTTTGGCGTCTCGAACAGTGCCTCAGTTCGGACGACGTCGCCCGTGCTCGTGCCTTGTGGATGGAACGGAAGCAAAGCCGAACCGCCCAACGCCCATAGGAGGGATCGATGGTGATCGGGTCATCCACTCGCCGTCTCGTCGGGAAGCAAGCAGAGTCCAGTCTTACGGGGTTCGGCCTCCTGCGGCGCTTTGCACCGACTATCCTGGTTCTTCTTCTGTTTGTTGTTTTATGGCTAGTCGTGGCGAGTCGAACCAGTCCCTACGTCCTACCGAGCCCTGTCTCGGTCTTTCGCCAGCTTGTCACGCTTTTCGTCGATGGCACTGTCTGGACACACGTCGGTGCTACCCTGTACCGCGTCACCGCAGGATTCCTCTTGGGCACTGTTCTCGCTCTTCTGCTCGGGCTCGTAGCCAGCTCCAGCCCGGTCCTTCGACTCGTTCTTCGCGACCTTTCGTCCATTCTCAACGCAACATCGGTCTTCGTCTGGATCGTCCTCGCACTGATCTGGTTCGGGCTCACCGACCGTGCTCCCATTTTCACGACGCTCATGATCACTATCCCCGTCCTCATGAGTAACGTCTTCGAGGCCATCGATAGCCTCGATCGTCGGCTGTTGGAAATGGCGTCCGTTTACCGCTTCACGGCACTCGATCGGTTCGTGCACATCACTTTTCCATCGGTGATTCCGTATCTCTTCGCTGGTATGCGCGTTGCCTTTGCACTCGGCTTGCGCGTTTCAGTCGTGGCAGAGATCTTCGGCGTTTCCACCGGAGTCGGATACATGATGAACTTCGCTCGCGACACGCTCCGTACCGATGCGGTATTCGCCTGGGCGCTCATCCTCATCACCATGATGCTCCTCGTCGACAACATCATCTTCTCTCCCCTTTTGCGGTGGCTGACCCGATGGCGATGAATCATGCCTGGTTCGAGGAGGAGGTGCGTACATGACGGCTTTGTAATGCATACCGAAGTGAAGAAGGCTTCCGCGCACTGTCGATCGAGCTGGAAAGTTACCTCAGACTGAGAGGAGGAGACCCGAGATGAATCGCCGTACATTCGTCCGCACGGCTCTTCTGGGCACAGTGTCGTCATACCTTCTCGCTGCTTGTGGTGGCGGTGGCAACCCCACACCCACGCCCCAAGCAGCAGCGCCTGCCCCCTCGCCGACACCGATGCCGATGGCCACTCCGACGCCAGCGCCCGCTCCCACCGCGACACCGACGGTCGCGCCCACTCCGACACCCGCTCCGCCACCGACCCTCCGCTTCGCCTACCTCCGACTCGGCTGGGCAGGCTGCGAAGCGATCGACGAACTCAAACTTCTCAAGGAACGCGGCTGGAATATCGAGTGGTCACGCATCGACCAGATCAGTGCACTGGCCAACGCCTATGCTGCTGGCCAAGCGGAGATCATCGACATGTCCGCCATCATCGCAGCCCAAATGCACGAAAAAGGTGTCGAGTTCAAGATCTTCAGCGCTGCAGTCGGAACGCTCGGTGCCATTCTCGTGCGCGCCGACCTCAACGACATCAGCAGTGTTCCAGACCTCCGTGGGCGAAAGGTCGCGGGTGTCCCCGGCGGCACGACAACGCAAGACATCAATGCAATGGTCCGTAAACTGTACAATATGGATCTCTTTACCGACACACAATTCGTTCAGGCTTCTGCACCGCCCGACGTCGCCAATCTGATCATCAACAAGAATGTCGATGCCGTGCTCATCTGGGAGCCCACGACTTCACGGCTCACCGAGAGTGGAGTCGCCAAGATCCTCGTCACCCAACAAGAGCTGTGGAAGCAGGTATCCGGATCGCCGAATCCGCAAGTTCATGTCGTCTACCTTGCCCGGCCCGATCTTCTGGAGAAGTACCCGAAACTCGCCAAGGACATCATCGAAGCGCAGCAGACCGTCGCTGACATGTGGAAGAAGCAAGACGAAAAGGTCATCCAGGCTTTCGCCACGGTAACCCAGTTACCGCCCGATATCGTGAAGGTCGCGTTGTCGCGAACGACTCCTCTCGCTGGACTCGGCAAGGATCTTCAGGAAACACTGCTCGCACAGTGGCGCTTCAATCGTGAATCAGGCGTGCTTCTGCAGTCTGACATATGGCTCGATCCAGAGAAAGCACGCAAGCTCTTCTGGACAGAGTGATTTCGGGGAGGCCTGGATGAACCCGACTCTCCTCTCCTCGATAGTCGATCATGCGGCCGAAAGCGATCCCGCGCGGCCCTTCCTCCAGTGGCACCAGGCTGTCTGGACGGCGCAAGACGCCCAGTTGGGCGTCTTGCGCCTCACTCACTTCCTGCACGCCTTAGGAGTTGGTCCCGGAGATCGCATCGCCGTGCTCAGCCAGAATCGTCCTGAGGTGCTCTTGCTGCTTTTTGCTGCGGCTCGGATCGGAGCGATTCTCGTTCCCATCAATACCCGTTACTCCGCTTTCGAGATCGCGACGGTACTCGATGACGCACAACCGTCTCTCCTCTTCTGCGATACCACGACACTCTCCCTCGCCTCGTCGGCTCGTAGCAACTGCGTCCCACAACTCATCTCCCTGGACGAGCCGACCCTTCAAAGCCAACTGCGTCAGGGGCCGATCCACTCCATCCAGGCGGCAATGGCATCACCGCGTCCGACCGATCCGGTCCTCATGCTTTACACCAGCGGGACCACCGGCTCTCTTCGGGGAGCCCTTCTTTCGCACTCCAACCTGCTGACCAACGTGCACCAGATTCTGACGACACTCCAGCCTGTACCGGGCACGTCAGCACTCCTCGTTACCCCTCTCTTCCATGCTGCCATCGTCCCCGCGGCTCTCACCCCATTGGCCAGTGGGCTTACCCTGATCATCCATGAGCGCTACGATCCCGAGCGAGCGCTGCACGCGCTGCAGCACTACCCCGTGTCATGGACTGTCCTCGTGCCAACGATGATCCAGGCGTGCATCGATGCACTCGGTACCCGAACCCTTCCAGAATCGCACCACCAACGCACGATTTACTACGGAGCTGCTCCAGCGCCACGCTCGCTCATCATCGAAGCCAGGGAGCGCCTCAAAGCGGAACTCGCTCAATCGTACGGGTTGACGGAAGCCACCCAGTGTGTCACGATCCTGACCCCCCAGGATCACCGTCGCGCCATTACGAGTTCACCGGAACTCTTGCTTTCCTGCGGGAAACCAGTCGCGCACACCGCCGTGCGCATACTCGTGAACAGCACGCTCGAGGACACACCCCATCGAGTCGGTGAGGTCGTCGTCTTCGGCCCACAGGTCATGATAGGCTACTGGCAGCGCCCGACGGAGACAGCCAACGTCTTCTTCGAGGGCTGGTTGCGAACCGGCGACGTTGGTTATTTGGACGCCGACGGATATCTCTACATCACTGACCGCCTGAAGGATCTTGTCATTTCTGGCGGCGAGAACGTGTACACCCCTCGAGTAGAGGATGTCATTCGCTCTCATCCAGCAGTCCGCGAGGTAGCCGTCATTGGCCTGCCACATCCCAAGTGGGGGGAAACGGTTCATGCCGTCATTGCGCTGAACCCAAGTTATCAACCATCCGAACAACTCGCCGGCGATATTGTTCGACATTGTCGCCAATTTCTGGGCGGCTTCGAGATTCCGCGCTCGATCGAGTTCACTGATCAACTTCCGAAAACAGCCACGGGCAAAATTCTCAAGCGCAATCTCCGTAGCCGGCAGATCACCGACATCCATTTTGCGCTCGATCTTCGTGACTCGATCGGCACTGCTCGTCTCCACTCTCGGGAAGGGGGAACAGAATGAACACCGGAGCCCCTGCTGCGCCCAAGAGTCAAGCGCTCGTCATACGACGGCTCACGAAGCGATATGTCGTCAGTGTCTTGGACAATTTCGATCTGACAGTCGATGATGGAGAGTTCGTGTGTCTGCTCGGTCCCAATGGTTGTGGGAAAACGACGCTCCTGCGTATTCTGGCCGGCATCGAGACCCCTGATAGTGGCGACGTCCTGGTGCACGGGTCTCCGCTCCATGAGCGCAATCGCCTCACCCATCGCATCGGGTACGTCTTTCAGGAGCCGAGGCTCTTACCATGGAAATCGGTGCGCGACAACGTGATGCTGGCCATCAAGAACGTCTGTCGTGTCGACTCCTCGCGTTCCCGTTCGCTCGCCCAGGATTTTCTGCGACTCGTCGGGCTGTCTGGCTTCGAGGATTACTTCCCGAATCGTCTCTCCGGTGGCATGCAGCAGCGAGCATCGATCGCACGAGCGCTCGCGGTACAGCCCGAACTCTTGCTCATGGATGAACCTTTCAGTGCTCTCGACCCAGAAAATCGCCGGATCCTACAAGATGAGCTGCTCCGCATTTGGCGGGAGACCGGAGTCACTGTTCTCTTCGTCACCCATAGCGTCGATGAGGCGTTCCGGCTCGCCTCGCGTGTGCTGGTGCTCAGCGCACGGCCGACAAGGATTCTTCTCGAAATTCGACCGGACCGAGAAACCGACGTGCACACGACGAAACAGCGTGTCTTGGAAATCTTCGCCGAGCAGGTTCGACTCCAACAGGGTCTGACGACGCCAGCCCAAGCTGTCACGATATAGGTTTTGGTCAGTTCAAGAGAAAGGGGTTCACCGTGGCTAAGGTCTACGAGCTCCTTTCGCGCCAGCTCATCGGCCTCGGTTCCGATACGATCTTTGGCCTCGTAGGGAGTGGCAACTTCTTCCTGGCCGAGAGTCTCGTCACCCATGGTGCGAAGTTCGTGGCTGCGCGACATGAGGCCGGAGCCTTAGCGATGGCCGATGCCTGGGCTCGTCTGACACAAAAGGTCGGAATCTGCACTGTTCACATGGGTCCAGGTTTCACGAACATCATTACACCACTCGTCGAAGCTGCAAAAGCACGGACACCGCTCCTCGTCCTGACCGCCGATGTGTCGACAGGGGCCGTTACGTCCACGTTCGCCATCGATATCGATGCCTTGGCCACCGCCAGTGGAGCCATCCCTGAACGGTTGTGGAAGAACTCCACAGCAACCCAAGACCTTGTCCGTGCCTATCGCCGCGCTCGATACGAGCGTCGGCCAGTCGTCTTCGTCATGCCACAAGACATCCAAGCAGCGGAGTCCACGGCAGCTGTCATAGCTCCAGAGGACAATGCCTACTTTTCTGTGATCCCTGACCGAAGCATACTCGAGAAGATCGTCTCCCTCGTTCGGGACTCGCGTCACCCTCTCATTTTGGCAGGCCGCGGCTCAGTTCTCGCGGGAGCGAGGGCAGGTCTCGAGAAACTCGCCGAAGCCATTGGAGCTCTTCTCGCCACGACAGCGAATGCCCACGGACTGTTCGCTGGGAACCCCTGGTCGATCGGTATCGCTGGCGGATTCTCGTCTCCCGGAGCAGTCGAACTCTTCCGACAGGCCGATCTGATTTTGGCCTTCGGCGCCTCCCTCACCGTTTGGACCCGCCGCCACGGTCGTCTCTTTCCAGAGTCGTGCCCGATCGTGCAGATCGACCTCGACCCCGCCGCGCTGCACCGCCAATACCCGGTCACGCTCGCTTGCGTCGGCGACGCCCGTGCCACGGCAGAAGCACTACTCGAGCTCTTGCCCGACAAGCCAGTAGGGCAATGGCGAACACCGTCGACGCTCCAGTTCATTCAGGAACACTCCTGGATTAACACACCGTTCGAGGATGCCAGCACGGAGAACACGATCGACCCGAGAACGCTTTCACTGTTCCTGGAACAGAACCTTCCACCGGATCGTATCCTCGTCCTCGACTCTGGTCACTTCATGGCATACCCGGTGATGTATCTGAGTGTCCCAGATGAAAAAGGTTTTGTTTTCACGCAAGCATTACAGTCGATCGGCTTCGGTTTGCCGAATGCGATCGGAGCAGCCATCGCCTATCCAGATCGTCTCACCATCGCAGCGACTGGTGACGGAGGACTGCTGCTCTCGTTGAGCGAACTCGAGACAGTCGCACGCTATCGGCTCCCCATCCTCATCGTGGTTTACAACGATGCCGCCTATGGGGCCGAGGTTCATCACTTCGCTCCGATGGGTTGGCCAACTTCCACCGTGCAATTCCCTGACACGAACATCGCCGAGCTCGCTCGCGCCCTGGGTATGCACGCCTTTACCGTCCGCACACAGCGCGACCTGGAATCGCTCCGGGAGGCGCTCTCCGATCGCTCCTGCTATCCCATGCTGCTGGATGCCAAGGTCAACCCAGCGGTACGCGGCGGAGAATGGTTCGATCTGGCTTTCGAGGGTCACTAACTCGGTGTTCTGTTTGGAAAGGAGGACACATGGCCCTGTGGTTGACCCATGTCGGCGTTCGCGTGCCGAATCTGCAGGACTCCATCGAGTTTCACACGTCCGTGCTGGGTCTCACGGTACTGTCGCGAGAAAGCGACAGAGCATATCTCAGCTGCGGATACGATCGCTCTGTTGACCTTTGTCTCGTTACCGGCGGCACGGGTCTCGATCATGTCGCTTTTGGCGTCACCGACGAACGCGAACTGGACACCCTCGCTTCTCGACTCCTCGACCACGGAGCCGAACTCGTTCCATCTGCCTCTCCAGAGCCTGGGGTGAACAAGGCGACGCGACTCCGCCTCCCCTCAGGCCATCTCCTCGAGTTCGTCATCATAGAACCCGATCCAGAACAACGATTCACCTATCCGCACCCTGCAGCACCACCCATGACCCATCGTTCGGTAGTTCTCTTGATCGATTTGGATCATGTAACACTCCGGCACACGGATGTATCAGGCTTGGCGCTCTTTCTCCAGAATAGCCTCGGTTTTCACATCCCTGATGCACGCTTGATGCCAGATGGGCAGTGGCGCGCCGCGTGGCTTCATGTGACATCCCAGCACCACGATCTCGCCATCATTCGGGGAGACGCTGGTGAAACACTCGACCATGTTGCCTTCCGCGTCAGCGGAATCGAGACCATGAAGTATCTGGCTGATCGCCTAGCTTCCTTCGGCATGACGATCGAAGTTGGACCAGGTCGTCACAGCATCGGCGGGAACCTCTTTACCTACTTTTGGACTCCAGACGGTAACCGTTATGAGCTTTCTGCAGAAATGGCGATGGTTTCGAACACTGCCTCACCCACTCGTTTTTGGGGCGATGATCCCGGGCTCTTTTCCCCTTGGGGCATCCGTCCTCCTGAGTCGTTCCGGAAAGGATCATGAGAATGGATGTCATATCTCACAGCGCTACGCACGACGTCTTCGACACGACGATCATCGGCGGGGGGCCGGTCGGGTTGTTTGCCGCCTTCTACGCCGGCATGCGCGGCCTCAAAACCAAGATCATCGACTCCCTCCCCGAACTGGGCGGCCAGCTCATCGCCGTCTACCCCGAAAAGTACATCTACGACGTCGCCGGCTTCCCCAAGGTCCTGGCCAAAGACTACGTCCGCGGCGCCGTCGAACAGGGCCTCTCCACCGGCGCCGTCCCCTGCCTGGAGGAAACCGCCCAGTCCCTCACCTGGCTCCCCGACCACGGCTACTACCGCCTCACCACCGACAAGGGTGAGCATTACACCCGCACCGTCATCATCTGCGCCGGTATCGGCTCCTTCGAGCCCAAACGCCTCGACGCCCCCGGCATCCGCACCTTCGAGGGCCGCGGCGTCACCTACCTCGTCCGCTCCCTCGAGTCGTTCCGCGACCAGGACGTGGTCATCGTCGGCGGCGGCGATTCCGCCGTCGATTGGGCCCTGGCCGTCGCCCCCCTCGCCCGCTCCACCACCCTCGTCCACCGCTCCAAGTTCCGCGCCCACGAGCGCTCCGTCCAGCAGCTTCATCAGGCCCCCGTCACCCTCTACTACCCCTTCTGGGAAGTCAAGGAGGTCCGCGGCAACACCTGGCTCGAGCACGTGGTGATCCATCAGACCCGCACCGGCGAGGAACGGACCCTCCCCGCCCAGACCCTCATCGTCGCCATCGGCTTCGCCGCCGACCTCGGCCCCCTCACCGCCTGGGGCCTTACCATCGAGCGCAACAGCATCGTCGTCGATCCCCGCACCATGAGCACCGGCCTCCCCGGCGTCTTCGCCGCTGGTGACGTCGCCACCTACCCCGGCAAGTTCAAGCTGATCGCCACCGGCGTCGCCGAAGCCATCACCGCCGTCAACCACGCCGTCGTCTTCCTCGACCCCGCCGCCCGCCTCGATGCCGGCCATTCCACCGCCGTCATGGACAAGCGCGAGCGCGCCGCGACCCCGCACTGACCATCCCCCAGGCACCCCAGCAAGCCGGAGTGGGCAGCGCGCCCCCTCCGGCTCGTCCGGTTCCGTGCACGGTGCCCACATCAGCCCCCCAGCCCCGCCGCTCCTCCCTCGCACCGGACGAGCCGCGACCGGCAGCCCCCTCCACCACCCCACGCCGCTTCCCACCCCACTCCCCACACCCGCTGCCGGTTCGGACAGAAGGGGGAAACTATTGACAACGCTTTCGCGCATGTGGTACTGTGCTCTCGCAAGCATCTCACTGTGCCGTTTTCGGCAAACACGGACCGGGTCACAGGGCAAGCTGAGGAGTGATGCATGGCGCAGTACATCGCTCGTCGCCTTCTGATGGTCATTCCGACGTTGATCGCGATTTCGCTCATCACGTTCATCATCATGCATGCGACACCAGGAAGCCCGATGCAGCCGAGTGCCCCCCAGGCGAACCCATTGCCACCAGCTGCCCAAGAAGCGCTGGCCAAGAAATATGGGCTCGACAAGCCGCTGTGGCAACAATACCTGCACTATCTGAGAAACATCTTCACGCTCGACTTCGGGTTCTCGTACCAGTACCAGACCCGCGAGGTCCGGGAGATCATGGCGACCACGCTTCCCGTCTCGCTCCATCTCGGTGTCATGGCGATGGCTCTCGCCATCTTGATCGGCATCCCGCTCGGCGTCATTGCAGCCATCAATCAGAACGGCCCGGTCGATTATCTCTGCAGTTTCATTGCGACGCTCGGCGTGGCTGTGCCCAATTTCATCTTGGCCCTCTTCCTCATTGTGCTGCTCGTCCTGCTCATCCCGATCATTCCGCGCACCGGCGGCTGGGATTCACCGATCGATTGGGTCCTGCCCACGCTCGCACTTTCGCTCGGCCCGATCGGGATCATCGCCCGTTATACCCGGGCCAGCATGGTCGAAGTCCTGCGGCAGGACTTCATCCGTACCGCCTACGCCAAGGGACTGAGCGATCGACAGGTCATCGTGCGACACGTGCTGAAAAACGGCTTGATTCCACCCATCACCATCCTGGGCCCGATGTTCGCTGCCATCGGCACCGGCTCACCGTTCGTCGAGAAGATCTTTCGCGTTCCCGGGATGGGACGCTTCTTTGTCGATAGCCTGATCGCTCGCGACTACCCGATGATCATGGCCGTGATTTTGATCTATGGAGCGTTCCTCGCCATCATGAATATTGTCGTCGATATCTTGTACGGTGTCGTCGATCCTCGTATCCGCCTGGCTTGAGCCGAAACGCGGAGAGGAGCTCACCGCATGGCCACCACCGGTGCTGGGATGACCGGTCGAGCAGAGCGGGCCGATGCCCTCATTTGGGCAGCTCGCCCTCACCGGACGCTCTGGCGCGATGCCCTCAGTCGCTTGCTCGCCAACCGCCTCGCCTTGTTCGGGCTCATCATGGTCACCACCTTCACCCTCATGGCGATCTTCGCACCTGTGCTCGCTCCGTACCCATACGACAAAGCCGATTTTTCGGCCGTCTCCCGGTTTCCGACTTGGACCGGGAAGTACCCGCTCGGCACCGATCTCGTCGGTCGCGACATGCTCAGTCGCCTCATCTGGGGTGCGCAGGTCTCCATGCTCGTCGGACTCGGCGCGCAGGTCATCGTCTTCTTGATCGGTGTGCCCATCGGCGCGCTGGCTGGCTACCTCGGTGGCCGCGTCGACGCGATCCTGATGCGCTTTGTTGACGTGATGTACGCCTTCCCCCAGCTCCTCTTCGTCATCCTGATCATGGCGGCGCTCGGACGCGGGATGCAGAACATCTTCATCGCGATCGGTGTGACTGGCTGGGTCACGCTCGCTCGTCTTACCCGCGCCGAGTTCTTGGCGCTGCGCGAGCGCGATTTCGTCATCGCTGCGCGCGCAGCTGGCGCTTCTCCCTGGCGCATCATCACGCGGCATCTTCTGCCGAACGCCCTCTCGCCGATCATCGTGACGCTGACCTTCGGCATTCCCCAGGCCATCTTCACCGAAGCAGCGCTCAGCTTCATCGGGATCGGCATTCCCGAACCGCGCCCGAGCTGGGGGAAGATGGCTGGCGAGACGCAGCAGTACATCACTTCGTACTGGTACATGCCGATCTTCCCGACCATCCTGATCGCGCTTTTGATGCTCAGTTTCACCTTCCTCGGCGACGGGCTGCGCGACGCGCTCGATCCACGGACTCGCAAACGCGACTGAAAGGAGGTGTGCACGATCGGAAACCATGGACACTCGTTTCGAGTCGAGGAGTCGTCTCGTGATCCAAGAGGAGGAGGTACGATGAGCGACAAACTCCGCTGGTGGGAAGATCCTGAGCAAGTCGCCCTCTTGTGGAAACGGTTCCAAGTCGTCGGTATGGACCGGCGCGAGTTCATCCGCATAGTGGGCGCAGTCGGCGGAACAACCGGCGCAGCCTTGGCCGCAGCAGCCTGCCAGCGCGGTCCTGAAGCCACGCCGACCCCTGTCGCAGCCGTCACGCCACCGCCTGTCCCGACTCCCACACCACCGCGCGCAGTCGGCCCGACCCCGACTGCCGCCCCTGCTCCCACGCCCGCCGAGGGGGAACTCGCCGCGGATCAGGTCTTCCGTACCAACCTCGAGCGGGACCCGCAGAGCTTCGATTTCAACCGTGATCTCTATTGTGGGGGCGACGAGTCCACCTTCGCCATGCTCGGCATGTTCACGCCGGACCTCGAGGTGGTTCCCGATATCGCCGAGCGCTGGGAGCCCAACCAGGACGCGTCGGTCTGGACCTTCTACATCCGCAAGGACAGTTACTGGAGCAACGGTGATCCGGTCACTGCCCACGACTACGAGTGGTCCTGGAAGCGTCAGCTCGATCCAGCCACCGCCGCCCCCTATGCAGGTTTCCTGTACGACATCAAGAATGCAGAAGCGTTCAATACCCAGAAGCCCGGTGTGACGCGCGACGACGTCGGCGTCAAAGCGCTCGACGACTACACGCTCCAGGTCACACTGGAGGGGCCACGCGGTTATTTCCCCATTCTGGCCGCCTATATCGCCGCCGCGCCAGCCCATCGCCCCTCGGTCGAGAAGTACGGCGACAAGTGGACCGAGGCCGAAAACATCGTCTGCAACGGCCCCTTCAAGCTCGTCCGCTGGGAGCACGACAAGATCGTCGTCTTGGAGAAGAACGAGAAGTATTGGAACGCCAAGAACATCACGCTCCAGCGGGTCGAGCGCCCGATCATCCCGAGCGAAGCAGTGCTGCAAGCCTACGAGAACAACGAGATCGACTGGATGTGGCGCGGACCACTCGGCCAGCTCGAGCGGATCCGCTCCGATCCCAAGCTCAGCAAGGAGTACCACCAGTTCAACCTCTTCGGGACCTGGTATCTCGTTCCCGATCCGAAGTTCGAGCCCTACAATCTCAAAGAAGTGCGCCGGGCCATGGCCCATGCTATCGACCGCGAGACGATCGTCAAGCAGGTGCTCAAGGGGCTCGCCACGGTCGCCTACACCTTCACACCGCCTGGTATGCCCTACTACATCGAACCGGACGACAAGATCCGCGAACTCACCGAGTACAACCCGGACAAGGCGCGCCAGTGGCTCAAGGGTACTCCTTACGAGGGCGGCAAGAACTGGCCGAAGGGTCTCACCCTCACCCACCGCGAGGAGGGTGACGCTCCAAAGGCCGCTGCTGCTGCCATCATCCAGATGCTCAAGGAAGTGCTCGGTATGGAGCTCGAGCACATCATCGGCGAGCCACGCGAGACCTACGAGCGGATGTGGAAGCACGAGATCCCGCTCATGTGGGTCCGTTGGTACGTCGACTACCCCGACCCCGCCAACACCCTCTTCCAAGTCTGGTATTCGAAGGCACCGACGGGCCGCCGCCATGAGTGGTCAAACGAGGAATTCGACCGACTCACGCTCCAGGCGAACGGCGAGCAGGATCCGAAGAAGCGCTACGAGCTGTACTACAAGGCCCAACTGATCCAGCTGGAGGAGGCCGCGGCAATCTACGTCTACAACCCCTGGAGCTACGGACTCATGAAGCCATGGGTCACGAATCTCCCCCGCAATCGCAACGGTGACTTCATGCCAGCTTGGAATATCTTTACTCGAGACTACGACTACTACAAGATTCTCAAGCACTGATCCGGAACTCGACGAGCGAGCCCGGGGCAGCATTCCCCCGGGCTCGTTCTCTCTCCTCCGCCATCGAATACCTTCACCGGCTACACCGGATCCAGCGGGGCTGCTTGCCCCTGGCACGCATCGCCGGGTGTTCGCTGAATGACGGCCCGAGCGTCCGCTCCTGCCCACAGTGCAGTCGCTCAGGGCTCCTGTCCAGACGAGGTGATGCTGACGCTCACGCGATCCAGGCTGTCCGTCACGATCGCGCCCACGCCGACCAGTCCCAGTTGCAGCCAGCGATCCGCTGGCCAGTCGGCTCCGTGCTCCCCTGGGGACCTGGCTCGACCGTGATACCCATGCCACGATACCGTGTCCAATCGTCCGGAGCCTCGATCAAGAGCAGCGCCGACCCGGCACGGTCGGGGAGAAAGACCCCCGCATCGACGCGGCTCCCATCTGCGCGCAGCAGCCAGACCTGATACACCCGGCCAGCTTCAGGACGCTCGAGACCACCGAGCACCAGCAGCCCATCGCGTCCCCCGCGATCGACGTAGATCCGGCCGACCTCCGGCGGGAAACCTGCTCCTTCCCCCTGCACGACGGTCGACCAATCGGCCCTCGCGAGGACAGCGGCGATCCGCTCTTGCTGGCTCGCGAACTCATCGAGCCGGCGCTCGAGACGCGTCACGGCCAGCAGCAGGACCCCGAGCAACAAGAGCGCCGCCGCAGCCAGTCCACCCCAAGCCCACGCCAGCCGCCAGCGCCGCCGATCTCCAGGATCTGCTTCGACGAGGACCCGATTCCGGAGCGTCGGTGGCGGTTCGACTGGTCGAACGGCTGTTCCCAGCCAACCGAGTGTCTCCTCGATCCGGTGCAACTCATTTCGGCACAGTGCACACGCTTCCAGGTGCTGCGCCACCACCACCGCCTCCTCAGGGTCCAGCAGGCCCAGCGCGTACGCTTCCAGGTCCACGTCGTGATCGGTCAGCGATCGTCCTGTCATGACTCCCGATCTCCTGCCAGCGCTTCCGCGAGACGCCGCAGTGCTGTCCGCACGCGTGTCTTGACCGTCCCGAGCGGGAGCCCGAGCCGTTCGGCAATCTCCCGTTGCGTCAGCCCACTGAAGTAGGCGAGCTCGAGCACTTCCCGGAGTCCACTGTCCAGTTCGGCCAGAGCGCGCTGCAGCCCAGCAGCCACCTCCGCTCGCAGCACCAGATCATCGGGATCGTCCTGTGCCAGCGCGCTCATCGTGTCGAACCGAACCCCGACCTGGTAGTCGCGAGAGCGCCGGCGCAGGATATCGATGGCCCGATTCCGGGCCGATCGCAGGAGCCAAGGGGCAAACGCTCCTCGCTCCGGCTCGTAGAGATGCGGGAACTGCCACAAGTGGATGAACAGCTCCTGGGTGATGTCCTCGGCAGCCTGCTGGTCGCGCACGATGCTGAGCGCCAGGGAGTACACACGGCGCGCGTAACGGTCATAGAGTGCCTCGAGCGCCGCTCGATCACGGGAACGAAGCCGGGCGACCAGTTCGAGGTCGCTCGGCCCGGTCGTCTCTCCCTTCATCGTGCGCCACACACCAGACACCCGACCATCCCAGTGCCACTATCATACGTCCTGCCCTGGTCGTAGGATTGCAGCTGGGGCTCGGAGATCAGGGAGGGAGTCGAGGATGCGCCGTCTGTCCATCGCTGCCGGTATCGTCATCGCCTTCTTGGCCGGCTGGGTAGCCGGAAGTGGATGCCTGAGCGTCCGCCTCGCCGCGACACCGACGACTCTTGCCGCACGCACACCCATCGCCACCAACACGCCATCACTGGCACCGATCGCTCAGCTCTCTCCGCCGGCCTCCGCGAGCCCTGTCACCCTCCCCGCTCCAGCTCCGACGGGAGACTTCGCGACCGCGATCGAGCAGGTCGCCGCTCAGGTGATACCAGCTGTCGTCTATGTGTCTGTCCGGGCCATCGTACCGGGCCTCTTCGGCTTCGGGCAGATTCAGGAAGGAGTCGGCTCAGGAGTCATCTTCGATCCGCGCGGCTACATCCTCACCAACGACCACGTGATCGCTGGCGCACAAGAAATCCGAGTCGTGCTCAGCGATGGTCGGCAGTTCACCGGTCGCGTGCTGGGCCGCTCCCCATCCAACGATATCGCTGTCGTCAAGATCGACGGGGAAAACTTGCCCGTCGCTCCGCTGGGGGACAGCGATCAACTGCGCGTCGGGCAATGGGTCGTCGCGATCGGTAACGCTCTCGGGCTGGAAGGCGGTCCCACGGTCACCGCTGGCGTAGTCAGCGCGCTCGACCGGACGATCGGCCCGGGCTTCGGGGAGCCAGCTATCGGTCCCCTCATCCAGACCGACGCGGCCATCAACCCTGGTAACTCCGGTGGGCCACTCGTCGACCTCGCCGGTCGGGTCGTGGGGATCAACTCGGCCAAGATCCAGACGGCCGAGGGGATCGGCTTCGCCATTCCCATCAACAAGGCCAAAGAGATCGTGCAGCAACTTTTGGAGGCTCGCCCGCGCGCGTATCTCGGCATCACCTCGGTCAGCATGACCCCTGCTCTCGCCGCAGCTTACGGGTTGCCAGTGCAGCGCGGTGTCCTCATCGTCGATGTGGCCCCGGACAGTCCAGCCGAGCGAGCCGGACTGCAACCCGGTGACGTCATCGTCCGCGTCGACGACCGCGACGTCACGCGGAGCGACGAGCTGCAAGCGGTCCTCGCTGCCCACCAGCCAGGCGACCAGGTCAGGATCGTGGTCAATCGCCAAGGCCGCGAGCAGACGTTCACGGTGACCCTCGGGAGCGCCCCGGTCATCCAGTGAGGGAGGCGATCGCGATGGCGAGTCAGAGCGACGTGCTCTTCGCTCAGCTGCTGCGCGAGTTCGGGCGACCAGTGCCGGAGGATCCCGCTCGGCCTTGCTTGCTGCGAGCGCTCAGAGAACGTCAGTGGCTCGTGCCCGGAGCAAGCGTGCTTCTTCTCCTCCCTTCGCCGGAACTCGTTGCAGCCGTTGCGGATCACGGTGCACATGTCACCGTGGTGGAGCCGCTCGAACCCCTGCTCGAGCGAGCACGCCGGCGGATCGATGTCCCGAAGACGCCGATTCACTGGATTCGACGCGATCCTCAGCGCCTCCCCTTCCGCCGCGCTTTCGATCTCGTGCTCGCCTCGGGTCTTGTCCTCGGAACGAGCGGTAACCAGCAGGCCGACGAAGAAGTGCTGCGTCAACTCGCGCTGGCTCTTCGGCCCGGAGGGACGCTGCTCCTCGACCTGCCCAATCGCGAACTGCTCGTCCGCGACTTCGTCGAACGGATCTGGGGCGAGATCGACGGTTTGCGCGTTCTGGTCCGCCAGCACTGGGACCTGCCCGAAGGCACCGTGCAGGTCGAGTGGCATGTACTCTGGCCCTCCGGGGCGAGCGAGCGCTGTGCACGCACGCTGCGTCTCTACGCCGCGAGCGAGCTCGCAACGCTGGTACGCCGGAGTGGGTTCGTCGCCCTCGAATTCTGGGGCGACGATGACGCCACACCGTACCGACTCTGGTCATCGCGGCTGTTGCTCGTCGCTCGCACGGCCAGCGAGCCATCCCAGCCCCTGGTGGTCGGGAGCGATTCGGAGAGTTCGTCCGCATGATGCGAGAGTCGCGGTCGATCGTCCAGATCGTCAACGCCGAACGGATCGTCGTCCTGGGGTGGGGTCGAGCGATCCTCGCCCAACTCGCTCATCCTCTCGTCGCAGCGGGGGTCGCCGAGCATTCGTCGTTCGCCCGCGATACCTGGTCAGCCTTCCGACGCTTTCGCGCAACGGTGAACGCGATGCGCGCCCTCACCTTCGGCTCCCCCGAGGCAGCCCGAGCAGCCGCTGCCCGCATCATCCGCACTCACGACCGCGTACGAGGCATGCTCCGGGAGCCGAGCGGTCGCTTTCCAGCCGGTACCCGGTACAGCGCGCACGATCCTGATCTCCTCGTCTGGGTGCACACCACGACCGTCGAAGCGACGATCACGGCATACGAGCGTTTCGTCCGCGTGCTCACCCCGGAGGAGCGAGACCGCTATTGTCGTGAAGCGAGCGCGATGGAGTTTTGGCTGGGCATACCCAATGGGTACCTTCCTCGCTCCTGGGGGGAGATCGAGGAAAAGATCACCCGAGCACGCCGGGAGGGGACACTCGCCGTCACACCGCTCACGCGACAACTCGCCGACTCCGTCCTTTCCCCACCGCATCCCTGGTGGCTCGCCCCGAGCGTCCGCGTCTGGCGTTGGCTGACCATCGGTTTTCTGCCCGACTGGCTCCGCGCGGCCTATGGCTTCAGCTGGTCAGCTCATGACGATGAGCGGTTCGAGCGCTACGCTCGTGCGATCCGCTCGCTCTGGTCGCGACTTCCCGCGCTCGTCCGCACCTGGCCAGAAGCACGGTCTGCCCAGTCACTCGCCCTTCCCCCAGATGGCATGACGAGCGTGGGAGCACCGCAGTGAGGGGCTTCTTCGCTTTTGTCCGCCGCTTCGGCGTTCCCTTCGGTCTGCTCGCTCTGAGTGTCGCGATCGCTGGCGCGACACTGGCGCGCTACGCAGCCCCAGTCAGTCTACCGTCCACCACAACGGTCGCACCCTCACCCGAACCGACACCGACCCCCACGCCGACACCGTCTCCGACTCCCGAACCACCCTCGCTCAGCGCCCGCTCCGTCCTCGTCGTCGATCTCACCACCGACCGGATCCTCCTGGAGCGTGCCAGCCGGACACCCCTTCCTCCAGCCAGTACTCTCAAGCTCCTCACCGCGCTGACTGCAGTGGAGATCCTCTCATTCGAAGAAATCGTCACGGTCCAGCCGGAGGACACGGTCGATCCAGCCCGTGAATCGGCCATGGGACTGGACGTTGGAGACACGATCACGGTCCATGACCTCCTGCTTGGCCTACTCCTCCCCTCCGGCAATGACGCCGCCCGGGCACTGGCCCGCAGCGCTGGCGAGCGACTCGCTGGTCCCCCCGATCGACCACCGCGCGAGCGCTTCCTCGTCGCGATGCAGGAGAAAGCTCGGGAACTTGGCCTCAGCGAAACGGTCGTGCTGACACCGGACGGCGACGACGTACCCGGGCAGACGACGAGTGCGCGTGACCTTCTCCAGCTCGCCCGCGCGACACTCGACCATCCGGAACTCGCCGCTCTCGTCGCCCTGCGCACGGCGCAGGTCCGCGTCGGTGGTCCGAAGGCGCGCGTGCTCGAACTCCGGAACACGAACGAACTCCTCGGTCAACACGGAGTCATCGGGATCAAAACCGGAACGACTCCCGAGGCCGGGCAGTGTCTGGTCGCTGCGTGGCGCACCAGTGACGGACGGACCTTCGTTGCCATCGTCCTCGGGAGCCAGGATCGCTACGGTGACATGCGGGCGATCATCGATTGGGTCGCGCGGACAACCGGTAGCGCGCCGGTCCCATGATTCGCCGCGAAGAGTGCCGGGGTGGCCGGGGACTCCGGCGCCGCTCTCATCCGGTCGATCACGGTTCACCCATGCCGGTCGGGACCAGGTAGTCCGGCGAGGCTCGCTGGACTCCCCAAGTTCGGCGAGCGAGCGCAGACCGAACCCCGCGCTGCACGCTGCTCGAGTCCTCTTTTGGATATCGCCGTCCTCTCTCGGCACGTCGGGCCAGAGCGTTGCAGCAGGATCGCTCGTTCCGTTGCGGTGAGTGCTGTGCACCACTGGTAGGGGATCGACTGCCACGCTCGTCCAGCATCTGTTATGCTGCCAGCCGGTTTCTCGATCGCGCCAGCGCCCGGCAAGGTCGGCAGCGCGAAGGGATAGACGCGTGACCGCTGACCGTCCAGCTGCACCATCCGGAGAGACATCGCGACTGGCGCGCTTGCACGCCGCTCTCACCGCGAGCGCGCTCGCGGTGCCAGCCTACCGACGTTATTGGGCCGGCATGCTCGTTTCCAACATCGGGAGCTGGCTCCAACTCGTTGCCCAGGGATGGCTCATCCTGGCGCTCACCGGCTCGCCAGCCTATCTGGGCCTGTACGGCCTCTTGCGCTCCATTCCGACCCTGACGATCACGCTGGTTGGCGGGGCAGTCGCCGACCGGGTCGATCGGCGCCGAATCCTGCTCGTCACCCAGTCGTTGGCCGCCCTGCTCGCGCTGCTTCTCGGAATCCTCGATCTCACCGGGACGATCAGACCGTGGCAAATTCTGGCGATCGCATTCGCTACCGCGACCGTCATGGCGTTCGACAATCCGGCGCGCCAGGCCATGGTTCCTGGTCTCGTGGGGAACGACCGAGTCGCTTCTGCCGTCGGTTTGAACTCCGCTGCGTGGAACGCGGCCGCAGTGATCGGCCCATCGCTGGCCGGCTTGCTGGTCGCTGCGGCCGGCACCGGTTGGGCCTTCGTGCTCAACGGGGTGAGTTATCTTCCGGTACTCTGGGCCGTCTGGACAATCGCACCAGCACCTCCCGAGCGCACGAGCACGACTTCCCTGCTCGTCCACGTCCGCGTTGGCCTGCGGGCTGTCCGGCACGATCGGCGCCTGCTCGGTCTGCTGACCTTGCTGGCCGTGCCCACCTTCCTCGGCCGCCCCTACCTGCAGCTCATGCCGGTTTTCGCCCGCGATATCCTGCACACCAGCGCCGCGGGATACGGTGCCCTCATGGGAATCAACGGAGTCGGCGCGTTGAGCGGGGCTCTGCTCGTTGGGCGGCTGGGCGCACGCCAGGATCGCGGTCGCATTCTCTTCCTCGTCAACCTGGTCTTCGCCGCGACACTCGTTGGGTTCGCGCTCTCACGTTGGCTCGAGCTCTCGGCGATCCTGCTCTTCCTCATCGGTGCCAGCCAGACGCTCCTCATGGCTCTCACGAACACGCTCATCCAGCTGATCGTTCCGGACGAGTTCCGCGGCCGCGTGATGGCCCTCTACACGTTGATTCCGATGGGCTTGATGCCACTGGGGACGATGGCGCTCGGCGGGATCGGGGATCTTTTCGGTGTGCCAGCCACGGTCGCGGTCGCCGCATCGGGTGCGCTCGTCTTCACGCTGGCCGGTCGCCGGCTCTTTCCCGAGGTCTACCGGCTCGCTTGACGTTCGCGATCCGGCTCGGGAGCGAGTTCTGCTCGCACGGTCGCGAGCTTCCCCTGACGCACGACTCCGAGCACGATCGTGCTGCCGACCGGTGCGCGACCCAAGAGACGTTGCAGATCGGTCGGCGACCGCACGGGTGCGCCATCGAGGCTCACGATCACGTCACCCGGTCGAAGTCCGGCTCGCTCCGCTGGACTCCCGACGATGACCTCGCGGACCGCGATGCCAGCCGCCCGTGTTCCACCGTGTTCCGGAACGAAGCGTCCTGGCACGCTCTTGAGCTCACCGATGATCCCGAGCCAGGCACGCTGCACGCGTCCCTCGCGCACCAGCTGGCCGACGACCCACTGAGCGGTACTGGCAGGAATCGCGAAACCCAGCCCCTGCGCACCAGCGATGATCGCTGTGTTGACACCGACCACCTTGCCGCGCGTATCGACCAGCGGCCCACCCGAATTCCCCGGATTGAGGGGAGCATCAGTCTGAATGACGTTCTCGATCAACCGACCGTCCGGCCCCCGCAACGAGCGACCGAGCGCCGAAACTACGCCGGTCACCACGCTCGCCTGCAACCCCAGCGGATTCCCGATGGCGATCACCAGCTGACCGACCTGCAGGCGATCCGAATCGCCGAACTCGGCGATGGGAAGCCCGTTCGCCTGAACCCGCACGACAGCCAGATCAGTCGCTGGATCTTCACCGACTAGCTGGGCCGCAAATTCCCTCCCATCGGCCAGCGAGACGACAATCTGCCGCGCGCGATGAACGACATGACTGTTGGTGAGGACATAGCCATCGGGTGTGATCAGGAAGCCCGAACCCGCACCAGGAACGTCGGAACCACGATGCGTCGAGCGGACGACACGCAATCCGACGACCGCCGGTGCGACACGCTGGACGACACGAACGACTGCTGCCGAAAAGGCATCGAGCAGGGTCTCAGGCTCGAGCGCGGGCATCGCGCCCCCCTGCATAGCCGCATCTTCAGCGTCGGCCGTTGTGATCGGCTGAACGACGAGTGTGTGGTGCAGCACTGTTCTCCCTCCTCGGTAGAGCATCGGGCATCGTTCAATCGACATCCGGGCCGGCCTGCCGGAGCTCTTGTACCCGGACCAAGGCTCGGCGCAGTTCCTCGAGCCAGTCAGCTTGGTGACGACCGACCAAGCGGACACACCAGGCCAGTGCCTCGCTCCGGCTCCGCGCGATTCCAGCCTCGACCAGCGTATCGAGGACCTGCCGCTCGGCGAGCCGCAAGCGTGTCATCACGGGCACGCTCAGCACCGTGAACGACTGGCGAATCGGACCGCAGGCTGCTCCCCAGGAAACCTTGCGGCCGAACCGGTACTCGGCTTCGCTGGCGATGCGCATGCGCTGAGCACGCGTTTCCTCGCGGAAACGCTGGATCCGCGCCGCACAAGCGGCCTGCCGCTCCTCCTCGCTCGCTCCCTCCGGCAGCGATGGCTCAGCGAGACGACCGACGACGAGAATCTCGTCCCGGTCGTAGGCGATCTCGGGCGGCTCCACGAACCAACCCTCCGGCAGGCGCCCGAGGAACCACGCGTGGAGCTCGGCTGCGAATGGATCGCGACTCATCCGATCCCTCCTTCTGTCGATTTCCACACTTACAGTATTACACAGTGACACATGCGTGTGTTCGGAGTGCTGTTGGCGGTCCCGGCCAGAGCAGTGCGCCGGACAGCGCGCTCGGTTCCGGCGGCAGCGATGCGGCGCTTCGCGGCCCGCGTACCGGGTGTTCGGCGATCCCTGAGCCTGCGGCTGGGCATCCTCAGCCATGCCGCGAGCCGCAAAACGCGAAGGAGCGGTTCATGGGATCCGCCCCCTCGAGCTCATGGTCCAGCCGAGCAGCCTTCGCCGCGCTGCTCACCCGCGCGCAGCTCGATTCGTATCGCCTCGATCGGATACCGCTGGTCACGCGCCGTGAAAGCACGACGACCCGCGCGAGCCGCTGAAGCGGCGAGGGCCAGGGTTACTAGCACCGCGAGGATCGCGATCATGATAGGCTACCCGTAGGGTAGTGAAGCGGACAGGGAGGGTTGGACACGATGGCAGGTCCGGTGGTCGTTCCGGTACTCCCGACCTATCTCGATCCGGAGCGCGTGACTCACTGTGCGATTCCCTTCGGTCGAGCGATCGCTCAGCGACTCGGGAGTGAACTCGTTCTCCTTTCCATTGTCGAGGTCACCGAATCCCTGCGCTCGTATCTGGAAGCGGAGGGAGAGCAGGTCGAACAGTTGGTGCAGCGCTGGCTGGAACAGCGCCGCGCGTCGCTCGAACGGCTGCGGAACGCGATCAGCGACGTGTCCTGTCGCATCGAGGTGCGCCTGGGCGAGCCGGCCAAGGAGATCGTCGCGTACGCCGATGCGAGTCAGGCAGCGGTCATCGTCATGAGCAGCCACGGCCGCTTGGGTGTGGCCCGTTTGCTAGTGGGGAGCGTCACCTTCAGCGTGATGCAGCGGGCGCGGCAACCGGCGCTCGTCGTGCGCGCTCGTGTACCCGTTCCAGCTCCCAACGCCTCGGTAACGTTCTCGCCGGTTCTCGTCCCCCTCGATGGTTCAGCACTGGCCGAGGAGGCGATCGATACCGCGCTCGACCTGCTCGGTCAGGGTTCGGAGCCCCTGCAGCTCCACCTCTTTCATGTCCTCGCCGAGGAAGAAGATCCCGCGCGCTGGGAGCGATATCTCGAAGCCGTCGCTCAGCGAGTCCGTGCCCGCGGTTATCCGACCAGCTGGAGCCTCGGCAGTGGGCCAGTCGCCGAGACGATCGCGGCCGAAGCAGCCGCGCGCCAGGCTGGCCTCATCGCCATGGGCACGCACGGCATGAGCGGGATCCGGCGAGTGCTTTTGGGCTCGACGGCCGAGCACGTCCTCCATGCGACGACGGTGCCGCTCCTCCTCCACCGGCCACAGGCCGTCCGACAAGCCTTGGAAGAGCCGGCGACTGCGAACGAAACCCTGCGGGCACGCGATATCATGACGCCGGATCCAGTAACGGTCGGGCCAGACGCCACGCTCGAACAGGTCGCTCGACTCATGCTCGACCGGCAGATCGGCGCCGTTCCAGTGGTCGATGCGGACGGCAGGCTGCTCGGCCTGATTCGCGAAGAGGACTTCCTGGCGCAGGAAAAGCCGATTCCTTTCGCGGCCTTCCGCGCCCCACAGCTCTTCGGACACTGGCTGAATGCGGAAGGGATCGAGCGGATCTACGCTGAAGCGCGGACGATGAAGGCAGGAGACGTTGCGCAAGCACCGGCAGTGACGGTGACGGAGGACACACCACTGAGCCGAATCGCCCAGCTCATGGTCGAACGCGACGTCCGGCACATCCCGGTCGTGCGTGACGGCAAACTCGTCGGCATCGTCACCCGACATGATGTTCTCAAGGCAGTCGCCCGACAACGCAGCACGTCAGCGACGACCGGGCACGCATCGTAGCCCAACGCGACTTCGCTGACTGCTGCGCAGATCGGAGAGCGAAGGGATCGCGTTCTGTGCGAGACACAGTACACTGGCATGCCCTGACGGTAGCAGAAACGCTCGAGCGACTCGGCACGAGTCTCGACGGGCTTGCCACGCGAGAAGCGGAGCGTCGGTTACAACAGTTCGGCCCGAACGAAATCGAAACTGCCCCGCCGCCGAGCCTTCTCCGCATCATCCTGCATCAGTTCAAGAGCCCGCTGATCTATATCCTGTTGGTGGCAGCACTCGTCACGGCCGGATTGGGTGAATGGATCGATACCGGCGCTATCTTCGCCGTTCTGCTCATCAACGCGGCGCTCGGAACCTACCACGAGTTGCGTGCGGAGCAAGCGATCCGCTCGCTCATGCTTTACCTGAGTCCACGCGCTCGCGTGATCCGCGACGGCGTCGAGCGCGAGATACCCGCCAAATCTCTGGTTCCTGGTGACATCGTCCTCCTGGAATCAGGGATCCGCGTTCCGGCCGACCTTCGGCTCGTTTCGACCACAGCACTCATGGTGGACGAGTCGGTTTTTACCGGCGAATCGGTTCCAGTGGTCAAACGCCCCGATCCCGTCCCACCCGAAACACCGATCGCTGATCGTGTTTGTATGGCGTTTCTCGGCACGATCGTCACGAGTGGTCGCGGCGTCGGCGTCGTCGTCAGTACGGGTCGTGCTACCGAACTCGGCAAGATCGCTTACCTGGCTCGAGCCGAGACCCAACCGCAAACGCCGCTCGAGAGGCAATTCGCGCGCTTCGCACGTCTGGTCGCCCTCGTCGTTCTCGTGAGCATCGTGGCCATCAGCTCGTTCGGTGTGCTCCGTGGTGATGAACCGGCGCTCCTCTTCAAGTTCGCGGTCGGTGCCGCGGTTGCGATCGTTCCAGAAGGCCTTCCGATCGTTGTGACGCTCGTCCTCGCGGTGAGCGCCCAGCGGATGGCACGGCGCCGTGCCATCGTGCGGCACCTGGCTGCTGTCGAGACGCTCGGCAGCACGACCGTCATCGGATCCGACAAGACGGGAACGCTCACCGAGAATCGGATGACGGTTCGGGCTCTCTGGGCTGCTAGGCGCGTCATCTCCTTCGAGGACGAGCAACTCGATCCCGTTCCGCACCTCTCGTTCTCTGCACTTCGCGAGACAGCGTTCTCGGATCTTCCACCAGCTCTCCGCGTGCTCGTGACGGGCGTGCTGGCGAATGAGGCGACCCTCGCGCACAGCGAAGAAATCGGACAGGAACGAGCAGGCATCGGTGATCCGACCGACCTCGCACTCCTCATCGCCGGCGCACGATTCGGTCTCGTTCGCGAAGAACTGGAAAGTATTTATCCGATCCTCGCCGAGATACCGTTCGAACCAGAACGACGTTTCGCAGCAGTCGTTTCGCGGATCGACGGCAAACCGGTTTTCCTCGCGAAGGGGGCACCCGAACGCATCCTCGACATGTGCAGCACCTGGGTGAGCCCGGAAGGACTCGTTCCGCTCGACCGCGAGGCCATTCTCGCGGCAGCCCACCAGCTCGCTCAACAGGGCCTGCGGGTGCTCGGCTTCGCGGCAGGCGAGATACCGTTCGAGCACGCCGAACGCATCGAGTCGCTGCTCGAGCCCAGTGGCTTGACGTTCCTCGGTCTCGTCGGGCTCTGGGATCCTCCCCGCGCAGGCGTCCGCGAGGCCATCGCCAGCTGCCACTCCGCTGGTATCCGCGTCGTCATGATCACTGGCGACCACGCAGCGACCGCTGCGGCCATCGCCGACTTCCTGGGCATCGCTCCCCGTTCGAGCCCTGTCCTCACCGGCCGGGAACTGCAACGACTGTCCGACGAAGAACTCCGTTCCATCGTCCAACAGGTTTCGGTCTTTGCACGGGTCGAGCCCGAGCAGAAATTGCGGATCGTGCGCGCCTTGCAAGCCAATGGCGAAACGGTTGCTGTGACCGGGGACGGCGTCAACGACGCCCCCGCGCTGCGGGCAGCTGAGATCGGTGTCGCGATGGGCAAGAGCGGCACCGATGTCGCCCGCGAGGCAGCCGATATCGTCCTCACTGACGACAATTTCGTGACCATCGTCGCGGCTGTCGAGGAGGGACGTGGCGCCTTCGATAACTTGCGCAAGGCGACCTTCTTCTTGATTTCCACTGGTGCAGCGATGCTCTTCGTCCTGCCGTTCGCGGTCCTAGCCGGGTGGCCCTTACCCTTTTATCCAGCGCAGCTGCTCTGGCTCAACCTGGTCACCAACGGGCTCCAGGACGTCGCCATGGCCTTCGAGCCGAAGGAACCTGGGCTCATGCGTCGCCGTCCACGTCCGCGACGCGAGGGGATCCTTTCCCCGCTCCTGTGGGAGCGGACTCTCCTCAGTGGTCTCGTCATGGCCGCGGGAACACTCTGGATCTTTGATTGGACGCTACGAGCGTCTGGATCGCTGGACCTCGCTCGAACCGTCGCACTGACGACGATGGTGATCTTCCAGAATTTCCAGGTCGGCAATGCGCGCTCGAGCATCCGCTCGCTCTTCCGGATGAGTCCCTTCTCGAATCGAGTACTCTTCGCCGCAGTCATCGCCGCCATCATCGTTCATGTCGGCGCACTGTACGTCCCGCTCACCCAGTTCGTGCTCCGCGTCGAGCCGATCCCGCTCGACATCTGGCCACGCATCATCTTGGTCGCCAGCACGATCCTCGCGGTCGTCGAGGTGCACAAGTGGCTGCGGCGACGCTGGCCGCGCCGCGATTCCTGGGAAACGAGCGAAGTCCTCGGGGAACCGACTCGACGACCGACCATGCAGCCTGCAAGACAGGCGACCCCCGAAGCGTGACCGCTGGCCAGCTCTCGTTCAGCCGATGCGCACGACGGAGCACTCGGCTCTGGCCGAAACGAGCGGGCGTGCCGTCTCACCGCCGCAGGCCCTCGTAGAGCAGCTCCCGCGTGCGCGCAGCGATATCGTCCGGATCGACCTGCAAGCGGGCGACTCCGGTTTCCACGGCAGCCCGCGCGACTGCCGCGGCGACAGCCGGAGGCACGGAGAGATCGAGACTATCCGGGATCACGTACTGCGGCGAGAGCTGGCGTGGCGAGACGAGTTCAGCGATCGCCTGCGCGGCAGCCAGCTTCATGGCGTCGTTGATGTCGCGTGCCCGCACGTCGAGCGCACCGCGGAACACGCCCGGGAAAGCCAGCGAGTTGTTGACCTGGTTCGGGAAATCCGAGCGCCCGGTCGCGACCACCAGTGCTCCCGCCTCCAGCGCTAGATCCGGGTGGATCTCCGGGTCGGGATTGGCCAGGGCGAAAACGATCGGATCGGGCGCCATGCTGCGGATCATTTCCGGCGTGAGGATGTTCGGGCTGGAGAGCCCGATGAACGCATCAGCACCCACCAGCGCCGTCGCCAGGTCACCGCGCACGCCCGCCTTGTTGGTCAGCCGAGCGATCTCCATCTTGTAGCGGTTCATCCCCGCTTCGCGCTCCCGATAGATCGCCCCCAGGCGATCGCAGAGAATGACGTCACCGACCCCGTAGACCAAGAGCAGCTTCGCCGTCGCGATCCCCGCGGCCCCAGCACCGTTGATGACCACCCTCGCCTCGGCAAGCGGTGTTCCCCGCAGCTTGAACGCGTTGATCAGCGCAGCCAAAACGACGATCGCCGTCCCATGCTGGTCGTCGTGGAACACTGGCATATCCAGTCGTTCCTTGAGCGCTGACTCGATCTCGAAGCAGCGTGGCGCTGCAATGTCCTCCAGATTGATCCCGCCAAAGGAGGGAGCGATCGCTGCCACGATGTCCACGATCCGATCGGGATCCCGCTCAGCGATACAGATCGGGAACGCCTCCACTCCACCGAGCGATTGGAAGAGAACCGCTTTCCCTTCCATCACTGGTAAAGCAGCTTGCGGCCCGATATCGCCCAGCCCCAGCACGGCGCTCCCATCGGTCACGATGGCCACGAGGTTCCCCTTGACCGTCAGGTCGTAGACCGCTTCGCGGTGCTGGCGCACTTCCTCGACCGGTGCCAGGGCTGCCGGTGGCAAGTAGAGCAAGTTCAGGATGTGATGGTCTCGGACCGGCAACTTGCTGCGGATCTCCAGTACACCGCGATACCGCCGGCGCAAATCCAGCGCTTGCTCGGCCAGCGAGCGGGGGCGTCGGTTGACCGGCCGCGCAACGTCGAAGGTACCCTCGTAGATATAGCGGCGCGTGTTCTCCGCCACCTGTTGTGGGTCGACTTCCCGCGTCGCTTCTTTGGTCTCCAAGGCCGCTTGCACCACCGCAGCCGCGATCGCGGGTGCGACGCGAAAGTCGAAGATCTGCGGGACGATATGCTCAGGACCACGCTGCTCCGGCGGCACCAAGCTAGCCAACGCCTCGGCAGCATAGATCAACGTGCGCAACCGGATGTTGCGCGCGCCCGAATCGAGCAGGCCACGGAAGACACCGGGGAACACGAGCGAGACATCCATCATGTTCGGGTAGTCGGAGCGCCCGGTCGCGACCACCGCTGCACCCGCCTGCCGAGCCAGGTCCGGATCGATCTCGGGAGTCGGCAGTGCCAGCGCGAAGACGATCGGATCGGGTGCCATCGCTGCGACCATTTCCGGCGACAGGATATTGCCGCGAGCCAATCCGATAAAGACATCGGCGCCCTTCAACACCTCAGCGAGCGTCCCGCGTCGCCGCTCCGGATTCGTCTCCTTCGCCAAGTACGCCTTGGCCCAATTCATGCGGTACGGTCGCCCCAGGTAGATCGCGCCCGCGCGATCGCACACGATGAGATCCTTGACCCCGACTCGGGTGAGCAGGCGCGCGACGCCGATCCCGGCGAGTCCTGCCCCGGCGATGACGACTCGGACCTCCTCCAACCGCTTCCCCACCACCTCCAGCGCATTCTTGAGCGCACCGAGCACCAGAATCGCTGTACCGTGGTGCTGGTTGGAGAAGACCGGGATCGGTGCCGCCTTCTCCAAATGATCCTGGATCGTGAAGCTGTGCGGAGCCCGAATATGATCGAGGCAGAACGCACCGAAGGTAGGAATCAAGGAGCGTGCCACTTCCACAATCGCCAAAGGATCCTGGAGATCGACCGCAATCGGGACCGCATCCACGCCAGCAAAGGTCTTGAAGAGAACGGCTTTCGCCTCCAGGAGCGGTAGCGCTGCCTCGACCGGCGCCCGCGTGGGTCCGAAGAGATCGGACGCGTCCGTCAGGATGGCGACCGTGTTACCGCGCCCAGTCAGATCGAACGAACTCACCTCGTCCTGGCTGATCACCCGGCAAGCCTCGGCAACACCGGGCGTGTAGACCAAGCTGAGCATGGCGCGATCGCGCAGCGGCACTTTGCTCGCGATGCCGATCAGCCCGCGATATTGCCGGCGATAGGCCAACGCTGCATCTGGCTGATCGAGCAGATACATGCCCCACCCCGTTCAGCGGAACCGAACGCTCACCACCTCTCCCCGGGCATTCTACGGCTCGTACGATACCTTGGCAATTCGCAGCTGGCAACGCCAGCAAAGCACGAGCGCTGCCGTGCACCTCACTCCGCGTTCCATGCCTGCCGCACTGCCCACCGCTGTACCTTGCCGCTCTCCGTCCGGGGAAGCTCACTCACGAACCGGAACGCTCGTGGCACCTTGTAGCCAGCCAGCCGTTCCCGGCACCAACTGGCGAGATCTGCCGCGCGCACTGTTGCACCAGGGCGCAGGACGACCGCAGCGACGACGCGCTGCCCCCATTCGACATCGGGAATCCCCACCACCGCCGCTTCCGCGACCGCGGGATGTGCCAGCAGCACCGCTTCCACCTCCGCCGGATAGACGTTCTCGCCTCCGGTCACGATGAGGTCGTCGCGCCGGTCGAGCACGGTCAGATACCCATCCTCGTCGAGATAGCCGAGGTCACCTGTCCAGAGCCAGCCATCACGCAGTGCGCGAGCCGTGAGGTCGGGTCGCCGCCAATAGCCGGGCGTGACCACTGGACCGCGTACGGTGATCTCCCCCGGCTCCCCTGGTCCCGCCGGACTACCGTCTTCCCGCACGACCCGCAACTCGTTCGGGTAGAGGGGTCTGCCGGCCGAACCGAGTTTCCGCAGCGCATCCTCCGGTGCCAAGGTCGCCAGCTGCGAGGCGGTCTCAGTGAGCCCGTAGGTCTGCAGAACAGGAACGCCGAGCGCAGCGGCATGCTCCAGCAAGGGTCGGGGCGCCGGCCCGCCGCCGAGCAGGACGGCGCGCAGATGACGCGGATAGGGACGCTCCCCTCGCTCCTCGAGCATCCGCCAGAGCATCGTCCCGACGACCGAGAGCAGCGTCGTTCCCTCCTCGATCGCCCGGTTGACCGACGCCGGATCGAACCGTTCGTGGAGCTCCACCGCGAAGCCGCCGATGACGCTGCGGAACAGGATGGAGAGCCCACCCACGTGGAACAGCGGCAAACACAGGAGCCAGCGGTCCTCCGGCACGGCCCCGATGTTCAGCTGAGACCCGAGCGCGCTCCACCAATGGTTCCCGTACGTCAGCAATACTCCTTTCGGTCGGGACGTCGTCCCCGAGGTGTAGACCAGGGTGTGCACAGCCGCGAGATCGATCGCGCGCCGCAGTTCCACAGTCGTCGTAGGAAGCGACGACCACTCGCGGTCGATCTCCACCACGGCACCCGACCAACCATCCAGTAGTGAGCAGGTCGCGCGATCGACTACCACGACCCGCGGCTCGGCATCGTCGAGCAGTGTCCGCAGTTCGCTGCCGGTGAGCCGCACATTGAGCGGGACGAGGATCGCGCCCAAGCGGCTGACCGCATGGACCAGTTGGACGAACTCCGGCCGGTTCGCCATCACCACGGCAACGCGGTCGCCCATTCGGACACCGAGGCCGGCCAGGCGCCGAGCTGCTTCGTCAGCAGCCGCGGCGAGCGAGGCGAACGACCAGACACGGTCGCGCCAGACGAGTGCCAGACGATCAGGAGTGGTCTGCGCACGCCAGGCGAGCCACTCGGGGACCAGCATCGGCGCCTCCGCTCAAAACCCGCCCAACCCGAACCAATCGAGGGTATACGTCAGCGCGAACGGCCAGAGCAGAACGGAGTAGAGCGCGAAACGGACGATATCGACGCGACCGTAATCGACCTGCCAGGGATCGAGGAGGACGAACCCAGCTGTCCAGGCTGAACCAGCGACGAGATACGCGGCGAGGCCGAACAGTGCTCCTCGCCAGCGAGCTCCCCGCCAACTCGTCACGCCTCCGCCGATCCAGCCCGCCGCGACGAGCAGCGCACTGGCCACCGCCAGCAGATTGGCCAGCCCTCGCGACGTCGCGAGGGCACGCGGGACGAGCACCGCGGAGACAGCCAGCCCCACCGCGGTAGCGAGCACGGCGACCCAAAGCCCCAAAACCATGCGCTTCCTCTCGCCTGTCCTCATCCGTCTTCCTCTCCTGCCAGCATCATCGTTCGATCCAGTCCCAACCCTGGTCCAGGCGGGAGCACGAGTCGGCCGCCCAGCGGCTGGAACACTGGCTCGCGACCGAGCGGTTCGACCAGACCAGCGGTGGCGAGCCCGTGAGCACGCTCTGCATTCCCTGGCAGTGCCGCTGCCACGTGGAGGGCTGCCACCAGACCGACCGCCGATTCCAAGTTACTCGTCACCACCACTGCGATCCCAGCTCGCTCGCATCGTTCGGCCAGGTCGAGCAACCGCTCCACACTGCCCACGAGCGGCAGCTTGGCGATCACGATATCCGCTGCCCCCAAAGCGAGCGCCCGTTCCAGTTCGTCTGGGCCGGCGAGCACCTCGTCAGCGGCGAGCGGCACCGGGCTCTGCCGCCGCAACGCCGCGAGTTCCTCCAGGGAACCCACCGGCTGCTCCAGGTACTCGATTCCGAGCGGTGCGACTGCCCGCGCAAAAGCGAGCGCAGCGGCGACCGCCGCGGAAGCGTTCGCATCGAGCCGCAGCTGAACCTCCGGGCCGACTGCTCGGCGGACTGCCGCGACGCGCTCCACCTCGCTCGCCGCGATGCGCACCTTGAGCTTGAGGGCCCGGAATCCGGCAGCGACGGCTGCGCGCGCAGCCTCGACCGTGCGCTCCGGATCAGCGATCCCGATGAGCGCGTTCACAGGGACGGAGGAGCGCGCCGACGAGCGCAGCCAGAAGGCCAGGGGCACACCGGCCCGCTGAGCGCTGACATCGAGGAGCGCCGTTTCCAGCGCCGCCCGCGCCGCACGCGCTCCCGGTGTCACCGCCGCAACCCGCTCCAGCGCCTGCCGAAGTGCGCCCTCTCCCTCCTCGGCAACCGCACGAAGCGCTGCCAACCAGTCGGCTGCCTCCGGAAGCGCACGGTCCTCCGTTCCCGGCCAGGGAGCGACGTCCCCGAGCCCGACCAATCCATCCGCTGTCGCCACGCTGACCAGGATCCCTCGCCGCGTCCCCAGCGAACCCGCAGCCGTCTCCAGCGGAGCGCGGAAGCGGAGGCGGTACCATCGCCAATCGAGGCGCGAGCCGCTCACCCGAGCAACCCCAGAGCGAAGAGCATGGCGAACAGCAGCTGTAACTGACCAGTCCGCTTGAGGACAGGGTTGAGCGACGGCCCCTCCGCACCGCGCAGCACCACCCCCACGAGTCGGAGAGCGAGGGGCAACGTGAGCGAGGGCAGCAGCACCGCCGGCCCGGCCCAGCCGAGCAGCCAGAGCAGCACGGGGACCAGATAGGCCCCAGCAACCAGCACGGCGTACTGCCAGCGCGTCGCCCGCTCACCGATGCGAACCGCCAGCGTGCGCTTGCCGGCAGCTCGATCGGTCGGGATATCGCGCAGATTGTTGACGACGAGGATCGCGGTGATGAGGGAACCGACCGGGACCGCGGCGAGGAGCGCGAGTCCGGATAGGGAACCGGTTTGGAGATAGGAGCTGCCACCCACCGCGACGAGCCCAAAGAACACGAAGACGAACACGTCTCCCAGCCCCGCGTAGCCGAGTGGCACCGGCCCAGCAGTGTAGAGGATCCCAGCCGCGATGGAGGCGAGACCGATCACCAGAATCGGCCAGCCCCCGACCCAGACCAGGTAGAGGCCGAGCACTGTGGCCAGTGCGAAGGTCAGGACGACAGCCCGGCGCATCGCGGCGACCGTTACCAAGCCACGAGCAGTGATGCGCGTCGGCCCGACCCGATCGGGACGGTCCGCCCCCTTGAGATAATCAAAGAGATCATTGGCATAGTTGGTCCCGACCTGAATGAGGAGCGCGGTCACCAGTGCCGCCAGGAACGGTAACCAGCGGATCGTCCCGGCTTCCCGTACCCCGGCTGCTGTCCCGACGAGCACCGGACCGATGGCAGCGACCAGGGTGGCCGGTCGCGCCCCCAGCCACCAGACACGCCAGCTGGCGCCTCGTCCGGGCATCCGTGCAGGATCGCTCACCGGGACACTCATGCAACTCGCTCCATCACGGGAAGCGCGGGAACTTGGAGAAATCCGGCTTGCGCTTCTCGAGGAACGCCCGGTGCCCCTCCTTGGCCTCTTCAGTCAAGTAGTAGAGGAGCGTCGCATCACCAGCCAGCTGTTGCAATCCAGCCAAGCCATCGGTATCGGCGTTGAAGGCTGCCTTGAGGAAACGGATCGCCATCGGGCTCTTTTCCAGGATCTCCCGCGCCCACTCGACTGCTGTCTCCTCGAGCTTCTCATAGGGCACGACCGCGTTGACCAGCCCCATCTCCAGCGCCTCTTGCGCGGTGTACTGCCGGCAGAGGAACCAGATCTCCTTCGCCTTCTTGTGCCCGACGATCCGCCCGAGCAACGTCGCGCCGTAGCCTGCGTCAAAGCTCCCCACTCGTGGCCCGACCTGACCGAACTTGGCATGCTCAGCAGCGATCGTCAGGTCACAGACCACATGCAGTACATGCCCGCCCCCGATCGCATAGCCGTTGACGACCGCGATGACTGGCTTGGGCAGATAGCGAATCTGCTTCTGGAGATCCAGCACGTTGAGCCGCGGGATTCCCTGATCGTCCACATACCCGCCGTGGCCGCGCACGCGCTGGTCACCACCGGAGCAAAACGCCTTGTCCCCGGCTCCGGTCAAGAGGACGACGCCGATCGAGCCATCCTCTCGGGCATGGGCAAAGGCGTCCATCATCTCCATGACCGTGAGCGGGCGGAAAGCGTTGCGGACTTCCGGCCGGTTGATCGTGATCTTGGCGATCCCCTCACCGGCGAGTCGCTCGTAGAGAATGTCGGTGTACTGCTTGATCGGTACCCACTCGAACTGATTCATTCGTCCTCCTAACGCGTCGTGCCGGCAGTGCCAGCTTCCTTTCTGCTCATCAATCTTAGCCATCTCCCACCATGAGAGCCGGCCCCGCACCCGCTGCCCGACCCCGAGCACGGCAGGGACACCGAACCCTCGAGCAACGCGCCACGCGGACCAGACCGGCCAGCGCCCGAGCCAAGCACTGTCGACAGGATCAGCGCGTACCGCGGGTGCCAACCTCGCCCCTGACCCGGTGATAGTTGCAGGAACGGGAGGTGTCGGGGGACACGACACGGCAAGCAGTCGGGGGAGCCTTTTTCGAGCCCCATCCGCTCGACTATCGAGCACTGTGCCCGGCGACCACCCTGTGCGGTCGTCCGACCGCCTGGCAAGCGCTATCCTCCTCACCCAAATGCCCCTCGGGAAGCTGAGTGCGCCTACTCAGGCCTACCGGGGCCGGAGCGATGGAACGGAATGCTCGAGTTCCGAAATAGCTGGCCTGGGGGAACATGGTCGATACGGCTCGTTTTGGACCGACTCCGCACGTCGCAATCCACAACCCGAGCACGGTTAGCGCGTGAGCGGTCGAGCGCGTCGTCTCTCGGCGTTCCTGCGCCGTTGCCGCCGTGACGAATCGGTACCGGTAACCGCTCGAGACGGGACTGCCCAGTGCGACCCAACTCCCGCGCGCGATCTCACCCAAGCGAGCCGAGCCTCTCCCGCTCGCGCCAGGGCAGGCCGATCGCCGTTTCGTCCATTCAGCAGGATCGAGCAGTGCACGCCGGGCAGGTGCGAATCGATCCGGCCGCACTCCCAACCCCGCCGCGAGCGCTGTCGGGAGCGGCGAGCCTCGGCCGATCAGCATTCCCAGTTTTGCCAGCGTGAATTCATCGTTTGCTCTTCTCCGCGCCCAGTCGCCCCGCGTAGAGTTACTCCGAGCGGTGAGCAGCGCGCGACGGCACGGATGGAAAGGATCGTGCAGCGTTCCTCGCGAACCCGATCGATCAAACGCACGCTGGTGACCGTGCTCGTGCTCAATCTCACGGTCGCGATCGCCAAGCTCGTGGTCGGCTTCGTTTCCGGCAGCCTCTCCATCTTGGCTGATGGTCTGAACTCCCTGCTCGATGCCTCAGCGAACATTGTCGGACTCGTCGGCATGGCCATCGCGGCGCGCCCGCCCGATCCCGACCACCCCTACGGGCACCGGCGCTTCGAGGCGCTGACCTCGCTGGTCATCGCGGGCGCGATGGGTCTCCTGGTCGTGCAAATTCTCCAGGACGCCTGGCATCGTCTCCAGGAACGCGTTCAACCAGAAGTCACTCCCCTTTCCTTCGCCGTCATGCTGGTCACGCTGCTCGTGAATATCGGCGTCAGCACGTGGGAACGCCGGCGCGGGCGCGAGCTCCACAGCTCGATCCTGAGCGCCGACGCCAAGCATACGGCTGCCGATGCACTCGTCTCGCTCGCCGTCATCGGTGGGCTGGTGGCTGTCCGTGCCGGTTACGCCATCGTCGATCCGCTCCTGGCGATCGGCATCGCTGGTGTGATCGCCTGGGGCGCCTGGACGATCATTCGGGATGCCGCGCTCACCCTCTCCGACGCCGCTGTGGTTCCAGTCGAGGTGATCGAGCACGCCGTGCGGGGCGTGCCCGGCGTCCGGGGTGTCCACAACATTCGCACGCGCGGCGGCGACGGTCTCGTCTGGGTCGATCTCCATATCCAAGTCGACCCGGAACTGAGTGTCCGCATGGCCCACGAGATCGCCAGCGAAGTGGCGCGCATGGTCGAGCAGACCATCGGTCAGGCCGCCGATGTCACCGTGCACGTCGAGCCGGCGCTCCCCGAACACTTGCGCGTCACCCGCGGCTACCGTGTCTGGACCGAATGACCGCTCCGCTCCGCGGACGCCGCCAGGCCACCGCTCCAGCGCACCGTTCGATGAGCCAGCGTGGTATGATGATAGAGCATCGACCCCTTCGAGACGATCAGCGCACGTGCTGTGCGCACCGGTGGAAGGAGCGCGATCATGCCGCGACTGCAGGTGCTCATCTGGTTCTTGCTGCCGCTCTTCGCTCTCCTGGCCCTGATCACCTTCGCCGGTTGGGTCAGTGGTGCAGTGGGCGCCATCCTTTTCGTCGCGCTGGCAGCGCTCATCATCGTGCTCGCTCTCGTCCTCGCACGCCAGCGCGCTCCCAGCTGACCAGCGCATCAGGTATCCAACCGTGCTCGACCTCGCGACCGTGTTAGTGGCTCTCGGTGCGTTTCTCCTCGGCCCGCACTGGCTGCTCGGCGCCATCCGCCAGGCTGACCAGTGCGAGGCCGCCGGTGATCCCCTGGGTGCCTTGGCCTGGACGCTGGCTGCGGTGCTGGGCGCCTATGCGGTCGCCCTGGCCTTCCTCGTCCTGGTCATCCAGGCCGCCCGGCACAGCTTCGCTGCGTGAGTCCCGGCCTAGACGACCAAGCCCAGGGCATGACGCAAGAAGTAGATGACGAACGCCGCGCTCACCACATAGAGGACCGGGTACACCTCGCGGAACTTGCCGCGGAAGACCTTGATGAGCGTCCAGGTGATGAAGCCCGCACCGATACCGTCGGTGATACTGTAGGTGAAGGGCATCATCAGCATGGTCATGGTGACCGGAAGCCCGACTTCGATATTGGCGAAGTCGATACCCCCCACCTGCACACGCGACGGCTTCCCCTCGGCTTCGGCTTCGGCTCGGCTGAGCACACCCATCATCATCCAGCCGACGACGATCAGTGCCGGTGCCGTCGCTTGGGCCGGGACGATCCCGACGACCGGCCAGAACGGCATCGAAAGGAGGAACAAGATCCCAGTGACCACCGAGACCAGACCGCTCCGCCCACCGACGCCGATGCCGGCCGCCGATTCGATGTAGGTCGTCGCCGAGGAGGCGCTGCAGGCGCCACCGACGACCGCACCGAGCGAGTCGACGAGCAACGCCCGCTGTGCCTGCGGCAACTCGCCGCGCTCGTCTAAGTAGCCTGCCTGCCGCCCCACGCCGATCAACGTTCCCATCGTGTCGAAGAAGTCCGCCAGCATGATGGAGAAGACGACCAGAATCGCGGAGAGGACGCCCAGCTTGGCGAAGAAACCGAAGCTGAAGTCACCGATCCGGCTGAAATCCGGTACCGCGATCCACTGCGTGGGGAGCTGGGCCACGCCGGGTGGGAACGCCTCCGTCCCCGTCACGGCACGGGCGATGATGGCAACGACCGTGGTGAGCAGGATCCCCCAGAGGAGCGCCCCGCGCACGTTGCGCGCGAGCAAGAAAAGCGTGATCAGCAACCCAACACCGGTGACGAAGACCGGCACGCTGTTCAAGTCACCCAACCGCACCAGCGTCGCCTCGTCGCGTACCACGATGCCGCCATTGACCAGACCGATGAACAGAATGAAGAGCCCGATGCCGACCGAGATCGCCTGCTTGAGTTCGAGCGGGATCGCCTCCATGACGTAGCGCCGGATACCGAGCAGGACCAGCACCGTGATGACCAGCCCCTCGGCGACGATCACCCCCATCGCCTCGGCAGCGGTCAGTCCGAGCGCTCCCATCAGCTGGAACGCGACGACAGCGTTCAGCCCCATCCCCGGGGCCATGGCATAGGCCCGGTTGGTCGCCAATCCCATGGCGATCGTCATCACACCAGCGACGAGAGCGGTCGCCGTCGTCACCGCGGAGATCGCAAGCTTGTCCGGCACATCGGGAGCGCTCAAGATCTGCGGATTGACGAAGATGATGTAGGCCATCACCATGAAGGTCGTGACGCCGGCCAGAAGTTCCGTCCGGACATTCGTCCCCAGTTCCCGTAGATGGAAAAAGCGTTCGAGCCAGCTCTCGCCCGCCGCTGCTCCTGCCCCGACAGCCCGCCCGCTCACGTCTCACCTCCTCCGGCTCACCTTCCCGCACAGCGGATACTCTACCGGCCGGGCGAAAAAGCGACAAGATAGGCGCGGATCCACCCGTCGAGGTCGGCCGGGCTGCTTCGAGAAGACTGCGATCCGTCCCTCTCTCCTGGCGGGTCATGACCGATCGCAGCACTGAGCAGAGTACCGTGCCCGGAGTCACCGTCACCCGCCGCCATCCACCGCGAATCGTCGTGGCTCCAGGGACGAACCGACCGAACGGAGACGCCACCCGTGTTCAGGAGGTTACTCCCCTCCTGACCAGCGTGATCGAGAGCGAGAGACGATCGCGGGCAGAAGACCGATCGAGACGCCGAGACAGCGGCGCGCAAAGAGCCTTCGGACACCCACGGGCATGGAGCCGGGGAACACACCGTGTCGCGACAGCGCCGTTCCTCGTCCAAGCGATCGATCAGCCGGAGCCGCGTACCGGACAGCCGTGCCTGTCCGACCGGCCCTAGTCACTCCTCGCGGGGTGCACGGAGCTGGCTGCCTCCAGCGGCTCGTGCCTCACCCCGCGCAGGAGTCGAAGGGGCCCACTGCGCACGGATGAGGAGGCTCCGGCCTCGATCGCTCGGCAACCGGTGGGCAACGTCGACCCGCTCCCTGCGCCTCGATCGAGTCGTGCGGGACACTTGCTCACATGGTCCGCAGCGTCTCGAGCAACGAGACGATTTCGGCTGAAATCCGTCGTACCTCTTCCACGAGTTCCCGCGCTCGCTCGCGGTCGCCCCGGTTCCAGGCGCGCACCGCCTCGGCAGCTGTCTGGTGCAAGCGCTGGTGCGGCGCTTCCAGTTGGCGAAAGACGCTGGAGTTCCCGTAGCGCTCGCGACCACGACCGTAATACCAGCGTCCCAGCCGGCAGACAGTCCAGTCAGCCACCTGCTCCGGTTGCAGCTGCTCCTTGCCGTGCAGCATGGCCAACAACCGCTGCACCCACAACAGGTGATCCGCCTTCGCCACCTGCACGAGCTGGGCATCGGACAAGGCGAGCGTCGTCTGCGCGATCAACTCCCGCATCGCCCGCAGTCGCTGCATCTGCTCGAGGACACCGACCGTCAACTCCTCGGCCTGCCGCCCGACCGATTCCGCGACCTCCGCGACCGCCTGCACGTTCCGCGCCAGCTGGTTGACCGCCTGGGCCTGCTCTTCGGCTGCCGACGCGATCTCCTGCAAGGGAACGACGATGGAATCGACACTCTTGCGGATCGAGGCCAGCGCCTCCTGCCCACCGGCCGCCACCAGCGCCCCGTTCTCGACCTGCTCGGCGACAACACCCATCGCTTCGCCGACCCGCTGCATCCCCTCGGACAGCGCCTGGACTTGCTGTCGAATTCCCGCCACCGCGTCTTGCGTCGAAACGGCCAGGCGCCGGACCTCCTCCGCCACGACGGCAAAGCCGCGTCCATGCTCGCCAGCTCGCGCCGCCTCGATCGCGGCATTGAGCGCCAGGAGATTCGTCTGTTTGGCGATCGACGCGATCGTCCCCAGGACTTGGGTGATCGGGTGTACCGCCTGCGACAGCTCCTCGATCCGTCGCTGGAGCTCAGCCACCGAGCGAGCGACGTCTGCCAAAGACCGTAAGGCCTCATCGACCCGCTGGATCCCGGCATCGGCACGTTCGGCTGCCCCGCGGGCAGCATCCGAGACTTGTCCCACGCTCCCGAAGACGAGCTGGACAGCTTGCGCCAGTTCCCGAGCGACACTGGCAGCTTGCGTCACTTGCTCCTTCTGCGCGCGGAACGCCTGGGAGAACTCATCGGCCGCGCGCACTGGCCGGAGCCCCTCGGCCACCGCACCCGATGCCGCAACGAGCAACTCGGCGACGCGGTCGCGCCAGGCCGCGACCACGCCCGCCCATTGTCGGCGCAATGCTGGCGGTAACTCAGCGACGACTTGCTCGGCCGCCACCAGGTCGCCGCGCGCCAACTCCGTCGCCAGCCGCTCCAGGGCGATCCAGATCGCCTCGTCGCCAGCCACCTCCGCGGGTCCCTGTCCAGGCCAGGCATCCGCCACCGCTGTCCCACCTGCTCCACGCAGGTCCGGCACTCGTTCACCCATGACGGCCTCCTTCGATCCGCCACGCCACCGCTTTCTCATCGTTTTCATCGGCAGTCACGGAACACTCCTCAAGATCCATCGTCTTCCTTCCAACCGACCAGAGCCGCACCCCACCGGTGCCCTTTGACGAAGAGGGGCACGGTAATGACCGTCATCACCTCACCGGTATCGCGCGCATAGGTCTGGACCAGAAACTGCGACCGCTGCTGCGGTGATTCGCGCAGATCACAGCCTGCCCGGATGAAGTCCTCGCGCGAGGCCATGTTCGGCAACCGCTCGGCCGCTGCGCCGAGCCCAACGCGCGCTCCACGCACCAGCACCCGCTGATCCCAGAAGAACCGCTTGACCCGATTGCCGGCCAGATCCCGCTCCGGAACGCCGGTCCAGTCCTGGCAAAAGGCCCGGTTGTGCATCGGCGCATAAGTGTTCAGATCGATGGGGAGCGCGAAGACCAAGCGCGGTTCCTGGCGCAGGATCGTCTCCATCTCCTCCGACAGCTCCAAATCGACCGCAGCATCGTACGCCGTGCTGTACTTGGGGGGCTGGAAACCTTCTGGCGGTACCCGGCTCACGTCGAAGAGGCGCGCCAGCGAACGGATCGCTGGCCCTTTAATCTCGGTGTAGCGGAGTTCCAGCACGTCCGCGAGACGGAGCCGTCCCTCGTCGACCGCTCGTTCGAAGACACGTTGGCAGCGCTCGGCGAGTTCTCGACAGGCGGCGAGCGCCCGATGGAACGTCGTACCGGTATCGACTTTGGCAAGCTGTTCATAGGCATCGGAAGCAACGTGCGCGAGCGCGAACGTCTCCTCGGCGATCCGTTGGGCCTGCTGTTCGATCGTACCGATGCTCTCGACGATCTCCCCGAGAGAGGCAACCGCGCGCTCGAGGGCAGTCGTTTGCTCATGAACGGTGCGTGCGATCGCATCGACCGCCTGCGCTGCTCGCGCCGCGAGCTCGCTCGTCGCTCGAAGGGTTGTTCGGACCTCCACCGTCGCGGTTGCCGCAGCCTCGGCGGACTCGACGCTCCGACGGAGCGACTTATGGACTGGCGCGAGCTGCGCAGCGACTCTATCCGTCAGCGCACGGATCTCGCGCGTCTGCGTCGCTGCATGCTCAGCCAGCTTGCGTACTTCCTCCGCCACGACCGCGAAACCGCGACCCTGCTCGCCAGCTCGCGCCGCTTCGATCGCGGCATTCAGCGCCAGGAGGTTCGTCTGCTTGGCTATCGTGGCGATGACTTCGCTCACCTGCGTGATCTGCGCCACGTCCGCGAGCAGCATCTGCAACCGCTCCGCCGCTTCTTGCAGGTGCATCTGGAGTGCGACCACTTCCTGCTCAGCCTGCTCGCTCGTGCGCAGACCGCGCGCGGACTGCTCATCGACGGCCTGCGCAGCTGCCGCCGCGTTCCCTGCCGCAGCGGCCACCTCCTCCACGCCTCCGTGTATCTCCCGCAACGCATGCGCCACTGCGTCAGCCTGCTGGCGCGTCTGGTCGATCGCCTTGGTTACTGTTTGGATGCGCAGCGCGCTCCGCGCCACCCCGATCGCCGACCGGCGCACCGATGCCTCGAGGGCACGCAACGTCGCTTTGAGATCACTCGCCAACACCTCGAGCGCACGCGTCACTCGGCCAACCGCCGGATCGTCCTCCTGCAGGACGATCGGACGACTGAACGAGGAGATTCCCTCCTCGAAGAACGCTCGCAACCGTTCCAGGAGCCCGTGCCTCGTGTCGCCGGCACGTTCTTCGCTCTGGTCCAAGTCTCGTGTTCGCGCGTGCCTGGTTCCCTCAGGTATCATCGCGACACCCCCAGTCGAGCAACAGGAATCGCCGTTCTCCTCCGGAATATCGGCAGCGACAGCTCCCACCGAGAGGGACACCTAGTCATCGGAGGAGTCGCAAGCGGAGACCTCTCCTGCTCGCGCTGTTGCTGGATTGGATGCGCGGTATGCCGGTATCGACTGGCGGCGCGAACACCAGTTAGAGGAGCGCGGTCCATTCCTTGCCACGCGACCGGCCTTGTGCCATCATCGGGCCAGCACGGCACCCGATCGCGTGGCAGGGCAGGCTGAAGCGATGACGCGGACGAGTCAGCAGACGACGCGAGCGCGGCGGTTCGCAGCGCTTTCCACCCGACTCCTGCTCCTGCTCGCGCTTCTCGTCACTGCTTGCCGTAGCCTCCCCTTCCGCAACCAGCTGACACCGCCACCGACGGCGCCCCGCACCAGCGAGCAACCTCTTTCCTGGGCAGACGTGGAAGAGCGCCTGCGTCCTGCGACCGTCTTGGTCGAGTTCGCCCGTGGCGATCAGCCACCATTTCCCGTCACCGGCGTCGCCTACGCGCCAGGGCTCGTCTTGACGGTCGCTCCCCCCATCGCTGACCAGCCACCGACCCAGGTGCGTGTCCGCGCACCCGACCAGAACGAGTCCGAACCAGCCGAACTGCTCGGTCTCAGCACGTGCGATGGGCTGGCCGTCGTGCGCGTCGCTTCCCCCCGAAACCTCCCCCTCGCTCCGCTGGCCACGAACAAGACACCGGACATCGGCGAGGACGTCCTCGTCTTCGGTTACCCGGCGAGCGACCCCACCAAGCCACCGATCAGCCTGCCGGCCGCAGCGACCGGCACCGCGACCGACCCCGACCGCGAGCGCGATGAACTCGGCGTGAACATCGCGCTCGACGACCTTATCTTCGGCGCTCTGATGGCGGATCGCTATGGTGCGGTACTCGGCCTGGCGCTGCCGGATGGCCGTTTCCTCCCCGCGGCGACAGCGCTCCAAATCGCCCAGACGCTCGCCGAGGGACGCGGCGTCCTGTGGCTCGGGATCCAGCTGAGCATCCACCGCAACGCGGAGCGCTTCGGCACCGCGACCGGTCTCGTCGTCCGCGGGGTGAACCCCGGCGGCCCCGCCGCCACCGCTGGTGTCGAGCCGGGTATGCTTCTCGCTCGTCTCGACGACACCGAGGTTTCCAGCTTCAGTCAGGTCTGCGGTATCCTGCGCCAGCATCGCCAGGGCGACGAACTCACCGTCGAACTCCGCCAGCCGCGCGCCGCCGAGATCGCCATCCTGACGACGACTATCCGCGTCGGCGAGCCGAGCCAGCGCACACCGACCGTCATCCGGGTCGAGCCGCGGCCAGCCGAGGGACAGCGACTCACCTACCGCTGGACGTTCGACGAGTCGACCCAGAACGACTGGCCGCTCGGCCGGAGCGATCTCGGCTCGGGCGAAATCGCCGACGGGGCTTATGCGGTCACGTTGACCCGCCCGCAAGCGTTCGGCATCCTCGAGCCCCGCACCGTTCCACCCGGCACCGACCAGCGGGTCCGGACTCGCGTCACGATCCCTGACGAAACAGGGGTCGGCCTCCTTGTCCGTTCCACTCTCGAGCCGGACCAGTCGCGTTCCTTTTATACGTGCATCGTGGTACGCTCCGGTGGCCAACTGGTCGCGCTCTGCTCGCTTATCCTCGCCGGCGAGCCGCTCGTGCTGCTGCCAGTCACACCGCTCGCGGTCAGCCTGCCGCCAGACGAGCCGCTCGAACTCGACCTCGCGGTCCAGGACAGCACGCTCACCTTCCGCGTCGCCAGCCAGACCGTCGCCGATCTCGAGGACCCACTGCTCGGCAGCGGCACGATCGGTCTCTGGGTGGAAAGCTTCGACACCGTCCCGGTCACCATCCGCTTCGACGAGGTAGAGGCCGAGCTCGTACCAGCCAGTGGCAAGACCCGTGGGCAGATAACCCGTTGAGTATCCTGCTTTCCCGTAACCGACGCCTGCCAGACAGGTCGGTGAGCGCGAGCATGTCGGCGACATCACGGGCGCATCGCCCGTCCGATCGGGGAGGCACGATGTCAGGCCGCTCGTCCCTGCGTGCAGCCTGCCGTTGGTCCCGACAGACGGTTTTCTGGCGAGCCTTCCAGCGTTTCCGTTCAGGCGACGGGGCTCTCCACGCGTCAGCCATCGCCTCCAGCGCCCTCCTCACGCTCGGACCGTTTCTGCTCTTGCTCGCCATCGTGACGAGCAGGCTCTTGCGCGGGACGATCCCGCCCGACCTCGTTCTCCAGTTTCTCCTGAGCGAGGTACCGCACGCTTCACCATTGGAGCCGGAACTCCGCGGTATCCTGACCAGGCAGGCAGACACCGCGAGCGGGCCGCTGGCACTGGTGACCATGCTGCTCTCCCTCTGGTCAGCGAGTGCACTCGGTGCAGCGCTGTGACGCGGGTTCCTTGCCGTGGCCGCGCCGGAACGATCGGCCTCGTTCGTCCGCGACCGCCTCGACGGCATCGGGGCAACGCTCGGAGCGCTGGGGCTGGCGCTCCTCTGGTTCACGATCGGTGGCATCGTGAGTGGTATCGCTCTCGCCTTACCGGCCGCGCTCCGTTTCGGGAGCGGTCTCCTCGCTTCCTTCGTGCTGTTCGTGCTCCTCTACCGTTTTCTCCTGCCGGCGCCATCACCCTCCTGGCGGCTCGTCAGCGGCAGTGCTCTCGCCACCGCGCTCGCTTGGGAAGCCACGAAGTTCGCGATCACCACCGCAGTTCAGTCGATCGGGGGCGGGAGCGCGGTGTACGGCCTGCTCGGCGCGGTCACCGGGATACTCGTCGCGGCGCAGTTGGCCGCTGCCCTGACGCTCTACGGCGCAGCCCTGCTCGCGACCATGACGGAACAGCGAAGTGCCCCGGTCGCTGCTCAGGCCTGAGCCGCGCAGTGCGGCGCCGGACGGGTGGCCCGCCCGCCGCCGGAGGGGCCAGCTGCCCCGCTGAGCGACGATCGCACCGGCATGCTACGCTTGTCATGACCGGTCGACGCCAGCGGGGAGGGCGGTACCATGCAGCAGACAGCCCCACCGGTACCGACGCGGCACCGCTTCACGGTGGACGACCTCGAGCGCATGGTGCGTTCCGGCATCTTGCTGGAAGATGCGCGGGTCGAGCTGATCGAAGGAGAGCTCTACGACATGAATCCCATCGGCTGGGCGCACCAGGCGGTCGTCGATCGAATGACGGCGTTCTTCGTGCGCAGTCTGGACGATCGTGCGATCGTCCGAACCCAGGGGCCGATCCGGCTGAGCGAGCGCACCCTCCCCCAGCCCGATCTCGCGCTCCTCCGCCCCCGTCCCGACTACTACCGTCAGGCCGGCCCCACCCCCGCCGACGTCCTCCTCCTCGTCGAGGTCAGCGACACCACCCTGGCCTACGACCGCGACGTCAAGCTCCCCCTCTACGCCCGAGCCGACATCCCGGAAGTCTGGCTGATCGATCTACCGGGTCAACGCGTCCTCGTCTTTCGCGAACCTGTCGGGGACAGGTATCGGGCCACGCTGACGTATCGCCCCGGTGACCGGATCAGCCCTCAGGCGTTCCCGGACATCTCGCTGGCGGTCGACGATCTCCTCGGGGCGTAACGCCGTTGCCCGTACCGTAGTGGTAGACGTTCGGTTGCAGCACGGCGGGTGAACCACCGCGCGTCCTGCGCCCGCTCGGCTCTCCTCCAGATCCACGACGTCGGCCCCAGCACGAGACCGCCGCCAACCCTACGGCGCAGCCCTGCTCGCGACCATGGCGGAACAGCGAAGCGCCCCGGTCGCTGCTCAGGCCTGAGCCGCGCAGTGCGGCGCCGGACGAGCGGCCCGCCCGCCGCCAGAGAGGCCAGCTGCCCCGCTGAGCGACGATCGCGCCGGCATGCTACGCTTGCTACGACCGGCCGACGCCAGCGGGGAGGGCGGTACTATGCAGCAGACAGCCCCACCGGTACCGACGCGGCACCGCTTCACGGTGGACGACCTCGAGCGCATGGTGCGTTCCGGCATCTTGCTGGAAGATGCGCGGGTCGAGCTGATCGAAGGAGAGCTCTACGACATGAATCCCATCGGCTGGGCACACCAGGCCTGCGTGAATTGGCTGACGGAGCGGTTCGCGACCGCGCTCGCCGGACGGGCGATCGTCCAACCTCAAGGACCGATCCGCTTGAGCGCTCAAACCCTCCCCCAGCCCGACCTCGCCCTCCTCCACCCCCGCCCCGACTACTACCGCCACGCCGGACCCACCCCAGCTGACGTCCTCCTCCTCGTCGAGGTCAGCGACACCACCCTGGCCTACGACCGCGACGTCAAGCTCCCCCTCTACGCCCGAGCCGACATCCCGGAAGTCTGGCTGATCGATCTACCGGGTCAGCGCGTCCTCGTCTTTCGCGAACCTGTCGGGGACAGGTATCGGGACACGCTGACGTATCGCCCCGGTGACCGGATCAGCCCCCAGGCGTTCCCGGACATCTCGCTGGCGGTCGACGATCTCCTCGGGGCGTAACGCCGTTGCCCGTACCGTAGTAGTAGACGTTCGGTTGCAGCACGGCGGGTGAACCACAGCGCGTCCTGCGCCCGCCCGCTCGGCTCTCCTCCAGCACCGCGGTGTCGGGCAGAGCTCGAGGCCGCAGCGAGCGCCAACGCACCGCTGCGCCTCGGCCAGGAGCGCCAGCTGGCCGGCACAGCCACCACCAGCAACCCCACAGGACCCTCGTCGGTGGAGCTAACCGCTCCGGCTGTACCTGCCCCGTGCGATACGACAGCTAGTGCCCGACCGTGACAAAACTGTCATGCGTTCAGCGCTTGACAACCCGCCCCCCATTCTATACTGAGGTCAGATGACGTCCTTTCCGAAGTTCGAGGAGGTGGACGATGCCACCACACCTGACGCGCCGCGCAATGCTCGCGACGAGCCTCACCGTCGCTGCTGGCGCTGTCGCCTTCGGCTTCTGGCAGGCCCTCCGTTCGCGTGCCGAGCTGGAGCAGCCTCCGGCTCCCCCGCTGCTCCTTCCGGAAGACCAGGCTGCGCGCGCCCGGGCGGTCGCCCAGCAGCACCCGACCGTGCAAGCGCTCGTCGGCTCCGGCGCCCGACCCGACTCGCCGGTCCAGGTCAATCCCGTCACTGGTCCGGACGGCCGGATCGTCGCCGCTGGCGTCTGGTTCCCCTTCGACGCACCGCGAACGGTCCGCGCGACCTGGGTGCACCCGGCGGACTGGGAAGTCAACTGGTCACCGACGCGCTTCGTGCAGGCGACCTATACGGTGGAGGAGGCGTGGGGCATCCTCGTCTGGGTCGATCTGGCAAGCGAGCAGGTGGTGCGGCTGGAAGCGAGCGGTCCGTACGCCCGCGTCGCACCGGACGAAGACCCGTTCGTCCTGCGGGGCGAACTCCGCGACCGCGCGATCCAGCTCGCCCTCGACGCACCGTGGCTCGCGCCGCTCCTCACCCGAGCCGAGCCGTCCGTCATGGAGCACTTGCCTGGGATCCATGACCGCCAGGGTGATCTCATCGGTGCGGTCGTCGGCTTGCAGTTCTCCGAACCGCTCGCGGTCTCCGGCACGTTTCCGGTCGTCGTGAAAGACGAGCGCGCAGACTGGGACGACGCCGAGATTCCTGAGCAGACGATCGAGCAGAAGGTATCGCTCGTCGTCGTGGTCGTCTCGTTCCGTGACGACCGCGCACTCGGACTGTGGTATTGAGGTTGATGCTCGACGGCGCTGCGGAACGGAGGCACTTCCCGGTCAGCCTCCGCGTCCTCGCTCGACTCATCGACGCCTCCGGAACGCGCCCTCTGGCAAAGCGAAAGGAGGAAACATGCTGAAGAAGACTGCCCAAACAGCAGTGGCGATACTCCTCACCGCTGCACTTCTCATGATTTTTGGTGTGACTGCCCTCGCTGGCAGTACCACGACATACACAACGATTTCCTATAGCGGAGACACTTGGTATAATTGGGACAACTTCTCGACTTCCTGCGCATGCTCCAATAACGTCGACTGGCCAGTCACCTTGGTATTCCGAACGAACGCGTCCGTGAACCGAGTCAAAAGTATCGTGGGCGGCGTTGGAGGATCCTCCATGTACCTTCGCGCCAATGACGGGAGCGGATGGTTTTGGGATAGCGACCCAGGCCGCAAACTCCTCATTCCCGGATACATAAATTGGTTCCACCACATCCGCGTCTATGCCCCAGCATCGACCGACTACTTCTACTCGACTGCCTGGGGACGGTATGTCCTGGCCACGACACACATCGACCGAAACGAGGGGACATCTCAGGAACAATTCGGTTGGAGCGAAACTGCCGAGGAGTACTTTGCGGCACTCTTCCGGAATCAGGGATATTCCGTCACCGAGGACACCTTCTGGATGGCGAACAACGACTCCTGGCCGAGCGGTCGCTGGGGCGAAGGGAACCGCAACTTCTACCTCAGCAATGGCTACGCGACGATCGTCGTCCTACCCTGAGAGGGTGCTCATGCCGTCGGAACGCGCCGGTGCCGTGCCCAGCCTACCGCCACGCTCCCCCATCCCCGAGTCCCTGCGCAAGGGTGTCGCACTCGGGCTCGCGCTCCTGGGAGCACTGTTCGGCGCCGCGACGCTCTTTTATCTCTGGCGATCCTTCCGCGAAGACTACCCGGAACTGCGGTTCGACCTCCGTGTCCTCGCCGCCCTGCTCTTCGGTTACGGCTCGCTCTTCGCGGTCTCGGCGTGGGCGCTCTGGCGCGGCCGTGTCCGGCTCTGGCTCCCGCTGGCAGCACTGGTGGGGTTCTTGCTCCCCTTCCTCTCCTTCACGCTCGACAGACTGTACTACGCGGTACGCACCGGCGAGTTCCGTCCGGAGCGTCTTCTGGACGCGCTCCGCCTGTACTACGGCCCGCCCTTCACCGCCATCCACGCGGTGCTCTACGGCTGTCTCGTCCTCGCGCTCTTCACTTTCTGGGTGTACCGCAGCCAGCACCAGGTTCCAGGCAACGAGGACCGTTGAGCGATGACCGGCGGGAGGAGCACCGTGGCAGACCGGTTGACGACCGTGTTCCTCCCCCTGCTCCTCGCCGCGGTGCTCGTGCCCCTCGTCTCCTTCACCCGGTTCGGTCCGACGGCAGCAGTGGGGTTCCGCTCCTTCGCCGACTACGGTTTGCCAGCAATCCAGCTGAGCGACCCGCTCCCGAACCAGTTCGAGCTCTTCCCGCTCGACTTGCCACCGACGCCCGGTCCGGTCGTCACGCTCTTCCTCCACCTCCGCGTCGCACTCGATCCAGCTAGCCCACCCGGCACGCTGTCAGTGTGGGACCAGCGGGCCGGCGGCAGCGCGCTTTTGTTGCGGGTCCGTTGGTCACCCGACCCGACCGGCGGCGTCCTCGAGTGGGACACGGTTGACCTGTTTGCTGGCCCACGACGCGGTTTCGTCCTCGGTCACACTCTCGAACTCGTCCTGGCCAACGTCGTTCCAGACGACTGGCGCCGGCCAGGGACCTTTCCCCTATCGCTGCATTTCGAGCGCGAGGGGGCACTCCGGGTACGCAGCATGCTCGTCTACCCGGACTCGGGCATCGAGATCGCCCGGCGCGGTCTCCCCGCCTTCTGGGTGTCGGTCGCCGCGCCACGGGACCCGCCACCGGTCGGCGCGCCGTTCGAGCTGCGCGTGCACCTGGCGCCGCGCGGGCGCACACCACCGCGCCAGGCCCAGCTCGAACTCCTCCCGTCACCGTGCGTGCGGAGCGCCGGCGGTGCGTCGTCGCTCGCCTGGTCGGACCTCACCAAGGCGACCACCGTGCGTCTGCAGCTCGAGCGGCTCACGGCGGAACCCTGCTCGTTCCAACTCGTCTGGGGCACGGAAAGCAGTAGCGGAAGCATCACCGTCCAACTCGACCGTGCCGAGGAGTCCTGACGATGCGGAAGGTATCCACTGCGTCGCTCCGCTTCCTCGGCCGGTATCTCCTCATCCTGCTGCTCCTCCTCTGGGCGGTCGGCCAGCTGGTCTGGTGCGGTTACTTGCTCGCCGATCCCCCCACGGCCTATCTCCCGGACACGCCGCTCGGTCGGCTGGAGTGCGCCTCGTGGCTGCTCGCGAGTGCCCTGGCGACGCTCGCGGTCGCCAACCTCCTAGCGACCGCCATCTCCGTCCCCTGGCATCTCGTGAGCCTGATCGCCGTCACCGGTTGGCTGGCGCTCCCGCTCCGCTCGGCCTGGGGCGCCTGGTCGGCGATCGGCACGTTCACCTTCGAGCCATTCACCGATCCGCTCGCCCTCCCCATACCGGTCGTGAGCGGCTGGTTCGCCGTCACGCTGCTCGCACTCGGGGCGGGGCTGGTCGGACGCGGTCGGTAGGAGACACCGGGGGCTGGGCGATCGGCGGGCTTCCCGCCCCGCCCGCTGCCTCGGCACCGCCCGTCGCCTGGCATCGTTCGCGAGGACAGCGAGGCGACCGCGCCTTTTTTGGCTACAGCAACCGCCGCTCCCGGAGCGTAGCGAGGCTCTTCATCGAGCAGTGTGGTCGCGGACGCTCCAACCTCGACCCACCTGTCGCTCCCCTGGGGGTGCGCTGCCTGAGACGGGCGTCTGCGGCATGGTACGAAGGGAGGTTTGGATCCGCGATGCTGACGCCACTCTGCTGTAGCGCTTGCGTTTGCGGCGCGATACGGGGCGGGAATTCTCCGTGGTGGCGCCCCTGCGCTCCACTCCACAGTGCAGGGGAGATACCTCGAAGGATGGAGAAGCCTCAGCGAGTCGCTTGTTCGACGCGCTCTTCACTGCCAGCCCTGACGCAGCAACTCCAGCTGGCTCTCTCGCTCAAGCACGGCTGCACAAGTCTCCCACGAAACTGGCGTGATCTGATGGTAGCGAAGCGCGAAGGGATGCTTCCGGGGTACGGCATCGATGAGGTGCCGAGCCTTCTCTTCCTCGTGCAAGGCGACCGCGATCCATACATCTTCCAGTGTCTCGGGGAGCTGACCGAACATATCGTGAATCGCACGGAACCGAGCCGAGAGAAGCTGGTGCACCCGATCCTCCACCGATCCCCGATAGCGCAGGTTGCAGAGAAAAACGACCGCCCGAGGCTGACCGATCCGCTGGATTCTTCCCTTACGCTGCTCGAGACGGGTCGGATTCCACGGCAGATCCACATTGATGAGTGTCCCGAGTCGCTGCAGATTGAGCCCTTCCGAGGCAGCGTCCGTCCCGACCAAAATGCGCAATTCCCCCCGCTGCACACGCTCCTTGAGTACATCCCGGCCAACGCGCGTCGCAGTTCCCCCTTGGAAGAGCTGCGACTTGCCCGAGCCAGCATACAGGCCGATCTCCTCCTCGGGAAGCTGCTCGGAGAGGCGTCGCGCTAGCCACTGCGCCGAGTCATAATATTGGCTGAAGACGATACAACCGAGAGACCGCCACGGGCCGGTATCGTCGACACCGCGGCAGAGCAAATCGTTGACCGCTTGCAACTTTGGGTCTTCCTCCCTCGCCGCTTCCAGCAACCGGAGAAAGCGCTCGAGCAAGTCCCGCTCCCGTTCGGTGAGGGGATAGAGAAGCGAGGGGCGTTCCTCCTCCTCGTCTTCATCGGCCTGCTCACCACCTTCGAGGAGTCGCAGTGCGGTCAACCTCCCCGCCTCGATCGTGCTTCCCACCCGGCGCAGGAGGAGCGTCTTGAGAAAACCTGAATTGAGCCCAGGGCGCGATGCCACTTCCTGACAAAATTCTTCAGCAGTCTTGTAGGCATCCTTGAGAATCGGCGGCAACAAGAGCGCATCATGCTCCCCTTCACCGAACAGGCGGACCCGTACCGGCGTGAGATAGGGCTCACTCGTCTCGGGGTCAATGGTCTGCTCCAAGAACTCGCGCGTTCGCCGGACAATATGTCGAACAAAGGGATTGTGGTTCCGGAAGAACTCGCGGCCGAGACGCTCGAGCTGATGCTGCGCTGGTGGAGCGAGACGATCGAACGCTTCCGGCGGTGCCCAGCTTTCCGTCTCGTTCATCCCGAGTGACCGGCGGAGGATAGCGAAGACTGGCCCCTCGCCCGCCGGCGGCAACGGATCGCGGACCCACTCCCACACTTCCCGCACGTCGTCCGGCGGACTCGCCCGGTCGAGCACATAGTCCAGTCCCTCACGCGGGCGAGTGAGCCATCGACTATACCGGCTTCCGAGGACGGTCTCGTTACCGCGATTGAGTGCTTCCAGCAAATCCCAGGCCTCGATCGGGTCCAGTTGCACGGGTGTCGCCGTTGCGAGGAGCAGGCTCCGCGTCCGCTCGGCTACACGCTGCAGGAAGCGGAGCAAGTTATTCGGATCGGCCTTCTCGTTGCGATGCGATGGACCGAGGTTTCGACGTCGCGCCCGGTGTGCCTCGTCGAGGATCACACACTCGTAGCGGAGGCTAGCCAGGATCTCGGCAGCCTCATCGGACTGCGTGATGAGCCCAGCCGAGACGATTCCCACCTTTCGTGGGCAGCGGCGCAGTCCCTCCAGCCCATTCGCCTGATAGTCCACGCCGTTTTCGTCGATCCAACCCCGGCCTGTCCACACCGCCGAGGGCACCGCGAGCAAGTCCCACAGTTCGTCTTGCCACTGCCAGAGGAGGGGCTTGGGGACGAGCACCAGGACATTCCCACCACCCCAGAGAGCCATCAATTTGGCCGCGAGCCCGAGCTGGACCGTCTTGCCCAGCCCAACCTCGTCCGCCAGGAGGAGTCGGGCCCCACGCTCGCGATGCAGGTCGAACGCGAGCTTGACGAAGTACTTCTGGTGCGCCCACAAGCCCGTTCCCTGGCGAGCGACCGGCAGCTCCACCACCGCAGCGGCCGGCTCCGCTCGGTACTGCTCACGCCACTCGGCGATACTCGGTACCACGATCCGGCGCGTCAGGCGCTCGATATCCCGCACCACGGCATCAGCCAGATCGACGGCACCAGCGTGGTGCCAGAGCGCCTCGAACTCCTCTATCGTCCAGGAGACACCGGCCTCCGAGTCGTCAGCCCAGAGGAGTTCGTAGTTGACCTCCCACGCTTCCTGTGACTCGTTGACGCTTCCCAGAAACGCGATCCGCGAGCCATCGGCTCGCGTGATCACGCCGGCCTTCCCGTGGATGAGACCGAAATAGGTATCGGGCAAGACGCGTACCTGGAGTTGACCGCTCGCCAGAAACGTGTAGAGGCGACGGAGCCGCTCCTTCAACCGGGGTGGGAGATACTCCGGAAGCGACCGGCACCACTCGGCGTACATCGCGGCCTTCGCCGCCCGTGCCGTCGCGACGTCCAGCGGCTGCAACGCGGAGTTGGCGACGACACGCACCCGCGCACCGGGTGCCATCCGCTCTAGCGGCTCTCCAGCGACCTCGAGGATCGAGGAACTGAAGAAACCAGCGATCCGATCGTATGCCAGTGCACCGTCCAGGGCCTCGGTGAGAAAGGCACGGAGCGGTGCGCGTCGGGAGGAATAGCGCAACAGCACTGGCAGCCTCCGTTACAGGGTATCCGCTTCCACGACAGCCTTCAGCCGTCGCGCCGCCTGCACGTCGGGCTGCCAGTGCGCCAGGCCCACCGGTTTCGTACCGAGATACTGCAGGAGCGCGATGATTGTCTGCCGCGCCTGCCAGTAGTCGGGCACTTCCTGCCGGAGGTACTGGCGCGCTGGACGCGGGTCCTGTTCGGGGTCGCTCGCCGTCCGGTAGATCGCGAACAGCACATGACGGAGGAGCGTGCCACCGAACCCGCTCTGCCCGATCGGTCGTAACTCACGGTTGCCGAACTCCGACGGTGTCTTGAGACGCGCGCGGTTGGCAGACCGGCTCGCGAGCAGCGAACGGAAATCCCGCGCACCGTAGGTCCGGGCGAACTCCTGGTAGGCCCCTTCGCGTGCCTCACCGTGGGCTTCGATCTCGATCCCCTTGAGGTACAGTCGCTCTTCCGGGCTAAGTTGTCGCCAGACGGTCCGCTCGAGTCCATCGGGCACCAGGTAGTCGGTCGCGATCCGCACGGCCTGCTCGATGATCCGGCCGATCGGTGTGACCTCACCCTGCCTCCGGGGGCGCCGCAACTCGCGCTCGACGTCGATATCGCCGATTGCGCTGTAGCTCGTCAGGACGCGCAGGGCAGCCGCGTAGGCGGCGAGCTGGTAGTCGGCGTCGCCGAAATTCGGATCATCCTTCGGGTCGAGCGCGAGCATCGTTTCCAGCTGGCGCTCGACCTCAGCTCGAATCTCCGGGTACAGGTCGACCAGTTCGCCACGGCGGTCGCCCTGACGCTTCCGCAGGACGAGGAGCACTGTCCCCTGGACGTAGTTGCCGGAGCGGATCCCTCTCGGGGTCTCGGTCAGCACCGTCCAGGCGGCAGTGACCTGGAGGCCCGCTGCCCACAGCACCAGGCTCAGATCGACCCACATCTCCGGATCCTGGTGGACGAACAGGACCACCTGGTAGCCGTCGTCCGGCATGCGGCGCGCCAAGTTCCGGTAGCACTCCGCGAGCGCCAGGCGGAACGTCTCCCCCTCGCCCTTCACCGCGAGCGCTCGCTTGCTATCGGCGTACCAGCCGGGGAAGAGCTGAGGGAGCCGCTTCTCGTACCAGGCCAGGAAGAACTCGGAGAGTTCATGGTAGTTCACGTTGTCGCCATACCCGGGGTCGGTGATCCAGATGTCAGCCTCCCACTCGACCGCGCGCGCATCGGCCGGCTGCACGTGGTAGGGACCAGCGACTGGCGCAACAGCGAGTCGGGCGCAGAAGGCGGTCTCGAGATTGCCCATGGCGCGGCAGGCGTAGTCGACCAGGGTATTGAGCGCCTGGTTGAGGAAGGTCTGGTCAATCTTCTCGTGATCCCTGTTCCACAGACTCAACCGGCTATTCCAGTTCGCGACGCGGCCGAGCATCAAGAGGAGCGCCGCCGCCTCCAGCCCGGCTTCCTGGGCCGCGCGCTCGGCCAAGAGGCCGTGCAGCAAGAGCTGCCGCGGGTTGAACAGGTGGTGCCAGTGCGTCCAGCCACGCTCACGGACCGGCTGGTCCGTGTTGTATCCTGGTTCGATGCGGGCGCTCGGCAGGTAGCCCTTGTCCTGCCACTCGGCGAAGCGCGCGCGCACGAGTTCCAGCACCCGCTGCTCCCGGGCCAGGTCGGCCGCGGTCGGCGCCCGGTAGAACCGTTCGCCCGTCTGGGGATCGATCCAGCGGATGCAGTAGAGTCGCTCCTGGAAGACGTCGTCCGGGCGTGGGACCAGGTCATCGTTCTCCCACGGCCGCAGGCCGGTCCGGCCGCGGAGTTGCTCGGCGCTCGTCACCTGCCGCTGGGCCGGCGGCAGCCAGTTCCCGTCGCGGTCGACCGGACAACGCACGCCGCTAGCCCAGGTTCCGTCCTCTTCGGCCCGGCGGAGCTCGGCCTCGCTCACTCCCTCGTGGATCTCGATGGCGAACCGCTTGGTTACTGGATCGGGTACCAGTTTCGCCACCACCCGCCGCTTCCTCGAGATTACCCAGGTCGGCGCCAGCGGTACCCACCAGCCGGTCAGCGGATCGCGCACCTCATGACAGTACAGGTAGGCATCGGCGACCCATCCCTCCTCGTTCCGCTCGATTCCCCAGGCCTCCACCTGCCGCCGCACGTCCTCGAAAACGCGGCGCTGGGCCGCTCTCACGCGCTCGACGACCTCCGGCCCGCCGCCGGTGAGCGCCAGCGCGCCCCAGGTGAGCAGCACCGCCACCGGGTTCAAGTCCGAGGCATAGGCCTCGCAACCGAGCCGGGCCGCCTCGAACGGGACACTGCCGCCACCGCAGAAGGCATCACCCACCCGCGGCACGTGCCCGAAGCGTCGTTCACCCAGCTGGCGGACGAGGTCGGGCAGGTTCCGCGCGGTCGTGCCCAGGTGCCGGTTGATCCGCTCCCAGGCTGCCTCGCTTGGCCCATCCACCTCCTCCGGCCGGAGACAGAAGCGCAGGCGGTCGTCGTAGCCCATGCGGAGGAAGGCCCGCCGCTTGAGGTGCTCGCGGTCGGCCGCCGAGAGCCCGGGCCGCCAGCTCAGCTTCCCGTTCTCGCTCACGAAGTACTCGGCGCGCTCGCGCGGGGTACAAAACGGAGCGAGGTCGGCAGGGCTCGCTTGACCGGCGAACCGGCGGAGCATCCCGTCGTCGTCCATCGTCAGCGCGGCGAGGAAGGCCTCGCGGTCAGCGGCTGGATCGTCCGTGGCCGGCATCAGGAGTCCGAGCAGGATGGCCCGCACCAGGACGAGCGGCTTGCGCCCCCACCACTTGCCGAGCGGATTCAAGGTCTGGCCAGAGCCAGCCTTGCGCTCCTTGTAACACTCCTTGGAGAGCTTGCTGACCGGAAACTGCACCTCGATGAACGCAGGCGCATCGCCCTGGGCTCGCACCGTCTCGGCTACCGGGTGTGGAGCAGCGTGCGGCCCTTCCCCTGTTTGCATCCGTCCCCTCCTCAGCTGTCACGATTCACCGAGCGGCAGGCGCGGCTGTTCGGGGCGCCGCCGCTCCCGGCGACTCCGGCGCTCCTGCGCCTCGAGCAGCGGTGCCAGCTCGCGCAGCGCCGAGGACGGCGTCCCCTCGGTCGGGTTTTCGGCGAGTGCGATCCGGATCGCCTTGCGCCAGCCGCGGTCTTTCCCGTGCTCCGGGTGCCCGGCCGTCGCGTTGATCGTCGTGTAGAGCCACCAGCGCTCCTCCGGGGCGAAGCCGCGCCAGTTCGCGATGACATTGGGGATGAGCGACGGGTCGACGTCCTCGACCGCCCACATCAACAAGGCCAGCTCTTTCCCGAAGTGCGGTGCGAGCAGCGTCCGCGTCTTCCAGGTAGCCGGGCGCAGTCCAGCTCGCCGGAGACGAACATTGAACTCGTCGGCCACCGCAGCCGCGATCCGCGACCAGCGATAGCGGTCCAGATGCACCTTCGGCTCCGGGGCAGGGAGCAGCGGCTCCTCTTCCCCTCGGTCAGACCCGTTCCAGGCGAACCACTCGACGAGCGTCACCGACTCACCTTCGTCGCTCAGCTCGAAGTGATGACCGCCCTGGCTCGGATCGAAGCCGAAATCGTAGATCTGTCGTCGGCGCGTCACTGCTGGACCTCCTCCGACCGGAGCTCGGTCCGTAAGTCGGCGACGAGATCGAGCAGCTGTTGTCCCGTCTCGGTCCAGACCTGCTCGGCATCCAGCGTGACCAGTCCGCTCGGGATATACTGGCGCAACGCTTCCAACATCTCTCGTATCTGGGACGCGGTGAACTCGGTCTGCGGGTCAGCGCTCAGCTGGGCCCAGCGCTGTTCCCGGGCAACGGTCGCAGTGATACCGCGCAAGCGCGCCCCGTGCCGCTCGATCGACTCGAGGAAGCGATAGGTGTCCCCCGTGTCGTCCAGCTTGTGACGACGCCGCCAGAGCGCTGGCTTGCGCGGATCGACGGTCGGTCTAATCGGGTCCATCGGCACATCGATCTGGAGGACAGGAGAGCGCAGCCCGTCGGCGACGGCTTGCGCCAGGATCGTCCGTGTATTCGACGGGACCGGAAACGGCCCCTCATAGCGGATCCCACTGCGCTCAGGACTGGAACCGTCGAGCGTGTACCGGATCTCCCCTTCGGGGATAGCGCGGAGTTCGCACATCCGCTGCTCACCCTGCTGGTAGAAGCGATACTTAACTTCCAGGTCGTTCGTCCAGCACACCGGCTCGCCGGTCTCGTGCTCCCCTCGCGAGTCGACGGCGAGGAACCAGATGCGCAATGCCCGGGTCGTGAGCTGGTTACCCTCGAGCTTCGCCGACTGCGTGGTGGGAGGGCCGTCGAAACTATAGTAGATCGTGTCTCCGTGCAAGGGTTGGATGCGGAGGTTGGCTTCGCCGGTGTTGTGGTCGCGGAAGAGACGTTGGACCTGTACCGACGTTTTCGGCTTCGGGAACGGCCCGCGCTGGATGTACCCCCCACCGATATCGCGCCAGATGTCTCGCTGGACGAGCGCGTCCTTGAGGTGGTCGAGCGCCCGCGGGTGATGGAGTACCCAGCCGGCGTCCGTTGCCGCTCGCCGCTTGATCTCCGACCAGAGCACTTCCTTTTGCCCCTCCGGCCACAGGCGGCTCTCGAGGAGCTGCCGGAACCCCACCGAGTCCGGGCCAGTATCCTCACGGAACTTTCCGACCGCCTTGAGGGCTTCCACGATTTGCTGTTCTCCCTCGTAACGGTTCGCGACGTACCGCGGGTCGAGCTCGACCTGAACGAGCCCGGTCCGGTGCGGGTAGTAGAGGATCTGAAAGGTTTCGCGGCAAGCCAGGTAGAACGCGCTCTCCTCTCGCTCGGCAATCTTGAGCGCCTCGATGAACTGCGGATCGGTCTCCGGGAGATTCTGCTGCTTGAACTCCTGCAGGATCTGCCGGATGGCTCGGAGATAGGCCGCGCGCTCGATCACACGCTCGTAACCGGAGGGCGTTCCCGTGAGGAAGAGGACTCGGTTCTTGTATTGCTGGTTTTCCCACCAGCGTCGTACCTCGTCCAGAGCTGTCGGCAGTGGTCGGAAGACGATCAGCGTCACCCGTTCCGGACTCAGCTGAATCTGATCGAGCGCTGGCAACGGTTCCACGACCTGGTAACAGTTGCCGACCTTCGGCGCGAACATCTCGCGGAGGCGGTCCCGGAGCTCGAGTTCGCGTTCGTCGCGTAGTCCCCTCGCGTAACTTTCGAGTTTCGCGTTCAGGTTCTCGACGTTCTTGAAGAGCAGCTTCCCAGCTGCCGTCGGGTGGAGATACCAGGCACGCTGCTGGAGACGATCCAGAGCCTCTCGCACCTGCGTAAGGTCACGACCCGGTTCGGCCAGATAACCGAAGATCTCCGATCGATCTAACCCGAGGACCGGATTGACCGCCAGCGACAACGAGGAGAGGAAAATCAACGTTGCCGCATCACGAGCACCGCTCCCACCGAGTTCAGCGTCGATCTGTTGGGCAACCGCGCCACCCCGCTCATCGACAATGTCGTGGGCGATCGCGTTCTCGAGTGCGGCATTGATCTGCCGGATCTCACTGATCATATCCGAGCGGCTGAGGTCGACGTCATGAGCCCCGATCAGAAACTTGTAGCGCGCGGCGCCCGCCGACCACAACTGCGCGACGACAATCCGCATGATGCGAATCAGCGCACGTGTTTGCTGAAAGCCAGGATTCTCGCGAAAGCGGGCGAAAAGGTCGCGGATCCCCGGATGGAAGGGGTACGAAGACAGGATCTCGCTCCGCACGGCTTGTGGCGGGAACGCAGTCAAGTCGAGCACGCGCGCCTGCTCGAGTGCTTGGGCGTAGGCGTCTGCAACCTCGCTGATCTCCGCATCCGAGGGAAGGGCCTTGAAGAGTCGTTGTCTCAGGATCGCGTACAACTCGGCCGTATTCAAGCGAACGGGATCGATCCGCGTTGCAGTGCGGTTCGCCTCCAGCTCCAGATTGCGGAGCGCCTCCGAGATTGCCGTGCTCCCCGCCTCGTAGGCCTGGGCACGCAGGTCGGTGAGAACGACACAGACGTTCGGGAGTTTCCCGCTGGCGACGGCGACCAGGAGATTGGCGAGAGCGACGGTAGTCAGGTGGTCGAGCGTCGTTTGCCCGACTTGAATCGCTCGCGCAGCCTGGAAATAGGGCGGCAACTCGTCGAGGAGCAGGAGAACCGGATCACCCCGCAAGAGCTCGACCCAGTTTTCCACACCCGGTGCCCGGAGCGGACTGTAGAAGTCGCGCAACACCTCCCGCCGGTTCAGTCGTTCAGCGATCTCACCCCAGATACCGTAGGGAGTATTCGTCTTCCGTCCGCTGAAGGCAACCACCCGAACCGACCCGAGCGGTCCTGGTCGATAAAAGGAGCCCATGACCGGCTCGCGCCACTTGGGATACTTGGCGAGGAGCCCAAGTGCCAGCAGGTTATGCGTCTTGCCACCACCCATGGACTGCGAGAGTAAGAAGATACCGGAAGCGTTCTCGGTCCGCCCCTCCAGACGCTTGAAGGCCTCGCTGAGCAGTTGCCGCATCCCCTCAGTCACATAGTTCTCGGCGAAGAAGCGCTCCGGGTCGAGTTGATCCAGCTCGTCAATGTCATGGACCGTGTCACGAACGCTCGGGTCGAATACCCATTCGCGCGGAATACACAGTTCAGCGAGCGTCTTGGCCATCGTTCGCCCTACCCCACCATCGCTGCAGCCTCGTAGGACACCACGCAACAGGACCTATCGGTAGTAGAGATAGGATAAACCGGATCCGGCCCGGGCGCGAGGTCGGAGGGGACCCTGTCCACGCAGCGTGTTTCTGCCGTTCCAGCGGTGCATGTGACTGATCGTCGACCATTCAGAGCGCTTTATCCCCACGCAATGTGCCGCCTCAGCTCGTTCTCGATCGAAGGTAGTCCTTCGGTACTGAACACGACACTGATGCGGGCTGCCGCAACGCGGCCCGCTCGAGTGCGGGGTAGTCATGCGTGTGGGCAGCACGCGGCAGCAGATCAGCAGCGTGCAAGCTGGGCGTATCGTTGACAGTAGCACAGATTATCCGGTAGACTCGGGGAGGGAGTGTACGTACACATTGCGAGGAAACTGACCATCGCAAACGCTCTCGACCAGGAGGTACCTCATGAACATGTTCGAATTGGTCGCTGCGTTCATGACTGCCGCCGCGACAACGATCACGGCTGTCCTCACGGCATTGCGCTATCGGCACGAACGCGCCCTGGAGCGACGGGCGTTCGTGCGGGCCACCATCATTGAAGTCACACAAAGCGAAAACGGACAGTCGCGCAATAGCTATCGTTTGAAACTGCACAATGCCGGTAAGGCCAGGGCCACCAACCTGCGCCTCTTACTCGACGGCCAAGAGGCAAGACCATACGAGGCTGTCGGAGCTATGGCTATTATGTCTCGCATCCCTCACCACCTGGAACCGGGCGGCGAGGCTCTACTACGATTTACTCTCTTTCTGGGAGGTGACATACCGACGAAACTCACCGTGCTCTGGGACGACCTTGCAGGCAGCAGTCATTGCTCGAGCTTGGACCTATCGGTCTGATGGATCGGAGGAGCGCAACGTCATGCATCCGCCGGCGGAGAATGTGAGGGTTACCCACCTCGCCTTCGCTGATGAATCGCACTGGAATACGGGTCGCTACCGAGCTCTTGGTCTCGTCACGCTGGAAGCACAGTGGCAGGTGGATATCGAGCAAGCCATCAAAGAGAACCTGATCAAACATGGGATCACGGGTGAGCTGAAATGGTCAAAGATCGATCGTGACCGGGATCGCGATGCAGCTTGCGACCTGCTCAGCACGGCTCTCCGCCTGATCGCTCAGAATCAGCTTCGTGTCGATGTGCTGATCTGGGATATCGAGGATTCCCGCCACAAAGTGCGACGACGCGACGATCTCAACAACCTGCAGCGACTGCTGTTCCGTATCTGCATGGTCGTCCTGACCCGACGCTGGCCGGCCGAAGCGTGCTGGGCGATTTATGCGGATCAACAGAGTGGAATTGACTGGGACAACCTCCCTCTGATGCTGCGCCGTGGTTTGGCTCGCCACCATCGGCAGCAGCCTCCGCAGCTGATTGAGTCAGTATCGTCCCCCTCTATTGCCGAACTGAGGCCGGTCACGTCACATGCCACCCCGATCGTGATGCTCGCCGACCTTTTCTCTGGCCTGGCTGTCTTTTCCCACGAACATTGGACTGACTTCCAAGAATGGCGTCAGGAGCAGCGCGGTCAGCGCCGGTTGCCTCCCACCCAAGAGAACGAGCGCCTCTTACAGCTAAGCAAGCGGACAAAGATGCGTTTCTCTGTCCTGGACACCGTCCTCACAACATGTCACCAGCTCAAAGTAGATACCACTCTCGATACCTGTGAGGGCCTGCGCACGAGAGATCCGGCGTGCCCACTCAACTTCTGGTTCTACAGGCCCCAAGGGGCCTACGACAAAGCCCCCCAAAAGCAGAAGAAAGTCAATGGAGAAGGATTCCAGCGACGGTGAACTGAACAGCGCGACCGGACCGCCCGTATCCGGTCGAGACCGTGATCAGGCTGATGAGGACAATTATTCGTCATACAGCTGAGCGGCCCCTCACTTGTGCAACCCGCTGCAATTTTCTGCAGGAGCCCCTTTAACGCGGCGGTCGCCGCACCCGATCCCCGATCCACGAGTCGGCCAACCTGCCTCATCTGGTCACGTTAGAGGCTCTGGGCACCCGCTCGAGCTCTGCGTCCTGAACCCAGCATTCAGTCTGGATCTCTGTCGCGCGCATCGCGCCGCCATCCCCTGCCACTACAGCAACCGCCGCTCCCGGAGCGTCGCCGGGTCGTAACCGCGCCACACCGGCACGCCGCAGTAGCGCTCCCCTTCCGGACAGGGCGGGTGCAGTCCAGCCTGGTCGCGCAGGACGCAGGGCGGTTGCGCCACGTAGCGGCCGATCCGCGGCAACACGCGTGCCACCTGCTCGGTCTCCTGCCGGGCCGTCTCCCAGATCTCCCGCTGCGCGTCGAAGCACAGTCGCTTCACCCACTTCCAGAAGTAGGTGAGGAGCGTCCCCGATTCGTAGAACCGGACGTGGTGCGCGTTGGGAAGGAGATAGAGCGCGTACTCCGGCGCCACGCCAGCATCGAGCAACCGATTCTTCGTCTCCCACAGCACCCGGATCGTCGCCCAGTACTCTTCCAGCGCTTCCGGCACCCGCGCGATGTCCTCCGGCACGATCACGTCCGGCTCCTCGCGCAAGTGGGCCAGCAGAACCGGGCCGGAACTCGCCGTGCCGCGATGTCGCTGGTTCTGCGCGTCCTCCGCCCCGCTGATCCGCTTCTGGAACGTGAAGGAGACGTGGTTGAGCGTCTGCATCAGCTTCGAGTGCATCGCCAGGTACAGCGGGTGCCCCAAGTAGTGGTTGCGCGCCGGGTCGAGCACCAGCGCGATCGCCGTGTCGTCGTCGAGCTCGCTGCGCGTGCGCCCGAGCACGGTGCGCACCGCGTCAGCCAGCACCCGCTCGGCATCGGGCGTGTAGGCCACGAGCCGCGAATGGTAGGGACCGAGCGCCGCGTCGAACTCGCGGAAGAACACCTCGCTGGCCGAGCGCTCCACCGCCTCGCTGAATGCCCGCAACGCCCGGTACTCCAGCGTGTCCTCGAGCGCCAGCACCTGCGGGTCGAGCGGGTGGCCCGGCGCACCGAGAAAGTTGGGATCGACCGCCAGCACCTCCTCGACCATCCGGTTGACGACGTAGCGCACCTCGCGCGGCACGTCGAGCTGGTTGGCCAGCGCGTAGTAGCGGAGCAGCGTGAGCGCGTTGACGGTGTGGTAGAGGTGCGCCGGTGTGGCCAGCGGCAGAACGTAACGGGCCACCTCCTGGGCCCGGCGCTGGACCGCCGTGCGGACGCGTTCCTGCACCTCAGGACGCTGGCTGCGTGCCCGCGCCGGGAACACCTCGGCATAGCGCCGAGCCATATCGGGAGTCAGGAGCTCGACCAGCCGGCGGTACCCACTGAGCGCTCGCTCCATCGCCGCCCGGTAGAGCGCCGCCAACGGTTCCGGGAGTTCCGGCGTCACCATCGTGGCGCCGGTCACCTCGCGGTAGCGCTGCGAGACCTGCTCCGAGTTGTAGAAGGGATGATGGTGGAAGAACGACCAGATGGCCAGGCGCGAGACACCATCCAGCACGAAGACGAAGTGCGCATGCTGGAAAGTGGTGTGATGGCCTGCCGTGAACAGGTCAGGATAGAGCGCAGCAGCCCGCTCGCGCCGCGCTGCCTTGGTCGCCTCCCCATTGCCAGCGAAGAGTTCGGCCACGCGCTCGACACTCGCCGGACGCGCACCGTAACACGACCAGGCAGCCGCGATCGTCAGGGCGAAAGGATGCGCCGCCGACTCGCTCCGTACCAGGCGTACCGTGGGCGGCGGCGAGCGGAAGGGAAACGCTGTCTCCGGCAGCCGTGTCGGAATCGTCGCCATCGCCGCCCCTCCTCTCGACCACCACGAGTGTACGCCGCGCGCTTTCGAAGCCTAGCACGAGTGTACGTACACCGCAAGGGGTGTCCGGACAGGAGCCGCTCCCGCGACCGCACTCCTCCGGCGTTTCCTGGTGCAACCAGCGGTAAGATGGATGGCACCGGCCGAGGTGGCGAGGGTGCGCCGATGCTGCGCGAGGGCGGGGAAAGGACGAGAGGCAGTCGATCATGCGCGAACGACAGGAACCGCTCGTCGAAGCGGTCACTCCATTACAGGAACTGGCCCAGCGCGTTCCCCAGCTCGAGGGTGTCCCGACCGGAGTCCCGGGACTCGACGAACTCTTCTTCGTCACCGAGTGGCGCGAGGGGAAGGCCGTGCGGCGTGTCCTGGGCGGTATCCCACGCTACGCGGTCCTCCAGGTCACCGGGGTATCCGATACCGGCAAGAGTCTCATGGTCGAGCAGTTCGCGGTGGAGCGGGCCCGGCGAGGTGAGCCCTGCATCTTCCTCACGACCGAGGCACCAGGGCCGTTCGTCGCCGGCAGTCTCCAGCTCCGCGCGCAGGCAATGGGAGTACCCCGCGAGGCGATCGACCGCGCCATCATTCTGATCGACGCGGCCACGCACACCAGCTTGACGCACGATCTCGGCACGCTCCTAAGCACGCTCGCCTTCGCCATCCGGACCTACCATGCCCAGGCCGTGGTCATCGACTCGCTCACCGGCTTCTATGAGGCCCGCGAGATGCAGGCGCGCGAAATCGTGCGCCCTCTGTATCTGTTTCTCAAGAAATGGCACCAGACCGCACTGGCGGTCTCCCAAAAGCGGAGCGGGCACGAGCTCCTCACCGCCGAAGCTGCCGGCGGATTCGCCGTCGGTCACATCCTCGATGGCTCGCTCGTCCTCGCCAAGCAACCGGTCCTGTCCTACCAGCAAGCAAAACTGTACCGGACGCCGATCGGCGAGACGGTCCGGCTCTTTCGGATCGATGGTTGCCGGATGAGCGGTCACGATACGGCCACGCACCTACTCGAGATCACCCCAGAAGGACTGGTGCGGATCGGACCGCGGCTGAGCGACCTCGCACGCGGTGCAGCTGTCAGCACAGGAGAGGAGGAGGTGGAATGACACCGATCGAGGTCACGCCGCAGCCACCGGACATCGATCAGCGCGCGCTCCGCGTCTTCCTCAAAGCCATCGAGCTCGTCGGCGGGCCACGCCAGCTGGTCGAGTTGCGACGGCTCACCTGGTTACCCAGTCTGATGGAAGCAGCCTACGCGGTAGTCCTCGCCGAAGAGCATCACTGGCCAGCCGAAGAGATCGCCCGGTTCCTCGGTGTCTCCAGCGCGGCAGCGCGCCACCTCCTGCGCGCTCCCGAGGCAGCCGTGCTGGAGCGCCTCCGCGGCGAGGAACCCAGCGAGCACAACGTCCACATCGCCGGTGGACTGGCCAAACTCGCCCTGGAGGCTCTCCAGCGCGAGGAGGAAAGCGGAACGCACCAGTCGTGATCGAGCCAGCTCGGGAACGGGCAGCACAGCGGCGACGCCTGCGGGGCGGCCCCGCTGATCACCCTTCCCATCGCCTCGCTTCCTGACGAGTGGGTTGGCCGAGCGACCGTTTCAGCACGGGCGGCTCGATCCGGTCCGAGAGTCCTGGGTACTGCGTCCGATCCTCCCTCTTTGCAGGGAGCGACCAGAGTGCTATGCTCAGGCAGACTAGGCCCACGCGGCGATCGACGCGACGGGACGGTGCGGATGACGAGCGAAATCGAAACCTGGGACGGCACACCACCGGACGAGGATCTGGGCTGGCTGACCGAGCCACCCTTGTACTGGATCGTCGAGCATAGCGAGCCGCTCCCGCCGATTCCCGGCCTGACCTATCTGGCGACCAATCGTTACGCCGATTGCGCCGCCGATCAGACACTCGTCGCCACCCCCGACGAGCCGGAGCTCATCGAGCTCCTCCGCGGCGCGCCCGGCGTCCAGGCGATCGAGCCCGGTTACTTCCGGTACTTCTTCCAGGGCGACTCGGTGATCGCCGTGGTCAACAGCGCAGCCATCACCTGGTTCGATTCAGTCGACGAGGCGCTGCGCTGGGACCCCTTCGCCGAGTCCGGCAGCTCGTTCCCGCCCGGCCCCACCTGTTGAGACGATGACTGCCCCGAACGCGCTGGCAGTCTTCACGGTGACGCTCCTCTTCGCCGGTGAGCGGTGTCTGCTCCTCCACCGCCATACCCAGCGCCATCGTTTCCCCGATCTCTGGACCGGTCTCGGGGGACGCGTCGAGCCGACCGAGCTGGCTGACTTGGCCAGCGCCGCTCGCCGAGAACTCGCTGAAGAGACCGGAATACCGCTCCACGACGTACCCTCGCTCGTCCTGCGCCGCGTCCTCCTGCAGCACCGTCCGGCGAGCGCCGAACTGGAACTGCTCCTCTACTTCACCGGCGAACTCGCCAGCCCCCTGACAATCTCGGCGAGTCGGGAGGGGACGCTCCACTGGGTCGCCCCGACCGATCTTCCCGCGCTCCCGCTCGTCGACAACGCGCGCCTGGTCTTGCCGCACCTCGTCGCCGATCGCGCCCGCGATCCAGCCGCAAGCGAGCCGGTCAAGTTGGGCATCGCCCGCTGCGACGAGCAGGGGCGCGTTGTCGCCATCGCCTGGGCCTGATCGCTCGGTCCTCACCAGCCGATCTCCAGTACCCACTGTGCGGCATCGCGCCCGCTCCGGCGGGCACCCAGACCTGCACGACCTCTTGCCGGGCCGAACGGCCAGTGAGTCCGCGCTGGCCACGCCCAACCGGACACCTGCGGCCGGTCGCGCGCTGCCGCTCTCGCCAACGAAGCGTCTCTCCCGAGCTCGTCTCTCACCGGACAGCAGGCACCGATTCACTCGGCTTCTGCTTCTCCTGACACCGCGCAGCCCCGACGCAGCCGGAGCAGAACCGTCCAGCGCTTCTGCTCGTACCACCCTGGCAGCCAGCGCGCCGCGCACGACCGACAAACGAACGGAAAAGACCTGGGCCCCGCCGGAGCGGGAGCCCAGGTTCCGGATGGGGCGATCTCCGGCTCGCGAACCGTCATCCCTCGCGGCGCTTCAGCTGCTCGACCACCGGCTTGGCCTCGCGCTCGAGCGTCTTGGCCACATCGGCGAACACGCCAGCCGGATCCTCCTGCTGCACGGTCACCCGCTCGAGTCCCTTGCCGATGATCTGGTCGCCGTTCGGGATCCAGACGCGCGCTGCATCTTGCGGCCGCGTCTTGGGCAGCTGCTCGACCGCAGTCTTGAAGTTCGGGTTCTCCTTGTAGAAATTCTGCATCTCCTGGCTGGCAATCGCCGACTTGCGCACCGGCATGTAACCGGTATTCTGCGACCACCACATGGTGTTCTCCGGATCGGTCGCGAAGGCCAGGTATTTGAAGGCCGCTTCCTGAATCTCCTTCGGCTTGTTCTTGAGGATCGCCAGGCCGGACCCACCGGTGCAGCAGCCGAAGCCCTTGGGTCCCTCCGGCAGGAAGGCGGTCCCGACCGGGAACGTGGCGGTCTTGAGGATGCCGCGCAGTGAAGCAGTCGAGGCCATCATGGCAGCCGCCGCACCGTTCGTGAAGTCGGCCACGATGTCCTTGGTCGGTACCGCCCAACCGTCCCGCACCGATGCCAGGTACAGCCGACCGGCCTCGACCGCGGGGTCCTCCTGGATGCGGATGGTGAAGTCCGGGTCGGAGTAGCGCCCGCCGTGCTGCCACACCACCGGCTGGAACAGCCAGGCGATGTAGGAGGCGGCACTCGGGTGCGCGAAAGCGTAGCGCGTCGTCTTGTCTCCTTCTTTCTTGAGCAACTTGGGTACCCACTCCAGGAACTCGGCCCAGGTCTGGGGACCGCGGTCCGGCAGTCCGGCCTCCTGCCAGACCTGCTTGTTGTAGTAGAAGAGCGGCGTCGAACGCGCGAACGGCACCCAGTAGACGACTCCCTTGCGCGTCCCTTCCTCGATCAATGGATCGACGTAGTCCTTGGTGTCGATCTTGTTGGCCGCGAAGAGGTCGTCGAGCGGGAGCAGCACGTCGTTGAGATAGAACTTGAACCACCACACATCGGAGAGGAGCACGATGTCCGGCGTGGTCCCGGCCGCGAGCGCTTGGGTCAGCTTCTGCGCCGTTTCCTCGTAATTCCCCTGGTACTGGTAATCGACGACCACGTCCTTCTGGGACTCGTTGAACCGCTTGACCATTCCCTGCTCGGCCTCGCCGAGATTGCCGCTGAACGAGCCCCAGTAGACGACTTTCACCGTCGAGCCGGGCGACGTGACCACCGCCGGCGCAGTCGGGCTCGCCGCCGCTGGTGTCGGGCTGGCTGCGGCTGCAGCAGGTGTCGGGCTCGCCTGGGCTGCGCTGCCTGCCGCCGGCGCCGGTGTCGGTGTCGCCTCCGTCCCGCCGCACGCCGCCAGCAATGCCGCGCTCGAAAGTCCGCCCAGCGCCACGAGCAGTCGCCGTCGCGTCAAGCTCTTGTTCATCGTTGTCCTCCTCCATTCCGTCTCCGACCTCGCCGCGTCGAATCGATCGCTCCGCGCGTCAGCCTTTCAACGCGCCACCTCCGATCCCCTTGACGATCCAGCGCTGCGCCACCACGTAGACGAGGAGCATCGGTACCAGCGCCATCACCGTGCCGGCCAAGATGGGACCCCAGTTCTGCACGCCCTCGACCTGGTAGAGATAAGCCACGCCGACCGGCACCGTGCGCCACTCCAGTCGGTTGGTCACGACCAGCGGCCAGAGGAAGTCGTTCCAGTGCGCCACCAGGTAGATCACCAGAAAGGTCACGATCACCGGCTGCGAGAGCGGCACCACGACATGACGCAGGAGCCCGAGATGCCCGCAGCCGTCCAGCCTCGCCGCATCGAGGAGATCGCGCGGGAGGGTCAGGAAGTGTTGCCGGAACAGGAAGACACCGAAGGCGACAGCGGCGACCGGGATGATCAGCCCCTGATAGGTATTGATCCACCCCAGGCGCGCCACCGTGAGGTAGTTGGGGAGCAGCGTCACGGTTCCGGGGACGAGCAACGCTGCGATCACCACGGCGAAGACCAGCCCCTTTCCCCGCGAGCGGACGAAGACGAGCGCATAAGCGGAGAGGAGCGCGAAGAGGAGTTCGAGCGCCACGGCCCCGAGCGTGGTCACGATGCTGTTGACGAAGAACCGCCCGAAGGGAACCGCCTGCCAGGCCTCGACGAAATTCCCCCACTGTGGCTGGCGCGGTATCCAGACCGGTGGGAAGGTGTAGATCTCCTGGTTCGTCTTGAGTGCTCCCGTCGCCACCCAGTAGAGCGGCAATCCCATGATCACCACGACCAGCCCCACCAGTAGGCCGCGCAGGCCGGTCGCGATCGCTCGTCGCCAGTTGCGCCGTTCAGTCATAGGAGACCCTCCGCTCGCCGAGCCGCACCTGCAGCCAGCTGATCACCGCCAACAGGGCGAACAGCACCACCGCCGCAGCCGCTGCCCGCCCGGCATTGAAGGCGACGAACCCCTGCTCCCAGATGTAGAAGAGCAGCGTCGTCGTCGCGTTGACTGGCCCACCATCGGTCAGGACCCGGATCAGATCGAAGGCCTGGAACGAGGCGATCGTCGAGACGACCAGGAGAAACAGCGTGATCGGCCCCAATTGCGGCAGCGTGATCGAGCGGAAGCGCTGCCACACCCCTGCCCCGTCGACCGTTGCCGCTTCGTACAGCTCCTGGGGAATCCGCTGCAAACCGGCCAGGTAGACGATCGTGCTGAAGCCGACGTTCTTCCAGACGTAGACCAGGATGACCGCGACCATAGCCAGGCGCGGGTGATTGAGCCAGTCCGGCGACACCGTCCCCAGCCAGCTCGCCACCTGCGCCACCAGGCCGAAGCGCGGGTTGAGCATGTTGACCCAGAAGACGGCCACCGCCGCACCGCTCAGCACGTACGGCGCGAAGACGACGCCGCGCGCCAGCGCCAGCCCACGCAATGGCTGATCGAGCACCAGGGCGAACGCCAACCCGAGCAGCATCGTCCCGCCCACCGTGCCCAGCGTGAAGACGACGGTATTGCGCACGACTTCGCGAAACTCGCTGTCTTCGAGCAGGAACCGGTAGTTCTCGAGCCCGACGAAGATCTTGACGGGACTGATCAGGTCCCACTGCATCAGGCTCAGGTAAGCGTTGTAGACGAGCGGCCAGTAGGTGAAGACGACCAAGAGGATCAAGTTGGGCGCGACGAGCAGCCAGAAGAGCGGCCACTCATCGATCGCCTGGCGCAACCGCTCCAGCCTCTCCCCGGCGAGCGGCCGTACTCGTGTCGCTGCCTCGGTCCGTTCCAGCACCTTCATCGCTCGCTCCCGACCGTCCCCCGCGTTCGGTCCGTGCGATTGATACGGCATGCCTCCCCCCGAGATGTTGCGGTTCGGTTACCGGCAGGCCGTCTGCCCGCCACGCAGCCGGCTATCGCAATCGTTCGGTCACGACTCGCACGTCGATCTGCTCGACAATGTCAGCGAAAAGGGGGAAGCTGGAAGGAAAGGAGCAAGACGATGCAGAGCACCGAGTTGCGGCACGAACTGTTCCGGCACTGGCCTGCCCGTCCCTGGGTCATCGCCCACCGGGGCGCCTCCGGCCTGGCACCGGAGAACACGCTGACCGCTTTCATCCTGGCCGTCGAGCAAGGGGCACACGGGATCGAGTGCGACCTCCGCCTCACGCGCGATGGGCACGTCGTCATCTGCCACGATGCCTCGGTCCAGCGCACCACCAACGGACACGGCCTCGTCCACGAGCACACGCTGGCCGAGCTGCGCCTGCTCGACGCTGGCTATACCTTCACCACCGATCGCGGGGCGAGCTACCCCTTCCGCGGCCTGGGGCTGCGCATTCCGACCTTTGAGGAACTGCTCGCCGCTCTGCCGAACCACGTGGTCATCAACGCCGAGATCAAGTCGGCTCCCTGGGACCCCGCCGATCGCCAGCGCGGCCAGGCGATCGCCGAGCGCGTCGTCGCCTTGGTACGCCAGCGACCCGACCTGCGCGCGCGTCTGCTCGTCTCTTCCTTCGATGCTGCCGTGCTCGATACCGTCCGCCGACTCGACCCCGAGCTGGCGGTCGCCCTCTGCACGCTACCGCTCGCCCCTTTGCCCGAGCAGCTGCGCGGCACGCTCGAGCGCGGGTACGACGCCTTCCACCCGATGGACGTCGGCTTCGACCAGCACGGCGCCGCCGTCATCGCCGCCGCGCATGAGGCCGGCGTGCCGGTGAACGTCTGGACGGTCGATGTCCCCGACCGGGCCATCGAACTGGTCGCGCTCGGCGTCGACGGCATCATCACCGATTACCCGGAAGCGACCCGACACGCCCTGACGCGCGCCGCCAGCGCCACCGCGACCGCCCGCCCCGTCACTCCCTGACCAGCGCGCTCGGCCCTCCACCAGCTCTCCGCCTGCCGGGCCGCCAGGGTAAGCGGGAACGACCGTCGCGAACCTCCGCCGCCATCTCCAACTCTCTCTCCAGACCCCTTGCCCATAGGCGACACAGCGGGTCTTGCTCCCGGCGCAGCGAGCGCGGGTGTCAACGAGAGCGAAGGGCTACCGGAACCAGCGGTATGCGCGACAGCCCGGTCGCTCGCACCGCCGCCTCTACCTTCTCGCAGCGGTACCTCCCCACCCCAGGGAGCACACCGCCCATGAACCGGCATACCCCCTCTGAGGTCTCCTCTACCGCGCTTCGGCCCGCGCCACCCGGCTTCCGCTCCCTCCCCGCTCGGTACCCCACCCCACGCAGCGGCCAAGCGCCTCGCTTGCGACGTGTCACTCGCCCCGCACACCAGCGACGAGCGCTCCGTGCTGACCCGGCACCGCTTGCTCCCGCACGCACCTGTTTCCCAGGCCCGCTCCGGCCGTTGTGGAGTCGATCGCCGCCACCCGCCCGAGCGAGGCTGCACCGTTGTCCGCCCAGGCTCCGCAGCAGCTTCCCTCCGTTGGCCCAACGCGGACGAACTGGCTCTGCGCCGCTCGCGCAGGGCAGCAACCCCGGCAGCGCACCGACCAGCCGTGCTACACTGAATCCGACTGACGCGTCGGTCGGATTCGGGAGGCCGCCATGGCACAGCTGACCAACCAGCCCACCAGCCAGGTGCTCCAGCCGCGGGCACGCGAGCGGCGCGAGCGGATCCTCGATGCCGCCCTGGCTGTCTTCACTCGCCGCGGCTACCGCGAGGCCACCATGGACGAGGTGGCCGAGGCGGCCGCCACTTCCAAGGGTGGCGTCTACTTCCACTTCCCCGGGAAGGAAGCCCTCTTCCTGGCCCTGCTCGAGCGGAGTGCCGCGCTCCTCCTGCAGCGAACGCAACTGGCGCTCGAGCGGACCCCCGACCCCGCCGGCAAGCTGGACGCCGCGCTCGACGTCGTCCTCCGCCTCTTCGCGTCCCACCGCGACCTGGCCCGGCTCTTTCTCGTCGAGGCGCTGGCGGCCGGACCAGCCATCCAGGAGGCACTCCTGGCGATCCGACGCCGCTTCGCCGCCCTGATCGCCAGCGAGCTCGCGCGTGCTCGAGAGGATGGCCTGATCGGCCCGCTCGATCCGCAGCTGGCGGCCACCGCCTGTTTCGGAGCCATCTACGAGGTCGTCACCCAGTGGCTGTTGTCCGGCTCGCCGGCCGATCTCGCCGAAGCCGCCCCGGAACTCCGCCGCCTGCTCCGTCGCCTGGTCGGCCTCCCCGACCGCTCGCTGGACGAGGATGGAACCCTATGAGCTGCCGAGTGCTCGATGCTCCCCAGGCTACCCTCCAGGAACTCTGGCCGCTGGCCGAGCGGCAGGCCCGCGCGCACGATCGCCCAGTGATCCTGAGCTGCGCGGAGCACTGCGAACCGGTCGACCCGATCGCGCTCTTCGCCCGCGCGGCCAGCCACCTCCCGCGCGTCCTCTGGCTCGTCCCCGAACGAGAGGAGGCGCTGGTTGGGCTGGCCGGCCAGCGCCTGCCGCTCCAGTCGGTGACGAGCCCGAGTCTCCCCCTGCCAGCTCGCCTCGCCGCTGCCTGGCGGGCACTGGCTCAGGACGCGCTGGCCGAGGGACCGCTCCCACCGCTGGCTGTCGCCGGGCTCGCCTTCGATCCGGCGGACGAGCGCCCCGATCCCTGGTGGCAGCCGTTCGGTCAGGGCCAGCTTCTCCTGCCGCGCCTGCTCTACCGGCAACAGGGGGCGCTCGCCTGCCGGTCCGTGCAAGCGGCTGTGTTCCCCGGCGAGCGCGAACCGCGCGCGCTCCTGACCTGGCCGACGAGTTCGCTGCCGACTCCATCGGCCGCTCCTCGCTCGGTCGTCCAGCACGAACTGGTCCGACCGGACGACTGGCGGCGCATGATCCAGCACGCGCTGGCCGCGATCGCTGCTGGCGATCTCCGCAAGGTCGTCCTGGCCCGCGCCCGCGAGCTGGTGGCTGCCGACCCCTTCCCGCTCGAGCAGGCCCTGCGGGAGCTTGCGGCCCGCTATCCGAGTTGCACCGTGTTCGCCATCGGGATCGGCGAGACCGTCTTCCTGGGGGCGAGCCCGGAGCGACTCGCCCGGGTCGCCCACGGCACCGTCGCCACCGTCGCCCTGGCCGGCTCGCGCCCGCGCGCGAGCTCGCCGGAACAGGACCACCGCGCGGCCGAGGAACTGCGCCGGAGCGACAAGGACCGCCACGAGCACGCGCTGGTCGTCGAGGCGATCCGCTCGGCGCTCGCCCCGCTCTGCACCAGCCTGAGCATCCCGGAAGAACCAGTGGTCGTTTCCATGGCCAACGTGCATCACTTGGCCACGCCGATCAGCGGCATCCTCCACGATGGCGCCAGTGTGCTCGACGTCGTGGCCCGCCTCCACCCGACGCCAGCCGTCGGCGGGACGCCGCGCGAGGCAGCGCTCGCTTTCATCCGCCAGCGCGAGCCGGTTCCCCGTGGCTGGTACGCCGGTGCGCTCGGCTGGATCGAAGCGAGCGGTGACGGCGAGATCGTCGTCGGCCTGCGCTCCGGCCTGGTGCGCAGCCAGCAGGCGCGACTCTACGCTGGGTGCGGCATCGTCGCCGATTCCGATTCAGTGGCCGAATGGGCGGAAGCCGAAGCGAAGTTCCGGCCGATGCTCGAGGCGCTCGCGGGAGGCTGAGCGATGGAGCATCGCACCGCGCTCGGCGCGACCGTCACTGCCTTCGTCACCGCACTGGCCGATGCCGGCCTCCGGCACGCCTGCTTCGCGCCGGGGTCGCGCTCCACACCGCTCGTCCTCGGACTGGCGCGCGAGCCGCGCATCCGCCTCTGGGACCATCTGGACGAGCGTTCGGCTGGCTTTTTCGCCCTGGGGCTCGCCCGGGGACTCGACGAGCCGGTCGCCGTCGTGACCACCTCCGGAACTGCCGCCGCCAACCTGCTCCCTGCCGTCGTCGAGGCGAACCTGGCCCAGGTCCCGCTGGTCGTCCTGACCGCCGACCGACCGCCCGAGCTGCGCGACGCCGGTGCGCCGCAGACGATCGACCAGCTCCGGCTCTACGGGACGCACGTCAAGTGGTTCTCCGAACTCCCGCCGCCGGACGGCACGCCGCTCGTCCAGCGCGCGGCGGCGTCCGCTGCTCGTCGGGCCGTCGCGCTCGCCCGCGCCTTCCCGCCAGGGCCCGTCCACCTGAACCTGCCCTACCGCGAGCCGCTCGTCCCCCACTTCGGCCTGAGCATCGCCGCACCGGCCGGGGCTGTCCTGAGCGGAACACCGCAGCTGGACGAGCGCGAGCTGGCGGAGGTCGCGGCGTTACTGGCTCGACGCCGACGCGGCGTCGTATTGGCCGGGCCGCAGCCGGACCCCGCACTGGCTCCGGCGCTCGTCGAGCTGGCCAGCCTGCTCGGTTACCCGATCCTGGCCGATCCGCTGTCGCAGCTCCGGGCTGGCCCGCATCCGCGCGACCTCGTGCTCGATGCCTACGATGCCGTCCTGCGGGAGCCGGAGGCGCTGCCGGCGCTCCAGCCGGAGCTCGTCCTGCGCGTCGGCGCGATCCCGACCTCGAAGCCGCTGCAGCTCGCGCTGGAGGCGTGGGAGAACACCGAGCAGATTCTTTTGGCTGCCGGAAACTGGCCGGACCCGGCGCACCGGGCCAGTTGGGTCCTCCAAGGTGCCCTGAGGCCGACTGTCCGCGCCCTGACCCGCGCCCTCGCGCTCGCCACGCCGCGGCCGGACACCGACTGGCTCGCCCGTTGGCGGGCAGTCGATCGCGCGGCCCGGGCCGCGCTCGAGGCTGGGCTCGCCGAACTCGATGAGCCGTTCGAGGGCCGCGTCTTCCGCGAGCTGGCTGAACTCTTGCCGGACGGCGCAGCGCTCGTCGCCGGGAACAGCATGCCGGTCCGCGACCTGGACGCGTTTTTCCCCTCCGTTCCGCAGCGGGTGCGCATCTTCGCCAATCGCGGAGCCAACGGGATCGACGGCGTCACGTCGACTGCGCTCGGTATCGCCGCGGCCCGTACCGGCCCGACCGTCCTGGTGACCGGCGATCTGTCCTTCTACCATGACCTCACCGGGCTCCTGGCGGCACGGCGCCATCGCCTGCGCGCGACCATCGTGCTCCTCCACAACGACGGCGGCGGCATCTTTTCCTTTCTTCCCCAGGCGCACGAGGTACCGGAGCAGTTCGAGTTCCTGTTCGGCACGCCGCACGGTCTCGATTTCCAGCACGCCGCCGCCCTCTTCGGGCTGGCCTATGCCCGTCCCACCGATCGCTCGAGCGTCCGGGACGCTCTGGCCGCAGCACTGGTCGCCGACCGGACCAGCATCGTCGAGCTGCGCAGCGACCGGCAGCGCAACGTCGTGCTCCACCAGGAGCTCTGGGCACGAGCGCGCGCCGCGGTGCGGGACGCGCTGGCCGCGGGAACCCGGCGATGAGGGTGTGGGACGAAGAGCGGACGATCGCTGTCCGCGGCGTCACTTACCGCGTCTGTGCGGCCGGGCAGGGACCGCCGCTGGCCCTGCTGCACGGGTTCGCTGGCTCGAGCGCGCACTGGGCGCCGCTCGCTCCGGAACTGGTCGCTCGCGGCTGGCGCGTCATCGCACCGGATCTCCTCGGCCACGGTCGGACCGACGCACCGAGCGCGCCGACCCGCTACGCGGCTGCCGAGCAGGTGGCCGACCTGGCGAGCCTGCTCGGCGAACTCGTTTCCGGACCGGTCAGGCTGCTCGGCTACTCGATGGGCGGGCGACTAGCGCTCCACCTGGCACTCGCCCATCCCGAGCGGATCGCGGCGCTCGTCCTGGAAAGCGCCTCACCAGGACTCGACGACCCGGCCGAGCGTGCTGCCCGCCAGCGTGCCGACGAGGAACTCGCCACCGCGATCGAGCAGCGGGGCATGGACTGGTTCGCCGACTATTGGGAGCGCTTGCCACTCTTCGCCAGCCGGCAGCGGCTGAGCGCCGAACGACGCGCCGCGCTGCGCGCCGAGTGGCTGGCCCAGCGCCCGCACGGGCTGGGTGCCTCCCTGCGCGGCTTCGGCACCGGCAGCATGCCAGCGGTGTGGGACCGCTTGTCCGAGCTGCGCATGCCGGTCCTGGTGATCGCTGGAGCGCTCGATACCCGCTATGCCGCGCTCAGCCAGGCGATGGCCGCACGCATCCCCGCAAGCCAGCTGGTGATCGTCCCCGCGGCCGGGCATACCGTGCATCTGGAGCAGCCCGCAGCCTTCCTGGCTGCACTCGAGCGCTTTTTTCGCCAGCTGCCCGACCGCTAACGTCCACTCGCCGCTCGCGCCTCCGGGGCCAATGGTCCGATCCAGCAGCAGTACCCGTCGTCCGTCAGGGTCGCCAGGACGCGCTCGTCGCCCCGTCGGAGATCGCGCCGCACCACGGTCCATGTCGGCGCGCCAGTCGACTGCTCCGCCGCCGTTTCGACGGAGCGGTTCAGCACGACCGTCCCGTCGGGGAGAAAATCGACGTCGCGCACGAAGCCCGGGAGGTCGACTACCCGCACGACACTCTGGTCACGGAGGTCGACGAGTGCCAGGATGGGACGATCGGACGCGCCCGTCTCTTGCACGACGACCCACGCCACGCGGTCTTTGGGAACCAGGCGGAGGGCGATGCCATAGGCGCGGCCGGCAAGCCCCAGCTCCCGATCGACCGCGACCGCCTGCCGGAAGGTCCCGTCGCGATCGAGTACGACGAGGAGGGCGTTCCGGAGGAGGAGTACGACCGAGCGATCGTCAGTCGCTGCTGTAACGATCGGTTCATCGTTCCGCAGGCCACGAGCCGCGAGTTCGGCCCGTGGGATTGGAAGCTGGTCCAGGAGCACACCGCTCGTCGGATCGATAGCTAGTAAGCCGCCTGATGCCTGGGCCAGCCGCAGACCGTTCCGGATTCCCGACGGCAGAACAGCACAGGTGGCGGCAAAATGGGCAACCGGCGACCCGAGGAGCGGACAGTAGCCTGGCACCTGGCGCATCCACGGTCGCCACGAGCGGGTCTCCACATCATAGGCGGCCACCGCCCACTCATCAGGGTAGGGCAGGTTCTTCCGCAGCATGGCGAAGAGGACCTTTTGCTGGACCCAGCTGAGGACCGTTATGGTCGAGACGAATGTGCCGTAGGGCAGATTGCAACTGGTGAAGAACCACCCCGGTGGCGGATCGACGACGAGCATCTTCTCCGGTTGGCTCGTCGGCACGAGCACGAGGCGCTCGGAAACCAGGGCGACCCACCGGCCGTCCGGCGAGGGGGACACGGCACACGAGTAATCGAGCGGCACCGCTGCCCGCCAGACTGCGTGCCCATCTCGCGGATCGAGCGCGACCAGCTGCCCCGGCTCGAAGAGATAGACGACCGCAGGCGATTCTTCGGCACGACGGCACCCACTGCCGGTGACCAAAAGCACGAGCGCGACGAGGAGCACGCTGCCGCGCAGCCACTGCCCGGCGCAACGCGGTGAGCGTGCTTGTCCCTTGGCCCGGAGCAAGAGAATGCCAGTTCGGCTCGGCTGCCTGACGAGAACTCGTGTGCCGGTGGACAGCATGGTGCGCCGCTGCTCCTGCGATGACTGCCTCGCCGCGCTCTCCGCGTTTCCCGAACTGCTTCAGCCGGGACATCGCAGCCCGCTCTCGTGCCGCCGCGGGCTCGCTCGACAGCAGGAGCGATACCGACTCAGCGCGGCAACGTCGATCAGCCCGCGGGGTGCTCCAGGCCGACGTACTCTCCGGTGGCGGGACGATCGAGCCGGGCCAAGAACTCGAGCACCACCTCCAGGAAGTCGTCCGGACAGGTCCGGTGAATCGCGTGCCCACAGCCTGGCATCGCGACGAGTTCACCCTGGCGCAACTGGGCGAGTGCCCGCTGCGCCGTCTCGTCGTCCAACACCCCACCGAACACCGGATCAGCCTGCAGGACGAGCACCGGTTGACTCAGGTGTGGCAGGAGTTCCCACGGATCCGGTCGCCGCCCCTCATCGAGAAGCGCCAGGATCGGCCCATCGGCCGTGCTGCACAGCCAGAGCGCGCTCTGCTGCCACTCTTCCGGTGTCCCGTCCGGATCGAGCTCGCGCGCCAGCTCGTAGGCCGCCTCGATCCCAGCTCGCTTGGCCTCGAGCAACGCCCGCAGCCACAGGCGCGTCCCCTCGTCCGGCTCGACGAGCGGTGGGTCGACCAGCACCACGCCGCGGATCAGCTCCGGGTGCTCGGCAGCCAGCACGATCGCCACGAGTGCCCCCAGCGAAAAGCCGATCACGACGATCGGTCGGCTCGGACGCAGCCGCGCGAGCAGCCGCACGGCATCATCGGCATAATCGCGCAGCGTATACCCCCCAGCTGGCTGCGAACTCCGCCCGTGCCCCCGCATGTCGAATGCGATGACCCGGAAGCGCTCAGCGAGCGCCGGCACGACCGGCTCCCACGTCTCCCACCGATCGTACAAGCCGTGCAACAACAGGATCGGCGGTGCCTCGCTCGGGCCAGCCTCAGCGACCCACAACCACAGGTCACCGAGCGTTTCCACCCGTTCACGAACCTCCATCCCTGGTCGCTCCTCCCCACTCATGGCACCAGCCGCAACGGAATCTCGACGATATTGACTTCCGAGCCATCCTTGGCTGAGTACTCCCAGAGCCGCAAGATCCCATCCACTGGCTGCGACACCACGAAGGGAATGGTCAGATCGAACGTCCCACGTGTTCCGCTCCCGGACGTCGCCATCGCTGGTTCCTCGTAAAGAACTGCTCCCTCGGCCGTGCTCAGCCGAACCATGAACATCGCCTCGAAGGTGTTGGCTGATCCCGCGACGCGGAGCGGACTGGTGACCGCCTCGCCTGGCCCGGGCACCTCCACGAAGATGAGCGGCAGGAGATCCTCGAAGTCAGCCCGACTCGGCGGCGGCTCGACGACCACTCCCTCGCCACCGATCGCGCTCACCGGCTGCCCATCCAGTCGGAAACGCACCGCCCGCACCGACGAGAACTGGGTCAGCGTGAAGACGACCTGCGCGACGCGTGCCTGCATCGAGAAGGATCCGCCGCCAGCCGCAAAATCGGCCGAGAGATCGACCGTGGCGACCCCATCGACGATCGCCAGGTCGTTCAATCGCGTACCCGGTGGAATCTCCGTGCTCAGGCCGAAAGAGATCTCCTGGTCAGTCGGACCGGCGAGCAGCTCCTGCAGGGCAGCCGTTCCGATCCGCGGCGTTTCGCCGACCGCACGCCGTGCTACCGCCAATTTCTCCTGGCGCAGGAAGTAGAGTGCCACCGTGAGCGTCCGCTGTGCTGTCGGGGTCGGCCCCGGTGTCGCGGGCGGTGGTGTCGCCGTCGGCGTTGCGACCGGCACCGGTGTGCTCGCTGGGGTCGGTGAGATGGTCGGAACCGCTCCGGTGTTCGGTGTCGGTGTCGCCTCGCTGCGGCACGCTGCGGCGAGCGAGCTGAGAGCGAGCCAGAACGCGAAATCGCGACGTCGCATGGAACCGATCCTTCCTTCCGGACACAGCCAGCCGGCACGCCTCCAGCAGCGGTCCGGTGGCCCAAGCCTACCGCACGCTGCTCGTTTTCGGCGGGCCGAAGAGACGAGCGACCTCTGATCGGATCGCGGGCCAATGTCCGACGAGCACCGCAGCCCCGCGCGGCAGCGTCGCATCCTGCACCATACCGGCGAGGGAGGCCGAGGTGATGCGACTCGCATCGAGCTCGAGGGCCAGTCGGGCCAAACCGAGCACCTGCTGGGGCGTTAGGTCAGTCCGCACCGCATCCCCGAGTGCCGCGAGCAGTTGCGGTGCCCGGCGCAGGGCATCGAGACGAAGCGCGCGCTCCGGGAGCGCGCGGAGGACTTGCTGCTGGCGGAGACCGCGCGCCAGGTCATTGTCGTCGTGTCGCGTGCGCACATAGGCCAGCGTCCGGGAACCGTCCATCCACTGCAGGCCAGGCGCGAAAGAGAGGCGCTGGTAGCTGAAGTTCGGGCCCGGAAACATGTCGTCCTTGATCGGCGCTGGCACATCGACCACGATACCACCGAGAAGATCGACGATCCGGACAAACCCGGCGAAGTCGACTTCGGCGAAGCCATCGACGTGCACGGCAAAGTTGCGCTCGATGGCGGCGACCAGCAGTGCTGGACCACTCGAACCGCTGGCTTCACCGGCTGCATAGGCGGCATTGATGCGATCCCATCCGATACCCGGGATCTCGACCAGCAGATCGCGCGGGATCGACAACATGACCGCCCGTTTGCCGACCGGATCGAGCTGGGCCAGGATGATCGCATCCGCCAGCGGGAGAGATCCCGCACCGGCTCGTTCAGGTGTCGTATCGATCCCGACGAGCAAAACGGTAACCGGCTCGCTGCCGCGCCACTCCGGAAACTCCGTCGGCGTCGCTGTCGGCGTCGACGAGCGGATCGTCGTTGGCGGAACGCTCGGTCGTGGAGCACTCGTAACTGGTGCTGACGGGCGCGGGGCTGGTGTCACGAAGATGTCGTGATACGCCTCGTTCGCGGCCGACCCGAGTTGGACGACGTACCAGGCTACCCAGCCACCAGCAGCCAGCATGCCAGCGATGAGCGTCACAGCAACGATCCGCCGCGCGGACTGCCACCGCCGCCAGACGTCCTTCGATGCACGCCCTTCCTCCGGTCTTTCCTGGGCAGGCGGCTCCGCCATCCTCGCACCTCGAGAGGCTGACGGTCTTCAGTCTACCAGATGACCGCCTCCAAGCATCGCGTCGGGAGGCCGATCGCGCTCGCGAACCTGGGCCGCTGCCAATCGAACGCGATAAGCCTGCTCACATCGTTCAGCCCAGGAGAAGTTCCCGCTCGCGTGGGTCGCTCACCGCTACCCCGAGAGCCTCGCGCGCCGCAGCCACCATGCTGAGCGATCCGGTGACGAGGACGAGATCCGCGGGGTCAGCCTGCTCCAGTGCTGCCCTGAGCGCGTCCTCGACGGAGCGGTAGCTCGCGGCCGGCTTCCCCACCGTGCTCGCTGCCCACGCTGCCAGCAGTCGTTCCGCCGATGCTGCTCGCGGTGCGAATCCCTCGACCGCGAACAACGCATCAGCGAGCGGTGCGAGTGCCGCCACGATCCGCTCGATCTCCTTGTCCCGCATGATCCCCAGGACGAGCCAGAGTCGTCGCCAGCGGAAGCTCTCGTGCACGGCCTCGGCCAGGCGCTGGGCCGACTCGCGGTTGTGTGCTCCATCCACGACCACCGACGGGTTTTCGCGCAGCAACTCGAGTCGACCCGGCCAGACAGCGGTCGCCAGACCCTGGCGGATCGCCGACTCAGGAGCGACCATCTCGACGCGGGCCAACCAGGGCAGACTCGCCAGCGCCACGCCGGCGTTTTCCACCTGGTGAGAGCCGCGGAGCGCGAGCGCGAGGTCAGCGAGTTCCCAACCCGGAGCGTGAAACGCGAAACGGCGCCACGTCCCCGTGACCTGCCAGTCCCTCCCACCGAGCCAGAGCGGTGCGCCTCGCTCCTGTGCCACCGCTTCGATCACTCGCGTGGCCTCCGGTTCTTGCGGAGCCGAGACGACCGGACGCCCCGGCTTGACGATCCCCGCCTTCTCGCGGGCGATCGCCGCGAGCGTCGAGCCGAGGATCGCCATGTGGTCATAACCGATGCGGGTGATGAGTGCTACGTCGGGCAGGATCACGTTGGTGGCATCCAGGCGCCCACCGAGGCCGACCTCGATAACGGCAATATCGACCGGCACGCGGGCGAAGGCCGCAAAGGCGAGCACGGTCACCAGCTCGAACGCAGTCGCTGCCCCCCAGTCCGGGTGCGCACGCTGCAAGGCCGCATCGACCTCCGCCAGCTCGGCCATCAGCGTGCCGAATGTCTCTGGTGCGATCGGTTGACCATCGATCTGGATCCGTTCGCGCAAGGTGTGGAGGTGCGGGGAAGTGTACAGCCCTACCCGATACCCCGCTGCCTGCAACATCGACGAGAGCAGGGCAGCGGTCGAGCCCTTGCCTTTCGTCCCCGCGATGTGCACGCTCCGGTACCGTCGGTGGGGATCGCCCAGCGCCGAGCAGAGCCATGCGGTCCGTGCCAAGCCGATCCCCTCGTCAGCGAACGGATTGACCACGAACCCACGGTCATAGCCAGCGCGATCGCGGAGGAAGCGGAGTGCCGCAAAGTAGTCCACGTGCGTCACCTTTCTCGCTATACTACGAGAGACGTGTCAGGTCCGCCGGGCGGAGAGCGTGGCTTCGTCCCCACGACCAGTCGGACGACAGGCACACGGCACCGAGCCGATCATGCCGATTCGACGCAGGTCGACGCGGCCGGTGGAACTGAGACGAGATCTCGGCGGAGGTGAGGGAGACGTGCTCTTCGGTACCGAAACCAATCTCGACATCGCGCGCGCCTTGTTCGAGCTCGGCGGCGTCCTGTTCGGCGAGTTCGATCTCGGTCCCACAGCTGGTCGTTCTCCGATCTACATCAACCCACGCGTTTTGATCAGCGAACCGGCGCTGCTGCGTCGGATCGCCCACCTGATTCACCACGAAATTCAAGCTGACCAGGCCCGGCGACGACCACGTCTCGCCTCGTTCGCAGCCGTCGCTGGCGTCCCCATGGGCGGTCTTCACCTGGCCACTGCCTACGCCCTGGTCAGCGATACCCCGCTCATCTACGTGCGTCCCGACGCTCAGGAACCAGCGTTGGAAGGTCGCATCGTCCCTGGGCAGACAGTGCTGGTGATCGACGACCTGATGACCGGGGGCACCAGCTTGCTCCGCACCGCTCGCATTCTGGAAGAAGCTGGTCTCACCGTGCGCGACTTCATCGTGCTGATCGATCGCGAGCAAGGGGGAGCCGAGCGTCTCCATGCTCACGGGTATCATGTCATGCCGATCTTGCGGTTGCGCACGATGCTCACCTACTACTTCGAGAGCGGCATGATCGATAGCCAACGCTATCGCACCGCGATGGACTATCTCGAGCGGACCAACCGTCGGGGGTGAGGAGGAGGCCGCCGATGCCAGCGCGAGGTCGGCTCGCGGGACAGGACGTGCTCGTCTTCGATCTCGAACAGCCGCGCACCCCGGAGATGCCGATCTATCCTGCTCACCGGCCAGGGTATTCCTATGCGCTCCATCGCCGGCACAGCGATCCCCCGGCCGGTCCATCGGCTGGTCCTCGTTCCTCCGCTTCTGGCCTGCTCCTCCTCATGGAGCATACCGGAACTCACATCGATGCCCCGTGTCACCAGGCATGGCACGGGCGCTTGCATGGCGACATCGATGCCATCACTGTCGCCGGACCGCGGGGCCTCACCCATCTCGGCGTCGAGACAGTGCCGCCGCTCGTCGTTCCGGGCGCCCTGCTCGACGTGGCAGCACTGCACGGTCGCGAGGCGCTCTCCCCGGGTGAGCTCGTGACCGCCGCTGATCTGGAAGCCTGCTGTACACGGAACAGCCTGGTACTCGAGCCGGGAATGGCGATCCTCGTCGCAGTGCCGAGTGCTACTCGACCGGACGGAGGCGCTGGCCGCTCTTCTGATCCGGCGCATCGCCGCTCGTGTCCCTGGTATCAGTGTCCCGGAGACACGAGAAGGAGCGAGCGATCTCCGCGACCAGGCCGAGCAGCTCTGTCCCGAACGCGACTACTCAACCTGGGTGAGCGATTTTCTCACCCATGTTGCAACCGGCTATCCGGTCATGCTTTGCGTTTCGCCGATCGGTCAATGGACGCTCATCCCGCTCGCAGCTCCTGACCGGCCCGTTCCCTGTCCGGACGACTGGACCGTCGCGGGGCTGCTTCCCCGCGAGCGGTCCAACGGATCTCAGTTTCCTCGTTCGGCAACCGCGACCACGAGCGACTCGCGCCGTCCTCGCCGGCGTACGAGAGGCCGCTCCCGCAGGACGACCCGTGCCAGGCCATCCAGGGCGAGACCGCTCATTCCGATCACCAGGAGTACAGCCATCAGTTCACCATAGTCGAGCCGGTCCCGTGCGTCCAGGATGGCATAACCCAGGCCGGAATCGACACCCAACATCTCGGCTGGCACGAGGACGATCCAGGCCACACCGACCGCCAGACGCATTCCGCCCAGGACACGCGGTCGTATCCCCGGCCAGACGATGGTGCGGAGCAGTTCCCACCGGGAAGCCCCCAGACTCCGTCCGACCAGCAACCAGCGAGGGTCCACGCGCATAACCCCATCGGCAGTGCTCAAAACGATCGGCCAGAGCGTCGCCAGAACGATCAAGAACACGACCGAACGACTCCCCGCACCGAAAACGAGCAGCGCGAGCGGCATCCAGGCCAGCGGAGAGACCATGCGGACGAGCTGCAGGCTCGGACCGAGGAGCCGGGCGATCCAGGGGACACTCCCGATGACCACACCGAGCGGAATACCCAGGAGCGCACTCAGCGCTAACCCAACACCGACTCGCTGAGCGCTCGCCACGAGATGCGGCCAGAGCAGGCCGCTCGCCGCGAGTTCACCGAGCGCTCGCAACGCGAACTCGGGGGCAAAGCGGCGAGCGAAAGCCCCCACCGGCGGGAGAAACGAGGTCGCTGCCCACCAGAACAGGACGAGCAGCGCGATGCCGGCGAGTCCGACGAGCGTCTCTCGGACATGGTGCCGTACCGTCATGGGTCGATCAGCTCCTCCCGCTCGAGCGATTCCGGTAACCCGAAGACAGCCGGCCCACCTTCCTCGGTGAGAGCCTGCCGGACGAAACGATCGTCGACGAGTTCCTCGTGGGCGCGCAGGGGATCGAGCTGCTGGAGGAAGCTGGCATCACCCTGGACACGCGTCCGTCGCAAATGCTCGATCAGCGCCGCCGTATATGAGGAAAACGGGTAGGGACGGAAATCGATCCGTGCAGCGCTCCACTCCGGATGACGGATGACTCCCTCTCGGACATAGCGGTCGTGGTCATGGTCGAGCAGGACACGCTCGATCGCTTGCAGCGGTTGCGGAAGGTACCCGCGATCCCCTCGCTTGGCGAGAAGCTGCGCCGCCTCGGCACGGTTCTCGCGGGCGAACCGCTGCGCTCGTACGACCGCCCGCACCACCGCCTGAGCCCAGTCCGGGCGCGACACGCATTCCTCCTCATGCAGCATGACGACACAACAGGCATGGTCCAGCCACACATCCCCGCTAAAGCGCAGGATTTTCCCTGCTTTTTGGACTTCCGCGAGCGCATTGAACGGCTCGGCTACGATATACCCAGCAATCGAGCCGTTCGCCAGTGCCGGAGCCATGTCCGCCGGTGCCAGCACGACGAGTTTCACCGTCCGCTCGCTGGCCGAGGGCTGGCCTTCCAGAATCGGGCGCAACCCTGCTCGCTCCAGCAAACGCTGGAGCAACACGTTGTGGATCGAGTACCAGAAGGGGATCGCAACGGTCGCGCCGGCAAGATCTTCCAGGCGCTCGATCCGCTCCGCCACCGTGAGTGCCGAGCCGTTCACATGATCCCAGGCCACCAGTTTGACAGGCACCTGCTGCCCAAAACGCATCCAAATGGCCAGTGGCATCAGGAGATGAACGACGTCGACTTGTCGTGCCTGGAACGCTTCGGCAACCTGCGCCCAGCTCCGGAACATGGTCGGCTGTTCGACAGAGAGACCTTCCTCTCGATAGAATCCTTTCGCATGAGCGAGCAGCAACGGGGCCGCATCAGTGATGGGCAAGTAACCGATACGCAGTTGCCCGCTCGCGGTGGCCGTGGACGTCCGCTGGCTGGGTACCACGACCGTCGGGCTACCCCCAGCGGCGCTACTCGTTGCCGGAGTTTCACTCTTTTCTGCACTGCCGCACGCAGCGAGGAGCGGAGTGAGCGAGAGCGTGGTCGCCGCTCGACGTAAGAACGTCCGTCGCGTCATTCCTCGCTTCACCGAAACCTCCCCACCACGAACGACTCGACCGATGCTGCTGAACCCTGCACCATCCCGTACCCGTTCAGCAGGGCACGCCGGAGTTCATCGGGCGCATACTCGGCCACCTGCCACCAGCCGACGACGCTCGCCGGCTGACCACCGAGCAGGATGAGCTGGTCTCCTACCGCCAATGCCTCCTCCAGGTCGTGGGTCACCAGCACGGCAGTGAGTCCGAGCTCAGCGACGAGTTCACGCAACCAGCGCTGGGACTCGCGTCGCGTCACGGGATCCAGCGCCGCAAACGGCTCATCCAGCAGCACGAGGCGGGGCCGGGTAGCCAGTGCGCGCGCCAGATTGACACGCTGAGCTTGCCCACCGGAAAGCGTCTCCGGATACACCTCGGCCAACTCGCTCACCCCCAAGCGGTCGAGCAACTCGGCGACGAGGCCAAAGTCCGCTCGTCCGCGGTTGAGCGCAAAGCGGAACCCCAGCGTCACGTTGTCGGCGACTGTCAACCAGGGCAAAAGATTCGGCTCTTGAAAGACCAGTCGCACATCGCGGCGCGGCTCGATGCCCGTTCCATAGCGCACGACGCCGCTGGACGGTGCCTCGAGGCCCGCCATCAGGCGCAGCAGCGTCGACTTCCCCACTCCGCTCGGCCCGAGCAGCACGGTGACTGCTCCGAACGGGATCGTGCAGGACACGCCGGCGAGTACCGCGCGGACACGCCGCCCGTGTCCATACGTCTTCGTCACGTCGACCAGTTCGATCGCTGCAGTTCCCATAGGAGTTGTCCTTCCGTCGGTGTCTGGATCGGGAGAAAGAGCGACTCGCGGAGCCTCCGCGCTGTCCCGCTCTCCGCCCGATAGGCCTGCCCGCCTTTGGTCTTCGCCTCGAGCGCTACTGCCCGACAAGCCAGGCGCATCGTGGCCAACCGGAGTTCCAATGCTCGGCAGCGGAGTTCGTGATCCGCCGACCCGAGCGCCTGCGCCAGGAGGCTCCGTAGCGCCCTGGCTGCCGCGGTGAGCTCCGCTTCGGCCTCGGCGATGTCCGGCTCGAAGACCACGTTGACACCGCGGAGGTGTCCTCGTGCTTCGGCGAGTGCCCGGGCCGCCAATCCCCAGCAGAAGCTCGCTTGCAGCGCCAGAAAGGCTGGTTGCACGGTGCGCAGGAAGGCCAGTGCATCGCGAGCCAGCACGAACTCGGAGGCGACCAGCGCGTCCTGGAAGCGCAACGTCGTGCTTGCGGTTGCCTGCAGGGCGAGCAGCCGCGGATACGGCTCGACGAACACGCCTGGTGTCTCGCTCGGTACCGCTACGACCAGCGTGTCCGAGCCTGATTGCACAGGCGTCACCACCAGAAAGCGTTCCGTCAGGTTCGAGGCCCAGGGAACGAAACCGTTCAAGACGAGCCCGCCACTCGCGTGCCCGCTCGCCTGCACCGGCAAGGGGCGTCCTGTCTGCGCATGACCGAGCGCCGTCGCCAGCGCTGTGCTTCCGTCACGCTCGGCTCGTGTCAATTCGCCCAGCCACTGTTCGCGCAGAACAGAGCCAGGCTCCGCCCAGGCGAGGTACAGCATGGTCATCATGTGGCACCAGAGCGAGAAAGCACTGGCCAGGTCGAACCAGGCCACGGTCGCGAGAAGCTCCCCCGCACGCAAAAGATCGAACGGCGCGGGCACGCGGGGGCTCGCGCGTTCCACCGTCGGGAGCAACCCTTCCGTTACCAGCAGACGCACCGTCGACTGGGCAGGGAGCTCAGCTGCGTCGATCCAGGGTGCGCGTTCTTCCAACAACGCGCCGAGTCGCTCCTGGAACGCCCTGTCGATCAGCGTCGCCGCGAGCGTCCCGGTCATCGCCGCCTCCTCACGAGCAGACGCGCGTCAAACGATCGACCGGGGCACTGACGACCTGTCGCGCCCGGCGCACCGCTTCCTCGTCCGGCGCCGCGTAGAGGCAGACGCACTTCGCCATGTCCTCGCGGACATAGGTGCGGAGGAAACGCACCTCCGGCACCTGGGCGTAGAGCGGCGACTTCTCGGCCTTGCGCTGGAGATAAGCCTCCATCGTGAGACTAGCCGGCAAGTCCCACTCGACCAGGTAATTGGCTGCACCACGCTGGGCCTTGACCTCGTCCAAACTCTGGCCGACCAGGCGGACCGGCGCGAAATCGTGCGGGGCCGCGCCCGCTCGCTCGAGCTCGTGGCGGAGAGCCTGGCCATCAGCGTGCTCGAGTACCGCGTAGAGCACAGCCAGATCCTGGCCCACCTGAAACTCGATAACCTCGCCTCCTCCCTCCCGAGTCGCTCGGTCGATCACCGCAAAGAGCGGCTCCAGCTGCGCTCGATCGGTCGCATCGATGCGGTATTCCGCGAGAAACAACGGCATGAGAGCACCCTCCCGTTCGCTCGAACAGGCACGACACGCTAGACGCTCGACCAGACGATGGGACGCAGTCTGCTGCTGGTCACCGGTCAGGTGACCAGACGGCACCACGCTGGCTCGCGTACGCAAACCCTTCGACCGGTAGTGGGAAAGAACTCAGGGGCGACAGTCGCAGATCCGGGGCCAGTAGGAATAGACCCCGATCATCGTGGGGCAGGGTGGAACGACGCGGCAACGACCGCGCTGGCACGTGCAAGCACCCGGTCGTCGGCTCGATCGATTCGCTCCCAAGCAGGGCCGCTTCGCCATCTCCTGTCCCCTCCCCGCGCGGTCCAGTGACCACCGCCGGGTACCGCTGGGGAGTCTAGCTGAACGGTCGCGAACCGTCAAGCGGTGAACCGTCGTCTGGGCCGAACCACCGGCGACAGAGCACGCGGTGCGGCGAGCCGCACTGCTCCCTGCAGGAGCCGAGCTCGCAAGGGCCAGCTGCGGCCCGACAGACGCACTCGTCGACCGTGCGCTTCTACCGAGTCCAGCCTGCAGGCACCGAGAACGAGAGTCCGCGAGTCGCGAAACACCCGGTACGAGATGATCGACCCTGCACATGCCCGCGAACCTCGCCCGCTGCTGCGACCCAGCGCTCGCTCACCGAGCGCTCCGCAGTATCGTCGCGCGAAGGCTGGCGGGAAAGCGCCGCACCTCCGCCTCGTGCACACCGTTCGGCACCGCAGCTTGTGGCTAGTCCGTCCCGGCCGTATCGCCCTCGAACACCTCGTACGGCGAGGGAGTCGGCCACTGCGGGAGGAGGGGAACCAGCATGATCCCGGCCACCACGACGAGGCGGAGTGTTTCGCTTCCCGTATTGAACACCCGATGCAGCACGTTCGGGCGGTTCAGTGCGGCGCAGCCTGGCCGCAGCGGGTAGCGCACCCCATCCGATTCCAACTCGCCCATCCCTTGCACGACGTAGTAGACCTCTTCGCAGTTGTGTCGATGCAGGGGACTGTGGTGTCCGGGTTCGATCTCCACCACGCCGAGACACAGCGTCATTGCACGGAAACCCGTCTCCGGGTAGATGAGCTTGAGATCGCGCACCGAGCGATCCCGTTGCTGCATCGGTGCACCTTCCAGAATTTCCTCCGGATAGATCACCACCCGCTCCATCGTCGTGCTCCTCTCGTTCAGCGCTCGCTCTCAGCGAAAGTGACATGACGAACCGCTCCCGTCAATGGGCAACCGCCTTGCGCCCATCGAGTCGATGGGTACTGCGACCCTGCACGAGTGCGTGCTTACCGACACCGGTCATGCCGGAACGCCTGGCACCGGCGATGAACCAGCACTCCCGAGCGATCGACGGAAGACGGGTGGAACCACGCGAGACACCAGACCCACTCTGGCCCCGGTCGGATGGGCGTGGCAAGCCCGGTCACGACCCCTCGGGCTCTCTTCCGCTACCATTGCCCGCGGGCGCACGTGTCGCGCGGTACAACGGGCGACTCGCTGAGCGACGCAGCTCCTGCAGTCGGTGCCGCCAGCGATCGTTGCGTTCCGGTTCTGAGACCAGGAACCCGGTCATGGCAGTGACCTTGCCCCCACTCGTGCGAACCTTTCTCGAGCAGCAGCGGGTCGGGCATCTGGCCACGGTGAGCCGCGGTGGCGAACCGCACGTCGTCCCGGTCTGCTATGTCGTCGCGGACGACACGATCTACACGCCGATCGACGAGAAGCCGAAGCAGCCGGGTCGCACGCTCCGGCGGGTCCGCAATATCGAGGAAACCGGTCGCGCCGCTCTCGTCGTCGACCGGTACGACGAAGACTGGACGCAGCTTGGCTGGGTGCTCCTTCGCGGGCGGGCGGAACTCCTCGCGCCGGGATCTCCGGAACAGGCGCGTGCGGTCGAACTCCTGCGCCAGCGCTATCCGCAGTACCAAGCGATGCGACTGGAAACGCAGTCGATGATCGCGCTCCGGATCGAGCGTGTCAGCGTGTGGGGCAAACTGGAGTGAGCCTATCGGTCGCGACCAGTGTTCAGCGGAGCACGTGCACGAGCGTGTAGAGCCCCATCGCGATCATCGCTCCGCCCGCGATGATCCCTGGCCATCCGCGACGCGCCGCAGCAGTCCGCGCCCCCTGCACCGTGATGATCGCCGCTGCCGCACTGGAGAGACCGATCATCACCGGACGGGCTTCATCGGCGAACGAACTTCGCCGCACGAGCGTCGCCACCACGAAGAGCACGGCCAGGACCGCTGCGCCTGCCAGTGGCCCGAGCCACACGTTCCGCTGATCCTTGCCTGACGAGACGGTCGCCGACGTCACGGTTCTCCCTCCGAGCCATCGATCCATTTTCCTGCTCTCGTTGTAGCATGCCTGTTAGGGCGTCGTCTCGGCGCGTGCACTCACTGCGTGACTCGTCGCCAACACGATCCACTCCTGATCGCTGACCTCGAGTTGCCAGAGGAATCGGCACGAGAGTGGGCAACCAGCTCCGGTTATGGTGCCTACCTCGACGTCCTGCGCGCGAACGGGCAGATGAGCACTCCCACCCCGACACCGACCCCGAGTCCGACACCAACTCCGGCACCGACCACGACGCCGACGCCCACACCGACACCACCACCCACCACCAACGGCGCCACCACGGTCGTCGCCGTCGGGGATATCGCCTGCGATCCTGGCTCCTCGAGCTGGAACAACAATAACGGCACCGCAACAGCCTGCCGTCACAAGTACACCGCCGAACTCGCCAAGCGCCTCGCACCCGCCTACGTACTGGCGCTCGGTGACCTCCAGTACGAAGACGGTGCCCTCGCCAAGTTCCAGCAGAGTTACGATCCGACCTGGGGCCAGCTCAAGACGCTCACCAAGCCGGTACCGGGTAACCACGAGTACCAGACATCCGGAGCGAGCGGATACTACGACTACTTCGGCGCGCTCGCCGGTGACCGCAGCAAGGGCTACTACGTCTTCGACCTCGGCAACAATTGGATCGCGATCGCGATCAACTCCAACTGCTCCAAAGTCGGCGGCTGCGGCGCTGGTTCGCCCCAATACCAGTTCGTCCAGAACGTGCTCCAAGCCAACCGCGGCAAGAATGTTCTCGTCTTCCTCCATCACCCCTACTGGACAACTGGCAACTATTACGGTCAATACAAGTCCAGTCTGGGTGATCTCTATCGCCTATTCGACCAGTACGGCGTCGATCTCTCCCTGGCTGGGCACGACCACAACTACCAGCGGTATGCGATCCAGAATGCCGACTCGGTCTGCAACACTGGCAGTGTCCGTCACTTCGTCGTCGGTACCGGCGGCAAGAACGTGTACGATGCCGACGTCCACGCCGCCGACGAACCGTGCGACGAGGTGCGCATCGACAACGCTTATGGCGTCTTGAAGCTCGTGCTCTATTCTGACCATTACGAGTGGGCATTCGTCCGCGAGGACGGAACCGTGCTCGATCAGGGAAGCTCGTCGGTCCGTTGATCAGCGCGGCCCGGAGGAGGCAACGCTTCCTCCGGGCCGCTTCCTGCCAGCCGGTCTGGCCGCCCAAAGACCCACACCGCCTCGCGTGCCAGGACCGCTGCGAAGTGCGGACTGGTCTCCGGCAAACGTTCCCATTCTTCCCGCGTGTAGACGATCGCTTCCGCCGGCACCGGCAGTTTCTCGAGCGGCAGATCGAGCGGCCGCTCGATCGGGGGCCGTGCTGACCGCTCGACGATCACGACGAGATCGACGTCGCTACCGACTCCCCAATCGCCACGTGCATACGAGCCGAACACACCGACAGCGACCAACCCTGGCAACTCTAGTTCCCGCGCCCACCGCTCGACCGCAGCGAGCACTGCCGCGCGGTCAGGCCATCGCAGCACGGACGAAGTCGAGGATCGCACGGGCATGACGGATCGCCTCCTCGCTCTGCTGCGGGCCGAAGTAGCGTGCTGGTGGTCCCTCCGGAAAGGCATCCGGGTACCGTGGCGCGATGTAATAGGCATCCAGCCGCCGAGCCGCGTCGCGCAACTCTTCCGGAACGGCGAGTGGAAGCTCTTCCAGAAGTCGCGTCACGGCGTGTCCCCAGACAGCCTGTCCGAGCTGCAGATGGAGCGCCTTGAGCGCCTTTTCGGCTGCCTGCTGGGCGGCGAAGCAGGCCCATTCGTGCCGACCGTGCTTCGCCGCCAGCTCGGCGAGTTCGAGGTCGTGGGCTGCTTGCGCGAACCAGTCTCCTGCTCGGCGTGCCATCCCGTCTCCGCTGCCGGATCGTCAGCACGACCAGTATCCGGAGCATACCACCCATCGTCCCGCCAGAAGCCTCTCGGCGGTGCGATCCGCGCGGAAGACCCGCTGTCCACCCGAGAGCGAACTCGTGCCCCGACCGTTGCGACAGTCCATCCAGATGAGCAACACGGTCCCCTCCGCCGCTGGCCCCGAGCACCAGCACCTTCTCCCGCCTCCTCATGATCGCTCGCCGGCCGAGCCACTCTGCGCCCGATCAGACCGAACGCGAGCACGACACCCCCGCGGTCGTCGACGAACGGCTCGACCAAAAACCCTGTCTCGTTTCGGCTGAGGGAGGAACCAACCACGCGCGGATCCCTCGCGATCCCTCGCTGGACGGCGCGAGCCAGGACTGCCCGAACCATCACGGGTGAGCGATCACTCCACGATGTCCGCGCAGGAGCTCGCTCGACTCCTCCCTCACCGGGCACCCGGAGAGCCCGACCCGACCACCGAGCGGAACCGGAAAGCGACGGAGCATTCTCGGCACGTCGAAAACGAGCGCCGTATCATTAGCATTGGCTAAAATCGGGAGGGGTATGATGTGAACGAGCCGCCCAGCGAACCATCGTCCACTGCCCCGATCGCCCGCCGATCCAGGCAGCTCCGCGTGCGTGGACTCGCGAGCGTTCTCCCTTACCTCGGTCCAGCTTTCGTTGCCAGCGTGGCGTACATCGATCCTGGCAACTACGCGACCAATATCGAAAGCGGCGCTCAATTCGGCTACACCCTTCTCTGGGTCATCCTGGCCGCCAACCTCGCTGCGATGCTGATCCAGTCGCTTTCCGCCAAGCTGGGTATCGCCACTGGCCGCAACCTCGCTGAGCTCTGCCGGGAGCGCTTCCCCCGTCCCGTGGTCTGGCTCATGTGGATCGTCGCCGAACTGGTCGCCATGGCGACCGACCTCGCCGAGTTCCTCGGTGCCGCGCTCGGGTTCGCTCTCCTCTTCCACTTTCCGCTGCTGATCGGTGGCATCTTGACGGGAATCACGACGTTCGCCATCCTCGCGCTGGAGCGCTACGGACACCGGCCGATCGAAGCGGTGATCACGAGTCTCGTCGGTGTCATCGCCGGCTGCTATGTCGTGGAAACGGTCCTCGAGCGACCGGACTGGAACGCCATCGCTCGCCATGCGCTCATCCCGGAGTTCGCCGGCCCGGAAAGCGTGCTGCTGGCCACCGGAATTCTCGGAGCGACCGTCATGCCGCATGTCATCTACTTGCACTCGGCACTCACCCAGCATCGTATCGTGCCGCGCACGCCGGCCGAAGCACAGCGCATCTTCCGCTTCGAGGTGCTCGACGTCGTGATCGCCATGGGCATCGCTGGGCTCGTCAATGCTGCCATGCTCATCATGGCAGCTTCGACCTTTCATGCCCGCGGACTCTCCGACGTCGGGACGATCGAGGAGGCCCACCGCACGTTGCAGCCATTGCTCGGACCATTGGCCAGCACCGCGTTCGCGCTCTCACTGCTCGCGTCGGGCCTTTCCTCCTCCACGGTCGGCACGATGGCCGGTCAAGTGGTGATGCAAGGCTTCCTTCATCGGACGATCCCCGTCTGGCTCCGCCGGGGAATCACCATGCTCCCGGCCCTCATCGCCATCGCGCTCGGGCTCGATCCCACACGCACGCTCGTGATCAGCCAGGTCGTCTTGAGCTTCGGCATCCCGTTCGCGCTCCTCCCACTGATTCTCTTCACCGCCGATCGGGCACTGATGGGTGCACTGGTGAACCGGCGACCGACGACACTGGTGGCGAGCATCCTCGCTCTCCTCATCATCGGGCTCAACCTCTGGCTGCTCTGGACGACATTCACGGGAAGTGGCGCATGAGCGAGATCCCGTTGGCGCACATCCTCGTTCCCCTCGATGGCTCATCGCTGGCCGAGCAGATCCTCCCCGTCGCCGCTGGACTCGTCCGTGCGTGCGGCCGCGAACTGATTCTCCTCCACGTCCTCGAACCGTCCCCGCCCGAACGGATCCACGGTCAGCCGCACCTCGCGACGGCCGAAGCCGCTGCCCGTTATCTGGACCGAATCAGCCGGGAACTGGCCGAGCAGCGCGTTTTCTGTCGCATCGCGGTGATCGCTGCCGACAACGCTGCTGTCGCCACCGTGATCGCTCGTCAGGCCCGAGCCTTGGGCGCTGACCTCATCGCGCTCACGACGCATGGACGAGGCGGCCTGCGCGGCTTGCTCTTCGGGCGAATCGCCCAGCAGGTCCTCCAACAGGCCGAGCGTCCCACGCTCGTCCTGCGTGCGACGGAACGTTCCGTCTCGCTCCTCCCCGAGACACCCCAGCATCTCCTCATTCCGCTCGACGGTTCACCAGCGAGCGAGCATGTCCTCCCGTTCGCCTGGCAGCTGGCCCGATGCCTGGCCGCAACAGTGACGCTGGCTCGCGTCGTACCGACACTCGAGCATCTCAGCTTCAGCGAGAGTGCTCCCGCCGTCTTTCTCCCCACGGCCACCGCTGCGCTCCTCGAACTCGAGCGCCAGCACGCCGAGCAGGATCTCCAGCACCTCGCTGCCACTGCACCCGCCGGCCTCCCGGTCACGGTGGTCGTCCGGCAAGGCGATGTGGTCGCGGAACTCGCCGCACTCGCGACCGATGTCGACCTCGTGGTCATGACGACGCATGGTCGAGCCGGCCTTCCCGGCTGGCTGGCTGGGAGCGTGGCCGCCCGCCTCCTCGAGCGGGTCACCATTCCGCTCCTCCTCGTGCCGATCGGCAGGCAAGAGACATCCACGATCTGACGCAGAGCGCGAAGGACACCGCGCGCACGCTCGGTGGAGACGCGCCGGTGACCGCCTCCTGCCGAGGAGTACTCCTGCCTCGGCGCGATCATTCCCCGGAAGACGCTTCCGGGGAGACCAGGAAGAGATCACTGACCGTCATTTCGAAACCGGGGAGCACGTCACCGCCAGTCAGTTTCTCGTCCGGCCCGAGCTCGCGCGCCGTCCCGTCCGGCCAGTACACCGTCACCGTCCGGCTCTTCGGCCAGAGCACCCAGACCAGCCGCACCCCCGCCCCGAGATAATCCCGCACCCGCTCGTGCACCTCCTCCGCTCGGTCGTGCGGCGAGACGATCTCTACCGCCAAGTCCGGCGCCCCCGGCCAGAACCCTTCCGGGATCCCCGCCGCCGGTACCCGCTCCCGCCGCACCACCGATACGTCCGGAATCCGCACCGTGTCCGGATTCCGACGGAGAATGTAGCCGAGACCGTCCCCGAACACGAAACCGAGCCGCCGGCTCGTGACGAACTGGTGGAGCAGCAAGACGAGCCGCACGACGATCGCCGCATGGATTCCCCCAGCGCCCGGCATCTCCACCAGCTTCCCTTCGTCCAGCTCGTACCGAACTCCCGGCTGTTCGGGGAGTCCCTCGAGATCCTCGGCTGTCAGGAGACGTTCCCGCTGTTCGATCGCCTGCATCGAGCCCACGCTCCACGGTGACGTTGACCGACGATGGGATTCGTACCGGCTCATCCTGCCGCAAGTGAACGCGATCGTCTCGTTCCGCGCAAGTCGCTCGAACGATCGCACCGTATGCAGGGGACAGTGCGTGCCCCGTCAGCACCTTTGGCGCGCCCCACAGCGCCGCGTCGCTCGCTCGGGCAGCACGAGGGCGCTCGTCCTCACCGCACCAGCGATCCGCCGAGACGCTCACACGCGCATCATCGTGCTCGCACTCGTCCCAGTGCGCTTCATGATCCTGCTGCTTCATCGCAAGGCCGCCCAACAGCATCGTCAGAGCAGCACGGCGCACCCGATTCTCATTCGGAACCGCCGGCTGCGGAGTATCCGTGCGAACGCGTAAATCGCGACGCTAGTCAGCGGCGTGTTGCGCTCGCTCATCCATGACGCTGTTTTGGTCACAGCGCAGGACCCCCGTCCCCGGCCCTGGTGGGCCAGGGAGGCCGGTGATACCGACCGGTGGCCGGTATCGGTCGCACCGGTGATGCAGCGCCGCATCATGGAGGGGCGAGGCGCTGCCTCGCCCGCCGCGCCTGCGGCGCGGTCATGCATCGTGCCCGACCGTCCGCACGGGGATCGGCAACCGCACTGCCGCGACCATCGGCGTGGGTCGGCCGACCCTCCGGGCCGGCGGGTCAGGCACCGCCTGACCCCTACAGGACAGGGACGGTGGCGCCAACCCGTGCCGCACCAATGCCGCACCGGCGACACACCGCCCACCCCTTGTAGGGGCGAGGCGCTGCCTCGCCCGCCGCGCTTGCGGCGCGGCTGATTCCCCTGGCGTGCATCGACTACGTCCACGATCCCACCGGCGCCGTGACCATCGCCCCACGTCGGCATTCCCTGCCCTGACGGGCCGGCGGGTCAGGCACCGCCTGACCCCTTCCGAGCCGGGGCGTCCCACTGAACCGTGGCCGGGCGGCACCCGAACGGACGATCCGCCCAACGTTGTAGGGGCAACGCGCTGCGTCGCCCGCTGGGCCCTCGGCCCGGCATTCCCGTCCGCGCACGCTCCACGGTTATCGGACAGACTCCGGTGGCTGTTGCCTGGCCATGACGGGATGTGCCGGCCTACCTGGACCGGTCCGCCACGCACCGCTCGATTCCGACGAGGCGAGAGGCACTCAGCCGCTTCCCAGCGCGGACAGGCATCACCGGTGGTGGACAACCCCGCTCGTCGAAGGGTTACTGTTCCTCGCCCTCTGTGCGACACGGACTGTCGGACAAAGCAGGCGGTACCCGAGTAGCTACCCACTCCTCAGTGCGGTCTCCGCCAGCTGGACAGCCTCGACCACCCCTTCCGCGATCCGACGCGGCCGTTCACCGATTCCCCGCCACTGCCCGCCCAGCCCTCGCGGATCGATCTCGAGGACCTTCGTTCCCTGCTCCACCGGTACACCATCCCGGGTGAGCCCGCGGATCAGCCCAGCGATCGGTGCCGCGATGCCCACCTCTTCACCGTTCGCCCCGACCAGGCGCGCCACCGGCTCTCCAGCCACGACCGATTCGCCGAGTTGCCGCTCCGTCCGCCAGAGACCGCTCATCGGCGCATAGACGTACCGCTCGCGCTGCACCCCGGCGATCGCCCGCGGCTCACCCGCGAGCGGCCGGTTCGCTCCCTCCCAACGAATCCGGCCCAGCTCCTCCCAGCTCGTCTCGATCGCCACGTCGACCTGCTCACCGGCGACGAAACCGGGCCCCAAGCCGACCGTGAGCCGAGCACGCCCGCACAGGTGCGGCTGCACCGCAGCATGCTTGCGCATCCGCGCATCCACGAGGACCCGAGGAGCGAGTTCCTCGACCGCCTCGAGCGGGTCTCGGCGCACCAGGATCGGGATAGCACGTCTCTCCTCCCAGAGCGCCTCCACCTCTCCCTTCGTCTCGACCCGTCGGGCGACCACCCCCTCGAGGACCGCGTAGCCATCGAACACGGCATCGGCGAAAGCCATGCCGCGACGGGTAACCGTCGGCCACGGTTCACTGACGATCACGACCAGCGATCCCGCCGTCCACAACCGGTGCGCCACCGCTGAGGCCACATCGCCGATGCCGAGCACGACGCACCGCGTCAAGACAGCTGCCGCGCCCTCGGTAGCCTCTCCACCAGCAGGAAGATCAGCAGACTGACGAGCAGCAGCATGGCGGCTATTGCGACCGCCTCCCACAGATCCACCTCCATCGCCGTCCAAATCGCGAGCGACAAGGTCTGCGTCCGCCCGCGGAAGTTCCCCGCGAAGAGCAGCGTCGCCCCGAACTCCGAGACCGCTTTGGCCCAGCACAGCGTGAGCCCGCTGACGAGCGCGGGCAAGGCGAGCGGGAAGGTAACCGAGCGGAACGCTTGCAGCTGGCTGCACCCGTCCACCAGCGCTGCTTCTTCCAGGTTCGCTGGAACGCTGGCGAACCCTTCCAGTGCTGTCCGGATGTAGAAGGGGGTCGCCGTGAACAGTTGCGCGATCACCACTGCCAGCGTCGTGAACGGGATCTGGATCCCGAAGGGATCCAAGTACCGCCCGAGCAACCCCATGCGCCCGAACAACATGAGCAACGCTACGCCCGCCACGATCGGCGGCAGCACGATCGGCAGACCGACCGCGACTTCGATCAGTCGACGGCCAGGAAAGGTCCAGCGCGCCAGGATCCAGGCGACCGGTGTCCCGAAGAGGAGCGCCAGGCCAACCGTCGCCAGACTGGTCAAGAGCGTGAGGCGGAGGGCATCGAGAAAGAACGGGTCGCGCGCGTACCGAACCACGTCGCCGATACCGAGCGCGCGGACGAGCAGCGCGACGAGCGGCGCGATCAAGAAGCCGAGCGAGACAACGACCGGGACCAGGAGAAAGAGACGGCCCGGATTCACCCAGCCTGCCGCACCACGCCGCACTGCGCCTCCACTCAACCGGACTGTCTCCACGACACGCGTCATCCGCAACTCCCTGGCTCGCTCAGGTTTCTGCTCACCGGCTCGAAACCGTACTGGGCGAGGAGCTGTTGGCCGGTTTCCGAACGAACGAGCGCGATAAACTCTTCCGCCAGCGCTGGCTGCTGGCTCGCCGCTGCCACGGCGATCGGATAACAGGCGATCACGTTCAGGTCGCTCGGGATCTCGAGAGCCCGGACGCTGGGGCCAGCAGCCTCGATGTCGGTGACGTAGACGATGCCAACATCTGCCTCGCCGAGCGCGACTTTGGCCAAGACCTGCTTGACGTTCACTTCCTGCGACACGACATTGGCGAGCACCCGCTGGGCGAAGTCCGGACCATAGTCCGGTCGCTGGCTGGCACGAGTCAGCATTGTCCGAGCATACCGCCCGGCCGGGACATTCTCGTGCGCAAGGACCACCTTCACACCGGGGCGCGCCAGGTCTGCCAAACGCTCGATCCCAGCCGGGTTGCTCGCTGGTACGACGAGAGCGAGCCGGTTCCGAGCGAAGACGACCGGCTCGCCGCGAATCAGACCAGCCGCCTGGGCGCGCCGCATATTGTCGGGATCAGCGAAAGCCGCGACATCGGCGAGAGCGCCCTGCTCCAGCTGCGCGACCAGCTGTGCCGAGCCTGCGAAGTTGAAGGAGACCGCGACCGACGGGTGGCGAGACCGGAACGCTTCTCCGAGCTGCTCGAAGGGCCCCAGCAACGACGAGGCCGCGAAGACGACCAACTGAGCGCTCTCGCCTTCCGTCGAACGCATGGTACTCGACGCACGTTCCGCTGCAGGGGTCGAGCGGCCTTCGCAGCTCACCAGGCTGGCGAGAACGAGAACGAGCAACAACGCCCGTCGTGCACTCCACCGCTCGAACCGCACTGCTCCTCCTTCGCCGGTAAGCCGTCAGCGCTGACCGAACGTGGCGACGATCGTGCCGCTCTCCTGCACGGCGTAGCCGCTCGCCTCCAGCTCGCGCCGCACCGGACGCGAGGTCAGAAGCTCGAGGAGATCGCGCACCGGTGACCAATCGAGAACGCTCAGGGGGACAACGAGGTCGTAGCGTTCCTCGAGCAACGGCACGAAATCCAGTCCGTGCGCCCGCGCGACCGGGTACACGATTGGCCCAGCATCAGCCAGCCCGTTCGCCACAGCTTCCGCCACTGCCCGGTGTCCAGCAAGCTCACGCTCGTAGCCACGCAGCATGGCAGGCTCGATCGCTTCCTGGGCCAGGAAGCGATCGAGCACGATACGGCTGCCGGAACCCAGCTCCCGGTTCACGATCGATACGCCCGGCTTGACGAGATCGCCGACCGAGCGAATACGTTTCGGGTTACCTGGGGCTAACCCCAGGCCTTCCACCCAGCGGGACAGCGTGACGACCGCGACTGGCCGGCCGACGAGTTGATGCCGTACTTCCGAAAGATTGAATTCGCCGGTATCCGGATCCCAGAGATGCGTGCCCGCAATGTGCACCCACCCTCGTGCCAGGGCCTGGAGCGCCGTCCGACTCCCGAGCGGCACCCAGACAACGCGGAGATCCCGATGCCAGCGCTTGAGGTGAGCAGCCAGCATCGCCAGCGCCGGGTCGCAGCCAGCCAGGACGAGGCTCCGTTCCAGCGTCGCTGGATCGACGAGCGGCTCCACCGTGACGCGCTCACCCGCGCGCTCTCGAATCATTCCTTCGGCCTCACCGGTATCGTCCCGGACCGGCCAGGCGACGAACGTCTCGCCGACACGCCCCAGGCGCACGCGCGAGGGGATCGGTACTGTCCAGCGCTCACTGAGCGCCAGCTGTGCCTCGAGCAGCGGCGGTTCCGCGAAGCTGAAAAGCTCTTCGACCGCACAGCCGAGTGCGCGAGCCAGCCGCAGCGCGACCGCCACACTCGGCGTCAGCCGACCCGCCTCGATCGCCACCAGCGTCTGCCGACTGATCCCCGCTCGCTCCGCCAACTGTTGCTGGCTGAGTCCACAGGACCGTCGTCGCTCGCGGACACGGACGATCAGTTGTGTCTCCATGCGAACCCCCAGTGCTTTCTCCAGGATAGTAAGTGATCTTCGACTCCCTGTCAACGATGGACGACAGCACGACACGCGTCCTTCTCCCGCCAGCGCCACCCGACCAGGCACCACCTGCACTGCCGCAGCGGACGCGACGCCCCCGATCCCTCGCTGCCAGCGCGGGCAGTGGTCTACCGCCATTCGGCGAGTCGGGTATCGTTCTGCGATCGTGCACCGGTCGTCGGCGACAGCGTGCCCGGTGAGCGAGCCAGCTCGCTCCTGCTCGACCTCTTTTCGTGGACCGTTGCCGCTGAACGAGACCCGGACCGGTCGCAGCGAGCGCTCCGCAGCACCGAGCAGGAACGCTGGTACACGACCGTCTCCATGCGCCCCAACACGCTGGCCATCGTTCTGGTCGCCGACCAACTGGTTCGTCGTCCGCTCTTGTCGCCCGCCAGCGCCCGATACAGGCCACCGCCAGGCTCTTCGGTTCGACCCTCGCACTACCAGCTGCCTGCCTGGTGCTATGCCCAGCGTCCCATGTCCTGGCCGGAGCGCTCGGCGATCGTCAGTCCCCAGAGATCCCTTGAACGTTCGCGGTCGCCCTCGCTGCCCGCGTCCTCCTCGTGCCAGGGTTGAACGGTTCCGTCGTCTCCGGGATACATCCTGCGGGTGCTCACCCAGCGCTCGACCGGGCACCCGTCCTTTTCGACGCAACGCGCTCGTTCGCCTTGGACCGTCTCGCGATCGACTCAGCCTCATGCTGTTTCTCGCACGACAGCCCTCCCCCATCGCTCTCTGCTCCGGCACCGGATCGACGACCAGGACCGCTCCGTCGTCGCTTGGAACGACCTCGGGCTCGATCTCCTGGTCCCCAGGCTCTTCGGCAGGCGATCTGCCGCATCCGCGACTACCATTCCGGCTCACTTGCGCCGTCGCCGCTCCTGTCGCTACACTTCAGGACGAAATTCATTCTCGGCGAACCAGCGTGTTTCCAGCGTCGGCTCGTCAGAGCAGTCACGAGAAGAGCGGAAGCGGATGCTGCTCAGTTCGAGACACGGCAAGCGGGGGAGTCCGACCGCGAGCCACTCAGCAACGATCTTCCCATTCCCCGCCGTACCAACTCTGTGGCGTGACCGCGATCAGCGCTGTCCTGGCGCAGCCGATCCAACCGGGGCATCGAGCAGAGAACGAGGGAGCATGCTCTCCCGCAACCACGCCAACACAACCCAGCATGCTCCCGACCTCCTGGCGAGTCGACCCGTCGACCGAATTCTCGCTGACGCGCTGGACTCTCCACTCCGCCATCTGAGCACGGACCACTCGAGTCCGATCGAGAACGCATCGGGTAAAGAGAAAGGAGCACGTGGATCATGGTCGAAGAACGATGGCTCGCGGGAATGGTCGCCCTCGTCACTGGAGCGGGACGCGGCGAGGACGGTGGCGGCGGAGCTGGGATCGCCCGCCAACTCGCCCGGCGCGGTGCCCGCATCGCCGTGAACGACATTTCGGAAGAATTCGCCATGGCTACTGTCGAGCAGATCCGCCAGCTTGGTCGCGAGGCGATCGCTGTCGTCGGCGATGTCTCCGACCCGAACGACGCCGATCGGATGGTCGATGAAGTCGTCCGCCATTTCGGTCGGATCGACATTCTCGTCAACAACGCGGCGATCAGTGGTCTCATCCCAGCGGTCGAGCGCCTCCCCAACGAGATTTGGCACCACCAGCTCGCCGTCGACCTCGATGGCCCCTTCTACATGAGTCGTGCTGCGCTCCGTTACATGATTCCCCAGCGCTTCGGCCGCATCGTCAACATTTCCTCCTTCGCCGCTGTCCGTACCGGCTTCGTCGGCGGCGTCACCTACACCACCGCGAAGACGGGGCTGCTCGGGCTCACCCGGCAGATGGCCTACGAGGTCGCCCAGTATGGCATCACAGTCAACGCGCTGATGCCGACCGGTCTCCTCAACCCGCGCGTGTTGCGTCTGCGCCCCGACTGGGTCCAAGGTGAAGGCCCGCATCGCGCGATCCACCCCGAGGAGGAACTGGGCTGGATCGTCGCCTATCTGTGCCACCCCAACATGACGGCGATTTCCGGTGCGGCGATCCCAGTCGATCGCGGTGTCTCCAACGGCATCGGCGACTTCGCTGAACTGAAGCGACGGAGCGGCAAGGATACCGGAGACTGACGTGTCGTCCAGCAGTGGGCACGACGAACTCTCACGGGAAAGGAGCCGATCGTGATGATGATGTTCGGACAACTCTGCGATCTCAGTGGGCTCGTCGCATTGGTGACCGGTGCCGGCGGAGGGGAACGTGGGGGACTCGGCGCAGCGATCGCACGAGTCCTGGCACAAGCTGGCGCTCAGGTGGCTGTGAACGATCTCGCACTGGAAGACGCGGAAGCGACGGCCAGCATGATCCGCGCCCTCGGCCTGGTTGCCGAAGCGCTGCCAGCCGATGTCGCCGATCCGGAGCAGGCCGACCAGCTCGTCGCCCGCGTCATCGAACGGTTCGGTAAGATCGATATCCTCGTCAACAAAGCCGAGTATCATTCCCGTGCCTATCGTCCCGACGAAATCCCGACCGAAGAGTGGCAGCGGAGCGTCGCCGTCAATGTCCACGCTCCCTTCTACCTCAGCCGAGCGGCTGTCCGCGACATGCGTCGGCGCAAGTTCGGGCGCATCATCAACGTGTCCAACATCGCTGCCATTCGCGCCAGTGTCCTGCACGGGACGCCGTATGTGGCCACCAAGGAAGCGCTCTACGGCTTCACCCGCCACCTGGCCACCGAGGTCGCCCAACACGGCATCACGGTCAACGCCATTCTGCCCGGCTTCGTCCTCACCCCCAAGCTGGCAGCTCTCTGGCCAGACGAGCGGATCGCCAGGCTGGCCCCGACTATCCCCGCGCTGCGTGCTGGGACTCCGGAGGAAATTGCGAGTCTCGTGGTCTACCTGGCCAGTCCGGAGGCTGGCTACCTCACTGGTGCCGCGATCCCGATCGATGGGGCCGTCTCCATCGTTCCGGGTGGTCGCATGGATCCGGACAACTGCTTCGTTTGACGGGTGTCGGAACCTCTCGGCCGTCGAACGTGCGAGCCCGCCAGGAGGAACGAGCGGGAGCCGGCGCGGTATCCTCCGCGCCGGCTGTTCTACTCAGGTGACCTCGACGATCCGCATCATTCCGGTTTCCTGGTGGTAGAGGTGATGGCAGTGGAACGCCCACCGACCCGGGTTCTCCGCGATCCAGTCCATCACTACTTCCCGCATCGGATCGACGAGCACGGTATCCCGCACCGGGGCCGTCGCGCTCTCGCCCACGCGGAAGAAGTGACCGTGCAGGTGCATGGGATGCGGCATCGTCGTCATGTTCTGCAACCGGAAGCGTACCCGCTGGCCTCGCCGCACCCGGATCGGCTCCGCAGCAGGATAGGCTTGCCCATCGATCGTCCAGACATACTGACCCATCCCGCCACCGAGCACGATCGGCCGCTCGACATCGGGAACGAACTCCGTCCCCGCCGAGCGCGCCCGACAGCGCAGCCCGTGCACGAGCTCCCCCGACAATTCCCGCGGTCGCGTCACCCTCGCCGGCACTTGGCCGCTCGCCCCCTCGTAGCGCAGTACCGCCTGCGCTGCACGATCCGTCCCTTCGGCCCAGGCCACGAGCGGCCAGATGCCAGGATTGTCCAAGCGGACGAGGAGATCGTACCGCTCACCCATCCCGATCCGCAGAGCGTCCCCTTCGAGCGGCTCGATCGGCTGTCCATCGGCCTGCACGACGGTGAAGCGATGTCCAGCGAGCGCGACGCGGAAGATAATCGCTGATGCCGCGTTGACGAGCCGCAGCCGGAGGAGATCCCCGCGCTTGCCGACGAACTCGAAGGGATGCTCCAGTGGACGCCCATTGACCACGTACAACGGATAGACGAGATCCGGTTCGACCTCGGGCGGCTCACCGCTCGTTCCGGTCATTCCGGGCATCGTTCCCATGCCAGGCATGCTTCCACCCGGCATCGCCCCATGTCCCATGCCGTGTCCACCGTGGCCAGCACCGACCAGCTGCCGCAGCACTTCCTCCGGTGTCCCGGCGATCCCATCCAGCCAGTCGTCGAGCACCAGCACCACCTCGCGGTCATAGGCTAGTTCCTCGTGCCCTGGCTCGACGATGAGTGCACCCACCAACCCCCGATCGAGCTGGACACCAACATGGGTGTGGTAAAAGTACGTGCCAGCCACCGGCACAGGGAACTCGTAGAGGTAGCGCTCTCCAGGCGGAACCGCTGGCTGCGTGACCTCCGGCACCCCGTCCATCGCATTGGGGACCGGGATACCGTGCCAGTGGATCGTCGTCGGCTCAGGGAGCCGGTTCTCCAGCAGGACGCGCAGCGTCTCGCCCTCCCGAACACGCAGCTCCGGACCCGGAACCTGACCTCCATAGGTGAACGTGCGCACCCGCCGACCAGCGAGTTCGATTTCCGCCTCCACCGCCTCGATGGTGTACTCCCGGATCGGACCGGCTGCTGATCCGCTTGATCGAGTCGGCAGCACCGTGACCGTCGGCTCCGCAGCCGTTTGCGGACTCGGGGTGGGTGCGACCGGTCGCCGACTGCAGGCCACCGCCAGGAGCACGCTCCCAGTCATCACCGGAAACAGGCCACGGCGGGTCCAGCGCCGGGCCAGCAATAATGGAGCAAAGCGCATCATCGTGTGGGCTCCTCCCGCTCGATCGAACCACGCCGAATGGAGACCGTTACGGCCGCCCGTGACTCCTCGGCGGGAGGATCAATTGCGGAGGCAGCAGGAAGCGAACAGTGACGGGGCGTTCGGGAACGGGTCCGGCGCGCGCGGCCGGACGCACAGAACGGGTTCGCGGGTGCCGAGCGCAAAGAGACGCACCGCGAGAACATGTCTCCACAGCCAAGCGAGCAGGACGCCGGCCACTGGGCACCACAGAACCAGGACCGTCATCCCTCCCATCGGGAACGCAAGCTCGTGCGGAGACGCGTGCCAGCGTGCTTCCACAGGCGCATGGTCCCCGTGCGCCAGGAGATGCCGTTGCGCATCATGGGCCGGTACCGACTAGGCCACCAACCAGCAGGTCACGAGACTCCAGCCGAGTGCACCGGCCACGAGTATCGACCAGGCCCGCGATCGTCGGAGGCACTCGCTCACTCGGGTCTCCCTGCCGGGACATCCGCGACCAGCCAGCCGCGGGCTCCTCCGGCATGATGATACCCACGCTCGAACCGGCACGGGAATGCGGGCCACCGACGACGTGCGCGCAACCCGGCCCAGCTCTTCCGACGCGCCTTCCTCCGACGCGTATCCATCGAGCCGTCCGGAACGTGAACGTGGCCGATCTAGGCCGCGTGGGTGTGCCGCGCCTGCAGCGCGCCGGGCGAGGCGGCGCCTCGCCCCTACACAGCGTGGGCGACGCCGCCCGGTGCAATGCATGTCGGCCGCGTTAGGAGGTCCCCTTCCCCCTGTAGGGGTCGGGCGCTGCCCGACCCGCTGGCTCAGAGGGCTGGCAATCCTGTGGCGGGGCGATGCCGATTCTGCCGTCCGGATCGCGGATGCGGCCGATACACGCCGCCTGGGTGTGCCGCGCCGAAAGGCGCAGCGGGCGACGCACGGGTCGCCCCGACTTGTTCGCGCAACACATCCTCGGTCGGGCATTTGTGAGCCACGGTCGGGTGGTACCCCGGCACCGTAGGGGTCGGGCGTGCCCGAGCCGCCGGCCCAGCAGGGCCAGTCATCCTCTATAGTGACGCGAAGACGATCGACTCCACCCGAGGTGGGAGAACGCCTCACTCGTCAGCACGCCACAGCGCCGATCGAGCGACACGCCATGTCGATGACCCGGGTCACTGGCCGCCCCCCCCGCATACCCACCCAGCTCGCACGAATGGCTGCGACCTGGGAAACGCTCGCACTCTTACTCCCACACGCACGAAACACCGCGTGGCGTCACCGACCAGGCTCGATCCCTCGTGACCGGACCCCCAACTCGAGTGATCGAGGCCTCAGCGTGCCCGCGGAGTACTCTCGCTTTTCGAGCACGCTCGTTCCCTGCCATCTGGTTTCCGGTAGAGTCCCTCCTTGACAGGCAGACTGCTCGGGCCGAAAATGAGGGCGAGACGCCCTCTCTTCGGTGCGCTGGTTCACGCTCGCACCGGTAGGCTCGCGCAGCAAGAAGCCGACCCGCACGGCAGGAGAACCCGCTAAGGGGGTGGACGATGGACGAGGAGCCGCGCCTGACCGAACCTGCTCCGCCCGACCGACCGCTCGTCTACTCGGGCGAGCCAGCCGGCGACAGTGGCGGCTTTCCCTGGCGGTGGGTCCTGATCGGTTGTGGCGGTGCACTCGTCCTGGCCTGTGTCTGCCTGGTCGCCGCCGTCGGAACCTACGCGTTCCTCACGGTCACCCGCGCGACACCGACGCCCCAGATCGCCATGAGCACGCCCGCTGCTCGGCCAGCCCGCACCGCGACGGTCGGATCCGGCTCGCTCACCCCGGCAACTGCGGTCCAGCCCGCGCCGCGGGGCACGCCGTCCTCCAGCACCGGTCAGTCGAGCGCTGGGCTGCCTGCTGGTTGGCGGTGGTTCGACGACCCCTCCGGCCAGGTGCGCCTAGCGGTTCCCGGTGGCTGGAACTTCTTTTATGAAGAAAAGATCTGTTGCAACGTCACGCTCGTGACGTTCGATCCCGGCCAACTGCCGAGCGGACGGATCGCCTGGGCTCCGCCCGGATCGGGTGCCGCACACGAGGTACCGGCCGGGGAAATGGTCGTCGATCTCTTCATCGTCGCGCCCCCCTACGCCGACCAGCCACCCGACTTCGGTCGCCCGCCCGATGGTGAAGACATCGTCGGCGGGCGCTACCACGCGCAGCTCTACTTCAGCGCCCCCTATACCGACTGGCCCAGCGGGCAGGTCATCACCTATCTCTACCAGGACGACCGGGGTCGGCAGTGGTGCCTGATCGCCTATTTCGGCACGCCGTTCGAGCAAGATATGGAGCACTTGGCCATGCTCGGCCAGATCGTTGCCAGCATCCAGCACCCGAGCTGAGCGAGGAGAGCACGCCATGGAGCGTCGCCGTTCCCCAGTACAGTTGATCGGCTTCGGTTGCCTCGGTCTCCTGCTCCTCGTCCTCGCAGTGGGCGGCGGAGGTCTCATCGGCTATCTCGCCTTTCAGTACGGTCTCCTCAGCACCGCGACACCGACCCCGCAACGTGGGCAGGGACAGATCATCACCCCGCCAGCAGACAGCTCGGCGAGCACGCCGACCATGCAGGCCGCTCCGCGCGAGACACCCACCGCTGCACCGGTCGCGCCGCGGGCCGTGACGCCCACTCCGCAGCCGGAACCCACACCCGGCCCAGTCGTCATCCCGGACTGGCCGACCTACGAGGACCCCGGTTACATCCGCTTCCAGCACCCGCCGCACTGGCTCGTCATCACCACACCGGAGGCTCCAGAATACAATCTCCGCTCCTGTCACTGCTACTGGATCGTGATGAGCGAACTGATGGTCCAGAACAGTCCGAGCCCCGAGGTGGTCGCTGACTGGTTCAACACGAAGAGCCTCGACGGTATCCCACCCGGGGGGATCTGGATGGAGATCCTGCGCCTCGACTCCGAGTACGCACCCCGCCCCGACTTCCTCGACGGCACGCCTCAGGGCTCGCTCGTCATCGGCAACCAGTACGAGGCCGAGGTCTACCAGCTCGACCCAAATGGTCGCATCCGCGCCTATCACTATCGGGACGGCCAGGGGCGTCCCTGGGTGATCGTTGTCCGCGCACCGGACGGCTTCGACCGCGCCAACCCACAAGTCCAACGCTTGACCGGCGTGCTCGCGACGATCGACCACCGCTGAGCCAGGGGCTACCCCAACCGTCTGTCGCGCACCCTTCCCGATCGAACACCCGGTCACCCCTCAGGGGCCCGAGGCTGCGGTGACGCGCTGAGATCAGCACGCCGCTCGACCACGCGCGATCGCAAGCGTCGTACAGCAGTGGCGCGCCACGGAGCGGCGCCCGTCGCGCAACGGTCGCCCCAGCGCATCGTCCCCACCGGGGCGGAGCGGCCCGTCCCCGGTGCAGTGCATGTCGGCCGCAGGAGGACAGCCCTACACCCCTGGAGGGGTCCGGCAATCATCCTGAGGTGCGACGATGACGGTGGCGCCCGATTAGCCGAGGCCACCGCGACGTCCCCGGGAAATGTGCCGCGCTGCAGGCGCGGCGGGCGAGGCAACGCCTCGCCCCTACATGGTGGGGCGGCGCATCCCCAGTGGAGCACGTGTGCGCCACGGTACGGCGCCACTGCCCCCATTGGTAGGGATTAACGGGTGCCCGACCCGCCCGCCCGGTAGGGCCAGGAATGCTGTCGTGGAGCGATGGTCACGGTACCGGTGCGGACGTGGACGTGGTCGATGGACGCTGCGGGAATCTGCCGCACCGCAGGCGCGGCGGGCGAGGCGTTGCCTCGCCCCTACATGGGGTGGGTGGTGGATCAGCGGTGGACCCTCGACCTGCCTCGGTGGGGCGGTGCAGCCCCCATGTGTAGGGGTCAGGCGGTGCCTGACCCGCCGGCCCGGGAGGGCCGGCAATACCGTCGTAGGGCGGTCGTCCCGGCACCGGTGACATCGTGCACGTGGTCGATACACGCCACGGCAATCTGCCGCGCCGCTGGCGCCGCGGGCGAGGCAACGCCTCGCCCCTACACCGATGGGCCAGCACGTCGCCGGTGCGACCGATACCTCCAACGGTGGGGCCGTATCCCCCGTCCTGTAGGGGTCAGGCGGTGCCTGACCCGCCGGCCCGCCGGGCCGGCACAGGCGGCGCGGGCGAACACCCACGCTGCTGTGCGAAATGGCTGTGAGAATGGTTGCCACCCAGGTCGCCGCGCCGGTGACCCGGCTGGCGACACAGCGCGTCGCCCCTATGAGGTGGGCAGGTTTTCCTGGTAGGACACGGGTGCGCGACGGTGCAGCGGTACGGCCACAGCCTGGAGGGGTCAGGCGGTGCCTGACCCCCCGGCCCGCTGCGGCCGGCAAACCCGACCGCGGTCGGTCTGGTTACCGTGGTCGCGTGATCCACACGGGGACGTTCGCCGGCGTCCATGTGGCCACGCTGCCCGGAGCGGCGCCTGTCGAATGCAGCAGGGCATCCCTCGCCCCACGCGCGCATCAGCCAGTACCGACAGTGTCCCCGTGCAGACTGCTGACCGCCTCGCCGCTCGGGGAGCCGCGCCGGCTCAGCGGGTAGCCACCGCTGGCCGCACCGGCTCGGCGCGCACGACCAGCCGCCGCTCGTACCGACCATCGGGGATACACGTGAGAAGCGTCAGGGTCTCACGGTCCGTCTGCCGCAGCACCGCGCGCTCGCTCTGCGCGACCGTCTGCACGTCCACCACCCGGTAGACGAAGGTTCCCGCCGCACTCCAGACCGTGATCTCGTCACCAGGACGGATGTCCAGCAAGCGCCAAAAGACACCGGGACCCCGTTCGGTATCGACGTGTCCCGTGATCGCGATGTTGCCCGGCTCGCCCGGATTGGCCGTCCCCACCAGGTGCGCAGCCGCATCGGTTGGCACGGGCCAGTACCAGCCCCGCTCGTCCACGACCGAGGCCACCTCGACCACCGTCACTGTGATCCCCAGCCGCGCGATCTCGAGCGCCGTCGCCGGCGGCATGCGGTACCGGAACAGTGTTCGCCAGACTCCCTCGCTCGCCTGCCCGCGACGCTCGGCCCGCGCCACCGGTGTCGGCTTGGCGACCTTGGCGTCACGCAGGACGACCGTCGGAGTCGACTGAGCCAGCTCGGGAGTTCGCGTCCGCTGGATTTCCACCCGGACGCAGGAGACCCCGAGGAGGAGTCCCAGCACAGCGATCGCGATCGAGACCGAGCCAGACCGGACGCGCATCGCTCATGCCTCGCGATCGACCAACTCGCCTTCACCGGCCGTGCCGAGCGCCCGCCGGTACCCGCGAGCCGCCGCATCGTTCCGTTCCACTGCCTGCTGCGCCTCCCGCGTCGCCTGGAGCGCCGTCTCCACCCTCCCGACGAGTTCTCGATCCAGCACCTGCATCTCCTCGAGCAGCCTCGCGATCGCCTCGCGGCTGGCCGCGCTCAGGCGCGCCGGGTCGACCGCCTGGAGTTGCTGCACGAGCGTCCCGCGTTCCTCCAGGAGGGCCAGCGCCTCGTCCCACTCCCCAGCCCGCGCGGCCTCCAGCTGGGCGACGGTCAGATCGCGCAGGCGGGCCGCGAGTTCCAGCACGCTCGCCTCGTCCACATCCCCGCTCCTCTCAGGCGCTGGCGGCCAATGGGACTGCGGGCCGGGTCACGCGCTCTCGTGCCGCCACCTCCTCCCAGGCCTCGAGCAGGCTGGAGAGGAACGCTCGCACCTCAGCCACGATAGCCGGGTCCTTGCGCACATTCGCCTCGACCAGTCGCCGCTGGAGATAGTCGTAGATCGCCAGGAGCTGCTGGGCCAGCTCGCCCGCCTCCAGGTTCAGGCTGGCCATGAGTTCAGCCACGATCTCCTGGGCGAAGACCAGGCGCGCGTGCGCTCGTGGAACGTCCCGGCTGTGGATCGCCTCCTCGGCCTCGTCGAGCACCTGGATGGCCCGTCGGTAGAGCAGTACCATCAGCTCGGCCACCGAGGCCGTTTCCACCGTCACCTGCCGGTACCGCTGGTAAGGATTCGCCGGCATGACGCACCTTCCCCTTCCCGCCCATCACGAACTCAGCATCTTGATGATCTGACCCTGGAGTTGTGTCCCCTGCGCCTGGATCTCCGCCAGCATGCGCTCCAACGTCGCGAACTGCCGCACCAACTGCGCTTTGCGATCGTCCAGCCGTTGTTGATACCGATCGATCTGCTGATCGATGCCGCGCAGCTGCTGCTCGAAGGCGTCGCCGCGTGCCCGCACCAGCCCATCGCGTCCGAGGATGCCGTTCAGGTAGCGGCCGAGTTGCGTCAGTACTCCTTCCTGTTGTGTCACCGTGATCTCGCTCGTCGCGCCGGTGAGGGTACTGGCCGCGCTCAAGACCAGCCCGGGGATCAAGGTCGCATTCGTCCCACCAGCCGCGATGGTGCCCGTCGCACTCCAAAGCAGTTGGTTCGCCGTATCGTAGAAAGAGGCCGTCAGGTTACCTGCGCCATCGGAACCGATGACGTACCGGCCACTGGCTGGTGGGCGCGGCGTTCCCGAGACGCGCGCGATATCACCCGGCGTCGTCAGCGTCGCCCGGCTCGTCGCGCCGAGCAGCTCGAACACGGCGTCTGGATTCTCGCGCAAGGCGGCCCGGAGCTTGTTTTCGTCCACCTGGAGCTGGTTGGTCGTTCCCACAACCGATCCGACCGCGCCGAAGCTGATCCCGATATCGGCCAGCGTGCGGTAGCGCCCACCAGCGTTGATCGCCGGACTCGTCACCAGCCGGCGCAATGTCGACTCGACCGTCCGTACCGCGCTGTCGCCCATGAGCGTGCCGGCGGTCTTGGTCGTCGCGTCGTAGGCAGTCTTGTCAGCGATGAAGCTCAACACGCTATTGAACTGATCGACGAACTTGCGGACAGCAGCGATAGCTGACTCGCTGTCCGGCTCGACCGTGAAGGTGTAGGGACTGGTGGTCGTGCGGGTGAGCGTCACGGTGACGCCCGGAATCGCGTCGCTGATCGTGTTGCTGGTGCTGTACTGCCAGGTCGTGCCGCCATCCAGGCTGTAGACGGCATTCTGCCCGAGCTGGAGCTGACCGCTGGCCAGCCCGAGCGCCGTGGCCAGGTTCCCCGTGTCGCTGACAGTGATCGCCAGGCTCCCCGTCGTCTTGGCCGTCAGGACGATGCGGTCGCTCGTACTGTCGTAGCTCGCAGTGACACCGGCATTGGAGGCATTGATCCGGTTGAGGATCGTGCTCAGCGAGTCGGTCGCCGTATCGTACGCGATCGCCACGCCATTGATCGTGAGCGTCCCCGAACCACTCACCGGCGTCGCCAGCATCGCCTGGCTCAAGGGAACCGTCGTCTTGACGGCGGTCAAACTGCGCGTCCCGACGACGGTATCACCGCTGCGTGGTGCCCCGGCAAGCGACGTGACCGAGAGGAAGTTGGAGCTGTCGCCGATCATCCCGACCTGGAGCGGTCCGCCTGGGGTATCGGCCGTGAGCGCGAGGCGCGTCCGGCCGTCCACCGTGACCAGGCTGGCGGTGACTCCGGCGCCACTCGCATTGATCCGTGCGATCACGTCGTTCAGGGTGTCGCTGGTGGGATCGACGGTGATCGCTACGCCATTGATGGTGAAGGTACCAGCCGTGATGCTGGAGCGGAAGTTCACGTCGGCCAGCGGCGCAGTGGGATCGATGTCCGCACCGAGCGCACTGCCGCTGCGTAGCGTAGTCGCGGTCGCCAGCTGCTGGATCTGGATCGAGTACGTGCCGGCGACCGCGCCGGGGCGGGCGCTCGCCGTGAAGGGTGCGTTCCCGTCGCTCGGCCGTACGGCAAAGCCGACGATGGTACCGCGCTGCGTCAGCGTGCCGAGCGCGCTCGCCAGGTTCTGCAGGCGGGTCCCCAGGTCTTTCCAGGCATCCCGCTGCTTCTGGATGTCCTGCTTGCGCTGGTTGAGCCGCGTGATCGGCTGCTGCTCCAGCTGCAGGAGCTTGGAAATGATGTCTTTGGTGTTCAAGCCGGAAGCCAAGCCATCGAAGGTAATACTCATCGCCTGCACCTTCCCAGTGTGCCGGGGCTCAGCGCGTTCCCCGACTCACTCCGTTCGCTGCTGCTCGGCGAGCTCCTGGAGGACCTCCTTGAGGCCACCGGGTGGGATCTCCCGGATCACTTCCTGCGTCTCCCGATCGATCAGCTGGATGACCCAATTCCCGATACCGGGCCGCACGTAATAGCGCAAATACACGTCCCGCGGCATCTTGCGTACCAACTGCGGATCCAGCGAGAGATCCACGCGGTGCGCAGGAAGGAGATCGCGCCGTTCCTCACCCTGAGCGGCCCGCCCTGCAGCCGGGCTGCTCGCCTCCACCGGTTTGACCGGCTGGAGTGGGGTCGCCTCCTCGACTGCGCCCGGCTCGTTCGGACCGACTGGTGGTATCGGAAGGATCGGTGGGTTCATCGCGCTCCCTCGCGACGTCTCATCGGCGTTCCGTCCGCCTATTCTGTCAGAGATGATCGGCAAAACTGGCGAGGAACTTGAGAGGGAGCATCGTCGCTGTCACCCCGGAGCGCTGCCCCAGCCAGCCGGGAGCGGCGCCTGCTTCCTCCAACAGCAGGGTAGGCTCGTCAGCCGGGCAGCCTCCTGCGCACGCGCTCACGCTACACGGGCGACGGTTCTCTTTCTCCCTGATATCGCAGCCCGCCGGGGAAATCCCTCGGCACTCGCGGGGCCGGCGCGACCGCTCCGGGCGCAAACCGGTGGGCGACCGTCCCTAGCGGACGAGATCCAGGATCGAGCTCCGGATGGAAGAGGAGCCATCACTGACCAGTGAACCTTCACTGCGCAAGCGGAAACGGCTGAGCAGCCCGCGCAGCGTCCTGGCGACCTGCTGCAAGACCGTGGCCGTCTGCGCCATCTCCTCGATGCGGTTCCGCGCCGTGCCGACCGAACTCGCCATCGTCTCCGCCAGGGCTGCATTCTGCTGCGCGACGTCAGCGATCCGACGCATCGCACCCCGAATATCGTGGACCTGTGCGCCCAGCTGCACTGCCTGACGCTGGTTCTCATCGGCCAGCTGCGCGGTGCGCTCGAGTGTCTGCCGCACCGACTGCAGCTGCTGGCGCAGCGCCTCCAGCTCGGCCAGCAGCCGCGCATTCGCCTCCGCGATCTCCACCGCTGCCGTCCGAATATCGCCGAAGAACCCGACCACACGCTCGGTCTCGTGCACCACGACCGTAACGACAGCATCCCCCTCTTCCAGGGCACACGCTGCCTCCTCGACGGTCGCCACGATCCGCTCCACGATCTCGGTCACCCGCCTGGCCGCCTCTCCAGAGGAGGCCGCCAGCTTCTGCACCTCTTCGGCCACGACCGCGAACCCTTTCCCGGCCTCCCCGGCTCGAGCTGCCTCGATCGCCGCATTCAGTGCCACGAACGTCGTCTGGCGGGCCAGCCCCTGGATCACCTCGACGAACTGACCGATCGCCTGGACATGCTCGACCAGGGCCGTGATCGTCCGTCGCGTTGCCACCATCTGCTCCTGCACCGACCGGCTCAGCTCAGTCGCTCGCTCCACGAGCGCGCTCCCTTCGGTCGCACGGGTCGAGTTCTCGCGCGCACGCCCGGTCACCTCTAGACTGAGTTCGTGCACACGACGTGCGGCATTCTCGGTGACCTCGATGACCTGCGTGGCTGCGCGCAATTCCCTCGCCTGCTCGACAGCGACCTCGACGACACGCCGCGCACTGCGCTCGCTCTCGTCGATCGCCCGCGAGCTGCTTTGGATCTGCTCCGCCTGCGCGACCGATCCAGCAGCGACTCGCTCGGCCACCTGCGAGAGCTCTTCAGCGAGCCTGGCCACCTCGCTGCTGAGCGCTTCGGTGGCCTCACCGCTCGCGGACACTCGCGACGCTGCCTCCCGCACGCGGACGAGCGTCTCGCTCAGGTCGCTGACGGTGCTCGTGTACGAGATGCTGACTGCGCGGATCCGTTCCAGCATCTGGTTGAAGGCACTGGCCATCTGGGCGAACTCGTCAGCGCCGCGGATCGGGAGCGGTTCGGTCCGCACGGTGACCGTGCCGGTGAGATCGCCCGCCGCGAGCTGTCCCAGCGCACGCTCCAGTTCGCTGATTTCGCTCCTGGCCAATCGCTCGGCCGTCGTCGCCAGCTCGCCGATCGTGCGCAGCGGTGGCCGCAGCGACCAGAACCAGCCGACCAGGATGACCAGCGCGAGCCCGGCACAGGCCATAGCCATGAGCTGGAGAGCCGAGAGCTGGGATGCGATGCTCCAGCCTCGTCCCGCGCCGCCGGGCTCGCTCCCCGATGCAACCGCGGCGGCACTGGCCCAGAAGGACGCGAACGCTTCCCGCACGTTTTCACTGTCCTCGGGGGAGGCAGCCAGTGCTCGCTCCACCGTCGCCCAGGCCGCGACGACCTGCCCCACCGCTGCACGCTCATCCGTCGTTTCACCAGCCCGCTGCAAGGCGGTCAAGTCGCTGGCGACTCGTCGCGCCTGGGCGGACCACTCCTCCGTCGGCCCCTGCTGACTCCGCACCCGTTCCTCGAGCTGACGTGCCTGCGCGAGGACGCGCAGGAGATCGTTCGCCTGCTTGCCCTCGGTCTCCAGCGCGATCACCTGCGCCCGCAGGGACGCCAGCCAGAGCGCCCCCACGCTGCCGAGACCGAGAAAGACGAAGGCAGACGTCAGAAGCAGGGCCAACAATTTTTGCCGGAACCCCAGCCGCATCGTGCGACCTCCCCACTGTCTCCTAGGTACTATCGGTCGAGTACCGCCTCCCCTGAAGAGGGGACAGTGCGAGCACCATCGGGCCAGCGCAGCACAGGCAGCGCCGCGCCCCAGCCCCCGCGCCCATGAGCGCGGATCGGGCGGAGCAGGCTGCCACGACCGATCTCCGGTCTCGTCCGACCAGCCTCCTCGAGGCGCGAGTACCCGCGCAACGTCTCGGCTGCGCCGGGGGTCTCTTGCATCGTCGAGCGCGGAGGCTCCGTCGGCCCTGCTCGATCGACACCGGCCAGTCTTCACCAGAATCCGCTGACGCAGCGGAGTATGACGCGTTGGCGCTATCTCGCACCCGAGCCGACTCCCCAGCCAGCGCGGCTCCCCCGGCTCAGGCCAGCCGGGTGGCCGCTCTGCCTCCATCGCGCAGCGCGCGCCGGCCATCCACCGCCCACCCCTAGCGTTCGCTCGGCCCAACCGAACCCGTCTTCGGCCGTGCGTCGGCCGGCGCACCGCCGGCCAGTCAAAGAGACTGGCTCGGCCGGGATCGCCCCAGCCGAGCCAGTCCCGGCACGCCCGCGCCCGTCTTCAGCCGCGCCGACCCAAGCAGACGCCCGCCAGTTTCTCCAACTCCACCACCTGCAAGAGACAGTCGGGCAAAGTGGCCACGGACGGTACGATCTCGGCCAGTGGCCCCAGGTTGCCGGTCGGCTCGCGGAGTTCGCTGACCGGCACGCGCACGGTGCCGCGGATGCTCTCGCCGCGCAGCACCATCGGCCCCAGGCTGGTCAAGGTGACCACGTCGACCGCTTCGCCGTTCGTGCGGACCGGGCGACGCAGCACTCCGCCCAGGTCGAAGACCGGCACGATCTCCCCGCGGATATTGGCGAGGCCGAGGAAGCCCGCATCGTCGAGCGGCGTCGGTGTCACGCCGTCCAGCGTGGTGATCTCCCGCACCCGGTCGATCGGCACACCGTAAACCTCTGCCCCGAGGTTGACCGCTAGGACATGCACCGTCTCCTCTTCGCGGGCGTGCTGCTGGTCGGCCGTCGTCTCCGCCTCGTCGTGCACCACCAGATGCCGGAACTGCTCGAGGAGTTGGCTCTGCTCCAGCTCGTCGAACTTGCTGTATACCGCGTTCGCTCCCGCCGCCCGCAACCGCTCGGCCAACTCCGCGCTGTTCGGTTGATCGCCGAGATACTGCGAGAGCACGACGATCGGCACGTCGGCTCGCACGGCGGTCTCTCCGCTGCGCACGACCTGGATCAGATCGAGCCCGCTCTTCCCCGGCAGGTTGTAGTCGGTGATGATCAGCGCCACATCGGGAACCCGCGCCAGGAACACCAGCGCGTCTTCCACGCTCCCCACCGCGCTGACTGCATAGCCAGCCCGCTTGAGCACCGCCTCCAGTGCGTCCCGGTAGAAGACGCTGTCCTCGACGATGAGCGCCTTCTTGCCGCGGACCGAGCGTGCTTCCTGGCGCGCCTCGTAGAGCCGACGCAACTCGCCATGCACGAGTGTCGGGACATCCACCATGAGATAAACCCCATCGGACAAGTTGAGCAGGCCGGTCACACCATGCCGGTCGGACGGCTCCGGCTCCACCCCTACCCGGCCGATCCGCACAACCTGCGATGCGACAAAGCCGCACTCGAGATTGTCGGCCCGCAAGAGGACTGCGATTCCACCCTGCTCGGCACCCCCCTCGCCCATCCGGAGCGCCCGGTCCAGATCGATCAGCGGGATGAGCGCCTGCTCCGTCCGGTAGTAGATCCGCTCGCCGAAGATCGCCAGTTCCTCCGGCGTGAAGCGGACGATGCGGGAGACGAGTCGCACCGGCACGGCATAGCGGTGCTCGCCGTACCCCTTGAGAAGCACCAGCCGCTCGCCCAGATCGTCCTCGCTCGCCTGGTGCTCGTGCACCAGCCCCAACTGGACCTGCTCGGCCTGGATCCTGGCCATGGCCAGCCCGGCATCGGCCAGAATCTTCTCCGGCTCGAGGATCAGGACGATCTCGCCGGTCCCCAGCGTGGCCAGCCCGCTCACGCTCTCCACGCCACGCAACAGGTTCCCGACCGGCTTGACGATCAACTCTTCGAAACGCGCGATCCCGTCGCAGAGCAGCCCAGCCAGCGTCCCCTCGCCCCGCAGCACGAGCACGTAGTGCTTGCCGGCTTGCTTCTTGGCCCCGTCGCCCCGCTCCGGCCAGCTGGTCAGCGTGAAGAGCGGCACCAGCTGATCGCGCAACCGGAAGACATCCTGCTCGCCGTAATGCTCGATGTCGCGGTCGGTGATGAGCACGATCTCCTGGACTACGTTGTACGGAATGCCCAGGAGATACCCGCGCGCGGTGAAGACCAGCGTGTTCATCACCGAGACGGAAGTCGGCACCACCAGCCGGATCGTCGTCCCCTGCCCGGGCACCGACGAAATGCTCAGGCTCCCACCCAGTTCCTGCATCCGCACGGCGACGACGTCCAAGCCTACGCCGCGCCCCGAGAGCTCGGTCGCCCGGTCACGCGTCGAGAAGCCGGGTCGCAACAGGAGCGCATTGAGCTCGGCCTCGGTGAGCGTCGCTGCCTCCCGTGCGCTCACGAAGCCACGCTCGACCGCCTTCTGGCGCACCGCCTCGTAGTCGATCCCTTTTCCGTCGTCGCTCACCTCGATGACCAGGTTGGAGCCCTCGCGCATCGCCCGCAGCGCGATCCGCCCGCGCGAGGGTTTGCCGAAGGCGATCCGCCGCTCCGGCGATTCGATCCCGTGATCGACCGCATTGCGGAGGAGATGCACCAGGGGGTCGCGCAACTCCTGCAGGATGCGCCGGTCGACTTCCAAGCGCCCGCCGTCGATGACGAGGTCGACCTCTTTCCCGGTCGCGCGGGCCGCATCCCGCACCACGCGCGGCATCTGCGAGAAGAGCGAGGAGATCGGCTGCAGTCGCGTCAGAGCGGCGATATCCTGCAGCTCGGAGACCATCACCGAGAGCTTTTTGGAAGCTCCGACGAGTTCCCCGTCCTGCAGGTTGGCCGCCAGTGCGGTGATCCGGTTGCGCGTGACCAGCATCTCCTCGGCCAGCCGGCCCAAGCGGTCGAGCACGTGCACCGGCACCCGCACCGTCGAGCTGGTCAGCTCGGTCTCGCTGGCGCGCTGCTCGTCCGGGCGAGTCTCCCCCTCGCTCGTCGGCCCACTGGTCGCTGGCGTCGCGTCGCCGGCCGCAGCGTCCACCCCCGCGTGCGGGCGCTCGAGCGCGCGCTCGGCGGCCTGTTGCAGGCGTTGGGTGAGGACCGGCAGTCCCTCCGGTAGCTCAGCCTGCCCAGCCAGGAAGGCCAAGTACCCTCGCACCAGCGAGACCGTCTGCAGCAAGAGATCGACGTGCTCGGGCTGGACCGGTGCACCCTTGCGCAACACGTCGGCCAGGTGCTCGGCGGCATGCACCAGCGCCACCAGATCGCTCAGGTTCAGGTAGCCCGCGCTTCCCTTGGTCGAGTGGAGATGGCGGAACACCTCGTTCAGGAGCCGTTCCTTCTCGGCAGGTGACTCGGCCCGCTCCAGCTCGACCAGGGCCGGCTCGATCGACTCGAGCCGCTCGCGCGTCTCCTCGATGAACATCTCGATCAGCTCGCGGTCCTCACCCATCGCTCCGGTTCCTCCCCCGCTGTTGCCAGCATCACCAGGCACCACGCCCATTCCCGTTCGCTCCGGCGCTGACCGGCACCCGTGACGCTGCCGGTTCGGACCAGCCGCGCCCGTTCGCCTCGACCGGTGCCCGCGCCGGCTCGCCGGCCGCCACGCGGAACCGCTCCACCAGCCGGGCCAGCTGATCGGCCAATCCCACCAGCTGACCAGCGGCTGCCGCGATCTCGCCGACCTGGGTGGCCATCTGCTCGGTCGCCGCCGAGACTTCTTCGGCTGCAGCCGCGTTCTGCTCGGCCACGCCCGTCACCCGGCGGATCGAGCCGCGCACTTGCTCGGCCGTCGACGAGAGCTCGCTGGCCGAGGCAGCGTTCTCTTCGGCGATCGCGGCCGTGTCCTCCATCGTCGCGCGGAGTTCCGAGCTCCGCTTGGCGATCTCCTCGAGCGAGGCCAAGAGCTCGCGGTTGCGTTCGGCTACCTCTTCGGCGGCCTGGCGGATGGCCGCGAACACCTCGGCCACCTCGCGCGCCTCGCTGCTCACCTGCGTCACCGAGCCGGCGCTCTCCGCCATCGCCGCGACGGCTTGCTCGACCGTGCGCTGGATTCCCTGCACCATCTGGGCGATCTCCTGCGTCGACGCGGCCGAGCGCTCGGCCAGCTTGCGCACTTCTTCGGCCACGACGGCGAAGCCCTTCCCCGCCTCGCCGGCCCGCGCCGCCTCGATCGCGGCGTTCAGCGCCAGGAGGTTGGTTTGCTCGGTCAAGTCGGTGATCACCTGGACGATCTGGCCGATCTGCTTCGAGCGCTCGCCCAGTTCCTGGATCGCCCGTGCCGTCTCCTCCACCTGGGCACGCACGCGGTCCATCGTGCTGAGCGTCCGCTGCACCACCGCGCTGCCGCTCTCGGCCTGCTCGCGGTTGCGCCCCGCTCGTTCGGTCACGCCCCGCGCCAGTTCCCCCGCCCGCTGGTTGCGGTCGGCCATCTGCTGGACCAGCTCGGTCGCCCGCTGCAGCGCCCGCCCCTGCTCCTGCGCCGCCTTGGCCACCGCCTGGATGGTCTGGCTCATCTCCTCGACCGCGCTCGAGGCGCTGCTCACCTGCTCCGCTTGCGTCGCTGACCCCTGGGCCACATCCTGGATCGTCCGCGCGACCGCATTGGATGCCTCGGCGATCTGCGCCGAGAGCGCCTGGGCCTGCGCGCCCGCCTCGCCGACCTGGCGCACGGCCAGCCGCACCTGCCCGACGAGCTGGGTCAGGTTCTCCAGCGCATTCCCGAAGGCGCTCCCGACCGCTCGCAGGCGCTCCAGCATCCGGTTGAACGACTGCGCCATCCGCGCCAACTCGTCGCGTCCGCGGACCGGCAGTGGTTCCATGGTCACTGCGAAGCGCGCGGTGAGATCCCCGGCCGCCAGCTTGCCGAGCGCCGCCTCCAGCGCGGCCAACTCCTGCTCGGCGAGCTGCTGGCTGGCCCCCGCGATCTCGGCCACCGTGCGCAGGGCAGGCCGCAGCACCAGCAACCCTCCCAGGAAGGCGACGACCGCCAGGCCAGCCGCACCGAGCATGGCGAAGCGCAGCATGGTGAGCTGGCTCTCCGCCCGTTGTGCGATCGCCTGGGCATCCTGGGACGACGCCTGCTCCAGATTCCTGATCGCGTCCTGCAGAGCCGCGAACTTCTGCGCCGCATCACCGGTCATGTTCTGCTGCGCGGCGACCAGATCGTACTTGCGGGAGAGCTGAAGTGTCCGCTCGGCCGACGCTCGATAGGTCGTCCAGGCCTCGCGCACGGCTGCCATTCGCTCCAGTTCCTCCGGGGTATGAGCCAGCGCCTGCAGCTGGTCCAGCCCCTGGGCGATCTGGTTGTCCAACTCGGCGATCCGCTCGTCGAGCTGCCGGCGGTAATCGGCATTGGTCGTGGCACCCACGTGGGCCACGACGTTCGCACGTACCTCCGCCATGCGGCGCGCAGTCTGCCCGAGCACGGTCAGCGCCTCGTTCATCCCGTTCACTTGCTGCACCGCGCTGCGGGTCTGGCCCAGCCAGAACCAGCCGATCGCACCGAGGAGCACGAAGATCGCGGCCATCGCCGCCAGAATACCGAGTACCTTTTCCCGGAAACCGATGGTCATGGCTACCCCCGTCCACTCTCCATCGCATCTGCTGGAAGCTTTCGGCAGGGAACCAGCCAGACTTGAGCGGCGCGCGGCGGACCAGGACCTTTCGGGGATACCCCACCCCGGATTGCCGGCCCTCCCGGGCCGGCGGGTCAGGCAGGGCCGGCCCCCGACGAAACGGGGATTACGCCCACCCGCCGCGCTCGAATGCCGGCCCGGGGACGCCTGGCATACCCTTGTAGGGGCGAGGCGCTGCCTCGCCCGCCGCGCCTCTGGCGCGGCGATTCCGCGTGGCCGACACGTCTCGCACGACACGCAGCGCAGATCAGCCGAGCGGCTGTATCCACGATCGCCCGGCCGTGAACGGCCGGGCTCAGTCCCCAAGCCGGCTGAAGCCGGCTGACCCCAACGGCGCCTGCACCCAGCCGATCGACCCGGGCGCCTGTGCGCCTCACAGCCCCCTTCAGGGGGCTTGGGGATTCAGCCCGGGGCTTCAGCCCCGGGCGCACGGCTGGCGCCCATCCCCGCCGTGATCTCCATCCGTACCCCGGCGACGGTGTCATTCCCCGGCCCTCCCGGACCGGCGGGGCAGGCACCGCCTGACCCCTACAAAGCGGGGCCGATCACCTGACCGGAGCCGGCCATGCGGCGCACTGGTGCTGAACCGCCCAATCTTGTAGGGGCGAGGCGCTGCCTCGCCCGCTGCGCCGGATGGCGCGGCCCAACGTAGCGCGGCATACGGCACCGCTGCCACGTTGCCGGGCACCACGAACGACGCATCTCCACCAGCATGGGCCGGCCCGGTGGGCCGGCGGGTCAGGCAGCGCCTGACCCCTACACAAGACGGCTGCACCGCCCAACCGCGACCAGATTGTGCTGCACCGGAGAGAACCGCCCTACCTGTGTAGGGGCGAGGCGCTGCCTCGCCCGCCGCGCCAAAGGCGCGGCAGACCTCCTTCACCCACCCGTAGCGTTGGCAATTCCGATTCCACGACCACCATCGCACCGCGCGCTCATTGCCGGCCGCCCTGGGCCGACGGCTCGGGCACCGGGTGCCCCCGACCAGCCGAGCGGTCACCTGTGGATTCGCCGTCGGCACACTGGCACGCGGTGCACTGCGCACCCCACTGACCACAGCAAAACAGGGCGTGGGGAGTTCCCACGCCCTGCTGACCTCCGCCGCCCGTTCAGGTCCACTGCCCGGTCGAGACCAGCCAGGCTGTCTTGTCCTTCTCCTTGCCGTCCGGCGCTCCCCAGAGCGCCTTGAGCGCCAGTGCCTCCGACACCACGAACAGCCAGACCGTCTGCTTCTCGTACTGCGGCGGCTGCCCCTTGACCGGCTTGACCGGCCGCTCGCTGTAACCGAAGCTCGCCTGCAGAATGACCCACTTGCCGTTCTCGAGTTCGGCCGGAAACTGTGCCGGCACCACCGCCTCCACGCCATCCAGCAAGATGTAGAGAGGCCGCTCCAGCTTGCTCCGCCAGGCGCGGGCCAGCACCCCACAGGTCACCACGTTGCAGACCTCATGGTAGGCCGCCAGATCCATCTCCTGCGCTTCGCTGAGCTGCACGCCCTCTTTCCCGACCACTGGTGCCTCGCGCGTCGCTGGCGGCCGGCGCATGCCGATGGCCCCCCAGTCCAGCGCTTCCGCCAGGGGCTGCAGGAGAAAAGCCGGCACCTGCTCCTCCTGCAGGTTGATCCGGAAGCGGGCCAGCGCCCACCCCGTGCCCGGCTTGAACTTCCCACGCTCGAAGACCGCCCCGACGATCGATTCCGGCAGGAAGCCGACGCTGATGCCGAGCAGCGTCGCCAGATTCTCGGCCAGGGTCGGCAAGAGGTACTGCTCCCAGAGCACCGGGCGGTACTTCTGCGGCACCTTCGGGTTGCGCGTCAGCGGTGCCGAAGCTGGGAAGACCGGTGCGACTTTGACCGACATCGCTCGCTCCTCGTTGCTCTCAGCCCTCCTTGGCCGCGAAGCCGACGTCCAACGTCGGTGCATCGGGGAGCCCGACCTGAACACGCACGGCCGCGCCGCTGGCCAGGCTGGCCCCCACGTTCAGGCTTTTGGCTCCACTCACGTAAACCGGCAGGCCGAGCCCCATCTGCAGCCCCACGCTGGCCAGATGCCGCTGGATCTGCCCAGCCAGGATATTGGTGAGTTCCCGCACCGCATCCTGCAGCATCTCGTCCTCACCGTCCGGTCGCTCGCCCAGGAGTACCTCGGCGACCGAGGCGAGGGCCTCGAGTTCCCCGCCCAGCCAGACCACCGCCTGGAAGCCGCCCCCGCTGGTATCGACCACCGTCACCAGGGCGATCCCGACCGGCGGGTGCGCCCAGGGCAGCTCCGCCTCGCCGAGCACGCTGACCTCGACCCCACAGAGCGGCTCCAGCGCTTCGCGGGCCGCTTGCCCGATGAACTCGACCAGCCGCCCGCTCGTCGTCAAGTCCTGCACGATCGCGTGGCTCACCGCTTCGCTCCTCCCCCATCCACCGCGGCTAGGCCCGAGCCAGCAGCATCTCGAGCGCCGCCCCGATCGCTTCCGGCGTCACCGGCTTGGTCAGGAGGTTATCGACGCCCGCCTCCTTGGCCTTGAGCATCTGCTCCTCGGTGCTCTGGCTGGTGATCATCAGGATAGGCGTCCGCTTGCCGGCCCCCTGCTCCTTCTCGCGCGCCGCCCGCACGAACTCGATCCCGTCCATCCCCGGCATGTTCCAGTCGACGATCACCAGATCGAACTTCCCCGGCTCGAACAGGGCGAGCGCCTCCTCGCCGTTGTTCGCCTCGCTTGCCTCCACCTCATAGCCCACTTGACGGAGCGAGCGCACGTGCATCACCCGCATCATCTTCGAATCGTCAGCGATCAGGACCTTGAGCATGACCTCGTTCCTCCTTTCCATCCGCTCGGCTTGTGCTCAGCCGCGCGTGGCCATCACCCCACGCTGCGCCCAGCGCACGACCTCACTGGGAATATCGGCAGTCGCCAACACCTTCTGCACTGCCCCGCGGGCCAGCGCTGCCTCGATCATCCCCGCCACCACTGCCTCCTCGGGCCGCTGCACCACCGTATACGCTCCGGCCGCGGCGAGCTCGGCCATCCCGATCGCCCCGTCGTCCCCCATCCCGGTCAGGATCACCGCCATCGTCCGCGGCGCGAGTCCGGCGCGCGCGGCCGACGCGAAGGCCCGGTTGACGTTGGGCACGTAGATATCGCTCCGGTCCGGTGGCACCACCTGCACCCGACCGCCCCGCGTCAGCAGCACGTTCCGTCCACCTGGCGCAACCAGCACGGTGTCCGCGACCACGAGTTCCCCGTCCTCTGCCTCGCGCGCCGCATACCGTCCGACGCGGCTCAGCCGTTCGGCGAAGCTGCGCGTGAAGTTCGGGGGCATGTGCTGAACCACCAGCACCCCCAGCCCGAGCCCAGCCGGCAGCCGCGCGATCAGGTCGGCCACCACCGCCGGCCCACCGGTCGAGGACCCGATGAGCAGCAGCCGCTCGGCAACGCGCCGCAGCGGCTCCCCCAGCGCACCGGTACCAGTGCGCCCGTTGGCCCCCGCCAGCGTCCCACTGGCGACGCTGCGCCGCAGCAGAAGACCGGTCCCGTTCCCCTCACCACGCAGCCGGCCGAGCGGGCGGACCCGAGCCTGGCGCAGCGTCTCGCCGAGCTCCGGTGCCAGCCGCCGCACCGCCCCTGGGACGAGATCCGATACGACCAGGCTGGGCAGGCCACGCGGCACCGCCACGCCAGGCCCTACGATCGCCACCAGCGGCCACCCCTGGAGGAGCGCGGCCCGCTCGAGCACCGCGCTGTCCTCCAGCGCATCGAGCAGGACCACCGCGCTGCCGTCGTCCTCCAGTCGCGCCCGCGCCTCCTCGACCGAGCGCACCTCGCCGGCCAGTTCCACCCCAGGAAGCTGCCGCAGCGCCTGGCGGATACCCACCCGACTGACCGGGGAACTGCTCACCAGGAGCACGCGCACCGTCTCGGCTGGTTCGGTGCCCGCGACCGGCACGACATGCTCCCGCTTGCGGTAGAGATAGGCCCCGGCCACCGTCACCCGCTCGAGCTCGGCGGGGATGCGATCGAGCGTCTCGGCCGACCCGATCACCAGGATCCCACCCGGCAGGAGCGCTTCGACGAAGCGCCGCACGATCGACTCGCGGTGCTCGCTGGTGAAGTACATGAGCGTGTTGCGGCAAAAGATGACGGCGAAGGGCCCGGGCGGCACCCGCTCGATCAGGTTGACCTGCTCGAAGCGCACGCGACCCCGGATGACATCGCGCACGCACCAGAGCTCGCCACGCTGCTCCAGGTGCGGGCGCGCTCGCTCCAGCCCTTGGTCGCGGAACGACCACTGCCGGTAGCAGCCGCCGCGCGCCCGCTCCAGGGCCTCGCCGTCGAAATCGACGCCGAGTACCTCGAACGCGTTCCCCAGCGGACCGAGTACCTCGTGTGCCGTCATGGCCAGCGAGTAGGGCTCCTCACCGCTCGAGCAGCCGGCCGACAGCATGCGCACCGGTTGCTGCTGCTTAGCCAACTCCGGCAGGAGTTGCCGCAAGGCATCGAAATGCTTGGGTTCGCGGAAGAAATAGGTCTCGTTGATGGTGAGCGCCTGACAGATCGCTTCGAGGACCGCCCGCTCGCCCCGCACCGCCCGCTGCAGGAACTCCTCCACGCTGGCTGCACCGACCCGTCGTGCCTCCTGGTGCACCACCCGCGCCAGCCGCTGCCAGAGGAGCTCGGTCGGGCTGAACCCGAGACACGGGAAAATCTTTTCCCCGACCTGCCGGATCAACTGATCGACCATACCCAGCTCCCTCGACCGAGCACCCGCCTGACCACTGGTTTCGGCCGATCGCGCTTCCATCATGACCCCACGGCGCACCGCCTGCCCTAGCCCGTTCGTCCCAGATCGCACCTCCTGCGCGTCCTAGTCGCATCCCGCCAGCCGGCACTCCGTACGGCGAGGCACATCACCGCCGCGATCGAGGCGCGACGGGCGCGGGGCGTGACCCCCATCCCGTCGGGCGCGGGCGCTCCCTGACCCCCGTCCTGTAGGGGTCAGGCGCTGCCTGACCCGCCAGCCCGGCAGGACTGGCAGAGGCCACCGTCGCCGGCCGACCATGGTGGTGCCGTTGCGATGGCGACCGGGGTATCGGTGACCGGCGTTGCCGCGCCTCTGGCGCGGCGGGCGAGGCAGCGCCTCGCCCCTACAGGGGTGGATGGCGGATCAGCGGTGGACCTTCGACCTGCCACGGTTGGGCGGTGCAGCCCCGTCCTGTAGGGGTCAGGCGCTGCCTGACCCACCGGCCCGGGAGGGCCGGCAATAACCACCGTCGCCAGTGTGCGGATGCCGATCACGGCCGGAGTGCGCCCGGGGCTGAAGCCCCGGGCTGAATCCCCAAGCCCCCTGAAGGGGGCTGTGAGGCGCCCAGGCGCCCGAGTCGATCGGCTGGGTGCAGGCGCCGTTGGGGTCAGCCGGCTTCAGCCGGCTTGGGGAGTGAGCCCGGCCGTTCACGGCCGGGCGATCGTGGATACAGCCGCTCGGCTGATCTGCGATGCGTGTCGTGCGAGACGTGTCGGCCACGCGGAATCGCCGCGCCATCTGGCGCGGCGGGCGAGGCAGCGCCTCGCCCCTACATGGTTTGGCGGTTTGGCGCCGCGGGAACGGATGGCCGTCACAGGCCCGGTGCTCGGCCTCATCCTGTAGGGGTCAGGCTCCGCCTGACCCGCCGGACCGCAGGGCCGGCAATCGCCCCGTGACACGCTGATGACCGTGGTACATGCGCGGTGGAGGCCACCGCGACGACACGCGGACTCGGGCCGCACCCCTGGCGCAACTGGCGTCGCCGGGCCGACCGCCGACCGGAACGCGCCGACGATGCACCGCCCTACCCCGCTCGGCCGCTCACCCGGCCCGGCCGGCCAGGACGCGCAGCGCCAGCGCCTGCCACTCGAGCGCGACGCGCGTCCCCCGGATCCGCTCGAGCAACCGTGGGTCCTCCACCCGTACGGTGAGCTCGCGCGTTTCCTCCCGCTCGCTCGCGCTCGCCGCCCGGCCGAGCCGGACGCCGCCGACTCGCAGTTCTGTCCAGCGGCGTGTCGGCTCCCCCGGCGCCTGCTCCCGCACGGTGGCTACCAGCTGCCGCACCGGCTCCGGGGCCGCCTCCAGCCGCCCCGACCAGCTCCCACCGCGCGCGTCGCACAGCGCCACTGTCCCGCTGGCCAGGTCGACCGTGAACCAGGTGGTCACCCCGTGCACCGCCACTGCGCCGCGCAGCCGGAGCGGCGCCCCCTCGACCGAACGCTCGACCGTCAGCGCGACGTGCGCCACCACTGGAGCCGGCGGTTCACCGGCCGCACCGGCCCTGAGCCGCACCCGCGCAGCCTGCGCCTCGAGCTGCCAGCTGGCGCCGGCGGCCCGCGCGCCGCAACACCGCTCGACCATCGCTCGCCTCCTTTCGACCCCCTTCGGCCGCCCAGCCGGCCTGTTCCCAGTCCATCTCTGCACCGCCTCTGCACCGCGAGCGGACTGATCCGCTGCGGCAGTCGCGGTGCGACCGCTGCCCCACGAACGCGAGCGCCCCGGTCGGGTGGCTGCCCGACCGGGGCGCGGCTACGCTTCGGACTAGCGCAGGAGCTGGAGCACCGACTGCGGCATCGCGTTGGCCTGGGAGAGGACCGCCACGCCCGCCTGCTGGAGGATCTGGTTGCGGGTGAAGATGACCATCTCCTTCGCCATGTCGACGTCGCGGATCCGGCTCTCCGAGGCGGTCAGGTTCTCGTGCTGCACGCCCAGGTTGGCGATCGCATGCTCGAGCCGGTTCTGCACGGCACCGAGATAAGAACGTACCTCGTTGACGTAACTGATCGCCCCGTCGAGAGCATTGATCAGGTTTTGAGCAGCAGTTACCTGAGCAGAATTCAGTCCACTCAGTGACGTGGAGAAGGCAGTGATAGCTGAGTCAAGTGTTGTCATCGCAGAAGCTGTCCCAGAGACACGCACGTCACTGAAATTTACATTGAAGGAGTGTGTTGAGTTCGGCCCTACCTGCATGTTAGCACTGCCGCCACCATTGTGGGTGGTGATGGTGTCCGTCGCCCCTGCTGTCAGCGCGGCACCGAGGTTATCGGCGGTGATGCCACCAGTGCTGGTGACCGTCAGCTTGATGCCGAGGGCTGAGAAGTTGAGAACTTGGCTTCCACCCGCCGCGATGTTCGAGATCGTGATCGACTGAGAAACGTTGTCTCCACTGCGAGTGAGTGTCAGTGTGTCGGTCGTTGAGTTGTAGGAGAACGTGTAGGTTCTGCCCGGTACCGCACCGGAGACGTCGAGGGCGAAGACATGGGCCGTCTCGCCCCCGCCGGTGAGCGTTGTGCCGACCTTGATTTCGCTTCCAGCGGCAACCGTCGTGACCAGCGTGCCATCGAGGAGGTTCTTCCCGTTGAAGGACGTCCGAGCGACGATCGCATCGACTTCCACGCGCAAGTTGTCCAGTTCCTGATAGATCGCTCGCCGGTCCTCGGTCGTTAGCGTGTCGTTGGCAGCCTGGACGGCCAGCTCGCGCATGCGCTGGAGCATGGAGTGGACTTCGTTGAGCGCGCCTTCGGCCGTCTGGATCATCGAGACGCCGTCCTGGGCGTTGCGCATCGCCTGCATGACGCCGCGGATCTGCGCCCGCAGCTTCTCGGAGATCGAGAGCCCGGCCGCATCGTCGGCCGCCCGGTTGATGCGCAAGCCGCTGGAAAGCTTCTCGATCGACTTGGCCAGGGCGAACCCGGTGATGGAGAGGTTCCGCTGGGCGTTGACCGCATTGACGTTGTTGTAGATCCGCATGGGTGGCCTCCCTTGCCGTTTCTCTTTCCGCCGGCACGTCCCTGCGCCGGCTATCCGTCCTATGCGACTGTCTCGCCGTCGCCCGCGGTCGACCAGTTCTCGCGCCGCCTCGCCCGGCGGCAGGGCCTCCTTTCTGTTCTCCTCTTTCGGCTGGTCGTCCGGCGCACTGGATAGGGAAAGAAGTACCGGTTCGCACGGCGCGGCCGCACGGCGCAGCCACCCCATCAAGCGCGGATCGGCCGCCTCCTGGATCCGGACGGCACGATCGGCCTCGCGCCACGACCGGCATGATGGCCGGCCCTCTGGGTCAGTGGATCAGGCACCACCTGACCCCGACGAGGCGGGGGTGGCTCCTGCCCGTCGCACACGAATGCCCGCCCGGGGATGCGCCACACTGGCATGATTGCCGGCCCTGACGGGCCGGCGGGTCAGGCACCGCCTGACCCCTACAGCACGGGATTCACGCACCGCCCATCCGTGCCGGCATAGGCCACACCGGGGACGCTCCGCCCCACCTGTGTAGGGGCGAGGCGCCGCCTCGCCCGCCGCGCTCGAGGCGCGGCAACCTCCGAGGAGCACAGCCGGCACGGTTGGCGAGAGAGACGCATCGGCAATCGCGCACCGCGTGCTCGTTGCCGGCCCTCCCGGGCCGGCGGGTCAGGCACCGCCTGACCCCTACCGGATGGGGTGGGTCACGCAGCGGCCCCACGCGCACCGATCACCGCGGCGGTGGACAATCCCGCACCGGGGTCAGGCGTGCCGCGCTCGCCGCGTGAGGGGCGTGGGAGACTCGGACATTCTTCGGCGTGACGGGCAAGGGATGATCCGCCGCGCTGCGTGCCGGCGGGCGGTCCACCGGTGCGCTCCGTCAGCGATCATCTCGGCCGCCGACACGGTCGGCGCGTGCACCGGCCCGGCGAGCCGAGCGACGACTGGCTGGCCGGCCCGATCCACGCTACACTCGGCTCCAGCTGCGAGACGCCCCTGCCGATACCTATGACCAGGAGCCGAGGGGGACAGGGTGATCCAAAGGCCGCTCACGCAGCCACCTAAAGGGTTCACGGTCTGGCAGACAGCCGACCTGGGCGTCCCCGACCGCACCGGGCGGCTCGCCTGGCACCGCACCCGCGTCGAGGACTTCACGCCCGATGGCCAGCGTGTCGTGGTCGGCTGGCCGATGGTCCAGCTGGCCTACGTCTTCGTCCACCGCGGCGACCCCGTCTACCTCGGTGCCACGGTCCCGGACGACGCCCTCTACGTGGTCCCCTGCGAGGTCGTCGCGACGGTGCTCGAGCCGCAGGCACGCCTGGTCCTCGCACCCGTGGGGAACTGGGAGCGGATGCAGCGTCGCGAGCACTGCCGCGTCGCCGTGACCATCGCACCGGAAGAAATCCTGCTCCTCCCCGCCGAAGGGGAACCGCAGCCCCTGCGTGGCCTCATCGTCGACCTCAGTGCCGGCGGTGTCCGCCTCCGCCTGAGCCAGCCGCTCCGTCCGGGTGACCGGCTGGCGCTCCGCTTCGCGCTCCCCAACGCGACCCAGCCGATCGGCGCGGTTGCCGTCGTGCGGCGGGTGACGCCGCTCGAGCACGCCGACCCACCACGCTGGGATCACGGCTGCCAGTTCGAGCGGCTGGATCGCCGTACCGAGGATGTCATCGTCCGCTTCGTGTTCCAGCGCCAGCGCGAGTGCGCCAGGCAGACCCGCGCCGGCTAGCCGAGCCCCGGCGCAGCGACCAGCCCGTTCCGGCCACCGGCACTCTCGCTGCCCTCCGCACACCACCGGCGGGTCGGGCACCGCCTGACCCCTACCGGACGGGGCTGCACCGCCCAACCGTGACCGGACTGTGCTGCACCGGAGAGAACCGTCCTACCTGTGTAGGGGCGAGGCGCTGCCTCGCCCGCCGCGCCAGAGGCGCGGCACACCCGCGTGGCGCCCTACGCTGCGGTGCGCTCGGGCACATGGCGGCACTCGCTCTCCCGCCGCAATGACCGGCCCTCTGGGCCGGCGGGTCAGGCACCGCCGGAGCTGAGCTCCCGGTGAGCGGGCCGCACGGGGCCGCGTCGACCGGTGAGGCCCCCCATGCACTGCCCCTGATTCCCGCGACCCTGCGCCGTCGCCGACCGCGTGGAATCGTAGTGGTCGGCGGCGGTTCGGACCGGGAGCCAGCTGGCCACGATCCTCCCATCACGCCTGACTGGGCAGGCGAGGAGTCACCATCCGCCCGGCTGTGAACGGCCAGACCCGCTCTCTCGGCTGGCCGAAGCTGTCTCTGGCACCGAGACCCTTCCCCTTGACCGATCGGACCGGGCAGGCGCGTCCTCAGCCCATCCAGGGGTCCGCGGATCGAACCCCGGGTTTCAGCTCGGTGCGCTTCTCGCTCACGCCACGACGGGCAGCTTCCCCTCCCGACCGAGCAGGCGCAAGAGAAGCTGCAGCTCGAATTGCGCTTCTGGGTCACTCAGATCGCGGCCCAGCAGAGTGCCCGCCTGCTCCAGCCGGTAGCGGACCGTGTTGGGATGCACCCCCAGTTCCTCGGCAACCGCGTTGACCGAAAAGCGCGCTCGCACCCAGTGCACGAGCGTTTCGACCAGCCGGTCGCCGTGTCGTGCCCGCTCGAGTGGCCCGAGCCAGAGGGAAAGGAACGCCTGGCGCGCCTCGCTGTCCCCCGCGAGCACGCGCTCCAGGACCAGATCCTCGTAGCGGTACAGTCCCGGCCGGCTCACGTATTCGAGGAGGGTACAGGCCTCGCGGTAGCTCCGGCGTACTCCGTCCGGTCCAGCGTGCGCGCGCCCAGCCACCGCGGTGAGCCCGCACCCGGCCAGCTCCTGCCAGATCCGCTCCAGGTGCGCCTCCTGCTCGACCAGCGCGATGACCTGGTCGTGTACGGTCGCTACCAGCGGTGCCGCCGCGAGCTGACGCAGGACCCGCCGGACGCGCAGCGCCACCTGCTCGCGCCGCTGGAACGCTTCCACCGTGAGCGGCGGCTCACCGAGCGCGATCACCGCAACGCGGTAGCGCCGCGCCGGATCGTAGCCGAGCGCGCGTGCCCGCTCCAGCTCCTCCGGCGATCCACTGAAGCGCCCCTCGATGACCGTGTTGAGGAAGGCGTAGCCCAACCGCGCCTCCAGTTGAGCGAGTTCCCGCTGCTGGGCGAAGAGCAAGGCGAACACCAGCGCCGCATGCTCGGCCGCCCGGAGATCCAGGCCGCTCAGCGGTTCACCTCCCTCGATGATCCAGACGAGCCCGACCAGTTCCCCGTGCAGCCAGATGGGACAGACCACCCGCTCGCGCAATCCCAGTTCGGGGATGGCGGGGACACGATACGGCTGCGTGCCCTGCGGCGGTAAGTAGCCGCGAGCTGCCAGCCCCTCCTGCAGCCAGGCCGGTGCGCGACCCGACTCGATCGTCACCTGCCGGGCCGCGTCCTCGTAGGGGCCACGCTGGTAGTACGCTAGGAGCGTCCCGTCCGGCTCCTCGACCGTGATCGAGCGACCGAGGAGTTCGCCCAGCGTGCGGACCAACCGATCGAGGCTGCGCGTCCGGGCCGCTGCCCGCATCAGCTCGCGGTGCAGCTTCTCGGCCCGCTCCAGTTCCTGCCACTGCTCGCGCAGGATGAGCTGGTGGACCGTCTCGGTGATGCGGACGAAGGGAATCTCCCACGGGATTTCGATGAGCGGCAGACCGACCTCCTCGGCCGCGATCCGCATCGGGTCGGGGAAGCGCGCGAAATAGTGCGGAACCGCCAGACCCAGTGCCGCCACCCCGCGTTCGGCCAATCGTCGCACCAGGTCGGCCAGTTCCTCGTCCTGACGCGGCCAGGCGATGCCGGTGCTGAGCATCAGCATGCCGCGGTCGATCCAGGGTAGGGGATCGGGCAGGTCGACCACGTGGACCCAGCGGACCCGTGCCTCCAGCCCGCTCGCTCCCGCCACCACCCGGGCACCCTGCAGGACCGGAAGATCCAGAAGATCAGCGACGCGCACGGTGTTCCTCCTGTGACGTCTTCCAGGTGTGCCTGCTCAGAAGTGTACGCTGCTCCAAAACCGGCGGCTGGCCCGCCCCCTCGTGGGAACTCGATACCCTTCGCGGGCAGGGAGCGCTGGTCGAGGCGAGGCGTGCCTCACCCGCCGCGCCAGGGATGCGGCGGACCCCTGGTGGCATGCATCGACCGCGTCGCTGGTCCGCCCGCCACCATGCCCATCGCCCCACCCAGCGATTGCCGGCCCCACCGGGCCGGCGGGTCAGGCAGCGCCTGACCCCTACGAGGCGGGGGTGCTGCCCCACCGCGGCAGCCATCCGGCACGACGCCGAAACACCACCTCACCGCGCAGGGGCGAGGCGGCGCCTCGCCCGCCGCGCCGGTGGCGCGGCGATTCCGCGTGGCCGACACGTCTCGCACGACACGCAGCGCCGATCAGCCGAGCGGCTGTATCCTCGATCGCCCGGCCGTGAACGGCCGGGCTCACTCCCCAAGCCGGCTGAAGCCGGCTGATCCCAACGGCGCCTGCACCCAGCCGATCGACTCGGGCGCCTGGGCGCCTCACAGCCCCCTTCAGGGGGCTTGCGGATTCAGCCCGGGGCTTCAGCCCCGGGCGCACTCCGGCCGTGATCGGCATCCGCACACTGGCGACGGTGGTTATTCCCGGCCCTACCGGGCCGGCGGGTCAGGCAGCGCCTGACCCCTACAGGACGGGGGATACCGCCCCACCGTGCCAGGTCGGTGTCGAACTGGAGACGACCGCCCCTCCCCTGTAGGGGCGAGGCGCTGCCTCGCCCGCCGCGCCGGTGGCGCGGCACATTGCCGTGGCATGCATCGACCTCGTCGACGTTCCCACTGGCACTGTGGCCATCGTCCTACGGCGGCATTCGCGGCCCCACCGGGCCAGCAGGTCGAGCACCGCCTGATCTCGACAGGGCAGGGCCGACCATCCGACCGGTCACGAACATCCGCATCCGTTTCGCCAGCACCTGACCACCCACCTCGTGGAGCGGCCAGGCGTGCCTGGCTCCCCCGCGTCCGAGGCCCGCAGCGCGGCGGACGACACTTCCGCACCGTCTCGCACAGCGCGCCCAAGCGCTACACTTGACAGGCAAGCGGACGCGTCAGGGCAGGAGAGGAAGGAGAGCCATGCCGGCAAGAAGCAAAGCATTCCAGCGCGCGCTCGACACAGCGCTCGCCAACCGTGCCCAGCGCGAGGCGCTCGAGCGGACGCTCACCCGCTATCGCCAGCGACGGGCCGAGGCGTTCGCCGACGTCGACTTCTCCGCCCTGCGCACCGATCTCCGTCGGCGCAAGGAGGCGGCGATCGCCCAGCTTCCGGAGCTCGTCGCCGCGTTCCAGCGCCAGGCTGAGGCGGTCGGCGCGAGCGTCTATCTGGCACGCACGGCCGAAGACGCCCGCCGCTACATCGCCGAACTCGTCCAGCGCACCGGGGCTCGCCTGGTCGTCAAGTCGAAGTCGATGGCCACCGAGGAGATCCGCCTCAACGAGGCGCTCGAGCATGCCGGAGCCCGCGTCGTGGAGACCGACCTGGGTGAGTGGATCGTGCAGCTGGCTGGCGAGCGGCCGTCGCACCTGATCGGCCCAGCCATCCACAAGTCGCGCGAGCAGATCGCCGAGCTCTTCTCCCGGGTGCTCGGTCGCCCGATCGCGCCCGATCCCCCGCAGCTGGTCGAGGTCGCCCGCCAGGAACTCCGGCGCGCCTTCATCGAGGCAGATATCGGCATCACCGGCGCCAACGCCGCCATCGCCGAGACAGGCACGCTCGTCATCGTCACCAACGAGGGGAACGCCGAACTGGTCGCCACTCTCCCCCCGATTCACGTCGCGGTGGTCGGTATCGACAAGATCGTCCCCACCCTGGACGATATCCCGCCCCTGCTGCGCGTCCTGCCCCGAGCCGGTGCTGCCCAGAAACTGACCGTCCGCGTCCTCTTCGTCACCGGTCCGACCCGCACGGCCGACATCGAGATCCAGCTGGTGCGCGGCGCGCACGGGCCGCGCGAGCTGCACATCGTCCTGCTCGACAATGGGCGCCTGGCGGCGCGCCAGGATCCGGAACTGGTCGATGCCCTCTATTGCATCCGCTGCGGTGCCTGCTCGAACGTGTGCCCACCCTACCAGGTGGTCAGTGGGCATCTCTTCGGGCACATCTATACCGGCCCGATCGGCCTACCCTTGACCGCCATCCATCATGGGCTGGAGGCGGTAGCCGACCCTCAGAGTCTCTGCGTCTCCTGCAACGCCTGCGAGACCGTCTGCCCGGTCGCCATCCCGATCCCGCGCCTCATTCTCGATGTGCGCGCCCGCGTGGCCGAGCGACTCGGGCTCCCCTTCCTCAAGCGAGCCGTGCTCGAGCGCTGGAGCGACCCGCGCAGCGGCGACCGTTGGGCCCGGCTCGCGGCGCTCGCCGCTGCACCGCTGGCCGACCGCGACGGCTTCCTCCGCGCGCTGCCGCTCGTCGATGGTGCGACGAGCAGCCGGCACCTGCCGGCCCCGGCCCGGCGGCCATTGCGCGACCGGCTGCGGCACCTGGCGCCGGAGCTGGTCGGCGAACGAGCGGCCCCGCCGCCCCGCTTCGCTGGCAGCCGCGTCGTCGGCCAGACGGTCGCCTTCTTCCCCGGCTGCCTCATCGATCGGCTGTTGCCCGAGATGGGCGAAGCGGCCGTCCAGGTGCTGGAGGCCTGCGGCTGCCGCGTGGTCTTCCCGCTCGAACAGCACTGCTGCGGATTGGTGGCCAACAACGCAGGCGACCGCCGACACGCCCGCACCATGGCACGACAGACGATCGCGCTCCTCGAGCGGGTCGAGGCGGACTGGATCGTCACCCCCTCGACGAGCTGCTTCGCGGCGATCGCGCAGGACTACCAGCACCTCTTCCGCGACGAGCCGGCGTGGCGCGAGCGCGCGGCCCGCGCTGCTGCCCGCGTGGTCGACTTCGTCACCTTCCTCGACCGGATCGCCCAGCTCGGCCCGCAGGAGTGGTCGCGACCTGGCCCAGTCGTGACGTACCACGACAGCTGCCAGTCGGCCAATGCGCTCGGCTTGCGCGAGCAGCCCCGGCGCCTCCTCAGCGAGGTCCTGGGCTGTACGGTAGTGGAGATGGAGGAATCGAGCTTCTGCTGCGGGTTCGGCGGGACCTTCAGCCTGGACTACCCGGAGCTTTCGGCAGCCATCCTGGAGCGCAAGCTGCGCACGGCGGGCGCGACTGGCGCACCGCTCGTCGTAGCCGACAATCCGGGGTGTCTCATGCAGATCCGCGGCGGGCTGCACGCGCGGGGGAATCCGCAACGAGCAGTCCACCTGGCGGAACTCGCCGCCGAGCGCCTGGCCGATCTCGCAGGCCCGCCAGTGGAACAGGGAGAACGCACGATCCATGCACCGGCATGAGCACCAGCACACCCCGGCCAGTCTGCGGGCCGAGTACAAGCAGCGCGCGCTCGCCTGGGCGCTCGGCATCACGCTGGTCTTCATGGTGGCAGAGGCGATCGGCGGGTGGCTGGCTGGCTCGCTGGCCCTCCTGGCTGATGCCGCCCACATGGCGACCGATGCGGCAGCACTCGGACTCGCGCTGTTCGCCAGCCTGCTGGCGCGTCGACCGGCCACGCCGGCGCGCTCCTACGGCTTCTATCGGGCCGAGGTACTGGCCGCGCTGGCCAATGCCGCCTTCCTCATACTGGTTTGTGCCGGCATCTTTTGGGAAGCGTTCCAGCGCCTGCTCCATCCTCGGCCGGTCGATGCTCCGCTGATGCTCGCCATCGCGCTGGCTGGGCTGGCAGCCAATGGCGCAGCAGCGTGGGTTCTCTCGCGCGGCGCGCTGCATCGTCACGACGTCAACCTGCGGAGCGCCTTCCTGCACGTCCTCGGTGACCTGCTCGGCTCGGTCGCGGCCATCGCCGCCGGCACGATCATCTGGCTGACCGGCTGGACGCCGGTCGATCCGCTGCTCTCGGCGGCCATCGGGTTGCTCGTCCTGCGCTCCGCCTGGCGTGTGCTCTGGGACTCGGTCGAGGTCCTGCTGGAAGCCACACCGGCTCACCTCGATCCCGGCGCGATCCGCGCTGCCATGCGCACCGTCCCTGGTGTCGTCGACGTGCACGATCTCCATGTCTGGACGGTCACCAGCGGCTTCATCGCGCTGAGCGGACACGTCGAAGTGGACGAGACGCGCCCGTGGCCAGCGGTGCTCCTCGATCTCGCCCAGGTTCTGCGTGACCGCTTCGGGATCCTGCACGTGACGCTCCAACCCGAGGAACCGGCTGGGCTCCCGGAAGCATTCCGCGGCTGCTCACTCGATTCACCGGAAGGCTTGCGCAGCTGCCTCTTGCCACTGGCCGAGGAGACCACCACGAGCCAGCGTTGACGAGCGCGGTCGACCCGGAACGACAGCCACTGGCGACACGCGTGCAGGCCAGGCCTGCCGGGAAGGCGGCTGCAGGACGATCTCTTGCAGGATCCGGTCGTTTCGTTACAATGCCTGCAGTGACGAGCGGCACAACAGGCAAAGCGGAGGACGAGGGTGAGCGCAGCAGAGACCGTCAAGTTCGTGTTGACCGAGGCCGATCTCCCAACGCACTGGTACAACCTGGCCGCCGATCTCCCCACGCTTCCCCCACCGCCCATCCACCCAGGGACCGGGGAACCGGTGGGTCCGGCCGACCTCGAACCCGTCTTTCCGATGGAACTCATCCTCCAGGAAGTGAGCCGCGAGCGCTGGATCGCGATCCCCGGGCCGGTTCTCGACGTCTACCGACTCTGGCGACCGACGCCACTCTTCCGAGCCCGTCGGCTCGAGCGCGTGCTCGGTACACCAGCGCGCATCTACTACAAGTACGAAGGGGTCAGCCCGGCCGGGAGTCATAAGCCGAACACGGCGGTCGCCCAGGCCTACTACAACAAGCAGGCCGGCGTGAAGCGGCTCACCACCGAGACCGGAGCGGGTCAGTGGGGAAGCTCGCTCGCCATGGCCTGCGCCTTCTTCGGTATGGAACTCAAGGTGTATATGGTGCGGGCCAGCTATCTCCAGAAGCCGTACCGGCGTATCCTGATGGAGACCTGGGGAGCCCAGTGCGTCCCCAGCCCCAGTCCCGACACCGCGTCCGGCCGGCGCTTCTACGAGCAGGATCCCGAGCATCCGGGAAGCCTCGGAATCGCCATTTCCGAGGCGGTCGAGGACGCAGCCTCGCGCGCGGACACCAAGTACTCGCTCGGGAGCGTGCTCAACCACGTGCTCCTGCACCAGACGGTCATCGGGCTGGAGGCGCTCCGGCAGTTCGAGCTGGCCGGTGACTACCCGGACGTCATCTTTGGCTGTGTCGGGGGCGGTTCCAACTTCGCTGGTCTCACTTTTCCCTTCGTGCGGGACAAGCTTCAGGGGAAGGACGTGCGCATCGTCGCCGTCGAACCGGCCGCCTGCCCGTCGCTCACCCGCGGCGTCTATACCTACGACTTCGGCGATACGGCACGGACGACGCCGCTCCTCAAGATGCATACGCTCGGCCACACCTTCATCCCTGCCCGGATCCACGCCGGTGGCTTGCGCTACCATGGGATGGCACCACTGGTCAGCCACCTCTACGAGCACGGACTGATCGAGGCGATCGCGCTCCCGCAGACCAAGGTGTTCGAGGGAGCCGTTCTGTTCGCCCGTGCCGAGGGGATCATTCCCGCTCCCGAATCGGCACATGCCGTGCGCGCTGCGATCGACGAGGCCCGCCGCTGCGCCGAGACTGGCGAAGAGAAGGCGATCCTGATCGGGCTGAGCGGGCACGGCCACTTCGATCTGGCAGCCTACGAGGCCTACCTCGCCGGGAAGCTGGAAGACTACGAGTATCCCGAGGAAGCAGTCCGCCAGGCGCTCGCCGAGCTGCCGAAGGTCAGCGGCTGACCACCGCGACGAGCGACTTGCGACCGCACCCCGCTGCTCCCGTTGCACGATCGGGGCGGCGGGGTGTTTTTCGGGGATACCTGCTCGCGCTGGCAGCACCGCTCCTGACGACAGCGTCACTGACTGGCTCGGTCGGACTCGCGGTCCCGCGGTCGTCGCTGTGCCGAGCACCGTGCCCGATCGACCAGGGCACCTGGGTTACCGAGTGGGACGCGGCTCGCGCTGCTCCGCCCGACCGCACCGCTCGCGCACCGGATCGAGCGTTCGCTCGGCCCGGTGACGTGATAGACTGGAGGCGATCGGAGGCCGGCGATGGCGTTCACCGTCGAAGAGTTCCGAAAGTTCCTGGATTTGATCGAGCAGCATCCGGAGTTACGGGAGGAACTCCGGCGGTATGTGCTGACCCAGGAATTGCTGACGCTCCCGACTGAGGTGCGCGACCTGAGTCGCCGCGTCGACCGGCTCGAGCAAGCGGTGGAGTCGCTCACCGAAGCCGTTAGGGAGCTCGTGACGGTCGTCCGCAGCCACGACGAGCGGCTCTCCCGCGTCGAGCAGCAAGTCGCCGACCTCCGCGAGCTGATCCGCGAACTTGCCGAACTCACCCGGCGGCACGACACCGAACTCCAGGAGATCCGTGCACTCCTGGCTCGCCAAGACGAGCGGATCGCTCGCCTCGAAGAGATCGCTGCGCGTCAAGAGGAGCGCCTCGCCCGCCTGGAGGAGATCGCCGCCCGCCAGGAAGAGCGCATGGCACGCCAGGAGGAGCGCTCCGCTCGCCTCGAAGAAATCGCCGCCCGTCAGGAAGAACGCCTCGCCCGCCTGGAGGAGATCGCCGCCCGCCAGGAAGAGCGCATGGCTCGCCAGGAGGAGCGCTCCGCTCGCCTCGAAGAAATCGCCGCTCGCCAGGAAGAACGCCTCGCTCGCCTGGAGGAGATCGCCGCCCGCCAGGAAGAGCGCATGGCTCGCCAGGAGGAGCGCTCCGCTCGCCTCGAAGAGATCGCCGCCCGTCAGGAAGAACGCCTCGCTCGCCTGGAGGAGATCGCCGCCCGCCAGGAAGAGCGCATGGCACGCCAGGAGGAGCGGCTCGACCGGCACGAGGAGCGGCTCGATCGCATCGAGGTCGAGATGCGCGAGATGCGTGCCGCCATCACCACATTGACCGAAGCCGTGACCGCGCTGACCCGCAAGACGGAGGAGCACGACCACCGACTGGATCGCCTGTCTCGCCTCTACGGCGCTGAGGTCGAACTCCGCGCCTTGCGCCGGATCCTCGACCTCTACCGAGCAGCTGGCTGGGAACCGGTGACCCGACCGCGGGCAGTCGCCGTGAACGGTGAGTTCGACGTCGTCGTCCTCATGCGTCACCCCGAGCGGGGAGAGTACTGGTTCATCGTCGAGGCGAAGGCCCGCCTCCATCCGCGCGATGTCGTGGAGTTCGCTGGCAAGCTCCAGCAGCAGCAGGTCCGCCGAGCCCTCCGCGAGCAGGGGGTCAGCGGCCTGACCATGGCATACCTCTACGGCTATTCGGTCGATCGCCGAGTCGACCAGGCCGCCCGCACCCTCGGGATCGGCATCCTCGACGAACTCGGCGAAGCGGTCGCTCCTCAGCCGGTCGCGTTGGACTGAGTCTCGTCGGCGAGCTGGCGTGCGGTCCGGAAGATCGCGTCCAGCATCGCCTCGTCGAGCAATCCCGTCTGCGTGTTGCGCCGGCTGGGATGGTAGCTGGCGATGAGCCACAGCGTGCTGTTGCGCCAGGGGAGCGCTGGCCACCGGTAGAGCGCGCCGTGCCGGAAGCGCGGCCGCGGCGTCGCCACCTCCCCTACCGGCTCGGGCTGACCCGCTCCGAGCTCGCGCAGGGCAGCCAGTGCTGCCTCGAACGCGATCTGGCCCAGGCAGACGAGCACCTGAGCCTGCTCGAGCAGCCCCAGTTCCTCGACCAGATAGGGCCGGCAGCGCGCGAGTTCCTCCCGGGTCGGCCGATTGTCGGGAGGAGCACAGCGGCAGGCTGCCGTGATGTACGCCTCGCGCAACGCCAGCCCATCCCCGCGCTGTCGGCTCACTGGCTGGTTGGCCAAGCCCACGCGGTACAGCGCACGGTAGAGAAAGTCACCCGAGGCATCGCCGGTGAACATCCGTCCCGTCCGGTTCCCTCCGTGCGCTGCGGGCGCCAGCCCGACGACGATCACTCGTGCCTGCGGATCGCCGAAGCCGGGAACCGGCTTTCCCCAATAGTCCTCGTCGCGGTACGCCCGGCGCTTCGCCTGCGCGACAGCCGCCCGATAGGCAACCAAACGCGGGCAGGCCGCGCAGGCGACGATCCGCTGGGCGAGTGCACTCAGTCGGTCAACCGTGCGGTCCATCAGTCCCTCCCGCACGAGTGTGCGCCGAGCGGAGTCGATGGCGCCAGGCCAGCACGGGCAGCGTGTGCCAGTGTGGTCCCCGCGCGGGTGCGCTGTGCGGGCGATTCCCGGTACCGGTCGTGCACGCGCGAGCCGATGAGGCTGCTGCAGCGCCGAGCAGCCCGGCCAGGTGACCGACCAGCACGGCACCGGTCCTGCGCTCCCGACCAGTCAGATGCATGCCTCGGGGGTCGACCGCGCCGCAAGGTGCTCCACGCCTCGCCCCCACAGGGGAGACACCGTACCGCCCCCCACGGCCGGAGCTGGTCCCACGACGCTGCACACCAACGCCGCACCGATCGTCGAGCACCCGGTATCCCCATCACCTCGGGGTCGGGCGCTGCCTGCCCCGCCGGCCCGGGAGGACCGGCAATCCAGGGCGGGCGCAGTGGGGAGCGTGTCACCGGGATCGTCAACGCCCACGGTTGGGTGCCACCGTGTTTGCCGCGCCTGTGGCGCGGTTGGGTGCGGCAGCGCCTCGCCCCGACAGGGGTGGGCGGCGCATCGCCGGTCGGGCATCCATTTGCCACGGGTGGGCGGCCCGCCCATGCTGTAGGGGTCAGGCGCTGCCTGACCCGCTGGCTTGGCAGGGCCGGCAATCCCCTGGTGGGGCGCTGGTCACGGTGCCGCTGGGATCGCCGAGGCGGCCGATACACGTCACGAGGGGCTGCCGTGCCGCAAGGCGACGGGCGCGGCACACCGCGCCCCTGCACCGGTTGGGCGAGCATCCCCAGCAGGGCCCATGCGCGCCGCGGTTCGGCGGTGCGCTGTCTGCCTTGTAGGGGTCGGGCGTTGCCCGACCCGCCGGCCCGAAGGGCCGGGAATGGGCGTGCGGCGTGGCCGGATGCCCACAATGCCGAGCGACATGGCCGTGAGGATGATTGCCGCCCAGGTCGCCGAGCCGGTGGGGTGGTCAGGCGACGCAGCGCATCGCCCTGGCACCGGTTGCGCGGTCCATCCCCTGTAGCCCGATACTTGCCACGGTTCGGCGCTGCCGACTCCCTGTGTCGGGCTCAGGCGCCGCCCGACCCGCCGGCCCGAAGGGCCGGGAATGGGCGTGCGGTGTCCAGCGCACGGTCCGTCCTACCGGGGCCAGCAGTCACGCCGCGGGCGACTGGTGACCGCGCCAACGGTCGGCCCATCCAGTGCGTGCCGCGCCGGTGGACGACGTGCCGCGTCGCTCCGACCGACGCGCTGACACTGCAGACAGCGAGATCCCGCTGCATCACGTTCGCTCGCCACATCGTGAGCAGTCGCCTTGCGCTCGGCTCCTACCCGTTCGGGTAGGAAGAGACTCCCCGGTTGGAGAGTCGCGAAACTACCCGCCTGGGCGTGTTCGCTCCGTCGTTCCCCGACGAGACTGAAAACGGGAACGAGGAGCGGCAAGGACCGCACCGGATGAGTCGAGGAGGATCGACGATGGCTGAACGACAGGATCGACCACCGTCCTCGATCGGTCAGCGTAAGGTGAGTCGGCGCGGCCTTCTGGGAACCGCGGCTGGTCTTTCGGCGGGTGCGTTGCTGGCCAGTTGCAGTGTCTTCCAGCGCAAAGAAGAAACACCCAAGCTGGGGGCGAGCGCCGACGAGATCATCAAGGCACGGCAGCTGACACCGGAGGACGTGACGGCCGCGCTCATGACGTATGTTCCCTCCGGGAAGTACGACGAGTACCTGATGTTCTCCTCCACCGGCCACGGTGGCCAGGTGCTCGTACACGGTCTCCCCTCGATGCGGCTCCTCAAGGTGATCGCGGTCTTCACCCCCGAGCCCTGGCAGGGCTATGGCTACGGCGGGTACACGAATGAGGTCCTCGAGGGCGGGTACTTCCACGGTAAACCGATTCTCTGGGGCGATACCCATCATCCAGCCTTGAGCGAGACGAACGGGGAGTACGACGGCGAGTTCCTGTTCATCAACGACAAGGCGAACGGTCGCGTCGCTGTCATCGACCTGCGCGATTTCGAGACGAAGCAGATCGTCAAGAACCCGCTTCTGGTGAACGAGCACGGCGGCTGCTTCGTCACTCCGAACACCGAGTACGTGCTGGAGGCCGACCAGTACTCGGTGCCGCTGGGGGGCGTCTACGCGCCGATCACCGAGTACAAGGAAAAGTATCGCGGCGTCCTCACGTTCTGGAAGTTCGATCGGCAGAAGGGCCGCATCGTCCCCGAGCAGTCGTTCGCGATCGAGACGCCGCCCTACTGGCATGACCTAGCCGATGCCGGCAAGGGACCGTCTCACGGTTGGGCCTTCTGGAACTCGATCAACACGGAACTCGCGATTCCGGGTATCGCCGAAGGCCGGCCAGCCCTGGAGATCGCGACGACCCAGCGCGACATGGACTATCTCCACGTCGTCAACTGGAAGAAGGCAGAAGAGGTCATCGCGGCCGGCAAGTACGAGGAGATCAACGGTTTCAAGGTCATCCGGATGGACGTCGCAGCGAAGGAAGGCGTTCTCTTCCTGATCCCGGAGCCGAAGAGCCCGCACGGTGTAGACGTGACGCCAGGTGGGGACTACATCGTCGTGGCCGGGAAGCTCGATCCGCACGTGACGGTCTACAGCTTCGCCAAGATCCAGCAAGCGATCCAGGCTGGCCAGTGGGATACCGACGAGTATGGCATTCCCGTCTTGCCGTTCGAGCAGTGTGTGGAAGCACAGGTGGAGCTGGGGCTCGGTCCGCTCCATACCCAGTTCGACGACCAGGGTTACGCCTACACGAGCTTGTTCCTGGACAGCGCCGTGGCGAAGTGGGCACTCGGCAAGCCATATCGTGACGATGGCTGGAAGCTCGTCGAGAAGCTACCGGTGCAGTACAACATCGGCCACTTGGCCGCTGTCGAGGGAGATACGACCAAGCCGGCCGGTCGCTTCCTGGTCGTCCACAACAAGTGGTCGGTCGATCGTTACGCCAGCCTCGGGCCGCTTCTGCCGCAGAATGCGCAACTGGTCTCGATCGCCCCGAATCAGCCGATGCGAGTCCTCTACGACTGCCCGATCGGTATCGGCGAACCGCACTACGCCCAGATTATCAAGCGGGAGCGGATCAAGTCGTGGGAGATTTATCCCGAGGTCGGCTGGAATCCGCACACGCAAAGCACCGATCCCAACGCCGTGCTCAAGGTCGGCGAGGAGCGGATCGAGCGCCGCGGCAAGACGGTCGAGATCTGGGGTGTGCTCCTGCGCAGCCAGATTCGTCCCGATCTGATCGAGGTGGAGCAGGGGGACGAGGTGATCTGGCACCTCACCAACATCGAGCGTGCTAAGGATGCCACGCACGGGTTCGCCCTCGGTGGCTACAACATCAACCTCAGTCTCGAGCCGGGCGAGACGCAGACCATCCGCTTCAAGGCCGATATCCCAGGCACCTTCCCGTTCTACTGCACGGAGTTCTGCTCCGCCCTGCATCTCGAGATGATGGGCTACTTCCTGGTGAAGCCGACCTGATCCCGCAGCGGTGGGGCTGAGGGAATTTCCCTCAGCCCCACTTCGACCGGTAACAGGCAAACCATCGAGTCGAGAAAGGATCGGAACCATGACCGGCATCACCGTTCGGGCCCCAGCCCAAGCCGGTATCAGCCAAGCGATCGCGCGAGTAGTTGCGCGCATCGGCGATCGTATCCCGTTCTTCCTCGCAGCGGCAGCGCTCGCGCTTTCGCTCTCCCTTCCCTACTGGCATATGACCTTGCTCGCCCCTCAATACCCGGGCGGACTCCGCGTGTGGATCTCTCTCACCAAGCTGACCGGCGACGTGCAAGAGGTCAACGGCCTCAACCACTACATCGGAATGATGAAGCTGGAGGATGCTGCCCCCTTCGAGCGTGCGATCGCCCCCTACGGCGTCCTCGCGCTCGCCCTGGTGGCGCTCCTCGCTGGTCTCCTCCGGCGCCGCTGGACCGCCCTCCTGGCTATCCTCGTCGTCATCTTCCCACTGGTCTTCGTCGCTGACCTGCAGTACTGGCTCTGGTACTTCGGGCACCACCTCGACCCGCACGCTGCGCTCTCCAGCGCCATCCGACCCTTCACGCCACCGGTGTTCGGGACGGGTCGCGTCGGGCAGTTCGTGGTGGAGACCCGCTTCGATAGCGGACTCTACCTCGCCGTGCTCGCCGCTGCGAGCGCGCTGGTCGGCATCATCGCTCGCCTGCGCGGGCCAGCGCAACGGGGGTGAGACGATGCGACGGTTCGTCCTCGCTGCAGCACTCGCGCTCCTGCTGACGCCACTCGCCCCGGTTCAGGCCACCAGTCCCGGGGAGATTCTCGTCTGCCCGGACTGCCCACAGCGCGATCTCGCGGCCGCGATCGCCGCGGCACCGGCTGGCGCAGTGATTCGCGTGCGCGGTGGGTACTATCCTGGGCCGCTGGTGATCGATCGCCCCGTGACGCTGCTCGGCGAGGACTGGCCGATCATCGACGGCGGTGGAAGAAGCACCGTCGTCCACGTGGCAGCGCCGGAGGTGCATCTCGAGGGGTTCGTGGTCCGCGGCAGCGGCACCAGCCACGACCGCGAGGATTCCGGGATCCTGGTCACGGCAGCGCAGGCGCGCATCATCGGCAACCGGGTGCTCGACAGCCTCTTCGGTATCCAGCTGCTCGATGCACCCGACGGACTCGTGCAAGAAAATCTCGTCGTCGGCAAACCACTTCCCGAACCACAACGCGGTGACGGGATCAAGCTCTGGTACAGCCCACGTGCCCGCGTCGTCGGCAATCATGTGCAGGACAGCCGGGACGTGCTGGTCTGGTATTCTGACGGGACGCTCGTGGAGGGCAACCTGGTCGAGCGCGGCCGTTACGGCATTCATTTCATGTACTCCAACGACAGCACGATCGAGCGCAACGTCCTGCGCGATAACTCGGTCGGCCTCTACCTCATGTACGGCGCACGCATGACCGTTCGCGGCAACGTCTTCCTGCACAACCGCGGCCCCTCCGGGCACGGGCTCGCGCTCAAGGAGACGGATGGGGCCCTGGTGGAAGGAAACCTGATGCTGCGTAATCGAGTCGGCCTTTATATCGACAACTCCCCGATCTCCGAAAACGTCGTCAATCGGATCAGCGGGAACTGGATCGCCTACAATGATATCGGGCTCCTCGTCAGCCCGGCGACTCGCCGCAACGTGATCGCCGGCAATACGATGCTCGAGAACATCGAGCAGGCTGTTCCGCAAGGTGGCGGGACGCTCCAGCATCTCTCCTGGGAGGAAAACGGACGCGGGAATTTCTGGAGCGACTATGCCGGCTACGATGCCGACCGCGACGGCATCGGTGACCTCCCGTACGAGAGCCGGGCACTCTCCAGCGCGCTCACTGATCGCGCGCCGCTCCTCGCCTTCTTCCGCTTCAGCATCGCGGCGATGGCACTCGATCTCGCCGCTCGAGCTGTCCCGCTCTTCCAGCCGCCACCACGACTGGCCGATCCATCCCCGCTGGTCGCCGCGACACCCTGGCCGGCTGTTCCCTGGGACGCGCCAGCTCCAGCCCCTTACCGGGCATTCCTCTCCCTGGGTGTTCTCGGGCTCGCCTTGCTACCGCTCCTTGTGGCGTTCCGACGGCCACGCCCGGCGCTCGCTCTGGCCGGAGCGCCAGCCGCCTCGACGTCCACCATCTCCTGCCTCGCCCCCGAGCAGGCCGATCTCGAGCAGGAGATCGCCGCGGTCGCACCGGTGATCCAGGTCAACCAGCTCCGCAAGCGTTATGGGGAACGCATGGTGCTGGACGGGGTGAGCTTCGCGGTTCAGCCCGGTGAGGCGGTCGCGCTCTGGGGGCCGAACGGGGCAGGGAAGACGACCATCCTGCGTTGCTTGCTCGGGCGAACCAACTACGAGGGAACGGTTTCCGTCTTCGGTCGCTCGCCTCTCCGCGATGGCCCGGCTGTGCGGGCGCGCATCGGCTACGTGCCGCAGCAGCTGCCGCTGCTCGATCTGCCGGTCGGGGAATTGGTGACCACGATCGCCCAGTTGCGCGGTGAACCGCTCGAGCGCGCCTGGGAACGACTGAGAACCTTCGGTCTCGAGCAGGCCTGGCACCAGCCGATGCGCACCCTCTCCGGCGGGATGCAGCAGCGCCTGGCGCTCGTCCTCGCCACCATCGCTGATCCCCCACTGCTCTTGCTCGACGAACCGACCGCCAACCTCGATGCCACCGCCCGCGAGGATCTCTTAGCCGTGCTGGAGCGATTGCGCGACGAGGGGCGGACCATCGTTTTCGCCTCTCACCGGCCGGACGATGTCTGGCGGTTGGCTACCCGCGTCCTCCGCTTGCAAGACGGTCACCTCGTTGCGGAGTCGCGGTCGGTCTTCCAGCCGAAGCAGGATGTGCAGCAACTCCTCGTCCTCCAGCTGGAGGAAGAAGCGTTGCAGCCAGCGACGCACCTTTTGAGCGCGCACGGCTTCCTCGCCTACCGCGTGGGCCACGAGGTGCGTGTCCTCGTCACTCGGGATCGCAAAGCCGAGCCTTTCTTCCTGCTTGCCCGCGTCGGTATCCGCGTCCGCGACTTCCGCTTGGAGGCCTCCGATGGGTGGTAAGGCGTTCGTCGTCCTGGCCCAGAAAGAGCTCCGCGATGCGTTCCGCAACCGCTGGTTCATCGCCGATGCGCTCGCGCTCCTTATCCTGAGTCTCGCTCTGTCGCTGCTCGTTTCCCTGACCGGCGCTGCCAGCCCGGTCAGCGGCTTCGGGCGTACAGCCGCTAGTCTCGTCAACCTCATGCTCCTGCTCGTCCCCTTGATGGGGATCACGCTGGGAGCGCTGGCTATCGCGGGAGACCGGGAGCGGGGCGCGCTCGAGTTCTGGCTGACGCAGCCGGTCAGCACTGCGACCTTCTTTCTGGCCAAGGCGCTGGGCATGGGAGCAGCGCTGGCGGCCGCCGTTCTCGTCGGCTTCGGGGCGAGTTCCGTCGTGCTCCTCCTCGTTGGCGCCACCGATCCGTTCGCCTTCCTCGCCCTGGCCGGCTTGACCGTGCTCCTGGCGTGGGCTTCCCTCGCGCTTGGGCTCTTGCTCTCCAGTCGCTGTGCCCGCACCAGCACTGCCGTGAGCCTGGGCCTCGGTGCCTGGCTCCTCCTCGTCCTGCTCGGCGACTTGGGGCTCATGGGAACTGCGCTGGCTGTCCGTCTCCCCCCAGCTTGGCTCCTAGCCATCGCGCTGGGCAACCCGGTGGAGACCTATCGTATCGCCGCATTGCGCTTGCTCGCTGGCACCTTGGAGTTGCTCGGACCGGCCGGGCTCTATGCTGACGAGCGGTTCGGGGCCAGTCTCTGGATCTTGCTGCCAACGACGCTCCTTCTCTGGATCGCCGCGGGCACCGGTTTCGCCTACATCGTTCTGCGCCGGGAGGTGTCGCGATGACCCGTCGGCTGTTTCTCATGGTGCTCTTGGGAAGCCTCTCGGCAGGAGCATGCCGGCGTCAGAAAGCGCTCACCCCACCGGAGATCCGCCTCGGGCGCGATGTCTGCAGCGAGTGCGGGATGATCATCTCCGATCGGCGTTTTGCGGCTGCTGCCGCGACGGCGAACGGCGATACGACGCTCTTCGACGACATCGGCTGCCTGCTCACCTATCGACAGAAGTATTCCCCCGCATGGGCAGCCATCTGGGTGCACGATTTCGAGAGCCAAACCTGGATGGATGCGCCCGCCGCCCGCTACCTGGTGAGTTCCGGTGTCCGCTCGCCGATGGGTTGGGGGATCGCGGCCTTCGCCGACCCGAGCATGGCCGAGGCGCAGCAGCGCGAACTCGGCGGTGAGCTGGTGACCTGGGACGAACTGCTCGCTCGGCCGCTTCAGCGCCCCCGCTAGGCCAGAAACACGGGGGCAGCGACAGGAGCCGAACACCCGGAGCAGCCCCCGGCTGCTCGCGCCTTCGCGGTTCCCCCGGAGGAACGCGCTGCTCGGGTCGGCCCCCTGCCGCACGCCGGCCTCGGGGTACCGAGCCCGCCGGAGGACACACGGAGGGTTCGACAGGCCAGTAGCATGGTCGCGCACACCGTGACCGCTGGCCCTGGTAGGACGGACCGTGCGCTGGACACCGCACCCATGGTCGGTCATGCCCAGCCCTCCCCGGGCCGGCGGGTCGGGCAACGCCCGACCCCTACAAGGCGGTCGGCGCACCACCGAACCGTGGCACGCATGGGCCCTGCTGGGGATGCTCGCCCAACCGGTGTAGGGGTGCAGTGTGCCGCGCCCGTCGCCTTGCGGCGCGGCAGCCCCTCGTGACGTGTATCGGCCGCCTCGGCGATCCCAGCGGCACCGTGACCAGCGCCCCACCAGGGGATTACCGGCCCTCCCGGGCCAGCGGGTCAGGCAGTGCCTGATCCCTACAGCATGGGCGGGCCCCCCACCGTGGCAAATGGATGCCCGACCGGCGACGCGCCGCCCACTCCTGTCGGGGCGAGGCGCTGCCGCGCCCGACCGCGCCACAGGCGCGGCAAACACGGTGGCACCCAACCGTGGGCGTTGACGATCCCGGTGACACGCTCCCCACCGCGCCCGCCCTGGATTCCCGGCTCTCCCGGGCCGGTGGGTCGGGCAGCGCCCGACCCCGAGGTGATGGAGTACCGGATGCTCGACGATCGGTGCGGCGTTGGTGTGCAGCGTCGTGGGACCAGCTCCGGCCGTGGGAGGCAGTGCGATGTCTCCCCTGTGGGGGCAAGGCGTGGAGCGCCTTGCGGCGCGGTCGACCCCCGAGGCATGCATCTGACTGGTCGAGAGCGCAGGACCGGTACCGTGCTGGGCGATCACTTGGCCGCTCGGCTCGGCGATGCGGCACCCCCATCGGCTCGCGCGCCGGCGTGGGGGTGCTGCGCGCGCAGCACCGGCTGGCAAACGGCGATCCTCGCACAGTGCTGATCACGCACCCTGCCGAAAGCCACGCGTTCGTCGGCACCAGCTTGCACGATCGACCGGACATGATAATCTTTTTCTCGTTCTCCTGCCTGCGCTTCCGGCGAATGCCGGTTGGGCATTGCCTTTCGGAAAGCGGAAGATCGGAAACGGAGGGATATCATGCTGCTCCTGCGGTATGGAGTCGTCGCAGCAGTGCTGGCAGCGATCGTCAATGCGGTCCTCTGGGCGATCGCGCGCGCCGTCGGGGTCTCGCTGCGTGTCCAGCCACCTGGCCAGCCGGAAAGCGAGATCGGACTGCCGCAAGTGGTGATCCTCACCATCGTGCCGTTGCTCGCCGGAACCGCCTTCTACGCGCTGCTCCGGCGCTGGACTCGCCGCCCCTTCCTGATCTTCTTCATCGTCGCGCTCGTCGTCTTCGCGGTCCTGCTCGTGCCGCCGTTCGCCGCTACCGAACGGCCGGGTACACGCTTCCTGCTCATCCTGATGCACGTGGTGGCGACATTGGCCATCCTGGCCGGCCTCTACCAGTTCGAGCGCCGGCGCGCCCGGCTCTGACGCGCGTGCCCGGTCGGGAAGTCCCCGATCGGGCACAGCAGGCGAGGGGGTGCCGCTAGTCGATCAGCCGAGATGCTCGCTAGAGCGTGATCACCTGATCGGGTGGGTTCTGCGCCAGCGCCGCGTAGAGATCGGGGAAGCAGCCGACCTGCACGCCAGCGACCGTCCCGACCGGACGGATCTCCGCTGGTTCGGTCCGCCCGCGGCCAGTCACTGGATCGCACCAGCGCGGCTGCCCCTCGGCCAGATGCCGCTCTAGCGCGCACATGTCGCACATCATGAGCAGGATCCCCTTTCCCTGGGCGATCCGCGCCAGCCGCTCGCCGATCGGATCGCCAGCGCGCAGGACGAAGACGTTGTCGTCGAAGAAGAACATCCCGACCACCTCGACCCCGTGCGTCCCCGCCTCGAGCTGGGGCAGGATCATCTGCCCCAGCTTGTAGCTCGCCGCTCGCGGCGTCGCGAACACATAGGCCACTCGCATCCGCTTCCCTCCTGTCCAGTCGCCAACCAACCGCACCGGTGGCGCGCCATCGTTCCGACTACCCCCTTTCCGCGCTCCCGTGCGCGCTCACCGGAGCGTTCGCGCAACCGTGCGTCGGACACTCGCCGACGTATCGCTACTTCATGATACTCGGTCTCAATTAGACCGACACCCCCTGCCGACCTGCTTGCGAGCTCCTGCAGTGCACGTCGATCAGCTACCCGAGATCGGGAACGGGGAGCACCTCGCTGGTCGTTCTCACGGAACCTCGGGCCGGGGCGTGCGCGCTCAGCTGCGCGCCGCCATGAGGCGCCGCCACGCCCCGCGCCCGCGCACGACCCCGGCGACCAGCGCAAAGAACAGCGTCGCGACCAGCACGATCGCCCCACCGGAGGGGACACTGAGGTAGTAGCTCAGGTAGAAGCCGACCGCTGCCGCGACGGCACCGAAGACGACCGCCAGCGCCATCATGCTCGGCATCCGGCGAGCGACCAGCGCGGCAGTCGCTGCCGGCGTGACCAGCATCGCCAGCACCAGGACCACACCGACTGCTTGCACCGAGACCACGACCGTCACCGAGAGGAGCAGCAGGAGCAGCAGCTGCAACGCCCCAACGGGCAAACCGGCCGCTTCGGCCACCACGGGATCGAAGTGGGCGAAGAGGAGTTCCTTGTACAGCAGCAGCATCGTCACCAGCACGACTGCCCCAGCCAGCCCGATCGCCAGGAGATCGCGCGAGCGCACCGCCAGGATATCGCCGAAGACGTAGCTGAAAAGATCGACCGTGTACGTCCGGATACCGATCGCCATCAGGACGACGCCGAGCGCGAAGAGCCCACTGAACACGATCCCGATCGCCGTATCGGTACTCAAGCCGACGCGCCGGGTCACCCAGCCGATGCCCAGCCCGGCCGTCACCGCAGCGGCCAGCGCCCCTAGGTAGAAGCTGAAGCCTGCCAGGAAGGCCACCACGATGCCGGTGAACGCGACGTGCGCCAGCGCATCGCCGATGAACGCCAGCCCCTTGAGGACGACGTAGCTGCCGACCAGCGCGCACAACGTACCGACCAGCACGGCCGCAACGAGCGCACGCAGCAGAAATCCGTAGCGCAGTGGCTCGAGGAGGAGGTCAACAACTCCGCTCATCCCCGTCCTCGCTTTCCACTACGATCACCCGGTCACCGTAGCGCAGGAGCAGCAGATGCGACTGGAACGTGCGGTTGAGCAGCGTCTCGGTGAAGACCTCTTGCGGTGGCCCATAGGCGATCACCTCATGGTTGAGGAGCAGCACGCGGTCGAACCGTTGCGCCACGCAGGAAAGATCGTGGGTCGCCACCAGCGCCGTCTTTCCCTGCCGACAGAGCCGCTCCAGGAGTTCGAACACGAAGTGCTGGGTCGGTGCATCGACACCGCTCACTGGCTCGTCGAGGAGAAAGATCTCCGGCTCCTGCGCCAGTGCCCGCGCGAGGAAGACGCGCTGCCGTTGCCCACCGGAAAGCTCGACGATCAACCGGTCGCGGAACTCCAGCATCCCCACCTGCTCGAGCGCCCACAGCGCCAGCTCGCGGTCAGCCTTTCCGGGGCGACGGAACAGCCCCAGCCGCGGGTAGCGCCCCATCAGCGTCACGTCCAGGACAGTGACCGGGAAGTCCCAGTCGATCGTCTCCCGCTGCGGAATGTAGGCGATATCCGGATTGGGGCGCGCTGGTTTCCCTTCCACGAGCACGCGCCCCTGCCAGGGTGGCAAGAGGCCGAGCAACGCACGGAACAGCGTCGACTTCCCGCTCCCGTTCGGCCCCAGCACGCCGACCAGCGAGCCGCGCTCGACCGCGAAACTCACCCCGCGCAGGATCGGCTCGCCACGCCGGTAGCCCGTCGTGAGCCCTTCGACGGTGATCGCGAGAGCCGTCGCCTCGCGCGCTGCTCGCTCCGGCGCTGCCGTTCCTCGCTGCATTACCCACGCAACCCTTCGACCACGTTGGTCACGTTCTGCCGCATCATCCCCAGATAATCCAGACCGGCCGGTGCCGCATCGCTGTAAAGCTCGAGCACCCGCACACCCGCCTCCTGGGCGATCGTCTGCGCCAGTTTCGGGTTGAACTGCGGCTCGACGAAGATGGCTGGTACCCCCTCCTGGCGAATCCGCTCGACCAGCTGCGCCACCTCTTGCGGCGAGGGCTCCCGCCCTGGACTCAGGATGACGACACCCACGAGCTCCAGTCCATAGTGTGCCGCAAAATAGGGGAACGCATCGTGGAACGTGACCAGCTTCCGCCGTTCGGGCGGGATCGTGGCGATCTGCCCCTTCGCCCACTCGTCGAACGTGCGGATTTCCTGGCTATACCGCTCGGCATTCGCCCGGTAGGTCTCGGCATGCGCTGGATCGACCTCGGCGAGCGCCTCGGCGATCCGCTCGACGTAGACGATCCCGAAGTCCGGATCCAGCCAGAAGTGCGGGTTCACTCCCTGCTCGTGCTCCGCCTCCGGCGTGCCCTCGTGCTCATGTTCGTGCCCCGCCTCGATCCCCGGTGGCGGCTCCAATCCCGCGCTGAGCGCCACGACGCGTGCCCGGCTACCAACGGCTTCCAGCTGGCGCTCCATCCAGGGATCCAGATCACCGCCGTTGTACACCACCAGTGCCGCCTGAGCCAGTTTGGCCACGTCGCGCGGAGCCGGCTGGTACGTGTGCGGATCCGTCCCCGGCGGCAGGACCGCGCTGACCGAGACCAGATCCCCACCAACTGCCTCGACCATCGTGGCGAAGATCGGCAGACTCGTCACCACCACGACGCGCTGCCCGCTCGGCATCGCCGCCGGCTGCACGGTCGGCGTCGCACTCTGCCCGCAGGCCGCCACCAGCAGCCCCGCGAGGACGAGCAGCCCGAGTACCGTCCATCGTCGGTGCATCGCACCCTCCCTCGTCATGATACGCCGTCTCATCCACCAGCGCCTAGCAGCGCTCGGCGCACTGGATGATACCATGTCTCAATAATTTCCGAGACGCAGCTGCTGGTTCAGCGACCGAGTCGTCGCGCCGTACCGGGACGCGACCGACGCGTTACCATGAGAACATGGTTCGCTCAGGAAGAGGAAACCGCGGGTTCGCGCTGGCAGAGCTGGCAGAGCCCGCTCACTTCCAGCCAGTGACCGAGGATCCGGAAGCGGGTCTGGTCGGCGACCTGAGCGAGGACAGTCTCCAGGTTACAACCCGCAAATTCCGCGACCGCCCCGCAGCGGATACAGACGACATGATGCCGATGCCCATCGCCACCGACCACGTAGCGATGCACACCCGAGGGATGATGGATCCGCTCGACCACCCCCAGTTCGGCCAGGAGATCGAGCGTGCGGAAGACCGTTGCCCGGCCGATCGTCGGCTGGCGGCGACGCAGCGCGCGGAAGATCTCCTCTGCGGAGAAGGGCCCATCCTGCGCCAGGACGTACTCGACGATCGCGCGCCGCGGCCCGGTGATCCGCCAACCGCGCTGGTGCATCGTTTCCAGGATCGTCTCCGCCGTGCGCATGATCGCCCTCACCGTTCTCCAGTATACCGGCACCGCAGTGTCGCCCAGCGCGAGCACGCCTGCTCCATCGTCGCTGCCCCCTTCCCAGCCAGCGCTGCACTCGCTATGCTGAGAAGGCGAAAGTACCCGATCGCTCCGAGGAGGCAACCATGCATATCGAACTCGGCCGTCCAGTCATGAGCCGCGACGGGAAGCGCATCGGAACAGTCGACCAACTGGTCCTCGACCCTGACACCCGCGAGGTCCGCGCCATCATCGTCCACCGTGGCCTGCTCCTCACCGAAGACCGCCTAGTCGACCGCGCCGTGATCGACACCGTCGCCCCCGACGGAACCGTCTGGCTCGCGCTCGATGCCGAGCAGGCACACGAACTTCCGCTCTTCGTCGAGGAAGAGTTCGTCCGTCTGACGAACGAGGAAGCGGCCACGTTGCCATACGTCTGGCCCAGTGGCGGTGGACTCGGCCCGGTGCCGCTCCTCTGGGGTGCACCGGCCCGCGAGCCGGTCATCCCGGAACCGCGTATCGCCCCCTACGATCCCAGCGGAGGCACGCTCCCTAGCTCCACAGCCCCGACCCCAGCCCCGGTCGAGGTCGCGACGAACCTCCCCCCGGACACCGTGCGCATCGATCGCGGGACAGCCGTCATCGCCAGCGACGGCACGCGCCTGGGCAAGGTCGAGCATGTCCACCTGAACGAGGACGGGGAGATCGTGAGCCTGGCCGTCGATCCCGGCCTCTTCGGCGGCGAACCGCTCCACATACCAGCCGAGTGGATCGACTCGGTCACCGAGGAGGCAGTCCACCTCACCGTCGACGCCGCCACCGCTCGGCGCGGCCGACGCTGAGGACTCCTGGAGTCCAGCAAAGGCAGAACCATCCCGTCCGAGACGACCCGACTGGCGAGCGCGTCCAGTCCGACCGGATCGATTCGCTCGACCAGCTCCCGATCACGCAGCGGTCGCCGACCTTCCGAGGAGAGCGGCCAGCGTCTCCGCCGTGCCCTGAGCGGCGGACTCGCCATCGCGGGCAGCATGCGCCAGCACAGCACTCAGTTCGGGCACTTCTCGCACCGCACGCTGACGGAATGCCTCGATGTGGAACCCGATGACCTCGTGCGTATCGGGATCGACGAGCAGCGCCAACCAGTCCGGTTCGGTGAGAAAGATGCTCACCGCTGGACGCTCGCATTCCCGCCAGAACACGAGAAGCTCATCAGCTGTCGGATCGAAGACGACTCGGAGAGATCCCGTACGCATCGACTCGCGCAGCTGATCGCGCGACGGAACTTTCGGACGATACTCGTACACGCTCACTGTTCGCGCCTCCAGACCGGCTCCTCGGACCGATGCAGCCGATCGACTGGGTAGGCCGTCACCACACGCGCCGGATGCCATCCCCGATCCACAACGACTTTCAGGTACGCAGCGATCGGCAACCCGAGTTCGCTCGCCGCTCGATAATAACACTCTCGTGTGGGAAAGTTTCGATCCTGTGCAATCAGGAGTGGATCCTCGATCGTCCCGAAGACGTGCTCGAGACGCACCAATCCTCGCCCTGGCCTCTGCCGAATATGCTCCCAGGCAGAGGCAGGAAGCTCCACCGGCAATCCCCGCGGGTCAGTCACGCTCCCGAGTACATCCACTCGCGAGAAACCTCTTCACTCCGAGTCCGTCGCTAGGATCCACGCTGGACCTCCCGCAGCGACCGGGATCCGTCGCCACCAGGTCGGGGAGATCGTGAGCCTGGCCGTCGATCCCGGCCTCTTCGGCGGCGAACTGCTCCACATACCGGCCGAGTGGATCGACTCGGTCACCGAGGAGGCAGTCCACCTCACCGTCGACGCCGCCACCGCTCGGCGCGGCCGACGCTGAGGGATCCAGCCCACCACGATCGGCACGTCACCCCGTTCGGCGAGAAGACCGCTGACCGAGCGCCGTCCGAGCGCTGCCAGGCTCCTCACCCCTCGCGCCCGAGCTCCCACTCCGGGAGGGTCGAGCGCGCGAGCGTCGTGTCGAACTCCTCGTAGGCGAAGTAGCCGAGCAGCTCGTACAGTTCCGCCCGCGTCTGCATCTCCCCCACCAGCCCGCGCGTCGTCCCCTCCGCAGCCAGCGTGCGGTAGAGCCGCTCCATCGCCTTAGCGGCCACGCGCAGAGCCGAGACCGGGAACAACGCGATCCGGTAACCCCAGTCCGCCACCTGGGCCGCCGTGAAGGCAGGCGTTCGCCCGAACTCGGTCAGGTTGGCCAGCAGCGTGACACCCGGAAGGGCCTCGGCCACCGCCCGGAACACCTCCTCGCTCGGCAGCGCTTCGGGGAAGATCGCGTCGGCCCCTGCCGCCAGATACCGACGCGCTCGCGCGACCACCCCCTCCAGCCCTTCCTGCTCGTAGGCATCGGTGCGGGCGATCACGTAGAGGTCGGGAGCCACCGCCTTGATCGCCCGCACCTTTTGCTCCAGCTCCTCGGCTGGCGCCAGGAGCTTGGCCGAGAGATGCCCGCACTTCTTCGGCTGCTGCTGATCCTCGATCTGTACCCCCGCCACGCGTGCCTCGACCAGCTCCCGCGCGGCCCGCGCTGCATTGAGCACCCCACCGTACCCGGTGTCGATATCGACGATCAGCGGCAGTTCGGTCGCCCGCACGATCTCGCGGGCCCGCTCGACCACTTCCTCCAGCCCGATCATCCCCAGGTCGGGAAGGCCCCGGCTCGCCGTCAGCGCGGCACCGGAGAGATAGAGCGCCGGAAAGCCGGCAGCCCGCGCCGAGAGCGCCGAGAGCCCATCGTAGACTCCCGGCAAGACGACGAGCCCGGCTGCGACCCGATCACGGAACGCTTGCGCCAATTCCCGCTGCGCCCGCGGCTGCTGCCGGATCCAACTCATCCTTCACCCCCGGTGCAGGGCGTCGAGCAGCTGGTCGACCGCCAGATCCGGCAACCCTGGATCGTCGAGCAAAAGGTGCTCGAGCGCGGCTGCCCGCCGCTCGGGATAGACCAGGCGGAGCGCCCGCGCCAGCTTCTGCCGCAAGAGCGGCAGCCCTTCGGCTCGCCGCCGCGGATGTCCGATCGGATACTCGACCAGGACCCGCTCGGTCCGACTTCCGTCGCGGAAGACGACCTGCACCGCGTTGGCGATCGACCGCTTCTCGGGATCGAGGTAGTCCCGGCTGAACTCCGGGTTCTCGATCACGCGCATCTTGGCGATGAGGGCCGGAATGCGCGGATCGGAGGCGATCGGCTCCAGATAGTGCTCGTAGCGGAGCTCGCCGTAGAGCAACGCCACAGCTGTCATGTACTGCAGCGAGTGGTCACGATCGGCCGGATTGGCGAACGGTCCCGGCTTGTCGATGATCCGCTTCGCCGATTCTTGCGTCTCGATGACGATCTCAGCGATCTCCTCCAGTCGGTCGCGCACCAGCGGATGCAAGCGCAGGGCCGCCTCCACAGCGGTCTGGCCATGAAACTCGGCTGGGAAGGCGATCTTGAAGAGCACGTTCTCCATGACGTAGCTCCCGAGCGGTCGCGCCAGGACCACCGGCTGCCCCCGCAGGACCACGTCCTGGAACCCCCACTGCGGTGCGCTCAGTGCCGTCGGGTACCCGGGCTCGCCCCGCAGCGCCAGCCAGGCCAGCCGGACCGCTCGGCTCGTCGCATCGGCCGCTGCCCACGACTTGCGCGGGCCCGTATTGGGGAAGTGCCGATAGGTGCGCAACGCCGGCCCGTCGACCCAAGCGTTGGAGACCGCGCTCACGACCTCCGCGAACCCGCCACCCCAGAGCGCTGCTGCCACCGCCGCCGAGGCAACCTTGACGAACTGGACATGATCGAACCCGACCCGGTTCAAACTGTTTTCGAGCGCCAGGACACCCTGGATCTCGTACGCCTTGATCGCCGCGGTCAGGACATCGCGGACACGATACGGCTGCTCGCCGCGCGCCCGCCGTTGCCGGCTGACGTAGTCAGCGACCGCCAGGATCGCGCCGAAATTGTCCGAGGGATGTCCCCACTCCTTGGCCAGCCAGGTATCGTTGTAATCCAGCCAGCGGATCAGCGCGCTGATGGCGAACGCCCCACCGACCGGATCCAGCACCAGGCTCGTCCCCGGAACCCTGACACCTCCTGGCACGATCGTACCGGGGGCGACTGGTCCGATCAGTTCAGTGCAATCCGGATGGACCAGCGCCTCGCAGGCGCAGGCCAGCGAATCGGCCAAAGCCAGCCGAGCCGCCTCGGCCGCGACCGGACTCGCGATCTCCGTCTCCAGCACGTAGCGCGCGATCTCCACCAGCACCGCGTCCGGTGCGGGCCGCGCCCCACTGCCTGTCTCGCCCACGGTCTCCCTCCCTCTCGTACCAGCCTCACGGTTTGAGTCCGCGCGGGCCGGTATAGAGCACACGCGGCCGGAAAAGTCGATTGTGCGCATGCTGCTCGACCACGTGCGCGACCAGCCCAGCGGTGCGGGCCGCGAAGAAGATCGGCGTATAGAGCTCGATCGGGATCCCCAGGACCCAATAGACGGGTGCCGCGTAATAGTCCAGGTTCGGGAAGAGTCCCTTCTCGGCGCGCATCACGTCCTCGCCGCGCTGGCACATGCGGACCAGCTTCTCCCCCTCGGGGTCCCCCTTTTGCGCCACCAGCGCCGCCAGCGTCTCCTTGAGCAGCTGCGCCCGCGGGTCCATGCGCCGCATGTAGACCCGGTGGCCGAAGCCCATGATCCGCTCCTTGCGCGCCAGCTTCTCGCGGATCAGTCGCTCCAAGCCGTCCTCGTCGCCGGCCTCCAGCAGCATCTCCATTCACCGCCTCGTTGGCTCCACCGTGCAAGCGCCCCTTGAGCGAGGCGACTGCGCCGGTCAAGGCACCATAGAGATCAGCCAGCGTCGAGGCGATGACCCGCGCCGCGAAAGTCGAGTTCGGGAGTTCGTGCTCAGCATAGGCGATGAGCGTCTGATCGAAGGCACGCACCTCGGCCGGATCCGGCTCCCGCCCGGTGATCATCCAGAGGAAGTTCTCCGGATAGGAACGGCGCCGGTCGGGCAGCAGCGGCTCTCCCCCTTCCGCGACGCGGATCAGGTTGGCCACGATCGTCGCGGACTGTGCGATGACCCGGAAGCCGCTCTGCCGGTCCTGCTCCGGATCCGCCGAGTTGGCCGCCTGATCCCAGCCGCCCAGCGCCGAGACCGCCGTGCGCAGGCGGTCCATGGCATCCATCTCGCGCGGCAGCAGCCGCAAGATCTGCCAGATCTCCGCTGGCACGTCGGCCACGGCGAGCAACTGCTGCTCCAGTGCCGATCGCTCCGCCTCGGCCGGCAGCTGGCCATTCACCAGGAGCCCCACCACGTCCACGTAGGTCCGCTGCCGAGCCAGGTCGAGCAGGTTGTAGCCGCGGACGACGATCTCCTCATGTTCGACATCGAGATAGGAGATCGCTGTTTCGGTAGCGATCACGCCCTCCAACCCTGGCCGGTACTCTACTGCACCCATCGCTTGCCTCCTCAGCGCCAGGACGAGACCGATCCACTCGCCCTGATTCTAACCCTCCATTCGAGAAACCGGACGCCGTGTGCAGCCGACCCGAACACCACGCGACTTTCCCTCCGCCTGCCCCGCGTTCGCCGGTCGGCGGAACTGCCGACGCCCTCCGGCCACGGCTACCCATCCGCAACCCTGCCGACCCAGAGCCGCCTGATCGCCCTTTCCCCCAGCAGCACTGCCCCCACCCCTTGACAACGACACGAATACGGAGTACTTTGTATAACAAAGTACTCCGCAGATGCTCGGCACCGAACGGAGGGGCACCGTGCACCAGCCGGAACTGGAAGAGGCGCTCACCACCATCGCCCGCACCCAACAGGCTGTCCGCCGGGCCGTCCTCCGCTGGACGCTGGCACCGAGCCTCGCCGCTTGGGGCCTGGTCTGGCTCATCGGTTTCCCGGCCAGCCTCCTGCTCGCCGGCGACGCACTGACCCTGCTCTGGATCGGACTGGTTGCGCTCGGCCTGGCGGTCTCCTTCGGTACTCAGTTCCTCACCGCGCGCCGCTTGCGTTCCCCGCAGGGCCGCCGCCTCGGACTCTCCTGGGCTGTCGCCAGCGGCTATCTCGGCCTGTGGGCATCGCTCCTCTTCCCGCGCGATCCCGAGCTGGCCAGCTTCGTCCTGGTTACTGCCATCATGGCGGGCTACGTCCTCTACGGCATCTGGATCACCCCCTTCATGGCCATCCTCGGGCTCTTCGTCACCGCGGTCGCCGTCGTCGGCCACCTCCTCGGCCCAGCTCCCTACGCGCTGCTGGTCGGCCTCCTCGGTGGCAGCGCCCTGATAGCCGGCGGTCTCCGGGTCTGGTGGAGCAGTCGCGATGACGCTCGATGAACGCATCCATCAGCCCACCCGACTCCGCATCATGGCCGCGCTCGCCGCGCTCGCGCCGGAAACCGAGGTCGAGTTCACGACCCTCCGTGACCTGCTCGGCCTCACCGACGGCAACCTGAGCACCCATCTCCTGCGCCTGGAGGAAGCTGGCTACATCCGTGTCCGCAAAGCGTTCGTCGCTCGCAAGCCGCGCACCTTTCTGGCGCTCACGCCGTACGGTCGCGCGGCCTTCGAGCGCTATCGTGCCCAACTCGTCGCGCTCTTGAGCGGCCAGTTCCCGCTCCCAGCCGACTCCCCCCCTGGCGACCAGGATGGTTCCGACGAGCGAGGAGGTCCACCGTGAACGTCGTCGAGGTCGCGGAACTCCGCAAGACGTATGGCCAGGTCGTCGCGGTCGCGGGCGTGAGCTTCACCGTTCAGGACGGCGAGATCTTCGGTATCGTCGGCCCGAACGGTGCGGGCAAGACGACGACGATCGAGTGCCTGGAAGGATTGCGCCGACCCGACGCCGGCGCCGTCCGGGTCCTCGGACACGATCCCTGGCGAGAGCGTCGTCGCCTGGCGCCCCAGATCGGCGTGCAGCTCCAGGAGAGCGCGCTACCCGACCGCCTGCGCGTCGGTGAGGCGATCGCCCTGTTCGCGAGCCTGTACCCGAAGACGCTGGATCCGCGCCCGCTCCTCGAGCAACTCGGACTCAGCCAGCAGCTGCGCACCCCCATCGCCAAGCTCAGCGGTGGGCAGAAGCAACGCCTCTTCCTGCTCCTGGCCCTTTTGCACGACCCCCGTCTCCTCTTCCTCGACGAGCTGAGCACCGGACTCGACCCGCACGGCCGTCGCGCCGTCTGGCAGCTCGTCCGCGCCACCCGGGCACGCGGCACCACTATCCTCTTGAGCACCCACCTCATGGACGAAGCGGAAGAGCTCTGCGACCGCGTCGCGGTCTTCCACCAGGGCCGCATCGTCGCGCTCGATACCCCCTCGCGCCTGATCGCCCGCATCGTCGGGAGCCTGCGGGTGAGCGTTCGCATCCCGGAAGGTGCTCCGCTGCCGCCGCTGCAGTCCCTTCCTGGTGTACGCCAGGTACGACGCGAAGACGGGACACTCATCGTCCACGCCGACGACGACCGCACTGTCGCCGCCGTCGTCCACCTGCTCGTCGAACACCGTGTCCCCTTGCGGGAGCTGCGCGTCTCCAGCGGCCGACTCGAAGACGCCTACCTGGCCCTCACTGGCACAGCGGTCACCCGAGAGGAGCAGTGAGCCATGCGCAGCCTCGTTCGCCTGACACTGACCGAGTTCCTCCTCGAGCTGCGCGAACCTTTCAGCGCCTTCTTCTCCCTCGTCTTCCCGCCGCTCCTGGTCGTCATCTTCGGGAGCATCTACGGCAACACCCCACGTCCTGGCAGCGGCGGTTTCGGCGTCATCGATCTGGCCGTGCCAGGCTACGTCACCATGGTCATCGCCACGGTCGCGATCTTCAACCTCCCCATCGCGCTGGCCACCTACCGGGAACGCGGCGTGCTCCGCCAACTGGCCCTCGCCCCGGTCTCGCCCATCGCGCTGTTCGCCAGCCAACTCGCCGCTCGCGCCATCCTGAGCGCGCTCGGCATCAGCTTCCTCCTGCTGACCGCTGAACTCGGTTATGGGCTCCGCTTTGCCGGATCTCTGCCGAGCGCGCTGGCGGCAGGGATCCTCGGCTTCCTGGCGATGATGGCCTTCGGCTTCGCATTGGCTGCGCTCGTCCCCAGCGCACGCACCGCACTGGTCGTCGCCTTCGTCGTCTTCTACCCCATGCTGTTCTTCTCCGGCATGGCGCTCCCACCGGAGATCCTGCCCGCACGCGTACGAGAGCTCGCCGAGTTCCTCCCGGCCACCCCGATCGTCACCCTGCTCCGCGCCGCCTGGGTCGCCGAGCCCTGGTCGGATCACTGGCGTGCGCTGCTCCTCCTCGCCGCCTGGACCACTGGCTCGCTCGCTATTGCGACCCGGCGCTTCCGCTGGCAGTGACGAGCCACCACCTGCACCAGTCGTCGCGCGGCTCGCCCCGGCCCGCCATCACCACCCACGCGAACGCAGCGCGGGAGCGATACCCCCGCTCCGCTGACCGACCGTTCGGACGATCTTCCTCAGGCGACCCACCGCTCGCGGACTGCCTCCCACCCGTGAACCCACACCCGCTGGAGCGTCGCTTCGACGAAGAGCACCCGCTCGCGCTCCACCGCCTCCTGCGCCTCCCCGGTCAGGGCCGCTCCCAGCACGACCGGTACCGCGACGAGCCCTACCTCGCGGAGGAGCTGAGCCCATTCCTGGGCACGAGCCACATCCTCGGCATCGATCACCCGCGAGACCTCGATAGCCAACCAGACTTCCCGTTGCCCGTCGAGCGTGAGCCGTCCGCGAGCCAGCAGGTCGGCATCGAGCAGTCGATCGAACGCTGCCGGACTGAGCAGGGGCCGGAACTGGCGCTCCCACTCACCGGGCGGGCGGACACGCAGGCCGCGCAGGAACCGCCCCAGCCAGGAGCTGAGCCGGCGCTCGGCCCGCAGCTCGAGGAGCTCGCCGAGCGCCATGTCCGTGCGGCCAGCCACCGTATCCAGCCGCTGGGCGAGAAGCAGCACCGTCTCGCGGAGCCCTTCGATCTGCCGCGTTTGCTCAGCGATCTGCCGCGAGTGCTCCGCCACCGTCTCCCGCAGCTCGGCGATCTGCCGCGAGTGCTCCGCCACCGTCTCCCGCAGCTCGGCGATCTGCCGCGAGTGCTCCGCCACCGTCTCCCGCAGCTCGGCGATCTGCCGCGAGTGCTCCGCCACCGTCTCCCGCAGCTCGGCGATCTGCCGGGTGTTCTCGCGCACCGCCTCGATCAACCCCGCCAATTGGCGGGAGCGTTCCTCGTCACGCTGCACCAACTCAGCCAACAGCCGCTCGACGCGGGCCAGCCGCTCGGGTACCGTCAGCAGCTCCTCGCTCAGCAGCAACCGGCGCAACTCGCTCCGCCATTCCGGATGCTGAGCGAGCAGGCGCACCAGATCTTGGAAGTCCTCGACCGTGAACGCCATGCGTGCGCTCCCTCTCGCTTCCGCTATTGTAACGGAGGTCGGCACGTCCTCGTTCACCGATCCGCCCGTTACCTGCTCTCTTCCCCTACCATCCGACCAGCTGCGCGCGGCCGGCACCGAAGCCGGTGGACGCGCTCGAGAGCACGGTAGCCGGTTTCCGGGCCGCGGTTCCCGATGAATCCGGGCCAAGCCTCAGACCCCACGACCCGGGATGCCCTCAACCGATCGGGCTCAGCAGTCCGGTGGTGCCTGAACCCGAACCACCCCGTACCCCCGCCGCTCCGCAACGCCCCCGCTCCCACGCCGTGCGGGCGAGGAAGCCACGGGGACGAGGGTAGCCTCAGCCGCTGGTGTGCCCCCCCGTGGAGGGGCGAGGCGCTGCCTCGCCCGCCGCGCTACCGGCGCGGCGATTCCGCGTGGCCGACACGTCTCGCACGACACGCAGCGCGGATCAGCAGAGCGGCTGTATCCACGACCGCCCGGCCGTGAACGGCCGGGCTCAGTCCCCAAGCCGGCTGAAGCCGGCTGATCCCAACGGCGCCTGCACCCAGCCGATCAACTCGGGCGCCTGGGCGCCTCATAGCCCCCTTCAGGGGGCTTGGGGATTCAGCCCGGGGCTGAAGCCCCGGGCGCACGGCTAGCGCCCACTCCCGCCGTGATCTCCATCCGTACCCCGGTGACGGTGTCATTCCCCGGCCCTGCCGGGCCGGCGGGTCAGGCACCACCTGACCCCTACCGGACGGGGGAGGGATCCGCCACCATCGCACCCACAGGTTGCACCGGTGACGCGCCACCACGGCATGTAGGGGCGAGGCGCTGCCTCGCCCGCCGCGCCATGGGCGCGGCAAAATCTGCCGCGGCAACTGCCACCGCGACCATTCCGCACGGCAGCGTGGACATCCGGTCGCGCCGCACGTCCCGGCCCTGGCGGGCCGGCGGGTCAGGCACCGCCTGACCCCTACAACACGCGGGTTCACGCACCGCCGATCCGTGCAGGCAGGCGCCACACCGGGGATGCTCCGCCCCACTCGTGTCGGGACGAGGCGCTGCCTCGCCCGCCGGCGCGGCAATCGACCGCGCCGTGCACGCCGGTCGCCACGCGCCAGCCGGTCACCCGCTCACCGCGCTGCTCAGCGCGCCGAGCCCGCCGAGGAGCACCAACCCGAGACAGATCAGCGTGAGGACACCGAGACAGCCCACCCCAGCCAAGCCGAAGACCGCAGTCCAGCTCCCGGTGCGCCCTTCGGCCAGCACCGTCCGTCGCGCCAGGAGACCGGAGATGACCGGAACCGCTACCCAAATCGGCAGGACGAGGCAGGCGGCCACACCGAAAGTGAGACCGGTCAGCGCCCCGAGCAGCACCAACACCACCAACCAGCCGACCAGGAGCCCGATCGCTCGCCCCAACCGACCGGCATAGGCGTGACCGACACCGAGGATGCCGAAGTAGCCGAAGATCGCTTCCAGCGCCAGCGCGATCCAGCCCGCTGTCTCGATGTCCACCTGACGCGCCGGGCCGATCGCTGGCGGTTGCATCGGCTCGTCCATCGCCCTACCCCCTCGCTTCCACCACGCGATTGCGATGTGAGCATGGCACGATCCGGTCGCGCCCGCAACCGTCCGTTCGGCAGAGTATCCGCTCTTCCGTACGGCGACAGGGTGAACCAGACAGGCAGCTCGATCGACCGAGGCAAGGCGAAAGCCAGCTCGACGCTCGCCAGGAGACTAGGTACCGTGTGACGGCCGCTCCGGCCGACCGGAGGCTCAGCGCTGAGGGTGGGCGTACTGGTGGGTCGCGCCACCGCTCAGGATGCCGCCGCCAGCGAGAGCGGCTGCTCGGCTCGGGCTATCGCCAGCACGTAATCGGCAACCCGGCCAGGAATATCGACCCCGGTCGGCGCGATCGAGTTGCGGAACTCCATCGTCGCGTTGACCTCGTTGACCAGGAGGCCGCGCTCGGGATGCTCCAGCACGTCGACGGCCAGGACGCCGCCACCCAGCGCCCGCGCGACCCGCCCGCACAGGTCAGCCAGTTCCGGTGTCACCGGGCAGTTGGAGGCACGACCGCCACGCGCCGTGTTGGTGACCCAGTGGTCGGAGGTACGGTAGATGGCGCAGATCGTCTCCTCGCCGACGACGAAGGCGCGGATGTCCCGTCCCGGCTTGGGGACCCACTCCTGGACGTAGAGCGTCCCGTGATGAAAACCGCCGAGCATCCGCTTGTGCCGCAGCAGTTCCGCGGCCGCTCGCCGACTGTGCACGCGCGCCAGGAGCCGCCCCCAGGATCCCAACGGCGGCTTGATCACCACCGGGTACCCCAGTTCCTCGGCTGCCTCCAGCGCTTCTTCTGGGCTGAAGGCCACCATCACCCGCGGCTGCGGGACCCCAGCCGCAGCGAGCAGCGCCGTCGTGCGCAGCTTGTCGTTGCACACTTCCAAGAGGTGCGGTGGGTTGACGACCGGGATCCCCCACGCCGCAAAGACGCTGGCCACGTGGAGCCCCCGCTGCTGGCTGACCGAGCGTTCCACCACCACGTCGTAGCGCGGCGGTGGGCTGGTCAGCTCGAGCCGCAGCTGCCGGTCGACGATCCGCTCGACCACCGCCCCGCGCTGCTCCAGCGCTGCGATCAAAAGCCGCTCTTCCGCTCGCAAAAGTCCATAGACGAGTCCAACACGCACGCGCTCCACGACTGACCTCCGACACCACTGCAACCGACCGGACACCGATGGGACCAGAACGCGCTCAGGCCGAGCGTTTCGTCCCGCGTTTGTCCGGCTGGGCACCGTGGGTCGCGAGGCAGCGTCCCTGGCGGACGAGCGCCAGGACGAGCGCGCTGGTTCCTCGCTCAGCAGGGGAATGACGCACTGGAAAGAGGGGCAGCGAGTTGGCCGAGCAGGCAGGCCTGGACGCGACCCGACCGATCGCCCGGTCACCCCGGCGCTCTCCCTGAGTTCGATCCTGGTGCTCGACCACTCGCTCCATCGACGAGATCGCTCCTCGCAAACGAAAACCGCTCGCCCTGGCGGGGGCGAGCGGTGCCGTCTCGCGGTACCACCCCGCTTCGCCGCGCCCTCGCGGGTCGCGGCCTCACGCACTCGGTACGCACCGAGTGCGGCCCGGTAACGGGGGCCACCGTCGTCGCCTACCCCGCGCTGAGTCGCGCGGCTCGGGACGCAGCTCCGAGGCCTTCTTCCCCAGCAGTAACGGGCCGCCTTTCCACCACCCGCGGCTCGCTGGACCGCTCCCGCTGGGTACTCTCCTCTTCGCCGCCTTTGCGGCGCTCCGTTGTCGTCTTGGAGCCTACACCAGTCCGGCGCTCTTGTCCAGTACCACGTGTTGGCTACCGCTCGCCCTCCACGGCCCTCGCACGCCGGCTCAGCACGCCGACACCGCTACCCGAGGAGCTCGCGGGTCGCGCGCCTCCCGGCATGACGGAGCGTGGCCCACCGGCCGTCGGAGAGGGAACAGCGACGCACCGGTTCGGGCTGCGAGTGACCTGGCTCGTTGCCCTCCTTGCGGGACGCACCCGGCAACGCACCCTCTCTTCCGCGACACCACCCTCGAAGGCAGAGCCGACCGCCGCGCAGCCGAGCGGTGGATGATTCGTGGGGAGGGCGCCGGCTGGCCCGGTCCACCGCACACCGGCAGGGCAGTTCACCCGGTCAGCGTGCCGGGACAGCGACAGCCAGTTGCCCGTGCTACAGCAGGAAGCCGGTCGGGAAGGGGTCGTCGTCGCGCAGGACGAGCGTCGCGATCCCCATGCAGTAGGACATCGTGCTGATCTCGCTGTGGACCGCCTCCCCCTCGCGCCGCACCGGTCGCGCGGTAAAGCGCAACCCCACCGGGCTCTCGTGGAAGTAGGACGCACCGAGCGGCAATCGCCCACTCGCAACCAGCGCTGCCACGCGTGCCGCCGTTCCCGTGCCTGAGGGGGTGCGTCCCATGGTGCGCGGCGCGTAGAAGTTGGCGACGCGCGCTCCCGCCGGTTGCGCCGTCGAACCGGCCGGAAGCGGTCGACCGTGCTCATCCAGCTCCTGCACCAGCGTGACCAGATCCACCGCTCGCCCCTGCGCCAGGCCGGGCACGTCAGCACGCAGCTGCGCCCGCGCCGCCTGCCAGAGCATCGTCCCCACGTCGAGCAGCCGCTCGCGCGTCGCGGGCGCAAGCTCGGCACCCAGTTGCAGACCGAGCGCCGTCGCATCGGCGAACGCGTACAGCAGGCCGCCCCAAGCGAGCGTCACTGGCACGGTGCCCAGCTCGGTCTCCAGGCGCGCTGACCCGAGCGCGTAGGAGGGGCCACTGGCCATAGTCGCCGCCACCACTCGTCCACCGCGCAGCGTGACGCGCACCGGGACCGGGCCGAGCACGGTATCGAGCACCAGTTCCTGCTCACCATCGTCGGTCGTCCGCGGCACCAGCCCGCTCTCCACCAACGCGACCGCCACACTGAACGTCGAGTCGCCGCAGGCATCGAAGTACCCATCGGGATGGACGAAGATGACGCCAGCCTGACTCTCCGGTCGCTCCGGCTCGGTGAGAAAGGCGCCCAACAGGTTACGGTGACCGCGCGGTTCCCGCACGATCAGGGCACGCAAGTGATCGTAGCGGGTTGCCAGGTCCGCCTGTTTCTCCCGGATGGTCCGGCCGCGGAGCGGTGGGCAACCCGCGACGACGATGCGCGTCGACTGGCCGTGGTGGTAATCCCAAACCTGGAGGACATGGCGCGCCTGCCCGAACATCTCGCTGCTTCCTCGTCCTCTCCTCTATCCTCGTGTATCCTCGTGCGCCGTGCGCGCTGCACCTGCGCCATCATACGTCCGGCGAGTCACCAGCGACGAGCAGGAGGTGAGCAGGATGACGCACGATCAGGAGCCGTATGCCCGGGGTATCGTTCCGGAGCGACCGTTCGCCGCGGTCCGACCGTTGGTCGGCGAATTGGTCGCCGTCTTGGCCGTCAGCTTCCCCGACCGCAACCTGGAACTGGAACCGTTCGGCTCGCGAGCCTTCCCCGATGGTGCCATCGCCGAACTCTGCGTGACCGACCAACCGGACGCTCGACCGGGCCAGCGGGTCGCCCGGGCCGCCTACCTCGGCTTCGTTCGCTTCCCGATCGGGGGCATCGTCGCCGTGGGTGCGCGCTGCTCCGTAGCCGGGGAGGAGATCGGCGAGGTGGTCGGGTTCGATGGCGTCCATGCTCCCAACCACTGGAACATCGTCGTGCGCAGCGCACGCTTCGCCGATGGCGCAGCCCGCGGTCTACGCCTCGGCGCCACGGTGACGCTCAGCGGCCCGGCCACCGCGAGCGAGCTGGACAGCCCCTGACCGCCGCCCGCACCGGGCGCGCCGCCGATGGCCGAACCGGCCGGTCGAGCGACCCCACTGCGCGGTGACGAGCGAGGCAGCCCGGATCCCGTCCCATCGCTTGCTCTCCGGCATCCCCATCCCCTACACTGCCGCCGACCGGACCGCGGGAAGGAGCGGAGCGATGGCGACTGTCGCCGAAGTCATCGCCCAGGAACTGCGAACAGCTGGGGTGGACCGCGCCTTCGGGCTTCCCGGTGGGGAGGTGCTGGCGCTCATCGACGCGCTGCGGCGAGCGGGGATCGTCTTCACCCTCTGCCGGCATGAGGCAGTGGCCGGCATCGCCGCCGGCGTCTACGGCAAGCTCCGCCGCACCGCTGGCGTCGCGGTCGCCACCCTGGGACCCGGCGCGGCCAACTTCCTGCTCGCCGTCAGCAATGCCTGGCTCGACCGCGAACCGCTCCTCGCCATCACCGCCGACCTGCCCGCCAGCTGGCCACCCAGTCACACCCACCAGCGACTCCCCCTCCACGACATCTACCGTCCTGTCACCAAGCATGTGGAGGCGGTCACGCCGCTCGACCCGCACCGCCCGGTCCGGCGTGCCCTCATCGCCTGTACGCGCGAGCCACTGGGGCCGAGTTACCTCACTCTTTCCGCCGAGGATGCCGTGCGACCAGCCTGCATCCTGCACGAGGAGTCGCTCGCCCTCCGACCGGCGGCGACAGCGCAGGACGCCCGGGTCGCTGCCGAGGAATTGGCGCGTCGCCTGGCCGAGGCCGAGCGACCACTCGTCGTGATCGGTCTGGGCGTGCGGCCGGAAAACGCGCCGGGCCTGCGGCGCTGGCTGGCCGCGTGGCATCTCCCGGTCGCCGTGACGCCCAAGGCGAAGGGGCTGGTGGACGAACGCGACCCGGCCATCGATTTCGTCGGCGTCGTCGGTGGGATGGCGATCGACGGCCTCATGGTCGAAGCCGTCCAGCAGGCCGACCTCCTCGTCGGGTTCGGCTTCGATCCGGTGGAAGTGGACAAGACCTGGCACGCCCACCGTCCGGTGCTCTGGGTCCTGGAATCGGCCCAGGCGACAGGCCTGCTCCCGCGACGCGACCTCCTCCTGGTCGACCACCATGCGCTCCTCGCCGCGCTCGGCGAACTGGCCCCGCCGCGCCGCTGGGAGCGCCCGTTTCAGGAGGTCCAGGCGGAGCGGGCCGCTATCGCGGCAGGGAAGAGCCGCGCACCAGCTCAGGGACTCGCCCCAGTGCGCATCGTCGAGGTGCTGGCCGCAGTCCTCCCGGCCGAGACGATCGTGACGACTGACGTGGGGTCGCACAAGTATCTCTTCGGGCAGTTCTGGCCGAGCCGTCACCCGGAGACGTTCTGGATGTCGAACGGCTTGTCCGGCATGGGGTACGGACTCGCTGCGGCGATCGGGGCCAAGCTGGCGCGGCCGGCTGCGCCGGTGCTGGCGGTACTCGGCGACGGCGGATTCTCCATGGTCTGCCAGGAACTGGAGACCGCCCGGCGCATCGGTGCACCAGTCATCGTCCTAATCATCGCCGATCGCTCCTACTCGCTGATCCGCATCGGCCAGGAAAACCGCGGTCTGCCACGCTACGGCGTCGACTTCGAGCCGATCGACAGCGTGCTCGTCGCGCAGGCCTGCGGCTGCGCTGGCACGGTGGCCCGGACTCCCGACGAACTGGCCGCGGCCGCCCGCCAGGCGCTCGCCGCCAACGAGGCCGGGTTGCCGTTCGTCATCGAGGTACCGCTCGATCCGGACGCCTATCGACCGATCGTCTGAGCGCGCACTCGCCAGCAGGGTCGCGACCAGGCATCGAGCTCGCGCCGCTTCAGTTGCGCGCTCAGGCCGAAGCGCCGGGCCTCCCGACACACCCGGGCTTCGGTCATTCCTCGCTCGACGTACTCGATGGCGAAGACCGGCTTGCCCGCTCGCCGGAACGGAGCGGTGAGTCCGCACCAGCCTTCGGCGAGACAGCTTTCGACGAGGATCCAGTCGAAATCGCCGACGAGTTCCGCCGCCTGCTCGGCGTCGTTCTTGAGCCCGATGGCCAGACCGCGTGCGTGCGCCTGGTGGGATCAACACGCGAGGGGCAGCACACACCCCACGTTGTAGGGGTCAGGCGCTACCTGGCCCGCCGGCTCGCAGGGCCAGAACTGGCGGTGCGGCCGGATGTCCACGGTAGCGTGCGCAATGGCCGAGGGGATGGGTGTTGCCACGGGGGTTGCCGCGCCCACGGCGCGGCGGGCGAGGCAGCGCCTCGCCCCTACAGGGTGGGACGCCGCATCGGCGGTGCGACCGATACCGGCCATGGGTCGGTGCCACGCGTCATGTGTAGGGGTCAGGCGGTGCCTGACCCGCCGGCCCGCCAGGGCCGGGAACCCCGGGTGAGGCGATGGGCGCGGTGCCGGGTGGAGCGGCAACGTGGTCGATGCGTGCCACGGTTGTTGCCGCGCCGGTGGCGCGGCGGGCGAGGCAGCGCCTCGCCCCTACATGCCTTGGTGGCGCATCACCGGTGCAACCTGTACGGGCGATGGTGGCGGATCCCTCCCCCGTCCGGTAGGGGTCAGGCAGTGCCTGACCCGCCGGCCTGGTAAGGCCGGCAAACCTCCGGTGGGGCGATGGTGACGATGCCAGCAGGATCGTCGAACCGGGCGATGCATGCCACGGGTGTTTGCCGCGCCGGTGGCGCGGCGGGCGAGGCAGCGCCTCGCCCCGACGAGGCGGTCAGTGCATCCCCGGTGTGGCCTATGCCTGCACGGATGGGCGGCAACCGATCCGCGTCTTGTAGGGGTCAGGCGGTGCCTGACCCGCCGGCCCGGAGGGCCGGCAATCACCACCGTCACCGGAGTGCGGATACGGATCATGGCGGGGTGGGCGCCAGTGCGCCCGGGGCTGAAGCCCCGGGCTGAATCCGCAAGCCCCCTGAAGGGGGCTGCGAGGGGGCATCACCCCGCGCAGCGGGCCGAAGCAGATTCCCCGCCGAGAGGCGCCGTCCGGCAGCCGGCTGAAGCCGGCTCGGGGAATGACCCGGGTGGTTTTCGCCCCGCACGGTCACCGACCCCGTGGGGACCCCGAGAACGCGGCCGGGAAGACGATGATGCGGCGGCTGCGCGGCGCACTGATCCGCGTCGTCCGATATGTGCCGTCCCATTTGCCGCGCCACCGAGGTGCGGCACGCGACGCGGCGCCTCGCCCCTCCAAGGTGGGCGGATTTTCCAGGCGGCGACGCCTGACCCGCCGGCCCGGCTGGGCCGGAACCGGCGGCGCGAACGGGTGCCCACGGTGGCGTGCGCAATCCCCGCCGGGATGGTTGCCGGCACGGTTGTTGCCGCGCTAACGGCGCGGCGGGCGAGGCAGCGCCTCGCCCCTACACAGTTGGGGCAGCATGCTGGCGGTGGGATCGGTAGGCCAGGGGGTGGTGGGTGATCCCCCATGTTGTAGGGGTCAGGCGGTGCCTGACCCGCCGGCCCGGCCGAGCCAGCAGAGCTCGCCGCGCGATGATGACCGTGATACCAGGATCATCGACACCAGCGGTCAGCACCGCAGTGCTCGCCACTCGCTCTCGTCCGAGGGAACGCGCGCACCACGCGGGGCAGCACGAGCGAGTCACCCTCCCCGACGTTCGGAAAAGACGAGCGCTCTCGTCTCTCCCCACCCGCTGCTGCTGGGGCATACTAGTCAACGGCCACTCCGGGGGAAGGGATGGGAACGCAACGCGACCCCGGTCTCGGGGATCCCAATCAGCACGATGCCTCCGCTCTCCCCGCGGCGACCGAGCAGGTCGACTGGCCCACGCGACTGTCCTGTGCACGAGCCGGGCTCCATGCGATCATCGACCTGGACCAGCTGGCGACGAATGCCCGGACGCTAGTCCGCTTTCTCCCGCCCGATGTCGAGCTCCTCGCCGTCCTCAAGGCGAATGCCTACGGCCACGGACTCGTCCCCAGCGCGCTCGCCGCGCTGGCGGGAGGCGCACGCTGGCTCGGCGTCGCGCGCATCGAGGAAGGTCTACTGCTCCGGCAGGCCGGTCTCACTGCACCCGTCATCGTGCTGGGTCCCCCCAACCATGCACGCCTGCGCGCAGCGGTCGCGGCTGACCTCACCCTGGCGGTCGGCTCTCTGGCCGACGTCGAGGCAGTCCGGTCAGCCGCCAGCGCGCTCGGTCGCCCAGCCCGTGTCCACCTCGAGGTCGATACCGGCATGCACCGGTTCGGTGCCACGCCTGACGAAGCAGTCGCGCTGGCCCGCGGGTTGGCATCCGACCCGCTTCTCTCCTTCGAAGGGATCTACACCCATTTCGCGACCGCCGATGCCCCGGATTGCCGGACACTCCGTCGCCAGATGGAGCGCTTCCGCGCCGTCCGCGAGCGGTTGCTGGCCGAAGGTATCCACCCGCCAGTCGTGCACCAGGCGAACAGTGCTGCCACGCTGCGCGGCGCGCTCGGCGACCCCGATCTCCCCGGTCGGCGCGTGGTTCGGGTCGGTATCCTCTTCTATGGTCTCACCCCCGACCCAGCGCTGCTGCTTCCACCCGGCATTCGACCAGCGCTCACGCTCCAGGCCCGGCTCGCCCGCTGCTTCGTTGTCCACGCGGGCGAAGGGATCTCCTACGGACATACCTATGTCACCAAAGCGCTCACCCACTGTGGCCTGGTCCCCGTCGGCTATGCGGATGGTCTTCCGCGGGCGCTCTCCAACCAGGGCTGGTTCCTCGTCCAGGGACAGCGCTGCCCGATCCTCGGACGGGTCTGCATGGATCAAACGACGATCTCGCTCGAGGCGGTCCCTCAGGCGGAAATCGGTACTACGGTCATCGTGCTCGGTACCGGCGAGGACGGCGCGATGACCGCGTGGGACGCTGCGACGCTCAGCGGCACCATCGCCTACGAGATCCTCACCAGCCTGGCGACCAGGATTCCGCGCCTCTACCAGCGCGGCGGAGAAATCGTCGGCCTCGCGGACGCCTTCGGTCTCGTCTGGCGCGACAGGATGCGAGCGCGGTAGCATCGACTCGACAGTGCGGAACCGGCCCTGCCGCGGTGCCAGTGTGGACCGCCAGGGAGGAGAAAGCTGGCGATGCCCGAGCGAGCGATCCGCATCCTCCTCGTCGATGACCATGCCCTCTTCCGGCAGGGTCTCCGCCAGTTGCTCGCCACCACTCCCGATATCGTCGTTGTCGGGGAAGCGGGATCAGCGAGCGAAGCCTTCGAGCTGGTACCCCAGCTCGCTCCCGATGTCGTGCTCATGGATATCGCGATGCCGGGACTCGACGGCATCGCTGCCACCGCTGCGCTCCGCCAGCGCTTTCCCACTCTCCGCGTCGTCATGCTGACCATGTACGAGCCAACGACCTCTGGCGAGGCAGCACGCGCTGCCGGCGCCATCGCCTACGTGGTGAAGAGCAGCCGGCCAGAGGAACTCTTCGCTGCCATCCGCGCAGCCGCCAACGGCGCTATCCCGCCCAACGGGGAGGTGCGAGCAGGGCAGTCTCCCCCACCTCCAGGCCGGGATACTGCTGATCGGGTCGCACAGCTCGAGCAACGTCTCGCCTGGCTGGAAGCCCAGCTCGCCCAACTCGGCGTTCGTGAGCCACTGCCACCATCCCACGCTCCAGCAGAACCGGTCATGAGCGCTCCGCCAGCCGACCAGCCGATCGCTCCCTCTCCGCCGGTCGGAGCAGTGTCCCGGCACCCGGTGTGGCAGCCCAGCATTGGCACCGCGCGAGCGGCGGATACCATGCCGACCCCCCGATCCGTTTCCCCACAACCATTGCCCGTCGCGCTCACGCAGCTGGCGAACAGCCTTCTCCTGGGTATCCTCGTCGTCGGCGAACTCGTCGCGCTCGCCAGCGCCCTCTTGCTCTTTCCCTCGCCGATCCTCGCGCGCTGGATCACCCTGGGAGCCGGGCAACTCGCGAGCCTGGCTCTCATCACGCTCGTCGCGCTCGCTCCGCAGCGCCGGAGCGAGGGCCAAATCGTGCTGCTCGTCGCGCTCACCGCAGCGATGGCCTGGAGCCTCCTCACCGCACGATCGGCGCCGGTCGCGCTCCAGGCGGCTGCGCTCGCCGGGACGAGCAGCCTCGCGCTCGCCGCGCTGGCACTCTCCTGGCAGCGCCGCTTCCTTCTGGCAGCCGCACTCTCCCTGGCACTGATCACGGTCCTGCCATCCTTACTCGCGATCATCCCCGGTGCACTCGCCCCGTTGTGGGTCACCGGAACCGTCGCCCTGGCGAGCGGTCTCGCCTGGTCACGCCTCCGCCGGCCGAGCGATCCGGTCGCCTGGGAGTGGCTGCCGCTGGCGCCGCTCGCGCTCGGCACCCCGCTCCTCCTGGTCTGGCTGGAGAGCGGCGGTCGGCCAGCGCTTCTCCTCGCTGCCCCGTGGATCGCTGCCTTCCCGCCGCTCGTCGCAGCCGGGAAGGCGCAACGACCAGTGCTGCGAGCGCTCCTCGCACTCCACGGAGCGCTCGCCCTCGGCACGGTCGGCTGGCTTTTCCGCACGGCTGCCCACAGCGAGCAAGCTGCTGCGCTCGCCGTGCTCGCCGTGCTGGCGAGCGCACTGGCGCTCCTCCTCTGGTGGAGCGGGCAACGGGCCGGTGCCAGCACCGCCCCCGCAGTTGTCCCCGCCGCGTTCGCTGGCCTCTCGCTCGCCCTCGCCGCTGCCCGACACCCAGAGCCGGTGCTCGCCCCGCTCGTCTGGTGCACGCTGGGACTCGTGCTCGCGGCGCTGCCCTCCCGGTGCACCTGGTCGACGTGGATCGCGCTCGCGCTCTTCGCCGGCGGGTGCGGCGCGGCGCTCCTCGCTGTCCTTCGCTCTCCCGACTGGCAGCGCTGGAGCCTCCTCGTCCTGGTCCTCGGCACAGCGACGATGACCGGTCCTTTCCTCGCTCCTCGCTGGTGGTTCGTCACTGGCTGGCTCGGCAGCGGCGTGCTCGCGCTCGCCGCACTCCTGGCGCTGCGACTCACTGGCCTGGTGGAGATCGCGGCACTGAGCGGCCTGGCACTGGGTACCCTCGTCGTGACCCGGTACATCGTCCCCCGGCTCGATCATCCGACCGGTGCCTGGGTGTGGCTTCCGACTCTCGGTGCCAGCGCCAGCGCACTGGCCAGCGCGCTGACCGGGCCACTCTCGCCGGGACGACTCGGCATCGCGCTCCAGCCAGCGGTCTCCGCGACGAGCGAGCCGGTCATCGCGGCCAGCATGCTCGTCGCTGCTGCGCTGGCCGCCGGTCGCCTGCTCGGTCGCCGCTGGCGCTGGGCCGCGATCGCGATCGCTCTGCTCCTGATCGCGTATGTTCTCCCAGCGGTCGTGCCGGACGCCGCGCTCGTCCTGAGCTGGTCCGCGCTGGCCGTCGCACTCGCGCACGCGCTCGGCATCCGCCTCCGGCCCTGATGCTGTCTCGCCCCCGAGCTGCACCGCCGAGGAGAGGTGTTCCTGAGGAACGGAGAACAGCGAGAGCCAGCGGCTGTTCCCGCGCTGCTCGAGCCGGGCCAGGAGCGCCAGCTGGCCACGCCCCCGCTCTCGCGCGCACTGCTGCCACAGCCGATCGCACCCGACCGTACCGGCGCGGCGGGATCGAACGTCGGCTCGCCATTCCGGCACCTACGGTGCGCTGTGTCGCCGTAACAGCGGAGTCGAGAAAACCCTGGCACACTGCACGAGGCAGAATTGGCACACTTATCTGAGTGGCGGGCATCACCGCCGCGTTCGTCGAAGTGCAACGGGTAAACTTTAGAAGCGAACATATTGCGTCGGAGAAACACATAAAGGAGAGGATCATGACGAGAGCGATACCGGTCACTGCGAAGCCCATCACCCAGGCACGACTCCACCAGCGAGTTGTCGAGGAACTTCTGCGGCAAATCGTCAGTGGCGCATTGCCGCCCGGCACCACGCTGCCGTCCGAGCCGGAACTGGCCCGGCAATTCGGGGTGAGTCGCATCGTCATTCGGGAGGCGATCCGTATCCTCGTCGAGAAGGGCCTGATCACGGTCCGACATGGCAGCGGGATGTGGGTCCAGTCGATCGAGCAGTGGAACCATCTCGACCCGATGGTCCTCCTCGAGGAAGTCCGCTCGAGCCCGGACGCGAGCCGGCTCAGTGAACTCCTCGAGCTCTGCGAGATCCTCGACGTCGGTGCCGCCGAGCGGGCCGCTACCCGCCGCACCCCCGAGCAGCTGTCTCGGTTGCGCGACCTGGTCGAGCGGATGCGCAAGGTGGTCGATGATCCGGCAGCCTACCTCGATCTGGATGCGCTTTTCCATGCGACGATCGCTGAGAGTGCCGGAAACCGCCTCCTCCGCGATGCGCAGCGACCGCTCAGCGAGGTGCTGTTCGCCAACTGGCTGTGGGCCACACGGGCACCGGAGGAGCTCACCCGCTTCCAGCAAGACCACGAGGCGATCTATGAGGCGATCGCCGCCGGTGATCCACTCGGCGCTCGCCAAGCGATGCACCGGCACGCCCAGCATGTGGCCAGCGCTCTCCGCGCCGGAATCGCCCCAGCGGCGGGGGAACTGGTCACGACGGGCAGCGACGGTCGCCACGCTGCTGCTTGAGCGAGTCCACGAGAGCGGGACGGGTATTCCGTCCCGCTCTTTTTTTCAGCGCCATCACTGGACAGGAGCGAGACTGTGCCGGACAGCGCGCCCGGTCAGACGCTCGGATTGTGTACGGGGTGAGGCTCGCGCTTCCCCGTCCCCCCTCACCAGAGCCCGGATTTGGCGAAGGCCAAGAGGAAAAGCCCGCTCACCAGCAGCAGCGCGACCACGATACCGAGGACGCGCAACAGCCATGGCGGCATCGCCGATGCCTCCCCGCTCAGCCGATCCCTCCCTGGGCAGCGAGCTGTCGCGTGAGCAACGCTTGCCCGATATGCTCTCGATTGTGCTGGATGGCATGGAGCAGCCAGCGCATCCCGCTGAAGCGACGCCCCAGTCGGTCATTAGGCGGTGACCACTCGCGGGCCAGTGCGTCGCCGGTGAGCCGGGTGAGTCGCTCGCTCGTTTCCTGTTCGGTCTGGTCGATCAGCTCGAGGAGCGCAAGTGCACTCGGCGCCTCGTACCGGAACCAGCGCTCGCGGTCACGCTCGACCACCTCGCCCAGTGCCGCCGCCACGAGATAGCGCTCGGCATCCAGGAGATGCGCGACCAGGACGGCGATCGTGTTCATCTCCGGTCCCGGTGACCAGTTGAGGACCGCTGGGCTGAGCCCCTGAACGAGTTCCCGCAGGACCTGATGCTGCTCGCGCAACGTCGACTCCACCGCTGCCCGTACCGTCGAGACCAGCTCGTCGCTCACCTCGCTCTCCTTCCGCGCCACAGCCGCTCGATCTCCCACCGTCCGTACCGTTCCATCTCCTGCACGAGATCCTGGTAGAGAGCACGGTACCGCTCGTAGCGCCCCGCGTCGATGACACCCGCTTCGACCGCCGCGCGCACCGCACAGCCCGGCTCATCCAGGTGCCGGCAATCCCGGTACGGGCACGCACCCAGATACGGCCGAAATTCCCGGAAGCAGCGGTCGAGTTCCTCCGGCAGGATCGCCCAAAGGTGCAGCACCCCGATACCCGGCGTATCGACCAGGAATGTCCGCTCGTCGAGCTGGATGAGTTCGCTCGCGGTCGTGGTGTGCCGGCCACGCCCCGTCGCCTCGCTCACCGCACCGATCCGGAGTTCCAGGTCCGGCCGGAACGCTTTCACGAGGCTCGTCTTCCCGACCCCCGAGGGTCCCGCGAGCGCGGAGAGTTTCCCCTCGATCGTCTGCCAGAGCTCGTGCAGGCCCGCTCCACTGGCTACGCTCGTTTCGACGACCGGATAGCCGATCGCTCGGTATGGCGCGAGCATCGCTCGTGCTCGTCCAGCCGGGTCGAGATCGATCTTGTTCAGGCAGATAACCGTCGGCAGATCCTGCGACTCCGCCACCACCAGGAAGCGATCGAGCATCCCCAAGCTCAGTTCCGGCTGGGCAGCCGCCATGACCACCACCAGCTGGTCCAGGTTCGCCACGATGACCTGCGCTGCCTCCCGATCGCGCGCTCGTCGTACCAGCGCGCGTCGCCGCGGCGCGACCGCTTCGATCACTCCCTCTCCCGGGGCGACGACGCGCACCACGACCCGGTCACCGACCACGACCAGGTCTTCCCGCCGGCGCTCCTTCTTGAGTGCGCCACGCACGACACAGCGGAGAACCCCCTCCGGCGTCAGCACGTCGTAGTACGGTCCCCGCACCCGGATCACGATGTTCGCTGGCCACGCGTCACCAGGATGGTCCGCTTCCTCCGTCACCGTTCCCCCTCGTCCTCGACCCCTCCACTCACTGTGAGACCGAAACACCAGCAACGGGAGCGCGGGCAGCCCGCTCCATCAGTGCCCGCTCCGGCAGCGACTGGTACGCCAATACCGCTAACGTACCGAACAGGAGCGTCACCACGGCCGCATGCCCCAGCACGCTGGCCAGGCTGAGCCGGCTCCAGACCACCCAGGCACCCGTCACCGACTGGGCGAGCAGCAAACCCAGCGCGACCAACCCACTCCACACCAGGTCTGGACGCTCGCGCCGTAGCACCCGGTCTCGCCACAGTCGCACCACCAGGCCGACCAGGCCCAGCGTCAAGACGAGCGCGCTCAGCCGGTGCAGGAAGACTACCCCCGTCGGTCCCACCAGATCCGGGATCAGCCGGCCCTGGCAGAGCGGCCAGTCTAGGCAAGCCAGACTGGCCTGGGAGTGCCGCACGTACGCGCCGAGGTACACCACGGCGTACGTCCCGATCAGGAGTCCCCAGGTGGCCCGGACAACACCAGCCGGCACGTGGAGTCGCCGGCGTGCCCGCAACGACTCACCCCGCGTCAGGACAAGCGCCAAGAGGAGCGCGCTGGCGAAGACAGTGAGCGAGACACCGAAGTGCACCGCCATGACCAGCGGATGCCGCGGCGCCAGCACCGCCGCTGCCCCGAGCGCCGATTGCAGGAGCAGCGTCCCGACCAGCAGCCCCGCGACGATCCGCGTTTCCCACCGTGCGAAGAGTTCTCGCCGCTCCACGATCGTCAGCGCGAGCAACGCCACCAGAACCAGCCCACTCACCAGCGTGGCGAGCCGGTGACTGTACTCGATGATCCCCTCCGCCGTGAGCGGCGGAAGCAACCGGCCATGGCAGAGCGGCCACGACTCCCCACAGCCGAAACCCGATCCGGTCGCGGTGACCGTTGCCCCCAAAAGGAGCACCAGTCCCATCGCGACTGCGTTCGCCCACGCCAGGCGCCCGACCCAACGCACGCGTTCTCGCATGATCTGCACCGCACCTTCCCGAGCACGCCATGCCTTGCACCTGACGGAAGGATAACCGAGCTGCCGACCATCGACAGCCCGCTCTCTATCCCACGGCCGACCAGACAGCACTGGCCCCCGCGGTTCTCGCGGGACATCGGTAGTCATCCGGCTTCAGCCGAAACCTGCCATCTCGCTGGGATCCCACCCGGCCGAGAAGGCACCCGACCCGAACCAGGGCAGATCAGCCGAGCGCACGCTTTCGCGTTCCGTCCCGTTGTGCCCCTGCAGAAGAGCGTTGGGCTCACGAAAAGCGCGCGAGCGATCGGTTCCCGCTCGTTACCAGGTCGTCGGGTCCTTTTCGCAGAAACGGGACGCGCGCCACACGAACGCATCCACAGCCTGCGCCACGTCACCGCGCCTTCGGCAGCCCTACCCGCACGAGCGAGAACGAAAACTGCCGCGGTTCCCGCAGTCTCGCGCGATCACCGTCGCTCCGAAGCCCACTGCCGTCAGGGAAACGACTCTCCGGACCGCCATGCAGCGCACACTCACCAGCACGAGCGCCTCGTAGGCCAGTCACGGTGGTGGCTCCCATCCTCTACGGCTGGCAGGGACGCTCTCGGGTCCACTTTCTTCGCGAATTTCTCCAGGTTCCGCGGCCCTCTGACCGTTCGGTTGTTGCCCTCGACGACCGCGAGCGCGGGAGCATCGCTTTGCCATGACGATTTTCTACATCGAGACCAGTCCGGAGAACTCCACCGACTGTCGCGGGAACGAGCGGCGCACTCTATGCGCTGAACTGGTCGAGGAACTGGGCGAGCGTGCGAGACTCGGATGCAGGAGCCCGGTCGCTCACGGTGCCGGCTCGCTCCGTCCCGGTACCACGCCGAGGAGGCGCAGGAACGCCTCGATCTTCTCCAGTTCCCACGCCGTGAGGTCGACCGACACCGTGATCGTCACCGCGGCACCAGCCGGTGCGGCTGTCGTTCGCTCCGGCACTGGCGCCGAAGCCAACTCGGACGATACCGTTGTCACACCCGACACCGCGGCGGGTTCGCGTGGTACTGGCTCCGACTCGGCCCCACCGCCACTGAGGAGCGGCCGCAGCACTCGCAGCCGCTCCTCGAGGTCCGGCGCTAACACGAGTCGCGAGGGCTGGCCGCGTACCCCGCGCCGAAAGATCCCCAGCCCCGCCTCCTCCGCCAACTTGAAGAAGAAGGTGCGCGCTTCCTCGACCCTGTTGCGGGGCTGGCCCAGCCGCATCTCCACTTGCCAAACCCGCTCCACCCAAGGACCATCGATCACGCTCAGTCCCTCGCGCAGCGCTCGCTCGATGACCCCACCGTACGGCGGGTAGCTCAAGACCACCCGTGCCAACTCGCGCTGTCGTTCGAGCGCATCGGTGGCATAAGCCAGTCGTCGCCCAGCCTCCGTCAGCCGAATTTCGCTCGCATCGCGCTCGATCAATCCCAACTGCTCCAGCGCGTTCAGGGTCTCCCGCAACGGCTCTCCACCGCCCAAGCGAGCTTCCAGCAGGCTCCGGTCAATACCTCTTCCCTTGGCGTATTCCATGACTTGGAACAGCAAGCGTGGATCGGTCCGGTACGGAAGCAAGATCGCCATCGCCAACCCTCCAGTACGATCGTCACGCAACCATTCTAGCACCGGCAACTGGATCAGTCAAGCAAATGATGGACGCGACTCTCTACGCTACTCATCACGTCTTTCCCCAGCGCTCGGCCACGCCACTGCAGCAGCGGTGGGACGCACTGACCGCGACGACACCTCGCGCATGACGCTTCTCCACGCGCCCGATCACCGCGCGAGTCGTCGCCCGCTCAGCCTCGGTCCAGTACGGGAGCGCGCACATCGCACGGGAAGCAGCACGCGACGATGATAGTGAAGCGCGTGAACGGCACGCGTGAAGTATCGCTCGAAGAAATCCCAACCACTCGTCACGCAGCGAAGCGCGCGGCGAGCAGTCGGCACGCAGCCAGTCTGGCGGGCGATCGTGCCGGCCGAGCCCCAGAGCACGCGCGCCAGTCGGCTCGAGTCTGATGAGGACGAGACTGAACGAGGGCTGATCGCTGGAGCTGACCACGCGGCTCGAATGGTCGTGCGGGGAGGAGTTCTGCTCTGCGCTGGGGGACCAGATACCTCCCCGACGCAGCAGCGCAGCGGCGGAGTAGCGATGACTCCAGCGACCGCCGGCGTTATCGACGCAGCAGGCTCCGTTCGACGTCGCTCCATCAGTGTTCAGGCCGCGGCTGGTGGCTCACGACGTGCCGCTCTCGCTCGCCCAGTACGGCCGTTCGTGAGTCGAGCGAGTTCGCGCGTTGCCCATATCGCACCCCCCGGTCACCCGCGGGAGGCCTCTCCGACCCTCACGTGGCTCGCTCGCTGCGTCGTCGCTCCGCGTCACGCGCCGGGAGGCGCCACTGGCCGCTCGTCAGGCGCGCCCCGCTCGCGCACCGCTGCGGCACCATGGCTGGCGTACCGACACACCCGACGGCTCCTCATGGCAGGAAGCAACGGCCCGACCAGCGCTCCCTCGACGAGTTTCCGCCATCCGCGATCGTGCGCCTCCGCGCTCGCACCGGCCGGTTCGCCGAACGGTCACTTCTCTCCGGCGCGACAGCGCCCCCCGCATTCGCGTCCCTCTCCGCGCACACGGGAGCTATCCTCAGGCTGCTCATCACCGCATGCCAGAGCACCTCACGGACCAGTCGACCCTCGGCAGCAGCCGGTGCCAGGCTCATGCGACAGTAGCCTCGTCAGCCGCGCCTCATGGCCCTGGATGAATCGTCGGCGACTTGATGGCGATGATCGTCCAAATGATCAGCCCCACGACGTTGATGCCGGCGAACGTCACGAACACCCGAAACCCCCACCCAGAGCGGAACTCGTTACCCGAAGAGTGGCTCCGACGCTGTCTCCACCCGCTCTGCGACCGCCACCCGACTGTTCTGTCCCTTCGCCACGCTCGCTCCCTCCCGGCCTCGGCCGCTACGATCGCCCCCCACCGTCCGATCGCGCGGCGGAAGCTAGTTCCGCCCGACCGAGAACGAGCGGTACCGATCCCTGTCGAGCTGCGCTGTCCAGCCCCGCGCCTCGACCGAGCCAGCCAGCACAGCCCGTGCCGGGAAACGGCTCAGCTGCGATGAACCAGTCGGTGCACCCGATGCGCTGAGCTTCTCCCTGCCAGTGCGCCGACGCGTCCGCGTGATCTCGCCACTCTCCTGACAAAGAGCGAGGCAGAGAGCGAGATCGCCGCGGGTCCCCTCCGCGGCCGGGGCCGAACGTCGCGCACGACCAGCACAGCGCGCTCGACTGGATCTCCGGCACCGTGCCACCCCTACCCGCTCGCCCGGACGCCGTTCGTCCGTCGAGCGTCCCCACAGCGCCCGCTCGAGCAGCCCGAGCTCGACGCGCAGCGCGCGCCTCCATCCTGCCCGTTCACTCCGCGACTGCGCCTCCCGCCTCGCCCGCTCGCGCGTCGTGTCGGCGCCTCGATCCTGCCTGTCCGTTTTCCGACCCTCCGTGCTGTGTCTTTTAAGTGAGAGCGGATGGTTGCGCGACCAGCCAAGCCTGCTCCGCTGGGACAGCAGCCGGATCGGAAAACGCATTCGTGACGCGCGTGCTGTTCAGTAGCCGTACGACGCCGGTTCGCTGGACACGAGTCGACCAGCCGCCTCTCGCGCGCGGTCGTGCGTCTCGGCGCGCTCGGGCGCGGTGGACCAGTTCCCAGCCGCCTCCCAGCCGCCTCCCCCGCGCGACTGCGCTGGCAGCGATCGCGAGCCGGGCGCGGGCCAACGGACAGCCGATCGGCGAGCAGCCGCACCGTCACCGGCGCGACCAGCCTGCGCCAGCTGACCGAATCCTTCCTCCTCGTCCGCATCCAGGCACCGCGCGCCGGAGGAGCCGGTTCCTGCCTTCCGCCTGATCGTTCGGCGTCGAGTCGGGCTCGGCCAGCAAAGCCCGACAACGCACCGGCGCGCCTGCACCGGTCAGGCCTCGATGGCGACGCAGCGTCCCACCCAACGTGCCGCCACCTGACGCCCCGCGGGCGCCCCGGTGTGCCCAGTGGACCAGGAATCCGTGCCCACGCCGCTCGCCGGGATGCAGTTGATCACCGCGCCTACCGAGCGGTGGAAAAGCACTCCGGCCAGCTGCGCACCGTTCGCGTGGCACCACGAGCGGCAGGGATCGCTCCTCCGGACATCACCGGAGACGCGTGGATCATCACCGATAGTCCACGTAAATTGCGGAGGAAATGGATGGAACCCTCTTGTGACTTGAATCCAGTACTGCGTGGCGCTATCATGACGCCAGGGTGGCGCAGCAGAGGGGAGCGCCGGATGCCCGATCCACCGCTGACGGCCGATGAGCAGCCCGAGCGCAGCGGCGACGACGTTCGTCGGCGCGGTTGGTTCTGGCACTGGAACACCATCATCACGCAGTTCGCGCCCTTGATCGGTCTCAAGGGGGTCGGTTTGCTCAATTCCTATACCGTCTGGACCGACCGTCGGGAGCATTCACCCTATCGTGGGTACGCGTTCCCGTCCCAGCAGGCCGAAGCAGCGTTTTACGGGGAGGATCGTGCCGAACTGATCACCATCAACAAGATCCTGGTCGCGCTCGATCTGATCGAGATCCGCAAGGAAATGGTCACGCGAACCGACGAGGCCGGTCGTCGATGGCGAGTCCCCCACAACTTCTACCGCGTCAAAGATCGCCCCGACGGCTTCGTCCTCACCCCGGAGGCGGTGCTGCGCGTCGTCGAGCTGGCCGCCCGTGACGACGCCGTCTACCGCTACATCCGACACGTCTTTTCCCCCCGCTTCGCCCCGATCGATCGCGACAACGTTTGGCACCAGATCCTTCCGGTCGTGCGCCAGCACCCCCTCTGGCAAAAGCTGGCCGCTCGAGCAGCCGCTGAGGATGCCCGCGCCTCGGCTCGTACGCGCGCCGGTCACGTGCGGCGCAAGCGCACAGCAGCCAGCGACGAGTCAGCCACATCGCTCAGCACCACTGTTGCCCAGAGCGACACTGCTCAGCCCGCCGATGTTGCGCTGAGCAACAGTGGTTCACCGACCGTTGTTGCATCCAGCGACGATGGTTTCCCCAGCGAGAGCCGAAGCAGTGTTGGCCCGGCCAACAGAGAGGAGGCAAGCAGTGTTGCTCCTGACGACACGACGTATCACCAAGGTGAGCCTACGACTACGACGACTGCCCGCGATCCTCAGGAAGTGGCTGAGCCGCCAGCCGGCGGTGCCGGTCCGTTGCTCGAACCGTCGCCGCACGTCATCGCCTGCTACGAAGCGGCGAACGCACGCCCCGCATCGCCGCTGGAGCGGACGCTCCTGGCCGAACTCGAGCGGGAGTTCCTCCCCTTGGCCAGCGCACGCGGTGAAAGCTCAGCTGAACTCCTCGTCGCCGCGATCCGCGAAGCTGTCGCGTCCGGCTCGCGCTACGTCGCCCCGAAGCGCATCCGCGAAATCCTCGCTCGCTGGGCGCGTCACGCCGTTCGGTCGAGCACTGCGACCACACGAGCAGTAAGCTCTCAGCCAGCTTCCTCTCTCGCCAGTTCCGCCGTTCCGGGTCTTCACGTCGACGGGCTCCTCGCGCCGGACACGCTCGATCGACTCGTCACCTTGCTCGAGGAAGCGCTCGCCGCACGGCTGACTCGCTCGCAATCTTCTCCTTCCCAACCGGGCGGTTCCTCGCTAGCGGTCTCCCTGGGCAACTCTCCCAGCGTGCTGGAGCGAGCGAACAGCGAGCAGTCCGCCGGACTCGCCCCGCTCTGGTCGCTGGCCCAGGAGCATCTGAGCGAGCGTCTGCCTGCTTCGGCCATCGCCGAATGCATCCGACCCGCTCGACTGCTGGCTGCATCCGACGCCGGACCGGTCGTGCTCGGTGTTCCCAGCGCGACGGTCCGGCGCCACCTCGAGCGGCGTTGGCTCGCGCCTGTCCGCGAGGTGCTCGCGACCCTGCTCGATCGGCCAGTCGAGATCCACATCGTCACCTTCGCCGAGTGGGAGGGCGGGAACAGTGCCAGCTGAGCATCCATCCTGCTCGCAACCGGCCACGATTCCTGCTCGCTGCGCCAGCGTCCTTGTCCGGGGCGTGGACGCTGGTCGAGCGCACGGCTCTCACCGGCGAGGAAGGCACCGTGGCCAGTCCGTGCTCGTCGGATCCTCGCTCGGCTACCGGTGTCGTGCCGCGAGCCAGCGGGTCGCTCACCAGCCGTCCTGCCGAGCCCGAACGTGTCCCCGCTGACAGTGCGCCCTCGTGGCGATGATCGGGACGAGTGGGCCTCGCAGCCACGCGCCATCGTCGTGCGCGGCGAAGCGCGCTCCCGTCGGGGAAACTCCTAAGCCTGCGCAGATCTTGCCGGAACGGTTGCAGCTCCAGCGCGTGGCTCGTTGAGCACGAGGCGCCACATCGCTCGGTACTGCGGGGCCGTACCGACCCGAGCGGAACGACCCTCGTTCAAACGACGACTGTGGTCAGGATCTCAGCTGCTGCCGATCGTGCCTTGCCCGCTCGCGCTCTCCTCCGCGCGGTCGCACAGGAGGCAGTGTTCCTGAGAAAGCGAGCGCTTTGCGGCCTCGGCGCGGCGAGGAGGGGCGGAATCGCCCGGTGGAGAGACAGCGTCTGGTTCGCCCAGCTACCACCAGGGAAAGGGCATTCCTGGCCGGGATCCGCCTGCAGCAGGAGATCCGTGCCGGGGATCCAGTAGTCGCTTCCCCATCTCGCGCACTCTCGGGTGTGGACTGGCGAGGGCTGCTCGGGCCGGTTCCGGATGCCGGTGTCGCGTCCACAGGAGCTCTGCGGCTGCCTCGGCCAGTTCTGGTCGCGGATGCTGGACCACTCTGGCCAGGATCGGCGCGATCTCCGCAGTGGCGAGGACCTGACCGAGCGCCCAGAGCGCGTCAGCGCGCACGTCTGCGGGTTCCTCCTCGGCGAACGTGAGGGCTGCTGCCTGCATCCGAGCGCGTGCGTCGACGCGCAACGCCAGGCGCCAGGTCGCCCGGCGAGCTCGACCGCTCCCGTCGCGCGTCCAGTGCTGCCAATTGGGCAAGAGCAATTCGGGCCACCGTCCCGCCGCTGTCTCGACGGCCAGACCTCGGACCACCTCGTCGCGGTCCACCAGCGCAATGACGAGCAGCGCTCGCTCGGCCCAGGGCGGCAGAACGATCTCCCGCGTTGGATCGGCGACGAGCACGGTCAGCACGAGTTCCCGCGCTCGGGTGTCGCCCCGGCGGAGCACGCGCAGGGCAGCTGAGACGAGGCGAGTGATCCCTTCTTCGGCCAAGCGCTCCCACAGCGCCAGCGCGGCATTGCTCCCGGCGAGCCATTCCAGATTCGCAGCGAGCGTTGCCTGGTCCGCTCGCTCGACGACGGCTCGCGTCGAGAAATCGCGCTGCTCGCATCGGAAGTCGTCGCGAAAGCCCAGGAGCAGATTGGCTAGCGCTGTCGCGCGGCTTCCTTCGAGGACGGGCAGGACGGCCCGCCGGAGCCAGCGGCGACCGCTCGCTGTGGCCAGGGCTGCCGTCCAGCTGGGCTCGAGCGTCTTCTGTTCGCAGGCAGTCAGCGTCGGCGCGTTTTCCTTTGGCATGCTGGTCTGCGTCTCCCGCACAGCCTGAGTGTACCCGTTGCCAGCCTGCTACCCTGACCGAGCGATCCGGGCCAGAGACTGGTGTTTGGTACGATTCCGGCCAGGAAAGTCGATGCGCTACCAGGAGAGGAGTCTGCATCATGTCGTCGTCTCGCGAGAACCTGCCGCCTGCAGCGTCCCAAGCTGAGCGCGTGCCGCGCCGGGCGCAGCGCAAGCTGGAAGCCGAGCGGCGGGCTCGCCGGCGTCGCGTGCTGTTCATCACTGTTCCCGTCGTCATCGCCCTGGTCGCGGCGGGGGTCGGGATCTGGTGGAGCCAGCGCAGCGCTCGCGAGGTGGCCGCTGTCCAGATGCCCGATGTCTCCAAGTACACCAGCGTTCCGCGCGACGGCCGTGTCCTCGGCGACCCCAACGCTCCCGTGCACGTCATCGAGTGGGGTGACTACCAGTGCCCGGCCTGCAAGAGCTTCGAGCAGCGTTTCTTCCCCACCATTCTCGAGCAATACATCGTGACCGGCAAAGTGCGCTGGGAATTCCGTGATTTCGCCTTCATCGGCAAGGAGTCGGTCCGGGCAGCCGAGGCAGCGGCCTGTGCACTCGATCAAGGGAAATTCTGGGAGTTTCACGCTGCCCTCTACGCGAACCAGACCGGTGAGAACGTCGGGGCCTTCACCGATCGGCGTCTGGAGGAGATCGCGCGCGTCGCCGGTCTGGATGTCGGTGCCTTCCGCTCCTGTCTCCGCCAGGGCAAGCACGCCGACGAGGTCCAGCAGATGGTGCGCGAAGCCCAGTCGCTCGGTGTCCGTGCGACGCCGTCCTTCAGCGTGAACGGGAGCGCGCCCTTCACCATCCGCAGTCTGAGTGATCTCACCCAGCGCATCGAGGAGGCATCGAAGTGAGCGGTCGTCCTCGCTGGCAGCTGGTCTCGCTCGCTCTCGCTCTGGCTGGAGCTGGTGTGGCCGGGTATCTCACGCTCGTGGCCTACGATGAGTCGCTCCTCGTCTGTGGCCTCGGCGACTGTGCGACCGTGCAGAACAGTCCCTATGCCAAGCTGGGCGGTATTCCGATCGCCCTCTTGGGGCTGCTCATGTACCTCGTGCTGCTCGGGCTCGGCGTCGTGCGCTGGCGCCTCGTTCACCAGACCGAACTCCTCACCAGCGCCAACACCAGCATCGCGCTCGCCGGAACGCTCTTTTCCGGGTATCTCACTTACCTCGAACTCTTCGTCATCCATGCCATCTGCCAGTGGTGCGTTGCGAGCGCGGTCATCGTCACGCTGCTGCTTCTCGTCGAAGGATGGGGACTGCGCCAACTGCTGCGCGCTGAGACCTCCGCGCTCGTCTCCGCACCCGCTCCGCCTCGCCAGCGGCGTCAGCAACCTGCGCCGTAGCGTGCCAGCAAGCTCGCTCGGCTCATCCAGGCTCGACCGGGCCAGGCCCGTTCCCGGTAGCGTTCGGCCATTCGCCAGCCAAGCGGGTGGTAGATGGCGATCAGGCCGACGAAGAAGAAACGCTGCAAGCGTGTGTACCAGGTCGGTGGCGCCGGCTCGACCTGAAAGCCCAGGCGGCGCCCAGCCCGCGCGAACAGCGTCACCCCAGTGAGCGCGCGTACCTCGCCCAGTTCGCCCCGTGCGATCCGACAGGCGAGTTCCGCCAAGTCCTCGCGTGCCAGGCGCAAGAGTTCCCAGGGAAGCGATGCACCGGCCAGCCACAGCCGGAGCAACCGCCGATTGTCGAAGTGGAGCTCGACGATCGTATCACCCGGCTCGATCCGTGTCCCGTCGGCCAGGATCATCGTCGGGCCGCGGTAGCGCACGATCCGGTAGCGAAAGAACCCTCCTGGCCGGACCGACTGTGGTCGCCACACCAGTTCCGTCAACCGCTCCCAGCCCAGCCAGACCGCCAGGAGGCCGATCGCTCGCCCGCCTCCTGCGCGTCCCAGACGGATCAGCCACCAGGGCAGTTCTTTCAATAACGCCAGTGCCGACCGACGCCGAGTTCGGCGAGGAGCCAGCGGAGAAAGGTGATCACCAGTCCCAGGCGGAGCGGCAGTCGGCGTAGGCGACGCGGTGATGTGGCGATCCAACTCGTCGTCAGGTGGCAAACCGGAACTCCCATTCGCTGAAGTCGCTGCAGGAACTCCCGGTCCTCGGCGATTTCGAACCGTTCGTCGAACCCACCCGCCCGCTCGAACCACGCCCGGCTACAGTACAACATCTGTGCCCGGATACGGAAGAGCGTCTTGCCGAGTTCCATGAGGTCGAAGAACCAGCGATCGAGCCGATCCGTCGTCTCCGCGATGACGCGGATGCTTCCTGCCGGATAGCCGGTATGCCAGTGCGCGACGAGCTCGCTGGCGAGTGTCGGTGCCATCACCGAGTCGGCGTCCAAAAAGAGCAGGAGCGTCCCCTGGGCCACTGCGGCCCCGCGGTTCTTCGCTCGGCTGCGTCCGGGCGTGCGTTCCTCGACCAGCACGATGCGGAGGGGCGCGAGTTCTCGCGCTACCTGGAGGACGACCGCTGCGGTTCCGTCGCTCGAGGCGTTATCGACGACGATCGCCTCGAGCCGTTCCAGTGGCCAGGCCTGCCGGGCGATAGAGCGCAGAGCACGAGCGACGAACGCTTCTTCGTTGCGGGCCGGGATGATCACTGAAATGTCGATCGTCCCGGCCACGTTCTGCACCACCTCAATAGGGCCAATCTCGGCCGATACCGGCGAGCGCCACCAACCATTGCAGCGCGGTCACTAGAAGTCCCAGGCGCAGCGGCCAGCGGTGGAGTCGCCGCGGCGATGTCAGCACGCTGCTCTCAGTCACGAAGCCGACTCGCCAGCCGGCCGCTCGAATCCGCCGCAAGAGATCGTAATCCTCGGCGATGCGCAGCCGCTCGTCGAAGCCACCCACTGCCAAGAACACGTCCCGGCGGACAGCGCACAGCTGCGTCGGCACGCGCAGTCGCTCTTTTGCCCAGGTTGCCAGGAAGAAGAATGCTCGGTCGATCGGGTCGTTGGAGTCCGCAACCACCCGCAGGCTCACCGCGGCCTCGCCGCGGTGCAGATGCCCGAGTACGGTTGGGATCATGGTCGGTGCGAGGCGCGAGTCGGCATCCAAAAACAGGAGGACTTTCCCGCGCGCGACCCGTGCACCGCGGTTTCGTGCCCGGCTCACACCGGGACGCGGCTCGTGCACGACCTGGAGCTGCAGTTCGGGATGCGCGTGAGCGAAGCGACACACGACGGCAGCAGTACCATCGGTCGAACCGTTATCGACGACGATGACCTCGAGCCGTTCGAGCGGCCAGGCCTGGTGCAGGACCGAGACCAGTGCGCGCTCGATCGTCGCCGCCTCGTTGCGGGCCGGGATGACGATGCTCAGGTCAGGGCAGTGCGATCGCTGCTCCATAGGTCGACGGTTCGCCTCCCCGTTCCAGCTCGCGTGCCAGTTCGCGTAAGGCTCGTCGGCAGACCGGTGAATCGGGTGCTCCTTGTGGATGGAAGAAGACGGAGATCGTCCGGGCTCGTGCCCGCCAGGGAGCGAGAAGCCGGGCGCCGAGCTGTGCGAGTCCCTCGTGCAGCCAGGGGGTTCCCATGAAGCCCATCCAGGGGGTCGGCAGACGGCGCTGGTCGCAGACATCGACGAGGAAGAGCATCTCGACCAGATAGGCGAAGCCGAGTTCCGCGAGTAAGCTTGGCAGTTCCGCGGTATGGAGCCACCCCGGTGGACAGAAGCCAGTCGTCTCCAACCCACACGCAGCCAGGATTTCGCGCCCAGCGATCAGCCGAGCCCGTTGCTCCGGCCACCCCAAGCTGGCGAACTCGGCCACCTCGCGCGCGAAGAGCGCCGCGCGCGCCACAGTGAGCGGGTCGCCCCGCCAGCGCCAGGCTCGTGCATGCGTGTAGCCGTGGAGCACGATCTCCGAACCGTTCGCGACCTCCACCTGCAGTAACTCGACCAACTCGGGGCAGCGACGCAGATCGTCCCGGCCGTTGTGGCAGGGGATCACCAGGAGGCTCCGCGGGCGCGCGCCGATCGCATCGAGTTCGCGGAGCAGCCAGCGGACTTCCTCGACCCAGGCTGGTGCGACATCGTGTACCGAGACGAGTACCCGACGGGCCATGCCCCTCTCCCTCGACCCGGCGCAAATCATACGGCAGGCCGATTCCGCTTGGTTCGTGGTCACCAGTGCCCATGGTGCCCGCAGGTGGGTGCTCACCTGCCGACCACGGCCAGGCTGTTCGGTCGGACGAAGAGCCGAGCCGGTCGGTCAGCGGCTGGCCAGGCGAAGCAGGGCCGAGCGCGTCGTTTCGCCTCGCGTGAGAGTTCCACTACCCGTGGGACGACTGCTCGAGCCTGAGTCACGCTGCTGGAGCAAGCGGTACAGGCCGGCGACCGACAGGCGCACGGCGAGAGTGTGGACGAAGCCTGGCTGACCGGTCGCCTACGGCAACTGCGGAATCGTCTCCCACTTGCCGAAAGACGCCGTGCCAGCGGCCAGCCCTCCCGCGGTGCTCGCCCTTCCTCGTGAGCGATGACGTGAGCAGGTCGCGGTCTTCCCCGTTGCCTGGCGACGGCACTGCACGCTGCGCGGACGGGCGTTGCTCGCAAAGACCTCGCGTCGTCTGGGCCTGCCAGGTCAAGAGGCCGTTCCTCGCTGGTGGCGGAGGTCGATCATCACCAGTGGCTGTGATGTGGGCGAGGGACTTCCCAACGGCCCCGGCTCCACGGTGATCGCGAGCGTCCCGAGCGTTGCTGGATCCCCGACCACCGCGATGCGGCGAGTTGTCTCGGTAAAGGTAGCCATCGGTACCGGTGTACCGTCCGGTATCGCCCAGAGCTGGTACACCCTCTCCGCCGGAAGGGTCGGGAGCCCGCGAAGGTCGATCACGAGCACCTGCTCGGAGGGTAAGTAGCGGATATTGCCGCTCACCGTCCCAGCAGCGATACGATACTGGACGCCGCTCAGCTGGCGTTGCAGCATCACGTTCCATCCAGCGAGGATGAAGCTCGCCAGCAGTGCGACTACTGCGAGACCCCACGCCAGGGCCACTCGTTGCTGGAACCGTTCGCGCCACCGCTCGAAGCGGCTGCGCACAGCCTGTGGTGTCGCAACTCGCTCGCCTTGCTGCTGCACCGCAGCACGAATGGAGGTACGGAGTGACCCTGGCGGCTCTCGTTCCGGAGCAGCGAGAGCGAGGACGAGCACCGTCGTACGAAAGCGATCCAGCTCGACTCTGCAGTCGGTACAGGTCACGAGATGCGCTTCGACGCGTCTCTGTTCGTCCTCGGTGAGAATGCCGAGCGCATACCCAGGCAGGAGTTCTCGAATCTCTTCATGTTGTACCCAATCACGTTGGCTGTTCATCTGCGAGAGTGGCATCGGGGGCTTCTCCTTCATATCCCTCGAGGGTACGTCCCAATCGCAGGAGTGCCAGGCGCAGCCGGCTTTTGACCGTGCCGAGTGGAATGCGGAGGCGTGTCGCGATCTCGTGATGGGTGAGCCCTTCGAAGTACGCGAGCTCTACGACCTCGCGTTGTTCCTTCGGCAGTGCATCGAGTGCCTTGAGAAGATCGGCTCGTTGAACTCTCTCGATGATTTCGCGAGCTGTGTCGTCAGCGATACTGGGAAGGACAACGGCATCGAGACTGACGAGCTGGACTTGACCCCGCCGTCGGCGAAGGTGGTCGATCGCGCGGTTCCGCACCACCGTCAGTAACCAGGCACGCGCTGAGCCGGTGTGCATGGTCAGGAGTCGAGCATGGTGCCAGAGGGCGAGAAAGGCGTCTTGGACGACCTCTTCCGCGCTCGCGGCATCACCTAGAATACGGTAGGCTAGGCCGAACGCTTGTCGACCATACCGGTCATATAACTGCACGAGAGCGTCCTCGTCTCCCCGAGCGACTGCTTGGAGAAGGGTAATGTCCTCGCCGCCCGACATCTCCAGCAGCCCTCACCTTCTACACGCGTACGAGTCTCCGCGGGATTACCCCGTCGTGTCATCCTCAGTTTAACAGCCGCTGGAAGATCGAGGAACCGCGAGTGATCCGACCGGGTCTGGAGTACGTTGTCTTCGTCGGGAAACGTGCCGAGAAGCGGAAAGGAGGATCCGGATCATTTCGGATTGACGGTGCCCGTTCATGGTGGTAGAAAATTCTGCTCTCCAGCAGTGATCGGAAGTGGAAAGGATGGGAGTGTATGCAGTGCCAAAGTGTTCAAGATATCATCTCTATTGCCGCCACTGCTGAAGCGCTGGCAGTGACAGTGATCGGTGAGGCGCTCGCGGCCGCTGAGCGCGGTGAGCTGGCCTTGACCGAGGATGAGCGGACGTTTCTGCGAGCGGCCCGCGCGGCGGAGCAGGCGCACTACGAGGTGCTCACTGCTGCCGGTGCCAAGCCGCTCACGCTCGTCTTCACCGTGCCCGATACCCGTGCCGTGAGCGATCCCGTCTTGCTTCTCCGTACGGCGATCGGCTTGGAGGAGGCCTTCATCGCCGCCTACTGCGCCGCTGCTCAGCAGTTCGCGAGCCTCGGTCAGCCCGACCTCGTGCGTGTCGCTGTCCAGATCGGTGGAGTCGAGGCAGAGCATCGAGCTTTGCTTCGCCACTTCGCGATCCTGCGTGGTGCTCTTGGCGGCGTCCCGGATGACGTCGCCTACCAGAAAGCGTTGTTTTCCAGTGTGGGGAGTGCGGCCGATGCCCTGATCCAACTCGGCTGGATCGGTGGATCCGGACCGGAAATCCGTTATCCCGGACCTGGAGCGATCGACACGCGGGGAGTCAAGCAGCTCCGTCCGTGACAACTGGCGAAGACATCGGAGAAGAAGGCAAAAGGAGGTCGTGCGATGTCACATGCGTTAGAGCTCCCTGCTTCGCTGCAGGAACAGCGCCTGACCCGCCGCGCCGTGCTGCGTGGTACGACCGCACTCGGTGCTGGGGTGCTCGCTGCTCGCCTCGGCCTGCTTCGGGCCGTTGCGCAGGAGACCGAGTCAGTAAAGGAGATTCTCGACATCGCCGTGACCGCAGAGGCGATGGCGGTCACCTTGCTGGGCGGAGCGATCGATCAAGCCCGCAAAGGTGCGTACGACAAGCCGGTGCCGGATCCAGTGATCGCGATACTCGAAGGGGCTCGGGCTGCTGAGCAGTTCCATTACGAGTACCTTACTGCTGCCGGCGCTCAGCCGCTGACGACGACTTTCACGATTCCCGATACCTCGATTCTGACGAAGTACGACTCCCTCTTCCAAACGATCGTAACGCTCGATACGGCCTTCATTGCGGCCTACATGGCTGCAGCGCAGCAATTCACGCGACTCAAGCAGCCGGACCTTGTGCGGGTTGCTTTCCAGATCGCCGGGGTGGAAGCTGAGCATCGGGTCCTGGCGAATGTTGCGCTCGGTACCCGACCAGCTAACGATGTGGCCTTCGAAGCGGCACTCTTCCAAACAGTCGGTCAGGCTGCCACCGCACTCAAGGACCTCGGCTACATCGGTGGTCGTGGTCCAAGCGTCACCTACCCTGGCCCCGGTGCCATCCGTCGGGATCTCATCACGCAGCAGACACCAGGCGACGTTTCGGCGGTCTGCGAGCCGCCGACTGCCGGTGGCGGCCCTGTCGTGCCGCCCCCCGAAGCACTCCGCCCAGCGCAACCGAAGCCCGGTGCAGCGTACTTCCCGGAGACCAATCACAATGTGAGCGGTGCATTCCTCCAATACTGGCAGCGCTATGGCGGTTTGCCAGTGTTCGGTTATCCACTGAGCGAGGAGTTCGAACACGCTGGGATACGCATGCAGTATTTCGAGCGAGCCCGCTTCGAGCTCCATCCTGGATCCTGGCCTGAGCGCTGGGACGTACTCCTCGGCCTTCTCGGTCGCGAAGTGACAACGGGACGCCAAAGCGAGGCACCCTTCCGGCCCAGCATGCCACTACCTGGTGCCGCAGTGTGGGGACACGACTCCATCACGGAGCAGACAGATGCTATCTATTTCATGGAGACGCAGCATAACCTCGCGCACGGCTTCCTTCGCTACTGGTGGGCCTACGGCGGGCTACCGATCTTCGGGTACCCGATCAGCGAGGAGTTCCGCGAGCGGAACCGCGATACTGGGAAGGAGTACGTGGTTCAGTACTTCGAGCGTGCTCGCTTCGAGTGGCATCCCGGCGAGTGGCCGGAGCGGTGGGACGTGCTCCTCGGTCGCCTCGGTGCAGAGTTGCTGAATCTCTAGTCCGCTCCCGTGCGCTTCGATCGGCGGTCGTGGCTCGCGCAAGAGCGCGCCACGACCGTTTCCTTCGCTCAGGCTGCCACCACCCACTGCTCGATCGCTTCGTCCCAACCAGTGAGCGTCCCGTCGCGAACGATGACGACCCGTTCCTCTTCTGCCATCTTCCGTGCCTGGTCCACGAGCTGGTCGCCGGTGACGACGGGAATGACGTTCGGGACGACACGACGGAGCAAATTCGCACGTGCCAACGCCCGCTCCACGTCGCTCGCATCGACCGTCGTCGAGACTTCGATGACCAACCAGACCGTAGGCGTTGCCGGGTGCTCGTCCAACTCGCCGGTCACGATGATGTCGGCATCCAGCAGCCGCGGCAGCTGGCTGCGTGTCAGGCTCTCGCGGACGAGCCTCCGTATCTCCATCGGTGGGACGACCCGCGTGGCATCCATCCAGCTGCCGAAGATCGCCGGGGCACGGTCGCGCATGCGTACCTCGAGGTACCAGCTGCGCGCTCGAGCTCAGCGATCGTCAAGTCGCTGCACACTCAATGCCAGGAGTGCAACCTCAGCGGTCATCTGCGCGATCTGGCCCTCCACCCGCTCCATGCGCTCGGTCAGGGCAGTGATCTGCGCCGTGGTCGCGCGCTGCTGTTCAGCCAGTTCCCCGACCACGCGGCGGAGGGTAGCCAGTTCGCGCTCCACCAGGGAGGAGCGTTCAGCGAGGAGCTGGAAGCCCTGCTGGGTCGACTCGGCCAGGGAGCGGACGAGGCTGGCCAGCTGTGCCAGTTGGTCGGCCAGCTGGGCGAGTTCGCGGCCGAAGAGGAGCTGGGCCAGCTGGCGGCGCAGGTCGGGGTCGTGGCGGATGCGGTCGAGCAGTTGCTCGAGCAGGTGGTCGATGGCCATCGGGCGGGTGTCCTCCCTCGTGCCGGGCAAAACCAGCGTCGCGCAAGCAGGATTCGCGTCTACTCGATCCTCGTGCGTCGCACCTGGGCACCTATCGCTGCGCGATCCGTCGAGGAGACTCGACGCGTCTCTGCGCTTCTCGCACCGCTTGCTTGGGGCGGTAGCGGCGGAGACGCTTGCCCCCGCACTCCACCTCGGAGTGGTGTCGCGCTCGCTGTTCGAACGCCCATGCGACCCGTTGGCGAGCCTGTCCCGTCCGACCGGCATCCCAGCCGATCGCTCCGCGCGTTGACTGCGACACAGCGCTCGCTGGTGAGGTTGGGTGAAAGAGCCGGTCCTCGCTCGCGGGATCGGACGGAGGTCGGCGCGCCTGCCCCGAGCGAGAAACGCTCGCAGTTGGCTCTGCACTGATTCAGCGCGTGCGAGGTCGGTCCGCTCCTGCTCTGTCCGAGAATCCGTCGAGCTCGGTCCTCGGCTCACACGCCGTGCAACGACCCGGCTGCATCGATGGACACGCAGCCCAGGGCCAAGTTCGCTCGCGATGCTGCCGAACGACAGCTGTTGGTCGACACTCGCCGGCCTGAGGGGCAGGGCGCTAGCGTGGGACTGCCGTGGCATGCCGGCCAGCACTCGCTCGCATGCCGCAAACGCGTTCCCTCGCCGCACGCCGCTCTTTCCGAGCAAGCCAAAGCGTTAGCCAGTCGCCACCCACCGTTGGAGGGCCGCCTCCCAGCCTTCCAGGGCACCATCGCGTACCACGACGAGCGCCTGCTCCTCAGCGAGATACCGGGCTTCCTCCGTCAGCTGGGGACCCCAAACCACCGGGATGACGTTCTCGGTGACCTGCCGCAAGAGGGCTGCCCGCTCCAAGGCACGCGCGACGTCCGAGGGGTCGACGACCGCCGAGACTTCCACGACCAGCCATACCGTCGGGGCGTTCGGGAGGTCATCAGCCCGCCCGCTCACGATGACATCGGCCGCCAGGATCCGCCGTAGCCCCTCCTTGCCCAAAACGGGCAATACGCGCCGTCGGATCTCGTCCACCGGGGCCAACCGGACTCGTTCGAGCCAGGGGCCGAAGACCGCGGGTGCTCGGTCCCGGGCCTTGCTCTCCAAATACCAGCCGCGCAGCTGCCCGATCGAGTCCTCGTGCCGCCGGGTCATCTCGACGAGTTCGCTGACTTGGGCAGCGAGCAGCTGGATCTGTGCAGTCGTGGCCGCCTGCTGCTGTTCCACCCGCTCCATGCGTTCGGTAAGTTGGCGAATCTGCTCGGTCGTGGCTGTTTGTTGCTGCTCCACCCGCTCCATGCGCTCGGTCAGGGCAGCGATCTGGCCCTCTACCCGCTCCATGCGCTCGGTCAGGGCAGCGATCTGAGCCGTGGTCGCGCGTTGCTGCTCAGCCAGTTCCCCGACCACGCGGCGGAGGGTAGCCAGTTCGCGCTCCACCAGGGAGGAGCGCTCAGCGAGGAGCTGGAAGCCCTGCTGGGTCGACTCGGCCAGGGAGCGGACGAGGCTGGCCAGCTGTGCCAGTTGGTCGGCCAGCTGGGCGAGTTCGCGGCCGAAGAGGAGCTGGGCCAGCTGGCGGCGCAGGTCGGGGTCGTGGCGGATGCGGTCGAGCAGTTGCTCGAGCAGGTGGTCGATGGCCATCGGGCGGGTGTCCTCCCTCGTGCCGGCGAAAACCAGCGTCGCACAATCGGTTAACAAGTGTACTGGATCCTGTCGCTCATGGTCGGATACCCATCGCACGGTGACTGGCTGGAGAAGGTCGGGCGATGCTGGCGTGAACCAGCTGGAGTGAAACCGGTATCCGCACGGACGCCGGTCGGCCGTCAGGAGGATCGTCGGCTCCTCGCGTAGTGGCGGTGACCGAGCGCCAGCTGACAGGTTCCTTTTCTCCTTCGTGGTCCCCCGATGGCACCCCGGCCGCACTCGAGAGGCAGGCGCGCCTCTCCGGTCTCGAGATGCCGCGCTGGATCGGCGCGCGCTCGATCCGGCGCGAGCGAGCCACGCTGTCCCGCAGCCAGGCATGAACAGGATCGTCCGTGGCGACTGTCTCTCTTCACCCTGAGTCGTCGATCTTGGCGACCCGGTACTCCTGCGACGCCACCAGCGATCGAACGGAACGAGTTGTCCGGGAACAGGCTGAGGACCAAAGCCCCCCACAAGCCAGCCCCGTCGAGCATGCCGCTCGAACGACTCGCTTTTGTCTCTCGCGGGAACCACTCTGCGCAACGCGCAGCACCTGGCCTCGGTGCGGCTGACAGCGACGAGCCACCAGCGTACGCGGTAGACTACCCGACTCCTGTTCAGGGTGGTTGACGATGGTGATCAGGGCCGGAGTACGCGGTAGCTTCCCGGGAACGATCAGGCGGGAGCGAGCCCCGGTTAACCCGTCACAGGGAGAGCAGATCGACCGGTAGCTCCCCGAGGACGATCAGGTGCGAGCGGGCGCGGGAAAGCGCGACAGACAAGGGTTCGTCGACCCGCGGATGTGCTAGGTCGTCCAGCTCGGCCAGAATCACGACCGGCGATTCCAAGCCCTCGAACGCGTGGATACTCGAGGCGCGCACGCGATGGTTCACCTCCTCGCGATCGACGGGCTCCCAGGTCAGTTGCCAGCGCGCAGCGATCCGTGTCTTGTCCCGGAGAGCGCTGCGCTCTCGGCTCCGCGGTGTCAGGATCACGACATCGCGGGGCTCGATTCCTTCTTCCTCGAACAGTCGCCGCAGCCGGCTCGCGAGCGCCTGCAGCACGCCCTGCCCGGTGACCGGTACTTCTTCGACCTCAGGTCCATCGGGACCGCGGAAGAGCGGCTCGATGCTTCCACGGTAAAAGGGGCGAAAGCGCTCGAAAATCGGCCTCGTATTGCGGAATACCTCTGCAAGCATGTACGGTTCGTCGACGATGGGAAACTCGAGCTGCCGGGAGTCCGTGTAGAGGGTTTGGTTATCGTCGTAGAAAATGTAGAGGAAGCCCCGCTCCTGATCACCCAGCACCTCGAGCAGCGCGATCCACCAGTCGGTCAGAAAATCTTGCCCCTCGTCGACGATGATGGCGTCGAAGCGGAGGTCGGGCAACTGCTCCACCGAGTCGATCAAGATCTGTGGCGCCTGCTCTTTCCAGAATCGCTCCTCCTCTCGTCGATCACCTGCTGGCGGTTGGAACCGTCTGCCCGTTCGCTCGCAAAAGTCCCGCACTAACCCATGGAAGTGAGTCACGACGAGAAGCGGTCGGTCGCCCTCGAACAGCTCGGTTGTCCCCAGAGCATCCTGCAAGGTGCGCCGCATCCACCTGCTCAGATTGCGGTTGAAGCAGGTCAGCAGGACTCGGTTGCCCTGCAGCGCGAGCTGGCGAGCCTTCTCGATCGCCAGCATCGTCTTTCCTGATCCTGCCGGCCCGACGATCCGCGCTCGGCGGTGCCGCTCCAGCAAGCGGAGCACGGCGAATTGTCGCTCGGTGAGTTGAACGATCTCCTCTTCTGCTTCCCGAACGAGTCGTCCGAGCCGCGGCTTCCGCACCTCGATCGTCGGACTCAGCGCATCGACCAGGGCCTGGATCGCCGCCGGAGCCAGGGGACCTTCCGGTCGCGGTCCGCCCAAGGCTCGGCGAATCGCTCCATGCAGACCGGTCAGCGAACGCTCGTCGAGCACGATGTCCGGTTCGACGTCAGGACCCAGCCACTGCTGTCGAAGTGTCACATCCGGGAAGATCACCGCGTGCCGGATCGGATAGTCGAACAGCTTCGTTCGAGGTCCTTCCTTCAGTTTCCGTGCCAGTGCATAGCGAGTCCGCCGCGCTTGCTCGATCGGGTTCCCGATCGCATGCTGTTCCCCACGCCGATCCAGGGAAAACCATTGCCCCGTGCGTGCGTCCCTCCGGATCCCGCCCCCCTTGATTTCCAGTACCAGCACGCCGCACTCCGGCTCCACGATGATGAAGTCGGCCTCCGCATCGATCTCGTCCGGACCGTCGCGGACCAACAACCGGACCCCAAAGAGAACGATGCACTCGTCAGGCAGCTGGTGAGCGAGGACGCCGTAAACCAGAAGCTTCGCATCGCTTTGGAAGCCACAGTAGCGCGGGAACTGCGGATACATCGTGGCCATGAGCCGACTCCTGCCCAATGGCGATCCACGATGCCGGCACCGGTACGGCGTCCATTCTGCGAGATGTCGAGAGACCTGTCGAGGAGCGAACTGTCGGCGCGGAGCCCTGACGAACCGCTCCGGCTGGCCCCGCCATGATCCGAGCGCTCTCCGACCATCGAATCGCCAGCGCTCGCTGCCGCCGATCGCGCTCCTCGACCCGAGCCGCCGCGTGTACCCCGCTCGCCGCGGCGCCGAGCTTCGCTCGCGAAAGCGGGCGAACTGGCTGCTCGCATCGCTCGACCGGCCGCCGTCCTCGTGTGTCGAGGGAAGCCGCTGCCCGCGCGCTGCACCGTCAGCCGCACTCGTGTGCTGGCTGATGAGTCGCCCACCGGCCGCTCGGTGCAGTCCAGCCACCGCCCACCAGGCTGTGCTCGCTCGTCGCGCCGCCAGCCTGAGCGCATCGGGGCAGCGGCAGGCTCAGCCGCGATCGTGCCTCTCGAGGCAACGCGGCGGGATGGCCGACGAAATGCCTGTGCTGCCGGACACGATGACGACGCGCTCGTCCCGCTTCGTCACTCGCGCGACCGAGCCAGTCGTGAACGCCGCCCTGCCGGTAACTGGGTGCCGGTCGGCCATGCTGGACCGGAGTGCCACGTCGAATGCCACTCGGTACCCGTCGCAGCCCTCCCCACCGAGGGCGCCCATCGACGGCAGTCGTCCGCGCTCGCTGTCAGCTGACAGCTTTGTCGAGAGCCTCAGTCCGACCTTCTCTCGCTCGCGGGGCGGCTCCGCTCGTCCCGCTGTCGGCCCTCGGAGCCCGCCTGGTGCGAGGCACCCGTTCCCGCTCACTGCTCAGGCCCGCGCCATGACTGTCGCCAGGCGCGGGAGCAAGCGCACGTACGCGCGCGCCATCGTCCGGAAGTCCTCCAGCCGGTACGACTCATTTGGCGCGTGGACGCGGTTGTCCGGCATGCCCCAGGCGAAGAACAGCATGTCGGCCCCGAGCTCGCGCTGGAAGAGCTCGGCGACAGGAATCGTCCCACCGACGCGGGTCATCAGCGGCTCCTTGCCGTACAGCTCGCGCAGCACCTCGCGCGCGGCTGCCAGCGCTGGATGATCGCGCCGGATCGCGAACGGACGAGCCGAGCCGGGGAAGCGCGTCACCCGCACCTCGGCCCACGGCGGACAGTGTGCCTGCACGTGCCGCTCGATCAGGTCGAGGATCTCTTCGGGATCCTGATCCGGCACCAGCCGGCAGGTGATCTTGAGGTGCGCCTCGCAGGGCGTCACCGTCTTGATCCCCTCGCCCTGGAACCCGCCCCAGAAGCCGTTGAGGTCGAGCGTCGGACGAGCCCAGGCGCGCTCGAGCGGCGTATACCCTGGTTCGCCCCACAACGCCTTCGCCCCCACGTTGGCCAGGAACTCGTCCGGATCGAACGGGACGGCGGCGATCTCGGCCCGCTCCTCCGGCGAGAGTTCCCGCACCTTGTCGTAGAAGCCAGCGACCGCCACTCGTCCGTCCGGCGTGTGGAACGTCGCGGCCAGCTGCACCAGCGTCTGCACCGCGTTGGCGATCACCGCACCGTACTGACCGGAGTGCATGTCGGTGGCAGCAGTCCGGAGATCGACCTGGCAGGCGCAGATCCCCTTGGAGGAGAGCGTGAGCGAAGGCTGGTCGTGCCCGTACATCCCTCCGTCGGCCGAGATCACCACATCGCAGGCCAGCAGCTCGCGATACTGCCGGATCGCCGCGGCCATGCTCGGCGAGCCGATTTCCTCTTCTCCCTCGAAGAAGAACTTCAGGTTGATCGGCGGATGACCGATAATACGGACGAGCGCCTCGATCCCGCAGAGCGCGGCGAAGAGATTCCCCTTGTCGTCCGAGGCGCCGCGGGCGTACAAGCGACCGTCGCGCAACGTCGGCTCGAAGGGTGGCGTCTCCCAGAGTTCCAGCGGGTCGGGTGGCTGCACGTCGTAGTGTCCGTAGACCAGTGCGGTCGGGAGGGAGGGGTCGACCGGCCAATGCCCGAAGACGATCGGGTTTCGCTCCGTCTCGAGCAAGCGCACCTCCGGAACGCCGATCGCTCGCAGCCGGGCTGCGACCCATTCGGCTGCCCGCTGGACGTCCGCCTGATGCTGCGGCAGGGCGCTCACGCTCGGGATCCGCAAGAGATCCCCGAGTGCCTGCAGGTGTTCCGCTTCGTGTTCCGCCAGATAGCGATCGCATCGCTGGACCAGATCCTGCATCGCAGACCTCCTTTCCGCACCGCAGTATCGCACTCCGCGCTCGTTCCTGCAGCATGGGAACCCCTGTGTTCCCGTCGCTCGACGATCCTGGTCACGAGTGGTCGAGTGGTCCGAGAGGTGGAGAACGATGCGTTCACGATGGTTCGTCACAGCCCTGCTGCTCGCGACGCTGCTCGCTCCCGCGCTCCCTGTGAGCGCCCAGCAACCCGGCCTCAGCGTCGCGTTCTGGCGTACCTGGGCGCGGGCTGATCGCCCGGTCGCCGAAGGACGTGCTGCCCGCACCTGGATGTGGGGCCCAGCTCCCATCACCCACGTACTGGTCGAGGAGTACGACGAAGCGACCGACTTCGACGGGGACGTCCTCGGGTTCCGCATGGTCCAGTACTTCGACAAAACGCGCATGGAGATCACCGATATCGGTGCCGACCCCGTCAATCCCTGGTACGTGACCAACGGGCTTCTGGCCAAGGAGCTCATCACCGGTCAGGTCCAACTCGGTCACAACCGGTTCGCCCAAGCCCCCGCTGCCCGCGTCCCGGTCGCTGGTGATCTCGACGATCCGAACGCCCCGACCTATGCCAGCTTCCAGCCGCTCATGGGGTACCAACCCTTGCCGGTCGGTATGACCATCATCCAGACCGTCGACCGGAACGGCACCGTCGGGGCCGACCAAACGGTCGCCCGCTACGGGGTGACTGCTGCTGCCCTGGTGCGCGAGACGAATCACACGGTGGCCAGCGTCTTCTGGGACTTCATGAACGCCCGCGGCACGGTGTACAGCGATGGGGCCTTCCGGGAGGACCGCCTCTTCGAGAATCCCTTCTACGCCACTGGCTTCCCGCTCACCGAGGCCTACTGGACGACCGTCCGCGTCGGCGGTGTCCCCAAGCGCGTCCTCGTCCAGGTCTTCGAGCGTCGCGTGCTCACCTACACGCCGGATAACCCACCCGGCTGGCGCGTCGAGGCTGGGAACGTGGGACTCCATTACTACCAGTGGCGCTACGGCCAGCTCGGCGAGCAACCGGTCACCTGGGATACGGCCCGGCCGGAGGAACTCCCGTACTACGACGCCATCATCCCGACCGTCTTCCCGCTCGCCGCGGAACTCCAGCCGCTCGCAGCCATGCTCGATAATCCTGCCCTCGATGCTCCTGGTTGGCGCGCTGACATCGAGCGCCGCCTGATCTTCCTCCAGGACTGCGCCCGAGCCATGCGCGAAGCGACGCCACCACCGACGCTCTCGGCGTTCCATTCCGAGCTGATGGTCGGACTCGAACTGGTGGAGCGCGGTGCGGTCCGTATCCGTCGCGCGCTCGATACCCGCGATCCGGTGCTCCTCTGGCAAGGCCGCGACGATATCGCAGCAGGCCTGCGAGCCTTCGCCAACGCATTCGAGCGCTACAGGAACCAGCTGCGAGCAGTGCCTGGGTCCGAGCCGGTCGTCTTCCTCGCGGAGGGAGTGCACTGATGCGATGCACCGCTTGCCAGGCTGCTTTACCGGCTGAGGCACGCTTCTGCCCTGCTTGTGGTCAACCCGTGCCTGATCCTGTGCCTACGCCGGACACCGCGGCCCTTCCCCTCACCGCGGGGAAAGCGACTGGCGACTCCCCAGCCAGCAGCGATGCTTCGCTGCCCGCACCGGACGAGCCGAAGGGGCAGCCAGCGCCTCCCTCGCCGCCAGATCATCCAGCCGCACCGGGTGAGCCAGCCATGCCGCGCTCCTCGGCCGCGTCAGCCAGCGCGCCAGCCCCCGGCCGGAACCGCACCGTCACGTTGCTCGGTATCCTGAGTGGTCTCCTCCTGCTCGCCCTGTTGGCCAGCGGGGCGCTCGCTTACGTCGAGCTCGATCGCCGCCAGGCCCGCGAGCGAGCTCTCGGGGAGCAAATCGCCTCACTCTCCCAGGCGAACCGCGATTTCCAGACACAAGTGCAGTCGCTCACCAGCGAGCGCGACCGGTTGGCGACCGAGCGCGACCAGCTGATTGGCGAGCGAGATCGCCTCCAGTCTCGCCTGAACGAGCTCATGGCGACGAACGCCGAGCAGGAAAAGCGGATTCAGGAACTCACCGGGCAGGTCCAAGAGCAGAGCCGTCAGCTCAGCCAGGTGCGCGAGGAAGCCACCCGCCAGCAGCAGCGTGCCGAGACAGCTGAAAATATTGGTAGTATTCTCACGCGGGTTGTGCTCCTCGATGACCAGATTCACAACGAGTTCGACAACCTCATCGATGCGATGACAGACATGCAGAACGCCTATCGATACGGTGACCGCATCGCATTCGCGAACGCCTACGAACGAGGGCTCCAAGCGGCGCGACGCTTGGACCAGTTGTTCGCCCAGCGCGACCAGCTGCTGGCGCAGCTCGGCTTCTAGGAGGCAGGCATGGGGCGAGCCAACTCGCTGCTGCTCGTCGCAGTGTTGTTCGCTGGACTCCTGACGCTGGCGCTGGCTGGGCTGGCCGTCGCCCGCTGGCGGGCACCGGTCGACGTCCCGGCGCTCGACACGCGGGTGGTGCTCACGGTCACGCCGATCCCGACTGTCCCGCCACTCACCCCTGCACCGACTGCCCCCGCGCCGACACCGGTCGCGAGCGGCCCAGCTGACCCGGGGGACCGGGCGACGATGGTGAACCGCGCGCTCCACGGTGTCCTCCAGGTACGGGTGCCGGACGGCTTGGGAACCGGTTTCGTTTGGGCACGCGAGAGCGACCGGACGCTCGTCGTCACGGCTGCGCACGTCGTTGCCGGCTGGGAACGTGTCGAGGTGATCGCACCTGATGGGACGGCACACCCAGCGACCGTGCGCCAGCGTGACGAGCGCCACGACGTCGCGCTGCTCGAGGCGCCGGCGCTGGTCGGTGTCCAGCCCCTGCCGCGCGGCCAGTCGCGCCAGCTCCCGCTCGGGAGCGCCCTCACGGCGCTCGGCTACGCACTGGGTGACCAGCTGCTGGGCGAGCCGACAGTCACGCGTGGTGTGCTCTCTGGACGGCGTACCTTCGATGGCATAGAGTTCCTGCAGACCGACGCAGCCCTGAATCCCGGTGTGAGTGGCGGCCCGCTGCTCGACGAGCAGGGCAGAGTCGTCGGGATGGCTATCGGGGGGATCCCCTGGGCTGGCGAGATCCCCGCGCAGGGTGTCAACTTTGCGGTCGCGATCGAGGAGATCGAGCAGGTTGTGGCGATGGCGTAAGCGAAGGAGCCATTGATGAGCAAAGAGCACTCACTCCCTTCCGTCCGCCTCCCTCTCGAGACGTTGACGCCACTCTTCCTCGGCGGCGCTGACCCGCGCGGCGATCCGGAACTCCGGGCGAGTTCCATCCGCGGTGCGCTCCGTTTCTGGCTGCGCGCGCTTCTCGGCGGTTGCTACGGAACCGACGATCAGGCGCTCGCCGAGATCCGCCGCCTCGAGGCCGAGACGTTCGGCGAAGCCGGGGGTGAGGGGAAGGCCGGCGCCTCGAAGATCGTGGTTCGGGTACGGCAGGAGCAGCAGAGCGCGCCACAGGAGTGGCGGGCAGCGCGGGACTCCGGCCGCGCGTACCTCTTTTTCTCCATGGCACCCTCGCGTGCTCGTGACCAGGAGATTCCCGCGCGGCGGGCTCTCGCCCCTCCGTACCCGTTCTCGATCGACCTCCTCGCTCGACCGGGCGTCGACGAGCGGGAGGCCCGCGAGGCGCTCTACCGCGCGGTGCGGTCTGCCTGGCTGCTCCTCCATCTCGGTGGGCTCGGTGCCCGGGCCCGCCGGCTCGGTGGTGCGCTCGCGCACCGGCCGGTGCCGCGGCGCTCGCCCGACGGCGCAACGACCCCAGCTGTGCCCTCGCACCTGAATCTCCCGTTCGCGTTGTCCCCCGAACCCCAGCAGGCAGCGCGCCAGCTCGCTGAGGGGCTCCGTCTCCTGCGCCAGCGGTCGCAGGCGCGAGCCGACGCCAATCCCGAGCGTCCCGGCTGGGAGGTGCTCGACCCGCGCTGGTGCCGCATCTGGGTCTTCGGCGAGCGTGGCTGGACGAGCGGGGAGCGCGGCTGGCCGACCGTGGCCGATGCGATCGGAGAATGGCTCCGCGAGACGCGCCGCGCGCTCCCGACCGAGCAGCGCCTCGTCTTCGGCGCACCCTTGGTCATCCCAAAGCAGCACAAGACGATCGAGCCGCCCAGCGGGTACGAGCGCCGGGAGCGCCGTCCCTCTCCGCTCTGGCTGAGCGTTACGCGAGCGGAGAACGGGAACCTCCTGGGCGTGGCGACGCTCTTCCAGAGCCGTTTCCTCCCGCTCCGCCGAGGTGGCGAGGAGCAGCTCGAGCGACTGTACACGCAGATCGCTGCTGCGGTCGCGCAGCTTCCCAACGTCGCGGAGGTGCAGTATGCCTGACGCGGTCCTCCGCTTTACCTTCGGCCCCGTGCAAGCGTTCATCGCCGAAGCGCGCCGGACAGCTGACCTCTACGCCGGGAGCCATATCCTGGCCGAGCTGGCCCGGGCCGTTGCCCGTTCGCTCCAGGATGCCGGTGCGGAACTCGTCTACCCCGCCGACCTCGGCTCCGGCGACCCGCCCAACGTCATCGTCGCTCGCGTACCCTGGGAAGATGTCGAGCAGCTCGCCGAGCGAGCAGCAGCAGCCCTGCAAACCCGCTGGGAACAGCTGGCCAGCGACGCGCTGGCCAAAATCGAGTCGTACGCGCCACTCGACGATGCCCTGCGTGCCCAATGGCAGGCGCAGACGGGCGACGTCTGGGAAATCTACTGGGCGGCTGCCCGCATCGAGCAGGACGACTATGCGACCGCCTTCCACCGGGCCCAAGCTGGAGTCGCCGCGCTCAAGAAGACCCGTACCTTTACCCAGCGTGCCGAAGCCGGCGCCAAAGACTCGCTGGGAGGCAACCGCGCAGCGCTCGCTCCCGCCGGTCAGGATCCCCGCGCGTTCTGGCGCGCGGTGCGCCGCCACCCGCAGGGTGGCCGCCTCGTCGGCGAGCACGAGCGGCTGGATGCGGTCAGCGCGGTGAAGCGGTTCGCGTACTCCGAGGAAGCGTATCCCTCAGTCCCGACCATCGCCGCTCGGCCCTTCGCTCGCCTGGCGGCCGAGCGTGCCGCCCCGGCACTCGAGTCCTACCGCGATGCCTTTGAGCTCCTGGTGACAGCGTTCGGCCAGCGGCCAGACCGGTACCGCCGCACGCGCCACACCGTCGAGGCGTTCCCCTACGACGGTGCCTTCCTCTACGAGTCGACCCTCGAGTGGCCAGCGCTGCTGGAGGAACTGGGCCTCGATCCGGATGAGGCCGAGCGACTGCGCAGCCAGGTCGAGACGCCGCTCCGCACTGCCCGCCATCGCCTCGCCGAGCTCTACCAGGCGGTCGGCCAGCGCCCGTCCCGCTACGTCGCGGTCGTCGTGCTCGACGGCGACTCGATGGGCCAGTGGCTCACCAGTGCGCTCGCGCAGGGGGGCGAGCCGGTTCACCGCGAGATCAGCCGGAAGCTGGCGGGCTTCGCGGCTAGTGTCGAGGAGACAGCCCGCCAGCAGGCTCGAGATGCCGTCTTCATCTACCGCGGCGGCGACGATGTGCTTGCGTTGACCCCGGCCGAGCAGGCAGTCTCGCTCGCCCTGGCACTCGCTGCAGCGTTCGCCGAGATCACGGACGGACGCTCCGCCTCGGCCGGGATCGCCATCGGCCACTGGCTGGAACCGCTCGGCGACCTCCTCCGGAGCGCACGCGAGGCGGAAAAGCGGGCCAAGCGGCTGCCCGGCAAGGGGGCGGTCGCTGTCGAGCTCCAGCCGCGCGGTGGTGAGATCGTCCATGTTGTCGCTCGCGCCGATCGACTCATGGGGCTCGACCTGCCCGACCTGGTCGACCGTTTCCGCCGCGATGGCGCGGGGAGCCTCTCCGGTCGCCTGCCCACCGACCTGCGCCAGTACGCTCGTACCTTCCCGCAGGCCGATGCGGCCTTCCGTGCCGTTCTCGCTCGTTCGGTCAAACGTCAGGGCGAGTGGCCGAGCGGTACCGCGGACGAGCGCGAGCGGCTGGTCGAGCGGCTGTACGGCTTCGCGACCAGCTACGACCAGCTGCGCGCCAGCCTGCCGGGCGAGGACGACTCGCGGCGGTTCGAGCGCGTGCCCTCCGGACCGGCACAGTTGGCGGACTGGCTCGCGCTGGCGCGCTTCCTGGCGAGAGGAGGTGGCGAGTGACGACGCTGTTCCTGGAACCGCTCGACGTCTGGCTCTTCCGCGACGGCCGTCCCTTCACCGCTGGCCAGCAGTTCCGCGCCGCCAGCCGCTTCCCACCCAGTCCGCTGGTGGTGCAGGGAGCGTTGCGTGCCTACCACCTCATGGTCCACTCCACGGTTCCCCCCTGGGACGCCGCAGCTGTCGCCGGGGTGGTCGGTGGACCGGATGACTGGGGGCCGCTGCGCCTGGTCGGCCCGCTCGTCGCACGTCGGACCGCATCCGGCGAGTTCGAGGTCTTGCTTCCCCCACCGGCCGATGCAGCGTTCCCCGGTCGCCAGGCCCGGCGCCTGCCGCTGCCCGAGCAGCCACCGGAGTGGCTGCGTCTGCCCACACCGACACCCGCACTCTTCCCGCTGTGGCACGCAGGCGAGCCAGTGTCCGAGAAGGCCAGCCAGCGGCTCTGGCTGCGCCTGACCGATTTCGCTGCCTACTCCCGCGGCGAGCCCGTTCCCGGTGTCCCGCAAGAGGAACTCTGGGCGGAGGAGGTGCGGATCGGGATCGCCCAGGACTCGTCCCGCCGCACGACGCGCGAGGGACTCTACTACGAGGCGCGCTACGTCCGACCAGCGCCTGGCGTGGGGCTGCTGGTCTCGTTCACGGGGCTCGACTGGCCAGAGCCGGCGGGAGTCCTCGCGCTCGGTGGGGAACGCCGGTCGGCACGGTTCGAGGTCGTCACCTCGTTCGCTCCACCACCGGTTCCCGAGCCGTTGCCCGAGCGGTTCGTCCTCTTCTTCCTGACTCCCGCCGTCTTCGAGCGCGGCTGGCTCCCGCGGGATTGGGGCGCCTTCTTCGAAGGTTCCGTCGAGCTGGTCGCGGCGGCGCTCGATCGCTACGAGACGGTCGGTGGCTTCGATCTCGCGCGTGGTCGCGAGCGTCCCGCGCACCGCGCCGTGCCGGCCGGGAGCGTCTACTACTTCGTCGCCCGTGGCGAGGCCCGGCTCCGCCGCACCAGCGACCTTCCCTGGCCGACTGTGAGCGACTGGGGTGCCGAGATCGGTTTCGGGACAGTGCTGATCGGAGGATGGTGAGATGGCCGAAGCGAGTGCCTTGCTCTTCGCCTACTGCGAAACACCGGTACACGCTGGGACCGGCCGCGCCGTCGGCACGGTCGATCTCCCGATCCAGCGCGAGCGGATCACTGGCTTCCCCATCGCCCAGGCGTCCAGCGTCAAGGGCGTCCTCCGCGCGACGACCCAGGCCAACGGCGCCGATGCCGAGCGCCACCGCGCCCTCTTCGGCCCCGATCGCCCGGAGGAAGCTTCCACCCATGCTGGAGCGCTCCAAGTGACCGATCTCCAGGTCGTCCTCTTCCCGGTCCGCTCGCTGGCTGGCGTCTTCGCCTGGACGACCAGCCCGGCTGTGCTCGCACGCCTGGTGCGCCTGGCCAAGCTGGCCGGGATCGAGGGGCCGGTCGACCCCACCCGCTTCGCCGGCCTCCAGCCGGGTCAGTGCGCCGTCGCCAATGGCAGCGCGCTCCTCACCCCGGCTGGTCAGCAGGTCGGTGTCGTCCTCGAGGAGTACAGCTTCACGCTGGCCGGCGAACTGGCCGGTCTCGTCTCGGCGCTGGCCGAGTGGCTGGTCGCCCTCGCCCTGCCCCAGACGCCGGAATACGCCTGGTGGCGGGAGAACCTGGCCAAGCATCTCTGCGTCCTGCCCGACGACGAGTTCCGCGACTTCGTTCTCTACGCGACCGAGATCGAGGCCCACGTGCGGCTGAAGGACGAGACCAAGACGGTCGAACCGGGAGCCCTCTGGACGACCGAGACCTTGCCGGCCGAAACGCTGCTGGTCGGTCTCCTGGCAACGACCCGCTCGCGCTACGACAAGGTGAACGAGGACGGCCGCGCGCTGCTTGGCTGGTTGACGGGCAAGCTCGACGGCCGGCGTGTCCGTCTGGGTGGCGACGAGACGACCGGCCGCGGTGCCGTCGTCCTGCGCGTCGCGCGGGTATGAAGGGAGGGTGAGCCGTGAGCCAGCCGGTACACCGTACGACGCAGCAGCGCACACTGGAGCAACAGCGTGCAGCCCGCGCCTGGGCATGCGTGGCTGCGGTCAAGGGGACGAGCTATGCTGCAGAATACGGTCAGCTCGCCCGCGAGGCTGCCTCGCTCGTCCAGCTGCACGGCTTGGGCCAGACGCTGGCCTTTCTGGTCTCCAAGAGGCCCGACAAGCCTGGGCAGGTCAATGCCCACCTCCACCTCGCTCGTGACCTCTCGCGCTGGGTGGGCACGCAACTGACCGGTCAGGAGCTGGACGACCTCCGCGAGTGGATCGTCCGCCACGCTAGCGTCGCCGAGTACCGCCGCGCCACGCTGGAGGCGCTCGCCTTCCTCGCCTGGCTCAAGCGGTTCGCCGAAGCCGAGCTGGTGAAGGAGGGAGCCGATGCGTGAGCGACCGCGACCCGACCAGCCGCGCGGCAACGGTCGTCCACCGCAACGCGGTGAAGCGCGACCACGTTCGGGGGGCCGCTCCGGCCCACCACGCGACCGTGATCGATCGGCCGAGCACGCCGACGGCGAGCGAGGGCGGCCGCACCCGCTCCTCCCGTCCGCCACGCGGATGCTCTGGAACAGCGTCCGGAACCAGGTGGCGAACCCCGGGCTCCTCTTCGATCGCTTCGCGCCGGAAGCAGCCGTCTTCGGCGACCGTACCGAGGCGACACCGCGCCGCGACTTCCTGCGCGAGGTGATCGCAGCAGCCGAGCGGCTCGCCAAGGACGCTCTCGCCGAGCAGATCCTGGTGCGCTGGGAAGCAACCGTGCGCGCAGCCGGAGCGGAACCATGTTCCGTTGAACTGGAGTCGCGCCTGGTCAGCGGCCTCGGCGCCCATGGCCCGCTCGAGATCGGTTTCCGCTTCGACCGGCTCGGCTTTCCCGTGCTGCCGGGGAGCGGTCTCAAGGGTGTCGCCCGTGCCTACGCCCATCTCGTCGAGCGACGCAACGAGTCGGATCCCGACTTCCTCGCCGTCTTCGGCCGCGTACCCCGCTCAGGAGAAGCGCACGAGGTCGGCCAGGCCGGTGCGCTCGTCTTCTTCGACGCCTACCCCGAACCTGGCTGGCGCCTCGAGCTCGACGTGATGACGCCCCACTATCCGGACTATTACAGCGGGAAGGAGCCGCCGACCCCCTGGCAGAACCCGAAGCCGATCACCTTCCTGGCTGTCGCGCCGGGCACGCGCTACCGCCTGGCGATCGGGCTCCGCCAGGGGGTGAGCGATCCCGATGGCCGACTCCGGCAGCTCGCTCTGGGCTGGCTCCGCAACGGGTTGGCCCAGCTCGGTTTCGGGGCCAAGACGACGAGCGGCTACGGCGTGTTCCGGAACAGGGAGTGAACGATGAACCAGCCAGTGCGTCGCGTCCTCGTCCTCAACGTCGGGAAGCCGACGGACGGTAACGTCGCCGATCGACCGGAAGCCTACGCCTTGCGCGAGGCTCGCCCGGACTTCGTCGCCTTCGTGTGCTCCCACGCCGCCGACTTCCAGGCGGGAAGCCTGCGTTTCGTCGACGACTACGCCGCACTCACCGGTCTCCCACCTGAGCGCTACGAGGTCGTCTCGCTCGAGGATCCCGACGATCTGGTTGCCTGCTACCAGCGCTTGGTAGAGTGTTTCGCCGATCTCCGGCGTCGTTTCCCGGACGCTGAGTTCTTGGCCGACTACACCGCGGGAACCAAGTCGATGAGCGCTGCCCTGGTCCTGGCTGCCCTGGACAGCGAGGGACGGCCCGAGGTGCAACTCCGCCTGGTGCGGGGAGCGCGCGGACACCAGGCGACCGTGATCCCGGGGACAGAGAGCTTCGCCCCCGTCAGCGGCGTCCATGACGTCCGGGCGCGTCGCTTCGTCGGGTTAGCGCGTCTCGCGCTCGAGCGCTTCGATTACGCTGAGGCGGCGGCTACGCTCGACCAGGCTCTGCAGCGCGAACTCTCGGCAGCCCTGCGCACCCGGCTCGAACATGCCCGCAACCTCTGCCGTGCCTTCGATGCCTGGGATCGCTACGAGCTGGCGACAGCGAAGACGTTTTTGGAGCTGTACCGGCGCGACTGGCACAGCTGGCTCACCGTTCTGGACCAGCTCACCAGCGTCGTCCACGCCTTCGCGCCGGGTCAGCCGGATGCTCGCGGGTCGCGCCTGACTCCCCTCGAGCAGCTGCGCGATCCCTACATCGCCGTCGAGGACATCCTCTTCAATGCCGAGCGTCGGGCGACCCAGTCCCGCTACGACGATGCAGTCGCCCGCGTCTACCGCGCGCTCGAGCTGCTCGTGCAGTTGCGCCTCTGGCTGGGACATCGCATCGACACGAGCGACGTCGAGCTGGCGGGCCTTCCCGAGGCCTGGCGAGCCAAGCTCGCTGGGCGAACCGAGGGAAACGGGCCGGTCCGGCTCGCCCTCGTTCAGGCCTGGGATCTTTTGGCTGACCTCCCCGATGAGCCGCTCGCTGGCTGGCTCGCCGCCGAGCGTCCGCGCCTCCTGCAGTGGACGCAGCACCGCAACTATTCGCTCCTCGCCCACGGCTTCGCGCCCGTCACCGCGACCGGTTGGCGCGAGCACGGCCAGGCAGGTCTCGCGCTCTGCCGTGCCGCCTTGGCCGAACTGAGTCGTACCCGTGTCCGGCGCGCGCTGCAGCACCAGCAATTCCCCCGCGCCGACCTCCTGGCCAATCTTGACTGAGGGGAAGGGGGTACGGTCGGGCGGACTGGTGGTGTGCTGTGCACCAGCTGTGCTGGGCAGAGAGTTACGAGTCCTCGCCGCCGGAGGACAGTGCGGTTCACCGCTCGCTTTGGGATGGTAGCGCGTCTCACCGGAGAGTCCTCCCGTCGCTGGAGTCCAGCATGGAGACGAGCGCCCCGGCGTGCGACCGTTCCCGTCGGTGCGTCGTATCACCCGCGTGAGCGCGGCCCTCCGTGCCATCGCTCCGTGCAACTCGTGCGCTGCCGAGCACTGGTACCCGTGCGCGTCGAGATCCGTACCGTGCCCCCAGCCGATTCCGGCCGTGCTCAATGAGTGCTGCGTGCTGGGGATGTGGACGAAGAGTCGAGCAGTGGGCAGGGGCTGAGGACACCGGCTGATCGATCACTGACCTGCTTCGACGAGCCGCTCCCAGGCTATCGCGATCAGGTGCGCGGCGCGCTCGATCTCCTCGCGCGTCGTGAACCGTCCGATCCCGATCCGGATCGTCGCATGCGCTTCTTCCCAGTCGAGGCCGATTGCAGTCAGGACGTGAGAAGGCTCGATCGTCCCTGACGAGCATGCCGATCCTGTGCTCAGTGCAACTTCGGGTACGTTCGCGATCAGGACATCCGCCTCGATTTTCGGAAAGGTGATACTGCTGTTTCCCGGCAATCGGCGCGTGCGATGACCATTGAAACGGAGCCCGGGAATCCGATTCGCCAGTTGACTCTCGAGGAGGTCGCGCAGGGCTGCGACTCGCCTTGCCTCTTCAGGCATCTCCTCACGGGCAAGCCGGCACGCTTCGCCGAATCCCACAATAGCCGGGACGTTCAGCGTACCTGGCCGGAGGTTGAACTCTTGCCCACCCCCGAGCAGGAGGGGAGTCAGACGTCGTCGCAGGCCGCTCCGTACGTAGAGAGCACCGATCCCCTTCGGTCCGTATAACTTGTGAGCGCTAACCGAGGCGAAATCGATGCCAAGTTCCTCGACGTTGAAAGGGATTTTGCCAACCGCCTGAGCCGCATCGGTGTGGAGCAGTGCACCACGGCGATGTGCAAGTTCGGCGAGCACCGCGATCGGCTGGATAGATCCGATCTCGTTGTTCGCTGTCTGGACGCTGACGAGAAGTGTCTCCTCGTTGATGGCAGCCTCTGCTGCAGCCAGGTCGACCGTCCCGTCTGGCAGGACAGGTAAGACGACGACCTCGAAGCCGCGCTCATGAAGGATCCGGCACGGTTCCAGGACGGACTTGTGTTCGACAGCCGTCGTAACGATCCGTCGTCGTGACTGGTCGCTGCTGGTGAGGCCCAAAAGCACGAGGTTGTTGCTCTCGGTTGCTCCACTCGTAAACACTATCTCGCTTGCCTGTGCACCGATGAGTGCAGCGACCTGCTCGCGGGCCATCTCGACGGCTCGTGCGGCGCGACGGCCGTAGACGTGGAACCCCGAGGCTGGGTTGCCGAAGTCGCCGGTCAAATACGGCAACATCACCTCGACGACGCGCGGGTCGCAGGGGGTCGTCGCATGGTAATCGAGATAGATCGGTCTGACGCTCATGACATTGGCACTATCTCGGCCTCGATCAGTCGGTCCCACTGTCGGTACTCGCCGTCGAGTTGGTACAGCAGGTCCCAGATACCCTGCCGGAGTTGGACTGCTGGTTCGACGCAATAATGTCTGAAATCCCAGTCGCTTACGCGACCGTGCGGAAACAGGATCTTCATCATCCCGCTTGCGAGTGCTTGCACTGCAATCTCGTTGCGCGCGTATGGTCGATTACCGCGGAGGCGGATACGACGAGCGCAGTACTGGTCGATCTCGAGGTCCTCTCGCAGTGTGAGTAGGGCATCCCCGAAGAAATCCGCCTTCAAACCGACGGAGTTGGCGAAGGCCTCCTTACTCAGCTTCCGGATCTTCCATCCGGGGAGCAAACCCTTGATCCGATCGAGGAAGGCGGTTTCTCGCATGAACTCTGGTAGATAGTCGACCAGTGAGTTCTGCTGGATGATCGGTTCCTGCTTTTCGTCCAAAGGGACGTTCGCCAGCATGACGAAACTGCAGTCACTCGATGCCTCGTGCAAACCTCCGCGGGTCAACCGACCGTTAGCGAGGAAACCCTTCAATCCACCGATGATTTCCTCGGGCTTTTCGAACTTCAGTGTCTGGACTTCGTCGAGCACGACGACTGCGTACCGGGCGAGCAAACCCCACTGACCAGTCGCGTTGTTCACAAAGAGGACTGCTGGAGTAATGTTTCCGCCGCTCACCAAGCGAACCCTGGGGCTGATATTCTCATAGAAGTAGCTTTTCCCCGTTGCCTTGGGGGCAAGTTCTACGAGGTGCAGATTCTTTTGCACGAGCGGAAGGAGCCTCGCGATGAGCCATAGTTGTTCTTCCGCCGTGAAGGCTTCCGGTGCGTACCCCATTGAGGTGAGCATCAGCCGGAGCCACTCGTCCAGCGTGAACTCTTGCCTCGCCTCCTTGTAGAGACCGAGATCCAGCGATGCCTGCATCGGGCGGAAGGATTGAATTGCCACTCCGTCCCCCGTACTGAGCAACTCGACGACGCCCCACATGCCTTGCCGGAGCAGATCGGGGTAGCGTGTCGGCAACTCGTCGGAGATAGCAGCATCCTCGATCCCCAACAACCGTAGCTTGGCGCTCCGCGTCGCCCTCGCTAAGCTCACCTCGACCTGAACAGGTGTCAACACCTTGATGACCTCGCCCTGCAAAAGCCGATGCTTGATGATCTGTTGGTCGTTCGGTCCCGGGACATATTTTTCTGCCCACTCCCGAACCTTCCGAGCCTCCTCCTCCGTCAGTTCTCCGCGTCCCGGAACGAGGGTGTCGAGGAGCCATTCACCGACGTAGGCTGGCACACCTCGCTTCTGGAGTTGGCTTGCCGGCAAGCGGCGCTTGTCGATCACCAGGCCGCGAAAGACCCGTTCCACCTTGTCGGCGAGCGACTCGCTTCCCGAGACGACTCTGGCGACGCTCGTCATTGCAAGTCCTCCAAGATGTTGGTCTGATCGTAGAGTGTCCTGCTCGTCAGCTCGATCTTCTCGACCTGGATGGTGGGGTGGGCGCCGCTCGGCAATCGATACGTCAATCGAACCCGTGCCTCTCGACAGTCTTGCGGCGTTGGCCACGACTCGATCTGACGCGTGATCGTCACCTGCGAAAGCGGGCCAATCGTTTCTGTGATTGAGACGATATCTCTCCTCTGCCGGAACTCCAATTCGAGTTTGAGCAACTGGAGAGGAATACTCGCTTCGTTCGTCACCATCACTACCAGTGTACCGCTCCCGTACGCGCGCCCATCACCCTTGATCGCGACGACTGGTGATGGCACCGCGAGATCGCGCTCGAGTTCGATCCACGGCACGAGCACTTCTTCCGGAAAGAGGCCACCGTGCGGAAACCATTCCTCGCCACCGCGCCCATCGCTGGTGACGAAAGCCTCATCAGTCAAGGCAATTCGGTAGGCATACTCGGCTGGAAGATCGTATGCGGCGGCATCGAGCAGCGCGGTTCTCTCCTCGATCCGAAAACCGGTGTTGATCCTTTGACCAGTCGCTGGTCCCCACGCTGCTCGCCCATGCGTGTGCCAGCCTGGTGGTACGGTGAGGGTACGCCGTGCCTTGCCGAGCAAACGACCGTGATCTGTCGTCAGGACGACGCGCAGCCGTCTGGCAGCTGGCACCTCGTCAGCAATTTGGCGCAAGGCTCTAGCAATGCTCCGTAGCCGTAGATCCACCTCGTTGTTGGCGTCTTCCCGAGTCCGCGCCCGGTGGTAACTCGCGTCGGGCTCGCTGAGCCGCCAGGTGACAACTGCTCCCGGAGCTGCCCGCTCGAGGGCTGCAATCACTTCTCTCAGACGTGACGAAGTCTCGTCTGGATCTGCTTGCCTGATTTGGTCTGGGGGTACTCCCTCAAGCAGTGCAGGCTTGGTGAACTGGGTCACAGTGGGTACCGACGTGAGTACGACATCGTTCCGGGTAACGGTGAAGCGGTCGGTCTCTGCTTGCACATGTCGAAGCAGCGATACTGCGTCACTCACGCTGCAGCCGTCGAGGATGACCAAGAGCGTGACGGTTGCGTCGTCCGGCTGCGTTCTCAATTCGTTCACTCGTGCCCAGCCGAACAGCTGCCCTGCCTGTGGACTGACCCCGAGCTTCGGGTACTGTTCCAGACACCAGGTTGCGAAGCGCCGACCGATCTCACGGGCGCGCTCCAGCGCAGCCTCATCCCCGCTGGACAGAGTCCACTCTCGCCACGGCAGATAGCGGTCCCGAAACCACTGACAAACTGCCTCGAACCCCTCAGGTGGCAATCCCGGATCCGGTCTGGGGCACAAGCTAGCCAACCGCTCCAGTTCGAAACTGGAAAGATACGGTCGCAGGGCGTCGAGTCGCTCGAGCGTTAAGTACTGGGGATTTTGCTTGAAGTACTGAGAAACCTGGTTTCCGATTCGAGACCAAACCCGCGGCGATACTCCAGCCGCGATCCAATTGTCGACTGCCGCACCGTTCGATGCGATCAATTGCTTCCGGACCCATTCTTCTATCGCTTGCACCACGCTTTCCCGTAGTTCCAGCGGGAACTTCTCCCATTCCTCGCGGGGGAAAGCCGACGGCTGGAGACCCAGCCTTTCAGCGATGATAGGTATCGCCTCCTCGCGGGTCGTCACTCGGTAACAATACTCGGTAATGCCGTCCGACCTCCCTTGCCACAGTCCAGCGAGAGCACGTGCCAGGACCGCATCGACCCCTGTCGGAGCCCGCTCGACCAGCCATGTCAGCCAAGCGCTTGCATGCTCTTCGCTCGGTTCATGTCTCCAAAATACTCCTCCGAAAAGCGCTTCCGCTACCCCAGCGAGCGTTAGAGGACGCGGGAGATCCCAAAAGCGCTGGCCCAGACGCTGGGCAATTTCCTCTGCTTGTTCCGTGGTCAAGCTTGAGCAGAGTGTGAGAAGTTCCTCCCTGAGCGGTTGCACTTCGTGCACTCGCCAGTTTCGTGCGTCGGCAAGCGCTCGTGCCCACTCGCAGCGCTGTCGACCCCGGATCAAGAGCGGGCGATCGGTATCGATCTCTTCGAGAAACGAGACGTCGTCGCTGATCGACACGGTACCCGGTCGCGGTGGGCACAGTCCGTCCTGGTCGAACCATACCTCGCGCATCACGGCTCCTCGGTCCCCGAGACGAGATCCATCAGTCGCTGCAGCAGTTCCCACTGTCGCTTGCGGTCACGGATCTGCTTGAAGTACCGAATGACCTGACCCTCGGCGTCTGCTTCGAGCATCTCTGCGACTTCCTGGCGGAGGCGTGCGAGCCGCTCCTTCTCCGAGTCAGGCAGGAAAGGTTGTTCCTGCTCGAGGGCCTTCGCCAATTGGTGTGGGTTCTCCTTTGCCGCGATCCGTCGCTCGAGATCGTCCAGCCAGGATTGCGCCGCCTGGCGTTTGCGCACGATTCGTTCCTGCACTACTTGGCGTGCTCGCGTTAGTACCTCCCGGTGCGCCTCGCTCAGCCACGGATGAACATCCGCGAGTCTATCGAGTTCTTGCTGGATCGCTGTCGCTTCCACCGGGCTGTGGAAATCACGCTCGCGGAGTCGCTCGAGAGCCTCGAGCCAGCTTTGCAGTTCCGTCGCCCGTTGCTCCAGCTGATCGATCGTCGCGACTTCGGAAGTTTCCTCGTACAGGTAGCGCTGACGCAAAATGTGGTCGCGAACCTGGCGAGCCTCACGGCTGTCGTGCACCGCTTGGAGCCGGCTCTCGAGCTGACTCAGCTGCTGCTCGAGCCGTGCAAGAGCTTCCTGGACCGCTTGACGCTTGGTCGCGACTTCTCGCTCGCCTCGCTCAGTCGCTGCCTGCAACCGATCTAGTTCGTCCGCGTAGCGCCGGAGGGTCGCAAGCCCTGTCTGCTCGTTGACGATCATCGCAGCGAGTTGCTGTACCAGAATGCGATCCTTTTCCTCCCGCTCCAAGCGCTCGCGCTCCGCCGCGAGTCGTACCCGCGCCTCGCTGACCCGTTGTGCGAGACCCCGGAGGTCTCGCGTTTCCAATTCTTCCTGTAGTTCCGCGAGTTTCGCCTCCTGTTGTTGGTAGTCGCCATGATGCGTCAATCGCTCGAGGCGCTGGCAAGTCGTCTCCACCGCCTTTTGAAGCTTGTCCCTCGCTTCCTCTTGCAGGCGGGACTTCGGTTCTGCCTCGACGACGCCATTCGGCTCGTCCAGCCTTGCGAGTTGGTCTACGAGGTCGAGCAGCTTACCGGGATCTGTTTCCCTCTTCATATGCTCCCTGATAATCGTGATTCGTTCCGTATACTCTTTTGCTGTGTTGAGGTCCTTTTCCAGCCGGATTTTCGTGACGCTGAAGCGCTGCCGCTGCTCGGTATTCGGATCGAGTGCGTCCAGCGCTTGCTCGAGCACCTGGATATCTTGCTTTGCTGTGTCGGGGGAAACACGCTCGCGCCGCTCGACTCGCTCGACGATGGCTTGCGCCTTGCGAACCAGTTCGCCCGGATCGCGCCGACTGACCGTCGCGCTGATCAACCCGGCGAGGACGTCCTGAGGTCTTTTGGCTGGACTGCCTTTGCCGGAAGTCTCGATCAATTCATGCAACTCATGCAGCCGGCCGTTGACGCTGAGTTCGAGAAACTGCCGGTTGTAGCCGTACCAAGCGCTCAGCAACAGGAGCAGAGTCGCTGCGTCATAGCCATATGGCGGATTCAGCAGTGTCTCGAGAATCGGACTCAGTCGTACGCCCTTCGCCCCGACCGGAATCTTTTCCTCGAGCACCCGCCAAGCGGGCCAGAGTGGGCTCTCTGGCGGCGGCGACTGGATCCGATACAGCTGACCGACGAGCTTCCATTTGCCCGAAGGACCGAGGTACCTATCGAAGAGTTCTGCTGCGACGGCATTACTCGTCTTCATTCCTGGATACAGCTGAAGCAGGTTATCGAGGGCCAAAGCGTGGGCAAGATCCGTGACTGCTCTACGAAAAGGTGAAGGTCCCTTGGAGTACTGAGGGTACTGAGTGAAGAATTCCTGGGGCCGTTTTCGAAATGCCGCCTTGAACACCTCTAGGAGGAGAGTCTCAAGGGACAGGGGAGGGTCAAGACGCCGTATGATACTCAACGCTCTCGGGATGACTGCAACTCCACGCGACCGGTGCTGGTCGAGGAGTTTACCCACCTGTTCACGTTGGTGTTTTAGCATGTCCTCGTACTGCTCCCGCCCGCACTCCTGCTTTTCACTGTCGTTGAAAGCAAGAAGCGCCGCGAGTCGCTTGAGTGACTCTGATAAATCGGGATTTGGTTGCTGCGGTCGCATGAGAACGACGGGAAGCTGCGGGTACCCAACCATCTCCAATGCCCGTGTCAGTACCGCTTGCCCGTTTTGACGGTAATGGTCCACCTCTTCAGCCGTTGTCGCCAATGCCCAGATTACCAGTCCACGCGAGGCCCCGATTCTACCCGGGTCAGCGATGATTCTCTGTGCTAACTTCCTCAATGTTTCCTCGGAAAACTCCCGTGCCGTGATCAGGGCGTAGTCAGCCAACCAGTCCCCCGGAGATCCCCAAGAGACGTTGACCCGTACGGGTTCCAGATATCCGTGCTTTTGTAGATAGTCTACGATATTTTGAAGAACACTCATTGAAAGAGATAACTTGTTTATCTTATCGTTCAGTATCTGCTCGCACTGATATGGTAGTGTAATCCAGAAGAAGTAACGGTCATCCGCGCGATCGTACCGCAGGATGTGCCGTCTGGTCAGCTCGTCGAGTGCACCGTGCACGCGCGATTCGTCCTGTCCACACAGGTGGGCGATCAGGGTCTGACTTCGGAGACTCTTCATCGGTAGCTCACCGACCAAGATCAGCAGCACTGCCTTCAGGACCATCTGGAGGAGCGGGTCAGCCTCGGATCCGAGCCTGTCCCTTGCTTGCTGATACATCGTCCACGTTGGTTCCGGAAACATCCCAGCGAATTCATCGACTAAGACGATCGGGAGCACCCAGTTCACGCGCCCGTCGTCCCGGAGGGCCGGCTCCTTTTCTTTTGCCTTCACTTGGTCGAAGACGAATCGGAGGACCGAGCGGGGCTGGCTCGTCCGCCCGAACTTGAGTGTCGCGAACAAGGCAGTCGTCAGCGGATGGAGCGGGAAACAACCCTTGACGACAGTGTCGCGAAAATGGTCGCGGTTCCACCGTAGCTCTTCTTCATAGCGGCGCTTGAAAAGTCCGAGAGTGACACTCATGGCGTTCTGGATCTCTCTGCGGAAGACGAGTTCCTCTTCGAGTTTGCGCCAGGCCGTTTCGTCTTGCGCCAAGTAGGCGTCGACCACCTCCTCGAGGACCGAACGCAGCGTGATCGCTTCGTCCAAACGGTCGAGTTCCTTCAGGACACCGGACGCCTTTGTCTGAAGCGTGCTCGATTCCTCGAGAATGTTCCGCGGGTCGAGCTGTGCGAAAGCGACGAATGTCACCTTTCCTCGTCGCCGTTCGACGCCGCTCAGCAAATCTTGCAACGGCGCCGCTTCCCCGGATGTCGAACCGCGTGCATAGCTGTCGACGAAGGTGCTGAACTCGTCGAACAGGATGAGAACGCCGCCAAACGGCTTCCCTTGGCCAGTAAACTCGTCTGCGACCCACTCGACTGCCTCGCGCAAACTCGCCTCGCCGAAATCGAGGGGGACATGGACCAAGTGGCGGCTCAGTTCCCGGCAGAGGTCAAGTGCCTTGATGTCGCGCTCGCGTACCATCTGCTTCAACGCCGCCAAATCGAGTTCGTACCGTTCCCCGAGGAAAAGCTCGGCCTTGACTTGCAGCTCGGGCAGCATCTCTTCGAGAAACCGCTCTGCAAGGTTGAACCACCCTGGCGGTCGGCGCAGCCGTGTTTCCTCGTGTGCATCCAATGCCTCTTCCAGCGCCCGGATGAACTTTCCAGTGAAATAGGTCGTCGACTCGTCTCCGCGGAGGAGCACGATCAGGTAGGGCGGCCGCTCTGACCGAAACTGCTCGAAGCGCTGCATTTGGAACGAATCCCCGATGACGTGCCGCAGCCGGTCCAGCACTGCTCGGTAAGCCGGTGAATCGACCGGTTGCCCGAAGTAGTTGGCTGCTGTGACGGCAAAATGGCTCTTACCGTGTCCGTAGTTCGCGATCACGAGTAATCGGTTCGGTCTGGAGCCGGGCAGGAAGCTCTCGCAGATGGTCCACAACAGCTCGACCGAGCCCAGCTCGTGCCCCTGCTCCCGACTCGTGAAGATGTAGCGTTCCACCAGTCGCTGGTTCCGCTGCGGATCGCGGAACTCCGTGATCTGCACATCGGGGGTGAATGTTCCTTGGACATCTACGCGTACGACGTCACCGATCGTCAGCATCGACGCACCCCCTGTCTCCCGTCCTCTCGATCGCTGCAATCCGCCCCAACCGCGTCCATTCCTCTTCGTGGTTCTGCGGGAACAGGTGGTAAGCCCCACGCGGGATCGCGAGCACGATCGCCTGTCGACGCCGTTTGAACGAATTCAGGAGAAGGTCCCAGACGAGTGTACGCTCGTGCACGTGCAATCGCGCCAGTGGAACATCCGCATTGGCGATCAGAATGCATCCACTCACCGAGTTCCCATTCGCGATCTCGTCCAAGTCCCCAAGAAAGCTGCCCACATTGAGCGGAACGGATCGCTGTCCTGGTGCCAAGCGTTCGAGCTTCCACGTCACATAGTCGACCACGTCCAGCCCGGCTCGATATGCTGCGTCTTTGACCTGTCGAAGTGCCGTTGGTGGTACGAGCACCACGCCGGTACGCACCAACTTCGTTGTCGTACGGAGTTCGTTCGCAAGATCGGCCAGGCTACGGATGCTCATAGACCCGTTCCAAGATCTGCCCTCGCGGATCCCCCTCCCAGCGTCGGACGAGCTGGTACGGCGGAGCGACACGGTAGAGATCGATCAGTCCCTCGCGAGCCAAGGAAACGACCAGCTGATCGACACTGGCCTCGTCGAGGAAGAAAATGCTGGAAAGTCCACCAGGCTCGAAGAGGCTGGCTAAATTCACGGTCACTCGATCGGGCCAGAGCTGCCTCCACGTGTCGACGAGCGCATACGCGAAGACCCAAAGCGGAACAGGTTCCGGCTGGCGCACGAGGTACCGGTCCCTGCCGACCTGTTGCAGGAGTCGGATGGCCGACAGGCCTTCCGGCTTGGCGTAGGACCCGATGAAAACGGTCGCTGTGGTCCGGATCGTTCGCTCCTGTAACCTGGTACCACCGTGCTCGCGCAGCGCGTGCGCCAGTTCTTGGGCAAGGTGATGCCCGCTGATTTCGTACCCAGGCTTGAGGACACGCGTCACCAAGTAGTGCCAGAACCACGGACCAGGCCCCTGCGGTGCGCTCAGGTGATAGTGCATGAGCCAATGAGTAGATAAGCAAGAAAGGGTTGGATCAGCTTTAGCTATATGATTGCCAAGTACTGTTAGTGAGTCCGCTGTGACGAGTCCGCAACCCTGCGCATACCTAGGCATAGCCTTAATATAGTTATTACCCAAGACAGTTTCTCGCTTAATGGTTGCAAAATTAGGAACGCTGCCAAAGGTTTTCGTTAATGCCAGGATACTCGCCATTGCTGGTCTGTTCAATGAAAAGCTTTCATGAAAAACTGTACCGACTCGATTGGCCACCGCATCCTCCTATAGTTAAATGTAGTCTCTGGCATATTATCTGCGTATTACACTGTTGCACATTGGTAAATTTCTTGAGCATAACGGAGCATACTCGAGTGATTTATTATCCTCATTTTTCCGTCGCATCGTCGGATTGCACTCATAATTCTCTCGGGTTGCTCCGAATCGTCATCCGAATAGCCCTTTACAAATGGCAAATCAAACATGCGTCCCAGTCATCATCAAATAGTATGCTCAAAAGGTTTGTGCTATCCTTGTCCCGCTTATACTGTTGTCCCGCCTTTGTTAGGATATCCTCTACTCGCTCCGGACGCGCTAGTTCTTGCAGGCTCTCTTCTGGATTCCAAGTAAAGCGCTGACCTGTCACAGGATCAAGTTTCTCATAGCTCATGGCTTTCTCATAGAGATCAGGATGGTGCTGTAACAGGCCAATCCACTCAATTTTCTGTTGAAAGAAGCAAAAGTAGCATCCAGATCGCGACCGCCAAGTATAGTACGAAGGTAGTCCTATAGAACTCTCCTGTAGGATTCTGATGACATCATGTTTGGTAATGCCCGCTTCAATGAAGGGATATCGAGGCGTAATGTTGGGCTTCTTAGATATGTAACCTTTGCGATGGGCTTCGTCAGCTCTAATGGCGATGTAGTGGATCGTCGGATCATCGCCGACATATCGCTCGAATGGTCTGATCTTCAGCATACGTGTGCACCACCGGGTTCGTGCGTCAGGAAGGACGCCTCTGTAGAGATCCAGATAGTGGGAGAAGGGGCGCTCAGGGTTTAGGCGTACGATCGGCTTGCCGAGAAACGCTTCGAGACGCTCTAAGTATTCGTATGTCTCGGGAAGTTCCTCCCCAGTGTCGCAAAACACGTATTCGAGTTCCGGTATCCGGTCACGCAGGTAAATGGCCAGCGCCGTGCTGTCCTTCCCTCCCGAAAGCGAGAGAATGTGCCGGACCCGCCGTTCACCGGTTTGCATGGGTAAGCCCCTCACCCGATCATATTCTACATTAGTCTGTCTCCTGCAGCAAGCGCAGCAGGGCTGCCCGGAGAACGTGGCGCGGTACGTTCACTGGCAGGATCTCCCTGACGCGTCTGGCGATTTCTTCGCTCAGCGCCTCGTCTTGCGGCGTCAGGCAATCCCACGTCGCAGCGACTGTCCGTAAGCGCTTGCCGATGATGCGGGCTTGCGTGCACGCTCGCTCGACATCGTCGTCCGTCCACAATCGAGGCGGCCGCGTGGCCAGATACGCCAAGACACTCTCGACACTTGCCTCGTCGTCTTGTTCTTGGCGCAGTCGCACGAGCAGTCCGGCCAGATCGGGTGGAAAAGCCGCCCGCTCCAAGCGCTGCGCGAGCGCACGCAACGCCTTCCACCCTTCCATGCCGTGCGGGAGTCCGCAGGCTTCCAACAATCGGTCCCGCGCCTCTTCGATCACCCGCGGGGTTGCTTGGCCGAGGGCAGTGAGTGCTTCGCTCAGTCGCTCCAAAAACCGATCGATCCGGGCGGGGTCGACCTCCTCTGTGCCGAACGGCATTTCGCCCAGCGCGGTGGGCAAGTCGAAGAAAAGCAAGCGCTCCGGTGAGGATGCTCGTGCGCAGGTCTCCCGCAGTTCGATCACCGCCCGCGGTAGACGCTGGGTCCGCCACGCGTGCTCCGGGAGCGCGCGGACTGCTGCCAAGAGCGCACGCACAACCGGCAAGAGCGCAGGCTCGGTCCCCAACCAGCGGGCTAACCGCTCGATTACCAACTTGCGCCCACCCACGACGCGAGCCCCACCGACTTCGAAACGGTCTGGACGACGCAACAGGATCTCGAAGTCCGCAACGCTGGGTTCCGGAACGAACACTCCGTTCCGATACAGACTGACTTCTTTCCGATACACGAGGAAAAATGCGCAGAACAAAATGGGCAACACGCCCTCAGCTGCTCCGAAGGGCGGCTCGGCTAATTCATTAAACAGCTGCTGCAATCCTATTCGCTGCTCGGTCGCCGCCAAGATTTCGCGTTCCATCGTTTCCCACAGGGGGGTGAGGCGTGCCGGATCCTTATCTGGGCGAGGTGGATGGAATCCCCACTCCCCATGCTCGTTTGGTCGGTGAAGCCCCGTTGCGAACAGCACCGACTCGTAGATTGCCCGTTCCGGCGGAAAGCCAGTCAGACCCAGGCGAGGTTGGTTGCCGGCAGTGAGCATTCGCTCGATCAGGTTGCGCCGCGCAGCTGCTGCCGCAGTCGAGAGAACCCGACGGTTGATCAGTTCATTCCAAATCCGGGGGCTGAGCGAGTAGTGTTGGTCCATCGCCCTGGAAAGCAATGCTGCTACTCCACGTGGATGGTCGATCGGTTGCTTCTCACCCAACCAGTACCAGCTGCAGCGGCTACCGACCGGAGCTGGCCGTGGATCGAGGAGTCGGTCCAGCAGCCGCTTGATCTCCTGCTCGACCTCCGCGGTCCGCGTGTCGAGTTCGCGGCGGGCTACTCGGTCGTCCCGCAGGTTGGGTGTGTTCTCTCTCACCCAGTGCAGTGCGACGAGTTCAGCCGCTGCTTCCAGGAGTGTGCTGATCTGTTCCGGCAGCGCAACGATGAGGTCGCTACGTGAGGCGATCTCCTGCCCACATGCCCACTCACGGAACGCTTGTGCCTCGACATCGTTACGGGGCAGGCAACACGCGATAATCCCGTCCCCACTTTGTGGTCTCAGTTGCTCAGCCGGGAGAGGCTCGTCGAGATAACGCACCTCGAAAAACCGTAACGTACCGGTCTCGAAGCTATGGCGTCGGGCGACCTGGGCGCGTGCTTTCAGGTAGCGTCCGAGTGTTGCTCCCAAGCGGTACTGTCCGGCTGTCCTCCTGCGCGCTTCCTCGAGTCGCATCGGGATATCGACGTCACTGCCTTCCCAGACACGGTAGCTACGGTTGAACCGACGGAAGACGATTAGTGACCGCCTGTGCAGTCCCTCCAAGCTGGTTCGAATTTCGGCATCTCCTGGCGTGTCCGCGAGAGCGAAGCTGATGAGTTCCGGTGTTGGCCGAAGGTGACTTCCTTCGGCGAGCACATCCAGTACCCCGATCGTCTTGAGAATGCCCACTTCCACACAACTCAGCTCGGGGTGCTCATCCATTTTTTGCACCACTTCCAACCATCTTTGGAAAAGTGGATGACGGGACAGGCTGTTGCCGAGATTGACTGCCACGTAGTCGAAAAGATCAGGGAGCCGAACCCATGCTCCGGGATGTTGCCGGACTTTATCCTGAAATCCGAACGGTTCGTGGGCGAAAAGGTAAGTGAAGAGTGACCGCTCGTTCTGCGCCAGGCGACGAAACAAGTATGGCAGCACCACGAGTGAGACAGGATGCAGCGGTGCTGCCCGCTGGACAAGATCCCTGAAAAGTGCAGTCTCGAGGAGGCGCGGCCGGAGCCCGAGGTCCTCCCCTGCTGCTATCTCAGCAACAGCCGCGATGGCCTCGGTATCAGGCCTCGGCACTGCATGACTCTCGGCAAGCGCATCTACTGCCAATCGCATGAGCTGCTCGGGAGGCTCGATGAATGCGATATCGACGAAACGTCCTTGCACCTTTGCCCACTCGCGTCGCATCGCAGTATCTACATAGCGGGCATACTGGTCAAAGGCTTGGTGCAGTATACCTAGCACCAACACAGGATCCTGCCCGCTGTGGCTCGCGAACTCGGCCAATTCTTGCAGGAGCGAAATGTCACCTCGTACTGGGTCGGAAGCAGCGTACTCGAGAATCCTACCCAGTTCGTCGATCACTACCACGATGCCGTGATAACCGGAATGCTTCACGAGCATCTTCACATCGTCTAGCAGGTTAAGGATGTCCGCCGGATCGAGCGGACGATCCGTCTCCGTGTTGAGGATTTCTGCAGCGTAGGCCTGCAATCTCTCACGCTCTGCAGTCGCCGGCAGTATCGCCAGTTGCCCCGCCAGACTCTTGATGAGACATCCTGGCAGCGAGGTCCGTCGTCCTACCACTGGTATTGGGAACAACCGCCGTCCATTGAGTCGTTCTTGGAGGAAAAAGGCTAACTCGGAATCGTGCAGGCGTAGAATACGCCACGCCTCACTCTGAGCGGCATCGACTGCGGATAAGAGCTGGAGCGTGAACGCGGCAAACACCGATTTTCCCGTCCCGTAGGGACCGGTAAGGGTCCAGGCACGATCCGTCGCCCCGTTTGCGAGCGCGTCACCCAGTCGCCTTAGGACTTGTCGAACCTGTAACGTCGGCACGTAGTGCGCGATTACGTCACGGCTCTGCCAGTCACGCTCGATCTGTACCGATCGCAGAAAGCGTTGACCGAGTGTTCCCGTACTCATGGCGTCACCCGTGCCCGTAGATACTGCACGATCAACTCTTTTCCGTCGATTGGTCGGCGCACATAGAGCTGGTGTAGACCTGCTGTCTCATCAACCGCAATGTCGCCACCGGTGAGCGACTCCAGCTGATCTAGATACTCCACTAGCGTGGGCTCGTCGAGCTTGAAGACCTGTCCGGGGCTCAGCGGCTCGTAGAGGCACTCGTGGATGCTCACCGTTCGCCGACCACTGCCGAGCCTCCCGAGAAGGGAGAGAATGACACCGGCGACAACTTCAACCGGTAAGCTCGGCTTCGACCCTACTACGAATCGGTAGGTCATGCCATCGGGTAGGAGTTCGAGCAGTTCCAGTTCCACGAGCGGGCAGTTGAAACTGTCCTCGGGGACCTCTGTGCTTGTCCATCGACTCGGTGTGTAGGTGCGGATGAAACAGTCCACGTCTCGCCGGATCGTCCCGATATTCGCCCGCAACTGGTTCCGGTCAGCGAAGCCATCGATAAAGGTCACGAGAGTGTCTTTTCGAAAGTCGGGGAACGGGTACACGTTGAAAGCTAGGTACCATGTAGCTGCCCTTGCAGGATTGCTCACGAGGAGCCAATGCAGCAGCCAGAGCGACCCCGGATCCTCTAAATACGGGTCACACTCTTCCAGGAAGAGAAGTTTGCCCCATTCGGAGATCCGCAGCCGACGAGTCCGCTGATCCTCTTCCAGTACTTGTGTCGCCAATCCCCAGTGTCGAATGCTTTCCACCATGTTCTTGCCGACACCGAAGATGACAACTGCATCCTCCCGTCGGAATACATTCGGATCCTCATGCACGGCATCGACTGCCTTTTTCAACCAGCTGTACCGGAACGGAAACGTCTGGTGTCCTGAGAAACCGTAGCGCTCTTGATTGCCATTTGTTCGCTCAGAAGATTGGCCAGGCAGGAGTGTCGGTTGGGTCATCGCTCATACCTACCTCCCCTAACTACCAAACCTGCTGTTTTCGCGAGCGCCCTTTCCCCTATAGTGTGGGGGTATCCGGGGAACCTCCCGCGCAAATGCGTGGTGGATTGCGTAGCGCTTTCCGCTACCATGCCCTGAGTCCCCTCGCGAGGGGCAAGGAATAGATTAACACCTTGCTTGCTCCGGAGGAAGCGAACCGTGACTAGCTGACTATCACAGTATTGTTTATCGAGCATGGTCGTGGGTTGACCGTTTGTTGACACCCTGTTGACGGCCAGTTGTCGGCACTCATGCTATTATCGTCCTGATGACTTCCACCGCCCGCCGTGTCGCTGCCCTGCTCATGCCTGATTCTGTGAGCCCACCCACGCCCTGTGCCTGGTCATCGCCTCGCCGACCGGGCGGGATGGTCGCATCCTGCTCGAGGCTCCCCCTGTCATGGCGACGGAACCGAACGGGCATCGACCGAGCGCGCGCCATGCCCTCTCGGTTTTCGCACCGTACTCACTGGTCCCTCTCACCAGCGAAACGCCGCGTCGGTCGATGACCCTGGCGTTCGAGCGGACGAGCCGCCCACTCCGTCGTCACTCCCCCTTCGTAACCCGTTCACGAGTTCGCTCGTTCATCTGGTAGAAAGGCACCGCGGAGCGTTCGTCGGTGCTGGGTGCTGGGAAGAGGAGGACAATGCGGTATCTCCGTTTCCTCTGGATCTGTTCGCTCGTCCTCGGCCTGCTCGCCGCCGTCCAGCCAGCGCGCGCCGCTGGCCCACCGTCCGTCGTCTACTTCCCCACCACGGGCCATCACGTCGCCGAACCCTTCCTCTCCTTCTGGCGCGCCCACGGTGGACTCCGCATCCTCGGCTATCCCCTGAGCGAGGCGCACGAGCGGGACGGCCTACTCGTCCAGTACTTCGAGCGGGCTCGCCTGGAGGCATCGCTGGGGTGCCTGGGGAAGACGGACTGCCCGGTGCAACTCACCCGTGTCGCTGCGCACCTCACTGCTGGCCGAACCGATCCCGCGTTCGCAGCGCTCTCTCTCGAGACGCGACCTCCGGATACGCCGCTTCGCCGCTTCTTCCCGGAAACCGGCCATTTCCTCGCCAACGGTTTCCTCCGCTTCTGGCTCCGCAATGGCGGCCTCCCCGTCTTCGGTTACCCGATCTCCGAGGAATTCACCGAAGTCGATCCGGAAACCGGCCAGCCTGTCACCGTCCAGTACTTCGAGCGCGCCCGCTTCTCCTGGCATCCCGAGGCGCTCGGCACGCTCTGGGAGGTCCAGCTGGCTCGCCTCGGTGCCGAGCTCGCAGCCCGCGATGGCGTCGAGACCGCTCCCGTCTCCCGCCAGCCCGGCGTGCCCGACTACGATCCGGCCCTCTTCCCGCGCGCTTTCCGCTTGCCGGTGCTCATGTACCACGATATCGGCGAGCCAGCCGCCCGCTACCGCATCCCCCTCTGGCGCCTCGAGCAGCAACTCGATTGGCTCCTCGCCAACGGCTACGTCACCATCTCGCTCGAACAGGCTTTCGAGGCGCTCCTGGCCGATGGTCCATTGCCCGAACGAGCGGTCGTCATCACCTTCGACGATGGTCCGCGCAGCCAACTCGCCGCTGCCCGCGCGCTCGCTGCCCGCAACATGACAGCGACCTTCTTCGTCCTGCCTGGCCGGAGTGCGCTCGGCGCAGCCGAACTCCGCGAACTCCGTTCCATGGGCCACGAGATCGGCTCGCATTCCATGACCCACCGCGCCATGACTCGCCTCGACGATGGCGCCGCCCGCTGGGAAGCCGAGACCAGTCGCCGTACGCTCGAGTCGTGGCTCGGTGAGCCGGTCCGCTTCTTCGCCTACCCGGGGGGCGATTGGAACCCACGAGTCGCCAGCATCGTCAGCACTACCGGCTACTTCGGCGCCATGGCCGCCTGGGGCGGAACACGGTGGACGCGCGAGAAGCGCTGGGTCGAGCCGCGCGTCGAGATCGACGGACGCATCTCTCTCGACCGCTTCGCCTGGTACGTCGAGCGCTTCTGACACTCGCCGTCCGCCTCCTGTATGTCAAACGAGGCCGGCTGGGTCGTTCTCCCCAGCCGGCCTGCGTCCCCTTCCCTTCCCGGCGCAGGATGGTATTCACTCAGCTCGCTGCTTGGCCCGCCGGCGCTCCAGGAAACGCTGGATCGCTTCCTGCGCCTCTGGTGTCGCGAAGATCCGCAAGAAGAGTTCGCGTTCGAAGCGCAGCGCCGCATCCAGCGGCATCTCGAGCCCAGTCACGATCGCCGCTTTCGCCGCCCGCACCGCTGCCGGCGGGTACTGCGCGATCTGCTGCGCCAGTTCGAGTGCTCGCTCCAGATACTCTTCCGCTGGGACGATCAGGTTGACCAGACCCCAGCGTTCGGCCTCCTCCGCCGAAAACTCTCGGCCGGTCAGCACCAGTTCCATCGCTCGGTACTTGCCGAAGCGACGGGCCAAGAGTTGCGTCCCTCCAGCCCCTGGAATGAGCCCGATCTTGATTTCCGGCGCTGCGAACCGCGCCCCCTGCGCCGCCACAATGATGTCGCAGGCGAGTGCGAGCTCGAGCCCTCCCCCGAACACATAACCGGAAACAGCCGCGATCAGGGGCTTGGGAAAGCGCCGGATGGTGTCCCACTGCGGAAGGTCAGAGCGGCTCGTCGCCAGCTCCTCGACCGTCACACCAGCGAAGCCGTCGATATCGGCACCCGCCGAGAATGCCCGCTCGTTACCAGTCAGGACGACCACGCGTACCGTGTCGTCGACTCGCGCTTCCTCCAGTGCAGCGCACAGCTCGCCGAGCATCGCGGCGTCGATCGCGTTGAGCTTGTCCGGCCGGTTCAGTCGGAGCAGGAGTACCCCGTCTCGTCGTTCCCGCAGGATCCGCGTCATACTGTTTTCCCCTTTTCCCCGTCACCTCACCGCCGCGCTGCTGCCAGTGCCTGCAGAGTCGCGCGTGCGCGCTGCCGGTACTCCCCGTCCCGCAGGAGTTCGCGCAGCACGGCTCGCTCTGCCGCGAGGAGATCGTCCACATTGCCCGATCGGCGCACTGCCCGCACCAGCGCTTCCACCACCTGCCGCGTAGCCGGCTCCAGCTCGGCGAGCCGCAGCCCGGCCGTCACCTGCTCTCCGGCTGTGCCCAGCTCGACGGCGTCCCCCAGCGGGCGCCTGGGCACGCTCCGTGCTAGAGCGCGAGCCAGTCCCGCGGCTGCGTCGAGCAAGCCGTCGCGATCCATCGTCGCCAGCCAGCGGTCACCGAGTAGCCCGGAGATCCCCGCTCGCTGCGCCGACTCTACTCGCTCGGATGCCAGGAAGGCGGTGAGCGCACTCACTACCCCGAATTCGGCACGCAGCGGTGCCTGCAGCCCGTACTCTCGTGCTTCAGCCCGCACGCGCAACGCCGTCAGCGCGCCGAGCGGGAGCAGTCCAACGGTCGCGCCCGGGAATCCCAGCGGCGTTGTGAGAAAGGCTACGGTCGCGTCGCTCCAGAGCGCCAGCGTCGTTGCGGCCCCGCGCCCTTCCCCGTCGAGTGCTGTCACCACCGGCACCGGCAGGCGTGCCACGGCCCTCAGTGCCTCCTGCAGGGTCACCAGTCGCTGCTCGATCGTCTCCCACTCGCCTCGCTCGGCCAACTCCAGGAGATCCTCGTACGGATAGCCCAGGCCCGCGAAGGCCGGCACCAGTACCAGCGCGCTGGGCCCGTGCGCCAGCGTGCCCGCGACGAGTTCGGGTAGTGCCTCCAGCGAGCGTACCCGTACGGCCAGTATCCCATCGCCGAGGTCGTGTGTTCCCTGGCGGTCGAGTGCTTCCCGCAGCCGGATCTGGCGTGTCCGGCGCGTCGAGGGAAGCTGCTCCTCCGGGATGAGTTCGCCACTGGCGGGATCCAACACCCGGCCATCGCGGAAGAATCCGCCTCGCTCCTCGGCGAGCGCGAGGAGATCTGACACTGGTACACCAGCGTCCTGCAGGAGCTCCCGGACGCGCTCGAGTCCGAGAAACTGCATCTGCGCATACGGTCCGGCCGCCCAGCCGAAACCCCACTCGAGTGCCCGGTCGACACTGGCGATGTCGCGCGCCGCATCGCGCGTGCGCGCGAGCACGTACCCGAAGGTGCGCCCGAGAAGGTGCCGCACGTAGTCCCCGTATGGCGAAGGCAAGTCCAGCGCGCCCACCAAGCGCTCCGGAAACGGCTGGCGCAGGAGGTCGTCGAGCCCGGGAATCGCTGCCGGGCGGAAGGGGCGATCGCCGTGCTGCAGGGGATCGTAGGTCAGCTGCTGCTCTCCCTCGCGGCGGTAGATACCCCCACCCGTCTTGTCGCCCAACCGCTTGGCCTGATAGAGCTCGAGGATCCAGTCGGGTACCGCGTAGTCGTCACCGGTCGATTCCTGCAAGCTCCGCGTCCCCAGGACCAGGATGTCCACACCGGTAAGGTCGATCGTCCGGAAAGTGGCGGAACGTGGCCGACCGAGCAGCGGGCCGGTCAAGGCATCCACCTCCTCCGGCGTGAGCCCGAGTTCGGTGGTCAGCCGCACGGCGTGTGCCAAGGCGTAGATCCCGAAGCGGTTGGCGACGAAGCCCGGGGTATCGCGGACGAGGAGGGCGCGTCGTCCCAAGCGTTGCTCCAGGAAACGGACGAAGCCGAAAAAGCGTTCCCCTTCTCCCTCTGGGAAGGCTGTCACCTCGCAGAGGAGCAGTGCACGCGGTGGATTGAAGAAATGGGTGACGAAGAACCGATCTCGCCAGGCGCCGAGTTCGTCCGGTAGTAACGCGTGCAGCGTGAAGGTCGAGGTGTTGGTCGTGACGATCGTCTGGGGAGGCAGGATGGCAGCGAGGCGCTGGAACAGCGTGCGCTTCGCCTCCCGCTCCTCGATGATCGCTTCCAGTACCCAATCGCAGCCAGCGAGCAACGGGAGATCGTCCTCGACGTTGCCGACCTGAACCCGGCCGGCCGCGCTCGGATCGAGGAATGCCCGCTGCTTGACCGCTCGTTCCAGCCCGCGGCGAGCTGGCCCGGCGGGATCGCCTTCCCCCTTCACGTCCAGCAAGATGACCTCCAGCCCCGCCGAGGCAGCGAGGGCAGCCACTGCTGCGCCCATCGATCCGGCGCCCAGGACCCCGACCTTCTCGATCACGCGCGCTCCTCCCACTTCCAGTCACGGAACCGCTCGCGGAGCGTCGCCTTCGCCAGTTTGCCGGTGGATGTCTTCGGCAACTCGTCGACGAAGACGATCGCGTCCGGCACCCACCAACGGACGAACCGCTGGCGCAAGTATTCTTTGAGTTCTTCCTCGGTGGTAGACTGCCCCCTGCGCAAGACGACGACCCCGATCGGTCGCTCCTGCCAGCGCTCGTGCGGCACGCCGATCACGGCTGCTTCCTCCACCGCCGGATGACTCATCAGAGCGTTTTCCAGCTCGATCGTGCTGATCCACTCCCCACCCGATTTGATGACGTCCTTCAAACGGTCGACCAGCTTGACATACCCTTCCTGGTCGATCACGGCGACATCCCCGGTGCGGAGCCAGCCATCGACGAAAGAGTCCGGGCTCTCGCCCCGATAGTAGGAGTCGGCGATCCAGGCGCCGCGCACCAGGAGTTCACCCATCGTCTGCCCGTCCCACGGGGCTTCCGCGCCATCGAAGGTCAGCACTTTGGCTTCGACGAACGGAGAGGGCATCCCCTGCTTGAGCAGCAATTCGTACCGCTTTTCCGGCGGAAAGTCGGCCAGCTTGACGTGCGACTGGAGACCGAGCAGGACCTCGCTCATCCCCCAGCCGTGGATCACCGTCACACCGAACGACTCCCAGCGGCGAATCAACGCTTCCGGTGCCGCGCTCCCACCCAGGATCAGCCGGAGCTTTGGCGAGAACGTCCATCGCCCCGGATAGTTCTCGACGAGGTTCGCCGCATCGTGCCAAACGGTCGGGACGCCGGCCACGAAGGTCCCCTGCTCGTCGGAGAGCAAGTTCAGGAGGTCAGCCGGTTGCGGGTGCGGGCCAGGCAGCACCAGCTTGGCCCCGACGATCAGTCCGGCGTAGGGGAGCGCCCAACTCGCCACATGGAACATCGGGACCGAGAGAACGATGGAGTCCTCCTTGCTCACGTAGTAGGTGATCGTCGAGGTCAAAGCCAGCGCTGCCAGTGCGAGCTGCGCATGCACGTACAGCACACCCTTCGGCTTCCCCGTCGTCCCCGATGTATAAAGAAGGAAAGCCGGCGTGTTCCAATGCACATCCACCAGCGCTCGTTCGTCTGGTTCGTGTTGCTGGATCAGCTCCGCATAGGAGAGTGCCCCCGGTACCTTGGTTGCGTCGCCGACGACGATGACCTGCTGGAAGGGAGCGTGATCACGGAACTGCTCGTAGAGCGGAACCAGCGAGTCCTCGACGATCAGAACTTTGTCCTCGGCATGGTGAGCGATGTAGGCGAGGTCGTTCGGGTGCAGACGCAAGTTCAACGTGTGGATCACCGCGCCGATGTTCGGAATCGCTAGGTAGGCGACGAGGTGCGGCCAGGTGTTCCATAACAGGGTGGCAACCCGGTCACCTTCTCGGACTCCCAGGCTCCTGAGCCCGTTGGCGAATCGGATCGCCTCCTCGGCCAACTCCGCATAGCAGAACCGCCGAACCTGTCCCTCTCCGACTCGCTCCACGACTTCGGAGCGCGGAAAGTACCGATGCGTGCGCACGAGCACGTGTCGAATGGTGAGCGTGTCCAGATTCATGCCGCGCTTCCCTCCTGCCCGATCCGTGTACCAGTGCTCCTCTCCGGCGAACCCCTCTCGGAAGGAGTGATCGACTCGCTCCGGGAACTCCGCGCAGGCAGCACTGCGAGTGCTTTTGTTCATGCATAAAATAGCTCCCGCGACCGAGCCCGTCAACCCTCCCTCGAACAGGCGGCGAGCCAGACGCAGGGTAGGCGCGTGGTGGCCGAGCCGAGCGTATCGGCTTCATGCTTCCTCCGGCGCTCGTCAGACGGTCACCACGCTCCCGGTCGCGACCGGGTGAGCGCGCACTGCTTACCCTGTTATCGCCCGGCTCAGAACGGCGCAGAGCGGCCGCTCGATCCGAGTAACGGCGAGTTTCCCTCCTGCGCGCTCGGTGAGTTGGTCGTCTCGACGTCGCTCCGTCGCGGCATCCCGGTGAGCGCCTGTCGTGGCCGCCAGAACTGGTCGGACGAAGCCAGCTGCTGTCGTCGAGCCTGTTCCACGCCTGCTGGACCGGGCGTCGTACCATTCCACCACGTCGCGAGTGCCGTCCACCCTTGTGGACTCCTGATCTCGGGAGGGCCGAGCAGTTCTCGGTGACACCGTTCCTGCTTCCGCTGTCGACTCGCCTGGTGCCGACCCGCCTTCCCTGCTACGCTGCTCAAGAGCTGATGGCCTGTCCGAGGAGGGCACGATGAGCGATGAGCAGATGAATGGCCCGGCAGACGCAAGGCAGCCTGATCGCCGCAAGCAGCGGCGCACCATGCGACGGAGCGGTGCGGTGGACGGTGAAGAAGCCGTCCGTGCCGCCATCACCGCGATGCCCGAACCGTGGCGCTCCATCGCTGAGCGCCTCGACTTCGTGATCCGCAGCACTGCACCACAACTCACGCCGCGACTCTGGTACGGTCTCCCCGCGTACGCGCTGGAGAAAGCTGTCGTCTGCTTCTTCCGCAGTCCGCAGACGTTCGGCGAACGCTATCTCACCTTCGGTTTCACCGATAAAGCCCAGCTCGACGAGGGCACCTGGTGGCCGGTCGCGTTCGCGATCACCGAACTCGGTCCGGCCGAAGAGGCTCGCGTGCGCGAGTTGGTGCAGCGTGCTGTCGGAGCGACCGACCGCGAGCCAAGGTGAGCATCGGCTGGTCCGCGCCAGCTGTGCTCGGGCGCTCGTCCGCCAGGGAAATCGGCGCGACGCACCAGGAGAGACCGGTGTCCGACCCGTTGTCCCTCTCGCTCGAACCAGCGCCTTCGCACGACCTCGAGTCTGGTCTCTCAGCACTGCGTTCGTGGAGCGGCGATCGGAGGAGAAAGCACAGTGCATCGCCACCAACGTGATAAGGGCTATGCCTGGGTGATCGTGGCCACGCTCGCGCTGACCGAGACCGTCTCCTGGGGCGTTCTCTACTATGGTTTCGCGGTCTTTCTCGTCCCGATGGAGCAAGCGTTCGGCTGGTCGCGTGCGCAATTGACTGGCGCCTTCTCGCTCGCTCTGCTCCTTTCCGGCTTCGTCGCGCCACTGGTCGGGCGCTGGCTCGATCAGCGAGGTCCACGCCTTCCCATGACGTTCGGCTCCCTCGCAGCGACGCTGCTCCTCCTGGCCTGGTCGCGTATCACCCAGTTGGCCGCGTTCTATGCTGTGTGGGCAGGGCTCGGCCTCGTCATGGCCCTGGTGCTCTACGAGCCTGCTTTCGCGACGATCGCGAAGTGGTTCGAGCGTCGCCGGCGCCAGGCGCTCACCGTGCTCACGCTCGTGGGCGCCTTGGCCAGCGTCATCTTCACCCCGTTCATCACCTGGCTCATCGCGCTCCTGGGCTGGCGCACTGCCCTCCTCGTCCTGGCTGGACTGCTCGCGCTGACGACCGTGCTCCCGCACGCCCTTCTGCTCCGCGCTCCACCACGCGAGCCGATCTCCCCCCGACCTCGGGCAGCGACGAACGCTCGTGCCGCCCTGCGGACTCTTCCCTTCTGGGCACTCACGGCAGCCCTCACCCTGGCAGCCTTCGTCACCGTGACCGTTACGGTGCATCTCCTCCCCTCGCTGCTCGACCGCGGCTATACGCCCGCCTTCGCTGCCTCCGCAACCGGACTGGTCGGCCTCATGCAGATCCCGGGTCGGCTCCTCATCGCGCCGCTCGGTCGCTGGCTCTCCGACCGCGTCCTCACTACGCTCGTCTTCCTCGTCCAGGGAGGTGCACTGCTGCTCTTGCTCGTGGCTGGCCACCGCGCGGCCGGGGTACTCGCCTTCGTCGTCCTCTTCGGCATGGCGAACGGGATGATCACGATCGTGCGAGCGGCTCGCCCCGCCGAGTTGTTCGGCAGTGCTGCCTACGGTGCGATCGCCGGGGCCATGACCCTGCCCGTCACGCTCGCTCGTGCAGCTGCGCCGTTCGGGGCCGGTCTCCTCTACACGGCCCTCGGCCGCTACCAGCCGATCTGGCTGGCGCTCGTGGTGGTCGGAGCGCTCTCGGCTGGCGCTGCCTGCCTGGCCGAGACCGCTGCCTGCCGCTCGCTGCTCGGTTCCGCTCGCTCACCCCAGACGGAGGAGCGCCTCCCGCTGGAACGAGCGTCGACCGACGCGCAGGAGTAAGGCTGCGATCCCCCAGATCACCAGAGATCCGGCTAGCGCCAGCCGCCAGTCGAGCAAGAAGAGTCCACTCCCTTGCGCGACGATCAAGCCGATGAGCGGGATCGCGACCAGCCCGCTCAGCTGCGAGACTTCCTGCATCCCGCGTACGCGCGAGGAGATGAGAACGACGATACTCAGACCGAACACGGCCACACCAGGCCCACCGAGATAGGCCAGAATGAGCCAGGAAAGGCTGGGGAGGAGCGGTGGGCCGATCCCGCTGACCGCAATCGCCAGGAGGGCCGCGATCGTCGCGCCGATCCAGTCGACCAGGCTGGCCGGGAGGGCAGCCGCCAGCACTTTGCCGAGGAACAACTCCTCGTCGCGCACCGGCGTGACCAGCAGCGCCTCGAGCGTCCGTCGTTCCCGCTCCCCCGCGATCCCGTCAGCCGCGATCACCATGGTCGTGGCGAGGGGAACGATCAGGATCAGCGGCGCGAACTGGTAGCTGAAGAAAATGACCGCCAGCTGCTGTCCCGGATTCAGTGCCTGGAAACGCTCGCGTTCGGCAGCTGGCAGCGCTCGGAGCAAACGCTCCAGGTCCTGTGCATCGCTTTCGTCGATCGGCAGGAAACGCGCTAGGAGCCCGATCGCGACCGGCATGAGCACGAAGAAGACGAGTGGCACGAGCACGAGCGGCAAAAGCACCGTCCGGCTGCGACGCACGGCCGCAAGATCCTTCCGGACGATCGCGAGAATCCGACGCCAGTGCACCGGTCACCTCCGCTCGGCCCTTTGGTGCAGGGCCAAATAGACGTCCTCCAACGAAGGGGTCCGCAAGCTCACGCCGTACACCGCGATTCCTCCGGTGACGAGTACCGCGACCAGCTCCGGCACCTGCCGCCGAGTCACACGTTCGACGGTGAGCCGGCCAGGCTCGGGCTCCAGTCGAGCGGCTGCGCCACTCCGCTCGAGGAGCGCCAGAGCTTCGGCTCCTCGTTCCGGATCGACCTCCAGGGAAAGCTGTGCCGGGACGCCCAGCGCAGCAGCGAGTTCGCGCGGCGGCCCCTCCACCAGGACGCGACCCCGTTCCAGGATGATCACCCGGTCGCACAATCGCTCGGCCTCGTCCAGGTTGTGCGTCGCCAGGAGGATGGTCCGTCCCTCGCGGCGTCGCTCCGCGATGAGCTCGCGCACCTGGTGCGCCGCCACCGGATCCAGTGCTGTCGTCGGCTCGTCGAGGAGCAAGAGTTCGGGGTCGTGGAGGAGGCAGCGGGCCAGAGCCAAACGTTGCCGCATGCCGGCGCTGAACGTCGCGACGCGCCGGTCGGCCACGTCAGCCAGGCCGAACTGCTCCAGGAGGAGGGGGATCCGTTGACGTTGCACAGCTGGTGGGACATCGTAAAGATCGGCGAAAAACGTCAGGATTTCGCGGGCCGTCAGTCGCTCGTCGAGCCCGACCTGCTCGCCCACCACACCGGTGCGGGCCCGGATCGCTTCTCCGGCCACCACCGGTTCCATGCCGAAGACCCGGATCGTTCCCCCATGGGGCGCGAGCAGACCCAGGAGCAAACGGAGTGTCGTCGTCTTCCCTGCTCCGTTGTGCCCGAGCAGGCCGACGACTTCCCCCGCGGCGACCGTGAAGTCGATACCGGCCAGGGCGATGACCTCCCCGAACCGCCGCTCGAGCCGCGAGACGACGATGATCGGTCGGTCTTCCCTTGCTGCCTGCTGCCTGCCGATCGCGCGCCTCCCTCGGCGAGCGATGCGCAATCTGCCAAATTCTCCACGACGGCTGCTTCACCGGCAACCTGGTAGCGAGTTCACCCGCCGTGCATGGCCTGCCTGTTCGCTATCCATCGACCCCTCGCGGCTGGCTGGATTGGATGGTGCTGATTGGCTGTTGCCAAAGCGCTCGTCGTGACCCAGGCTTCGGGGTAGCCTGAGAGAGGAGGGGAAGATATGGACCGTCCGCGGATGGAACAACGACGATTCGAGGTGAGCCCGCTGATCATCGCTCTGGCAGGCGTGATGATCGCGGTCGTCTTCGTGGCGACGCGCTTCATTCAGGTCCCGATCCCCAGCGGATACATCCATTTGGGGGATATCGCCATCTACACCGGTGCGTTCCTCTTCGGTCCGATCGTGGGTGGCGTCAGCGGCGCCCTCGGTCCCATGCTCGCTGACTTGACCAGTGGCTATGGTCAGTACGCTCCGGCGACGCTCGTGCTGCACGGGCTGCAAGGTTTCCTGGCTGGATGGATCGGCTGGCGAGCTGGTTTCTGGCGCATGGTTCTCGCGACGATCTTGGGCGGCGTGATCATCGTCGCCGGGTACTTCCTGTGGGAGATCGCTGTCCTGCGCATCGGGTTGGTGACCGCCACGGCGAATCTCCCCTTCAATATCTGGCAGGTGACCACCGGTGCCATCGGCGGCATCGCACTCACGGTCTTCTTCCGTCGGACTTATGCGGTCGTGCTGACCCAGCTTCGGCCGGCCCGTTTCCGCCGCGAAGCGTAAACGGTCCGCTACGCGGTGAGCCGGTACAGTCATGCCGAGCGGCTGATCGGATCGAGCTGGCATGCAGAGTGACCCGCACTCGCTGGCCGACGGATGTCAGCTGACTGATCCCGATTCCGTCCCGTCCGCTGTTCGGGCCGAGCGCTTCACCTATCGCTACCCTAGCCTGGAGTCCACGGACCCAGCCGGGCCAGCGCTCGAAGACCTCTCCTTCGTGATCCCGGCCGGGCAGCTCGTCGGCCTCGTCGGGGCGAGCGGCAGCGGGCTCACCACCCTGTGCCGAGCGCTCGCTGGTATCGTGCCGCACGAGACCGGCGGTGTCGTGCGCGGTTGGCTCGAGGTTGCCGGCAGCGAGACGACGAGCGTGTCACCCGCTGAGCTCGCCGAGCGAGTCGGCATCGTCTTCGAGGATCCCGAGGCGAACTTGATCGGTCTCTCCGTCGCCGAGGAGGTCGCGTTCGCGCTGGAACTCCGCGGTGACCCGCCGGAGGAAGTGGCTCGGCGCGTGGACTGGGCGCTCGCCGTCGTCGGACTGGCTGCGCTGCGTGACCGGCCCGTGAATCAACTCTCGGGGGGGCAAAAGCAGCGCCTGGCCATCGCCGTGGCGCTCGCTCGCCAGCCGGCGCTCCTCGTCCTCGACCAGCCGGCAGCCCAGCTCGATCCGCTCGGCAAACAGGAGATCCAACGGGCACTGGCCGAACTGGCCGCCCAGCCGGAATACCGCCTGACGATCGTGCTGGCCGAGCGCGATGCTGATTTTTTGCTCCCGCTCGTCGAGCGCCTGCTCGGGCTGGCCAGTGGACGCCTCGCGCTCGATGCTCCCGCGAACGTCGCCTTCGCCGACCCTGATCGCCTCGGCGAGTTCGGGATCGATCCGCCCCAGCTGGCGCTGCTGGCCGTGGCGCTCGCGCCGGTGCTCGGGAGCACGCCGTTGCCCGTCTTCCGCACGGTCGAGGATGCTCGAGCCTTTCTCGCTCGGGTCGTGCCTGCGAGCTCGCCGCACCACGAATTGCTGACGCAGGCGACTCGGGATGCGACCAGGCTCACAGCTCGCTCGGCAGCCGAACCGAGTCGAGCGGCGCTGGATGCCTCGGCCGAGCCCGTCCTCCAACTCGAGCGCGTCTCCTTCCGCTACGCGGGTGGGCCGCTGGTGCTCCAGGACATCGACCTCACCGTTGCTCCAGGAGAGATCGTCGCGCTCGTCGGTCCCAATGGATCGGGCAAGACCACGCTCGCCCGCCATGTCATCGGTGCGCTGCGTCCCGAGCGTGGCCGGGTCCTGGTGGCTGGACAGGACACCCGCACGCTCTCGATCGGTGAACTCGCTCGTTTCGTCGGGTATGTGGCGCAGAATCCTGATCACCAGCTGGTTCGCACCACACCGCGGGACGAGGTCGCCTTTGCCCTCCGGACGCTCGGATCGGCACCAGCGGCGGTCGCTGCCCGGACCGCAGTCGTGCTCGAGCAGTGCGGGCTCGCCCTCGTCGCCGATCGTCCACACTGGATCCTGAGCCGCAGCCAGCGCCAGCTCGCCGCCCTGGCTGCTGCGCTGGCTCGCCAGCCACGACTCCTCGTGCTCGACGAGCCGACCAGCGCACTCGACCGTGCCGGCCGCGATCGTCTCGCCAGACTGCTCGCCGAGCGAGCAGCGAACGGCCAGAGCACGCTCGTCGTCAGTCACGATCTCCGCTTCGTTGCTCGCTGTGCGCACCGCGTGGTCCTTCTCTCCGGTGGACGCGTCTGGGCCAGTGGAACCCCGCGCGCCGTGCTGGGTGACGCGGAGCTGCTGGCCAGGGCCGGTCTCGTGCCGTTGCCGGTCACCGCGCTCGCTCATGTCCTCGGCTTGCCGCCAGCGCTAGAACCAGCGGAACTGGTCGCGGCACTGGAACACGCTGGGAACCACGCGCCGGCGAGAACCGCGCAGGGGAGCGTCGAGCCCCCGGCTGTCGGGACGGAGGGCCCGATGACCGAGGCGAGCCCGGAGCGAGCGACGGGCGCTCCCCCGTTCCTGGCGCGGATCGACCCGCGCGTCAAGCTCGCGCTCGCCCTCGGGCTGGCGCTGCCGGTGCTGCTCTGGCAGAGTCCGCTCCTCTTGCTCGCCATGACAGGGTTCCTGCACCTCGTGCTGTGGCGGGCAGGCGGGTTCGACCGCGCGCGCTCACTCGCGGTCTGGCGAGCCCTCGCCCCGCTCCTCGTCCTCGTGTTGTTATTGCGACCGCTCTTCGATCGTTCCGGCGCGCCGATCCTCCTCGAGGTCGGTCCGCTCGTGATCACCCTGCCGGGCCTGTTGGGGGCAGTCGGCGCCGCCCTGCGCGTGGTCGCGCTGGCTCTCCTCGCGCTCGCGTGGTTCGCGACGACGAACGAGCGTGCCTTCGTGCAGAGCCTCGTCCGGCTCGGGCTTCCCCTGAGCGTGGGACTCGCTCTCGCCATCGGTTTGCGCTTCATTCCCGTCTTCGCACAGACGTTTTGGACGGCTGCCGAAGCCTTGCAGACCCGCGGCTGGATCATTCCCGAACGCGGGATGGCCCGACTGCGTGCCCTGCTCCCCGTCCTGTCCGTCGCTCTGGCCGCGACCCTCCGTCAGGCGCAGCAGCTCAGCTGGGCGCTCGCCGCCAGGGGAGTCGGTCGGCGCGGGAACCGACCGCACTTCGCCGATCTCCGCATGCGTGCGCTGGATTGGTCGGTGCTCGTGACGGGAGCAGCCCTCGCCGCAGCGCTCCTCGTCGCGGCGCTGGCCGGGGTGGGGCGTTCGCCGCTCTGGCCCCTCGCTTGAGCCCCACCGGTCCGATGACCCAGCAGTCCCCCCGTCGCGCGCTGGTCAGCGCCAGGAGCGATCGGTCAGGAGGGGAGTCGATACCGATTTCGGCTCGTCCGACTCGTCCGCGGGACGAGCGTCATGGAGGCGTGCCGAACGCTCCGCTGGACGGTGCCGTGCCGCAAGCGCGCAGCTGGCGAGCGTTCCGATGGGTACGCCGGTGCGAGACCTCATCCGGCGAGCAGCGACCGAACGCGGCAAATCGCGTCGGCGCCCATCCTGGGCTGATCGTTGCACCCACGAGGCGTGTCGGTTCAGTTCCCCGATAGGCCGGAGCCCTCAGGCTGGGCCAGTTGCCCGGACGAGGAGTCGGTCGCCCGACCGGAGGCACTCCATCCGCGAGAAGAGGGCTCGCTCGCCTCCCAGGGACGCCTTCTCAGGCAAGCCTCCGGTACCCCGAGCATCCGTGAGTGTCCTGTGTCTGGCTCAATAGATGCACTTGATATAGCCCCCATCCACCTGGAGCGATGCTCCAGTGATGTAGCTGGCGCGCTCCGAGGCCAGAAACACGACCGCGTTGGCGAACTCTTCCGGATCGCCGTAGCGTCCCAGCGGAATGGTGGCGATCACGCGCTGGCGAACCGTCTCTGGATCGACCCCCAGGCGCTCGGCCGTGACGCGATCGAGATAGAGCAAGCGTTCAGTGGCGATGCGTCCGGGCAGCACGTTGTTGACCCGGATGTTGTACGGTGCGAACTCCTCGGCCAGTGTCTTGGCGAGGGCAGCGACCCCAGCTCGGAAGACGTTGGAGAGGATCAGGTTGGGGATCGGAACCTTGATCGACGACGACGTCATCACGACGATCGATCCACCACCACGAGCACGCATCGAGGGGAGCACGCCGCGGATCAGGCGCACGGCACTCAGCAGAGTCAACTCGAAAGCTGCCTGCCACGGCGCGTCGTCGGGGAAGTCCTGGAACGTTCCCGCGGGTGGGCCACCAGCGTTGGTCACGAGGATATCGACCCCGCCGAAGTGAGCGACCGTGCGTTCGACGAAAGCGGTGATGTCTTCGGCTCGGGTCACATCGGCCGGTATGGCCAGGACGTCGACACCGTGTGCGCGCGCCTCTTCCGCGACTGCCTCGAGCGCCGCTCGATTCCGGCTGCAAATGGCGAGGTTCGCACCTTCGCGCGCGAAACCGAGCGCAACGGCTTTGCCGAGCCCCTGGCTCGCTGCAGCGACCATCGCGACCTTGCCACGCAACCCGAGATCCATCCTACACCTCCTCCGACGAACGCACGGCACCGGACACCGTCGGCCGGCACCACGATGCACTGCTCCGTCGAGTATGGGCCGCATCGACGACGCTGGCAAGGCTGCCTCGCTCGCGCCCAACTGCCCCGGTGCCCGGTCCAGCCTGCGATCACCGAGACGCATCGATCGCGCGGTGGGCAGAGATTGCTTCCCTACCCTGTGCAACCGGTTTCAGCGCTCGCTGCCTTCCTCGGCGAAGACCATGAATTCCAAGAGATTCCCGAAGGGATCACGGCAGAAGAAACGAGGTCGCCCCGGGATAGGAGCAGCATCGTATGGTTGGTACCCGGCCTCGCTGAGCCGTGCACGTACCGCCGCGAGATCGTCCACTTCGAAGCAGACGTGTCGCCGGGAGCGACCGCGTGTCTCGTCGTCCTCGGCGACGATATGGAGTTCGCTCGGCCCGACATCGAACCAGAGCAGGATATTGAGCCCAGCCAGTGTCTCGGGAACCGGCTTCTCGCGGAGCCCCAGCACACCGTTATAAAAAGCGCGTGCACGCTCGGCACCATCCAGCGGAGCGGTGATCGAGACATGCTGGATCCGCCGAAGAGCGACCATGCGAAACCTCCTCATCGCTCGTACCCTACACCTCTCTGAGCATCGCAGTTTTACCCGGTTGCTGGCGACCGGTCGGACAGGAAGCGAGCGATGCGATCCCTCGGTCGGTTCTCCCGCGTGACCCACTGCCCGTACCAGGCGGAAGTCGCCAAGGCCAGCGTGGACGAGGCGGGATCAGCCATCTCGCGGGTTCGGCCGCCAGGGAGAGCAGGTGACCGGTACGCATGACCGTGGCTGAGGGAGACGAGGGCGCGCGGGTTTCGCTTCCGGAATCGTCTCTCCGTCACTTCACTCCTCTCGGTCGCGATCGACTCGGTCGTGGTGGACACCACCCATTCGAGCCAGGGCGAGTCCCCCTTGACAAGCCGCCCACCGATTCCTATGATAATCGATAATCGTAGATCAGTGATCGTCGGACAACGCGATGAGTCGAGCGGGTCGGAACGGTCGAGGTGCTGGATGACCTGGCCGCAGTTCGTCACGGTAACGCTGAACGGCTTGACGCTGGCGGCCCTGTACTTCGTCGTCGCGATCGGTTTTACGTTGATCTTCGGTGTCCTCCGCGTCGTCAACCTCGCGCACGGTTCGCTTTACCTCTTCGGTGGTTACGTCGGTTGGAGCGTCGCTGACCGGAGCGGGAGTTGGCTGCTCGGTGCGCTGGCTGCGTTCCTGGTCGCTGGACTCGCTGGACTGGTCCTGGAACTCGGTTTGCTCCGCCCGCTGCACGGCCAGGACCTGCGCGAAGCGCTCGTGACCATCGGGGTCTCGATCATCGCGGCAGACCTCATGCTGGCCAAGTGGGGTGGCTTCACCTACGATTTCTCGCCCCCGGAAGCGATCACTGGTGGTGTACGCATTCCGGTGCTCGGGATCGGTTATCCCAAGTACCGGCTTTTCGTGCTCGCTTTCGCCCTCGCGCTCGGCGTGGTGCTCTGGATGGTGCTGACCCGCACGCGCCTCGGTATCACCGTGCGCGCGGCGATCGATGATCGCGACATGGTGGCAGCCGTCGGGATCGATGTCCAACGAGTCTTCGCTGCGATGTTCGCGATCGGTGCTGGCCTGGCAGGACTGGCCGGAGTAGTCGGCGGCTCGGTGCTCTCCATCTCCTCGGGCGAGGATGCTCGGTACCTCCTCGCCTCGCTCATCGTCGTGATCGTCGGTGGCATGGGCAGCCTTCCCGGTACGGCAGTAGCTGCCATCCTCGTCGCGCTCGTCGAGCAATACAGCCTCGCGCTCTTCCCCACCTATGCAGCCATCGTGAGTTTCTTGCTCATGGTCCTCGTTCTCGCGGTCCGTCCGCAGGGCCTTTTCGGGAGGCCAGCATGAGCCCGCGTGCTGTCGTTGCCGCGCTGATCGTGCTCGCACTTCTCTCCTTCCCTGCCTGGGGCAGTCCTTACTTCGTGGGACGGATTTTCACACCGGCGTTCATCTTCGGCGTGATCGCGCTGAGCCTCTGTCTTCTGGCCGGCTACGGTGGGATGGTCTCGCTCGCCCAGATGACGCTTGCTGGTCTGGCCGGCTATGGCTATGGGCACTTGACGGTCATGCAGGGACAGCCCTGGTGGGTCGGGATTCTCGGCGGCATAGTCCTGGCCACGGTTGTCGCGTTCCTCTTCGGGCTCATCGCGGTGCGCTCCAGCGGCATCTACTTCCTGATGATCACCCTGGCGCTCGGTATGGTCGTGTATGCGCTGGCCAACCAGAACCGCTCGTTCTTCGGAGGCCATACCGGCATTCTCGGTATCCGTCCCCCGGAACTCTTCGGTCATGCGCTGACCGAGCGTGTCCCCTTCTATTACCTTTGCCTGGTCGTCGGCCTCGCGACATACGCTCTGGTTCGCTACTTGGCGCGGACTCCCTTCGGGCTCGCACTCGTGGCGCTCCGCGACAATCCGCGTCGCCTGGCTGCACTGGGGTTTCATGTTGCCCTCCATCGCGTCGCTGCCTTCACGCTGGCAGGCTTCCTGGCGGGCGTGGGTGGGTTGCTCCTCGTCTGGTACAACGGTGCCATCTCGCCCACCACGATCGATCTCACGCGACTCATCAACATCATGGTCATCGCAGTGATCGGTGGTCTCATGTACGCCGAGGGGGCTTTCCTCGGGGCACTTGTCTTCGTGCTCGTCACCAACTTCGCCAGTTCCTTCACACAGCGCTTCAACACGGTGATCGGACTCGTCTTCCTGGCGACCGTCCTCTTCTCGCCCGAGGGGTTGAGTGGGCTGGGCTTGAGAGCGCTCGCGGCGCTCCAGCGCATCCTGCGGGTACGGTTCGCCTCGGCCGAACGGGCTGAGATGCAGTGAAGGGAGGTCAGCGCTCGCTTCGACGTCAGTCGGTTCAGTGGTCAGTGTCAGGAGAGGAGGAGCAGCGATGAACGGACAGCCTGCACGTTTCAGTCGGCGCACTTTGCTCCGTCGTGCCGGATTCGTCGGACTCGCGGCGACAGCGTCAGCTCTCTTGGCTGCCTGTGCCGGCCAGCAAGCGACTCCAACGCCAGCGCCACCGGCAGCCACCCCACCGCCCGCTCCCGCTCCGTCACCGACTCCGCCTGCCCCGACGCCAGCTGCCGCTGCCTCCCCGGCGGTGACGGTCGGCCCGGCTGCTGGCGAGATCGTCATCGGCATCCTGGCGACCCTGGAGGGGGCCTTCGCGCTCTACGGTGAGGAAGCGGTGCGCGGTGTCGAGTTGGCGGTGGCCGAGTTCGGGGGTGAGATCGCCGGTAAGAAGATCCGCCTCGTGAAAGAGAGCACCGATGCTACCCCGCAAGTAGCGCGCGAGAAAGCCCGCAAGCTGATCGAGCAGGACAAGGTGGACTGCATCGTCGGACCGCTTTCGGGTGACGAGGGTTTGGCGCTCCGCGACTACGCAAAGACCATCCCCGACAAGACGATCGTCAATGGCACGTCCGCCGCACAGGACACGACGCTCCGTGATCCCGCTCCCAACTTCTTCCGCTTCTCGACCGATGGGGTGCAATGGATGGCCGGGCTCGGCACCTACTGCTACGAGGTCAAGGGATACCGTCGCGTGGCGACATTGGGTGAGGACTACTCCTATCCCTACAGTCAGGTGGCTGGTTTCCTGCTGGAGTTTTGCCGGTTGGGTGGTGACTGCGTCGCCCAGTTCTGGGTGCCGATCGGTACCAAAGACTACAGCTCAGTCATCAGCTCGATGCCGAGCGATATCGATGCCATCTACGTCATCCTGGGTGGATCCGATGCGGTGAATTTCCTCAAAGCGTACTCCGAGTTCGGTGGCAAGGCAGCGCTGATCGGTGGCAGTTCGACGATCGATCAGAACGTTTTGGAGACCAAGGGGGCACTCCGATCGCGCGTCATCGGTATCCCTGGTGCGATGCCGGTCGCAGCGGACAATCCCGATCCCGCCTGGAAGGCCTGGGTCGAGCAATACCGGAAGCAGTTCCCGCAGGGACTCAGCACCCCATCTCTCTTCTGCTGGGGCTATTACGTCAATGCGAAGGGACTCCTGCTCGGCTTGAAGGCGGTCAATGGCGACCTCAGTGACGGACAGAAGAAGCTGCAAGCGGCACTCGCCAAGGTCGAGTTCGATGGACCGACCGGGCACATCAAGCTGGACAAGAACCGGCAGGCGATCGCCAACAACTTCGTGACCGAGGTGGCCGAGGGCCCGGACGGCAACTTGTACAATAAGCTCGTCAAGGTCGTCGAGGGAGTGAACCAAACGCTCGGCCTTCCGGAGGACAAATATCTTTCTCTCGGCTCGTTCACGCGCGACAATCCGACGTGCGAGAAGATCAAGAAGACCTTCGGGTCCTGAGCGATGGTGGCGATCGAGCTGCACCGTCCGCACACAGCGGCTCATGCCCTGGAACTCCAGGGCGTGAGTCGCCGTTTCGGCGGTCTCGTCGCGGTGCGCGATGTCTCGTTCGCGCTGGAGCCAGGCGAGCGGCGAGCCATCATCGGGCCGAACGGCGCCGGCAAAACGACGCTCTTCAACCTGATCACCGGAGACCTCCGCCCGACGAATGGAACGATCCGCTTTTTCGGTCGCGATGTGACGACCCTTCCCCCATACCAGCGGATCCGGCTGGGGCTGGCGCGAACATACCAGACGCCGCTCGTCTTCCCGCGGTTGAGCGTGGCCGAGAACCTTTATCTTGCGCTCCGCGGCGTTCGCCCCTGGCGGTTGAGCGTGCGGCTCCCGCGTCGCACTGATCCGGAGTTCCAGGAGGTGGCAGCGCTCGCCGAGCAAGTCGGACTTTCTCATGCCCTGCGGGCACTGGCTGGTGCCCTTTCCCACGGGGAACAACGGCAGCTCGAGCTCGGAATGGCGCTGGCCAGTCGCCCGCGTCTCCTTCTGCTGGACGAGCCCGCCGCCGGGCTCTCGCCGGGAGAGCGCGAGCACCTCACTACCCTTCTGCTCGCGCTCGATCCTGGTATGACGGTCCTGCTCATCGAGCATGACATGGATGTGGCATTCCAGGTCGCGCAGCGGGTGACGGTCCTGCACGAGGGCAGCGTGATCGCCGAGGGGACGCCGGAGGAGATCGCTGCCAATCCGATCGTCCAGCAGGTCTACCTGGGGGGCGGGTATGCCTGACGAGCCGCTTCTCTCGATCCGCGATCTTCATGCGTACTATGGTCAGAGCCATGTCCTGCAGGGTGTTGAACTCACGGTCGGGCAGGAGCCGCTCGCGCTCCTCGGGCGCAACGGGATGGGGAAGACGACGCTGTGTCTGGCCGTGACAGGGCTGTTGCCGACAGTCCGCGGCTCGATCCGCTTCGCTGGCCAGGAGCTCGTCGGGAAACCGCCTCATCGCATTGCAGCGCTGGGCATCGCCTATGTGCCGCAAGGACGCCGCATCTTCCCCTCGCTCACCGTCGAGGAGCATCTCCGGCTCGTACCCCGGCGACGACGCGCCGACGGTGGCGAGCCGTGGACGGAGGAGCGAATCTATACCCTGTTCCCTCGCCTCGCTGAACGCCGGCGTCAGCCGGCCGGTACCCTCTCGGGTGGCGAGCAGCAGATGCTGGCGATCGCCCGTGCTCTGCTGACGAACCCGCGGCTCCTGATCATGGACGAACCGTCCGAGGGGCTCGCTCCAGTCATCGTCGAGCAGCTGGTCACCACGCTCCGGCACCTGGCGCAGGACGGTCTGGCGATTCTGCTGGTGGAACAGCGACTGGCGGTCGCGACGGCGGTCGCCTCGCGGATCGCCATCATGCTGTCTGGTCGGATCGTCTGGGAGACGAGTGCAGCGGAACTCTTGGGTGATCCGGAGCGTCAACAGCGCTATCTCGGTGTGAGCGCCTGGCAGGCTGCTTGAAGGGAGGGCCCGATGCCGACCGTTGTCCTGATCGGAACGCTCGATACGAAGGGAGTGGAGTACGAGTTTCTCCGCCAGCGCCTGCGCGAACGCGGCTGTGAGGTTCTCCTGATCGATGCCGGCGTGCTCGGTGCGCCGCAGGCGGCACCCGATATCTCTCGCGAAGAGGTCGCCCGCGCAGCTGGCGCCGATGTCGCTGAGCTCGCAGCGCGCGGTGACCGCGGGGCAGCTATCGCGACGATGGCGCGAGGCGCGACCGCCATCGTGCTCGACTTGTATCGGGCCGGCCGTCTGCACGGTATCCTCGCCCTCGGCGGCTCCGGCGGCTCCTCCCTGGCAACGACCGCGATGCGGGCCCTTCCGATCGGTGTCCCCAAACTCATGGTCTCCACGCTCGCCTCGGGCGATACGCGACCTTATGTTGGCGCGAGCGATATCGCCATGCTCTATCCGGTAGTCGACATCGCCGGCATCAACCGGATCAGCGAGCGGATCCTCACCAATGCCGCGGCTGCGATCGCTGGCATGGCCCAGGCCTACGAGACTTTCCGCCCCAGTGCTCCGAGCAAGCCGCTCATCGGGGCGACGATGTTCGGCGTGACGACGCCTTGTGTGACGGAGGCGCGCAAGGAACTGGAAGGGCGTGGCTACGAGGTCCTGGTCTTCCATGCGACCGGGACCGGTGGTCAAGCGATGGAGAACCTCGTCAAGGGTGGTTTCCTCGCCGGCGTCTTGGACATCACCACGACCGAACTGGCCGACGAACTGGTCGGCGGTGTGCTTTCCGCTGGACCGGAGCGCCTCGAGGCGGCCGGGGCGATGGGGATCCCGCAGGTGGTTTCGCTGGGCGCCTTGGACATGGTGAATTTCGGGCCGCTCGAGACGGTGCCGGAGCGCTTCCGCCACCGTCGGCTGTACCAGCACAACCCGACCGTCACGCTCATGCGTACGACGCGAGAGGAATGTGCCGAGCTCGGCCGCATCATCGCGCGCAAGCTCAATGCTGCCAAGGGACCGGTTGCTGTCTTCATCCCCAAGCGTGGCTTCTCGGCCATCGACGTCGAGGGGAAACCGTTTTACGATCCGGAAGCTGATCAGGCACTCATCGAGGCGCTCGAAGCAAATCTCGCTCCACATATCGAAGTCCACGAGTGGGACACGGATATCAACGATCCGGCCTTCGCCCGGGCAATGGCTGCCCGACTCGATGAGCTGATCCGAGCTCAGCAGCCAGCCGAGGCGGCGAGCTGAAGCAGGAAAGGAGGGTGAGATGAGCTGGCGTCCGATGACACGCGCCGAAGCACTCGCCAAGCTCCGGCAGACCCTGGCCGAGGGGCGACCGATCATCGGAGCAGGGGCCGGCACCGGCTTGTCCGCCAAGTGTGCCGAGGCAGGGGGAGCGGATCTCATCATCATCTACAACTCCGGCCGCTATCGCATGGCCGGTCGGGGATCCCTGGCTGGACTCATGCCATACGGTGATGCCAATGCGATCGTCGTCGAGATGGCGGCCGAAGTGTTGCCGGTCGTGCGCCATACCCCCGTCCTCGCTGGCGTCTGTGGAACCGATCCTTTCCGCCTCATGCCGGTCTTCTTGCGGCAGCTCAAGGAGATGGGTTTCGTCGGCGTCCAGAACTTCCCGACCGTCGGGCTCATCGACGGGGTCTTCCGACAGAACCTCGAGGAAACGGGGATGGGGTTCGATCTGGAGATCGAGATGATCCGCCTCGCGCACGAACTGGACATGCTGACTGCCCCGTACGTGTTCGATCCCGACCAAGCGCGCGCCATGGCCGAGGCGGGAGCGGATATCATCGTGCCGCATGTCGGTCTCACCACCAAGGGAATGATCGGGGCCAGGACAGCCTTGACGCTCGACGAAGCGGTCGAGCGTGTGCAAGCGATGTGCGATGCGGCGAAGTCCGTGAATCCGGACGTCATCGTTCTTTGTCACGGCGGTCCGATCGCCGAACCGGAGGACGTGGCCTACGTGCTCGAGCGGACGCGTGGCGTGGTCGGCTTCTTCGGGGCGTCCAGTGTCGAGCGGCTCCCGACCGAGCGGGCCATGGTGGAAACGATGCAGCGTTTCAAGGCGCTCCGCCCAGCCAGCGCTTGACGGCAGGTATCGAAACGGGTAAGCTGATCATGGAGAATCGATTCTCGATATTCAAAGAACAGCGAGGCGGCTGATGTCGCAGAGACAGATCACACGGCCCGATCGCTCGCTCCCGCGCCCCATCGTCCGTCGAGTGCTGCGCGAAGAAATCAAGGAGTATCTCATCGATGCCATCCTGCGCGGTCAGCTCAGGCCGGGTGACCGGATCATCGAAACGCGGATCGCGCAGGACCTCGGCGTGAGCCAGACCCCTGTCCGCGAAGCACTGCGTGATCTCGAACTCCTCGGCTTCGTCACCAGCGAACCGTTTCGCGGCACGCGCGTCCGTGCGTTCACCCACGAGGAACTCGTGCAGATCTATCCGATCCGAGCAGCGATCGAAGGTGTCGCGGCTCGCGCTGCTGCCACGCGCATCACCACCGAGCAGCTGCTCGCCCTCGAAGAGCAGATCGACCGCATGCGGGAAGCCAGTGAACTCGGCGACGAAGGGACGGCGATCGAGGCTGATATCGCCTTCCATCGCATCATCGTCGAAGCCTCGGGAAACCGCCTGCTCGAGCAGTTTTGGACCAGCTTGAGTTTAGCGACGACCACTTTTCTGACGTTTTCCATTCACCGCCGGGCTATCGAAGGCCTCGCTGCGCGGCACGAACCGATCCTGGAAGCGCTGCGTGCGCGCGATCCTGATCGTGCCGAGGCTGCTATGCGTCGCCACATCGAGGAGCCGGGTCGGTGGGTGTACGAAGCCTTGTCGCGTGAAGATCCGGAACCACAGCAGAGTTCCTGACGAAAGGAGCACGTTCGTGGGTGTCAAGCTGATCGATCTTTCCATGCCGGTGCACAACGAGATGATGACCTTTCCCCGTGTTCCACCACCGAAGATCGAGATGCACGAGTCGTGGGAAGAGTTCGCCGAGCGGATCGGCGCCGCCCAGTACGGTGCGACCTGGCTCACCGCGAGTTACCGGCTCGAACTCAACGACCACGTGGGGACACACATCGATGCCCGCAAGCATTTGGTCGCCGAAGCGCCGGGCCCCGAAGGGATCCCGCTCGAGTACTGTTACGCCGATGGCGTGCTCCTCGACTTCCGTCATAAGGAAAAGGGCTCCGGCATCACTGCCGCGGAGATTCGCGAGGCTCTCGACAAGATCGGGTATCGCCTCAAGCCGCTCGATATCGTCCTCATCTGGACAGGGGCTGGAGCGTACCAGAACGAGCAACGCTATCTCACCGACCACTGTGGCATGACTCGCGAAGCGACGCTCTGGCTCATCGACCAGGGCATCAAGGTGATGGGGATCGATGCGATTACGTTCGACCCACCGGTCTGGGCGATGTTCGAGCGCAAGCAGTTTTGGGAAGCGCATCTCGTCATGCGCGAACGCGAGTACTATCACATCGAGAACATGACCAACTTCGACCAGATCCCGCGACCGTACGGTTTCAAGGTCGCCGCCTTCCCCATCAAATGGGTCGGCACCACGGCGGCACCCGTCCGCGCGGTCGCCATCGTCGAGGAGTAGGAGCGATGAGTCGTGCGGCGACCGTTGCTCTCGTCCGCTGGTTCCACGATCCGGCCTGTACCGACGTCCACCAGGCTGGTGGCAAGGGGGCAAGCCTCGCCCGCCTGGCCGCTGCTGATCTGCCGGTCCCGCCGGGCTTCGTGGTGACCAGCGCGGCTTTCGCTGCCTTTCTCGCCGAGAACGGGATCGACGCTCGCATTCGCGCGCTGCTCCAGCGCGTCGACCCCACCGAGCGCCGTGCGCTCGAGGACGTGGCAGCGGACATCCAAGAGCTCATTCTCACACAGCCCCTTCCACTGGAACTCGATGCTGCCGTCGCTGGCGCCTATGCCGAACTCGGACATGGCGAGGCGATTCCGGTCGCGGTCCGTTCCAGTGCGGTCGCGGAGGATTCTCAGCAGGCCTCCTTCGCTGGGCAGCAAGAGACGTTCCTCGATGTCCGCGGTGTGGACGACGTGCTCGCGCGTATCCGCGCCTGCTGGGCCTCCTTCTTCAGCCCACGAGCGCTCTTCTACCGTGCCCGCAAGGGGTCGCTCGACGATCTTGCCTTCGCGGTCGTCGTGCAGCAGCTCGTGGTGCCCGAGAAGGCTGGAGTCCTCTTCACTGTCGATCCTGTGCAGCGCCGGCCCGATGTCCTGGTCGTCGAGGCAGTGTGGGGCTTCGGCGAGGCGCTCGTCTCGGGAGAAGTGACGCCGGACCACTACGAGATCGAGCGTGGGAGTGGACGCCTCCTGCGTTGCTTCGTCCCGCCCAAAACGCAGATGCTGGGGCGGGGCGCAACCGGTGGTCTCATCGCTCTCGCGGTGCCCGAGGAACAACAGCGGTTGCCGGTGCTCAGCGAGGCCGAGCGTGCGGCGCTCGTCGACTTGGCTGTTCGGGTCGAGGCCTTCTTTGGAGTGCCGCAGGACGTCGAGTGGGCCATCGCTGGCGGCGAGCTTTTTGTCCTGCAGAGTCGCCCGATCACGACGCTCGCCTGAGGAGAGGAGCAGCCGATGTCTGGTGATGGAGAACTCCTCGAGCGGGCACGCAGCTGGGTCGCACCCTACTGGAACGCCCTGCATCTCTACCGGGCACTCGACTGGCTCTTCCTGCTCGCTCCGCAGGCGGATCTGGCGCTCCGGTTGGCGACACTCACCCATGACATGGAGCGCCATTTCCCCGGACCGGACTCGCCAGTGATGGATGCTCGACGCGGGATTCCCGATCGTTCCTACGAAGCGCAACATCAGGAACGCTCGGCCCGCATCGTCGCCGCCTGGCTCGAGGAGCAAGGCGCGGACCCGACACTGGTTCGCGCGGTCCGTGATCTCGTCGCCGTGCACGAGTGGGGTGGCTGGCCGGAAGCTGATCTCCTCCAAGCCGCTGATTCCCTGTCGTTTCTCGAAGTCAATGTGGATCGGTTCATCGCCTTCGGCCTGAGTGGCGAGCGTGGTTTTACGCCGGAGCTCGTCGCTCGCCATTTCCGTTACATGGCGGAGCGGATCCGTTTGCCGCGAGCGCGCGAGCTGGCACGCCCCCTACTAGCCGCCGCGCTGGCGCGCCTGGAAGAGCGCACCGGTAGAGCAGTCGAGGCAACCGTGGTCGCTCGCGAAAGGTCGTGCGATGGCTGACTGCGCGGTCATCGCTCCAGCGACACTGGACGAGGTACTCTCCCTCCTCGCCGAAGCAGGTGATGCAGCCACTGTCGTCGCCGGTGGCGTCTGGGTCACGCTGACGCTCCGGAGCGGCCTCATTCAGCCACGTTGGCTGGTCAGGCTGCGTCGCGTGACGCCCTTACAGGAACTCGCGCTCGCCGGAGACGGCAGTTTGGTGATCGGTGCCGGCCTCTCCCATCGAGCAGTGGAACGCTCTCCCCTCGTCCGCACGCACTGGGCAGTGCTCGCCGAAACGCTCGCGGATGTCGCGAACGTCCGCGTGCGCGAGCAAGCAACGCTGGTCGGCAACCTCTGCGAGGCTGACCCCGCTTCTGATCCGCCGACCGTGCTCGCGGCACTCGGGGCCAGACTCGAGCTCGCGAGCGTGCGTGGCCGGCGCCTCGTGCCCGTCGCTGACTTCATTCTGGATGCCTACCAGACAGTGCGAGAGCCGGACGAGTTGGTGACTGCCGTCTACGTACCACCGTTGCCGCCAGGCTCGGGAGCGGCGTATCTCAAATTCCGCACGCGCTCGCACGAGGATCGGCCGGCCCTCGGTGTCGCGGCGCTGGTGGTTCCCGATGCGGCCGGACGCATCGCTCGGCTGGAGGTCGTGGTCGGGGCTGCTGGGAACCGCCCGCAGCGATTTCCCAAGAGTTTAGAACACGCGCAAGGGCATCCGTTCGAGGACGCGCTCCTCGAAGCGCTTGCTGATGAGTACGCCCGCTCTGTCGAGACGGTCTCCGATCTCCGGGCGAGCGCATGGTATCGGCGCGAGATGGTTCGCGTTTTCGTTGCCCGCGCTCTGCGTCGTGCAGCGCAACGAGCTGGACTCTATCCGGGAGGGAGTGAGGAGGCATGAAGCTGGCTACCTTTGCCGTGCCGAGCCCGGCTGGTCCGGTGCGTCGGATCGGAGCGCTGGCCGAGGGCTGGCTGGTCGACTTGCAGGCTGCTTATGCAGCCTATCTGGCCCGCACCGATCCAGGCTGCGAGGCCGAGCGACTCGCCGCTCTCCTCATTCCCGACGACATGGTCGCTTTTCTCGGCCACGGTCAACTGGGCTGGCAGGCCGCAGCCCAGGCTCTCGAGGAGGGCCTGCGCATCGAGGAAGCGTTCGGTCGGCGAACACGCTATCAGCTGGGGGAAGTGCGACTGCTCGCCCCCGTGCCGCGCCCCCGCGTCATCCGCGATTTTCTAACCTTCGAGGGCCACATGCGGAATGCCAGTCGTGCACTCGGCCGGGGTGGCGAGATTCCACCTGCCTGGTACGAGGTGCCGGCCTACTACAAAGGGGATCCGGACACCGTAGTCGGCCCCGATGCCGATGTCGTGATGCCGCGCTATACCCAACAGTTCGATTTCGAGTTGGAGCTGGGTATGGTGATCGGCCGGCGTGGCAAGGATATCCCCGTCGAGGAAGCTCATCGCTACATCGCTGGTTTCACCATCTTCAATGACTTCAGTGCGCGCGATCAGCAGATGCGCGAGGCGCCGATCGGAATGGGGCCGAGTAAGGGGAAAGATTTCGACACGGGAAACGCGATCGGGCCCTATCTCGTCACTCCGGACGAGTTGGACGTGACGAACTTGCGCATGGTGGCGCGAGTCAACGGGGAAGTCTGGTCGGAAGGCTCGAGCCGCGGTATGCACTTCAGCTTCGCCCAGCTCATCGCGCACGTCTCCCAGAGCGAGACGATCTATCCTGGTGAACTCTGGGGCTCCGGCACCGTTACCAACGGCTGCGGACTCGAGCTGGGGCGTTACCTCCAGCCGGGCGATGTGGTCGAGCTCGAAGTCGAAGGGATCGGCATCCTGCGCAATCGCGTCGTGCGTGCTGTCGAGGGCTGAATCGCTGGTACGGAAGGGAAGGAGGCTGTCATGCCGTTCGTGGTCGTGGCGCACTATTACGCGAAGGAAGGGAAGGCCGATGAGATCGCGGCCATCCTGAAAGAGATGGTCACCCTCTCGCGGGCAGAACCTGGTTGTCTGGTTTACTATGTCAATCGTTCCCAGGACGATCCCCGGAAATTCTTGCTCTACGAGCAGTACCGGAGTCGGGAGGACTACGAAGCGCACAAGGCTACGCCGTACTTTCAGGAGAAGATCCTCAACACCGTCGTGCCGATGCTGGAGAGTCGCGTGCCCGAGTTCTACGACCTGATCGAGCCGGAGTGATGGTGGACCGCAGCCACAGGAAGGAGGGAAATCATGGCGGCGCAGCGACCTGAGGTGCAGCTGCCGGTGACATTCTTCGGCGACGAGTCGTTCCCGGTCGAATGGGAGAACGAGGAGGAAAAGCAGCTTTTCTGGTGGTGGGACGATCTTCACTGCCCGAATCCGCTCTCGCCGATGTTCTTCGAACTCGGCGGCTGGTGGGCGACCTGTGCCTATCTCTATCGGCGCTTTGGAGCCCCCTTCGGCCGCGACTGGAAGGCCAAGCTGATCAACGGGTATCTGTTCACAGCTGTTGTCCCGCGTGATCCCAAGGAGGCAGCTGAACTCGCCCCGTACTATAGCATGGTCATGCCGGTCTATGCGGAAAAAGGTCTCGAGTGGTGGCAGAAGCGGCTGCGACCGGAGATCGAGCGCAACTTCGAGTATCTCGATACCTACCCCTATGACACGGCGACGCTGCCCGAGCTGATGGTGCTCCTGGAAGACGCGATCGATATCCAGGAGCGCCACTGGCGTATTCACTGGATTCTCAATCTCTCCCAGTTCCAGGCCTCGCTCGACTTCCAGGCTGCGGTGCGCGAGGTCATCGGCGACGTCGATCCGACGCTGCTCGAACGCATCATGGTCTCCGATAGCGACCGCAACTGGGATGCCGTGCACGGGCTGTGGGAACTCAAGGAGCGCGTCAAGCGCAACGTGGTGCTCCTGGAGGCCTTCAGCAAGGAAACGCCGGCCGAGATTCTCGCCGAACTGGAGAAGACGGCGGAGGGTCGCGAGTTTCTACGCTGGCTCGACGAATACAAGCGCGAGTTCGGCCACAAGGCTCTCTACAGCCACGAGTACGTCTATCCGACCTGGTACGAAAACCCGGCACCGATCATCGCGGCCATCCAGGGGTATCTCCAGACCGACTACTCCTACCCGGAGGCGATCCGACGCCTGCGCCAGGATCGCGATGCGGCCATCCAGGAACTCCTGAGCAAAATCCCACCAGACGACGCACGGGGGCGCGAGCGTGTCGAGGCAGCGCTCCATCGCGTGCTCCAGATGATGCCGCTCACACCCGATCACCACTTCTATATCGACCAGGGGACGTTTGCGCGCCTGCGCTACGTGCTCCTGGCGATCGGCCGGCGCCTGGTGGAGGCCGAGCTTCTCGATCAACCGGATGACGTGCTCTTCCTGCGCTATCACGAGCTGCGTGTCCTGGCGGCGGAGCCCTCCAACCTGCCCAATGCCAAGGAGTTGGTCCGCGAGCGACGAGCTGCCCGCGAGCGTGCCATGGCCGTGCGTCCGCGCGATTGGGTCGGCACTGCCAGCGAATGGGCGCTCTTCCAGGAGCCGTACAAGACGCTCTGGGGGTACCCGCAGCGGTTCTTCGACTCGCTCCAGCCGCGCCAGGTGAGCCAGCGGGTCGAGGGGATCCCGGCCTCGGCTGGGGTGGTGGAGGGAACCGCCTTCGTCGCCCGCACGCTGGAGGACGTCGATGCGCTCAAAGGGGGCGAGATCCTGGTCTGCCGCATGACCAACCCGGCGTGGGTCATCGCCTTCACCAAGATCGCTGGCCTGGTGACCGATTCCGGTGGGCAGCTCTCGCACCCTGCCGTCGTCTCGCGGGAGTTCGGCATCCCGGCGGTCGTCGGGACGGGGGTTGCCACGCAGGTCATCCGGACCGGGCAGCGCATCCGCGTCAACGGCTCGGCCGGTGTGGTCGAGATTCTCGAGTAGGCGCACGTCGGGCGCAGAGCGCCACCTGAAGAGCGCTGCGACGAGGAGGTGCGGCGAGGCGTCTGGAGCGTGGGTGCGCGGGTCTCTTGCGGTGCGGATGCGTCTCGGCTTTTCTACCCCGCTCGAGTGCGGGGTACGGCCTGATGGCACGCGAGTCGGCGTGCGGGATTTGCGTTGCTGGGAGCGTTACGGTCACCTCGACCGGAGGCGAGTCCAGTGCGCTGGGCCTTACGACTGTCACCTCCCGTCCGTCGCTGGGTGCGTCGGAGGCAGAGCGGCGCGGACATGCCTTCTTTCCGGGTGGCAGCGATGATGGCCGCTTACCGGTGAGGGGCTGCTGCGATGAACGCAACCGACCCGTGACCCGGCGAGGTAACGACTGGAAGCTGTGAGGGCTTTGCGATGAGTGTTGGACAGGCTGTCCCGATGATCGATGCCGTGGAGCGGGTGACTGGGCGTCTCCGCTTCTCGCAGGATGTCGCGCTCCCCGGCATGCTGCATGCTGCACTCGTGCGCAGCACTGTTCCGCATGGGCGCATCCGCCACATCGACACCCGTGCGGCGTGGGAGGTTCCTGGAGTCGTCGCGGTGGTCACAGCGGCCGATTTCGCCCGGATCCCTAACCTACGGCCGGTCTACGGTCCCCAGATCGAAGACCAGCCGGTGTTGGCTATCGACCGGGTGCGCTACGTCGGGGACATGGTCGCGCTCGTCGCCGCTGAGAATCCACACGCTGCACGCGAGGCAGCCGCCCGCGTCGCCGTCGAGTACGAGCCGCTGCCGGCAGTGTTCGATCCCATCGAGGCGATGCAGCCCGGCGCACCGCTCGTCCACGAGCTTCGTCCCGAGGAGCCGCATCGTGGTCACGCTGTCTACTTCGGTCTGCGTCCGCTCTTCGGTACCAACTGCTGCAACCACTTCCGCCTCTCCACCGGCGACGTCGCGCGCGGCTTCGCTGAGGCCGATCTCGTGCTGGAAGAAACCTTCCGCACCCCGGCTGCCCAGCACGTGGCTATGGAACCTCATGCTGCCCTCGCTGTCTGGGAGGACGGCCACCTCACCGTGTGGAGTGGGACGCAGACTCCCTTCAATACGCGGCAGATCCTCGCTCAACTCTTCGGCATTCCCCCGGAGCGGGTCCGGATCATCGTCCCACCGATGGGCGGATCCTTCGGCTGTAAAGTCTTTCCGCGCATCGAGCCACAGGTCGCTCTTCTGGCTGCCCTCACTGGCCGTCCGGTCAAGCTGGTGCTCGACCGTTACGAGGAGTTCGTCACCCTTACCCGGCATGCGACGGTGGTCACCATTCGCCTCGGTCTCACTCGCGATGGCCGCATCCTGGCGAAACAGGTCCAGGCGTACTGGAACACGGGTGCCTACGCCGACTGCGGACCGGATGTGGCTCGCAAGGGCGGGTTCGGCAGTGTCGGACCCTATCGGATTCCTCACGTGGCGGTCGACTCGTACTGTGTTTATACTAACCTTCCACCGGCTGGTGCCTTCCGCGGTTATGCCGTCACCGAGATCGTCTGGGCCTCCGAGCGGATGATGGATATCGCAGCCGATGCGCTCGGTCTCGATCCTTTGGAGTTCCGTCTCCGCAACCTCCTCCATGACGGCGACCAGTTCGCGACCGGAGAGACGCTGCACGACGTCCATTTCCAGGAGTGCCTGGAAGCAGCTGCCCGCGCGATCGCCTGGCAGCCTGAAGCGGTCGTGCTGCCGAAGGGGCGCGTGCGTGCCAAGGGCCTGGCGGTGGTGATGAAAGGAATGACGACGCCGAGTCGCTCGGAAGCCCGCGTCGGCCTCGACCGCTCCGGATGCGTCACCGTCTACTCTTCGACCGTCGAACTCGGCCAGGGGGCGCGGACGGTCCTGGCGCAACTCGCTGCCGAACCACTCGCTCTCCCGTATACCGCCGTTCGAGTCATCGATCCCGATACCGACCGGACGCCGTTCGATAACCGCACGACGTCCAGTCGTTCGACATACATGATGGGGATGGCGGTACAGCAGGCCGCGCAGCGGCTGGCCGACCGGCTGCGACAGCTGGCAGCCGATCAGCTGGAAGCTGCGCCGGATGATCTCGAACTCGTCCCCGGCGCCGTGCGCGTGCGTGGGGTGCCCGAGCGCGCAATCAGCTGGGGTGAACTGGTAGCGACGAGCGGCGTCGAGGAACTCGTCGAGCACGGTGAGTTCCGCAACGAGGGCGGGCTGGACGAGACGGGCCACGGCATCGCCTCCTCCCACTGGCACCAAGGCGCGGCTGGAGCTGAGGTCGAAGTCGATCTGGCGACCGGACAGGTGCGGGTGCTTCGCCTGCATGCGGCTGTCTATGCGGGGAAGGTCGTCAACGCGCTCACGGCAGCGTTGCAGAACGAGGGAAGCATGATCATGGGTCTGGGGAGCGCGCTCTTTGAAGCGCTGGTGTACGACCAAGGGCAGCCACTGACGGCGAACCTCTCGGACTATCTCATTCCCTCCATGCTCGATCTTCCGGAAGAGTTGACGCACGACCTGTTGGAATGCCCGGGTGCCGAGATTCACGGCGTGGGAGAGACGGCGGTACCGCCGATTCCAGCAGCGATCGGCAATGCCGTCGCGCGGGCGACCGCTGCGCGCCTCGTCGAGCTTCCGCTCACGCCGGAGCGCGTTCTCGCTGCCCTGCGGTCGCAACGCGAAGGAGCAAGCTGATGGAGCAGGCGATCACGCTCCTCGTCAATGGCGAGCAGCGCCAGCTTCGTGTGCGCTGCGACGAGACATTACTCGAGACCTTGCGCGACCGCTGCGGGCTGACGAGCGTTCGCGAGACGTGCGGGATCGGCATTTGCGGTGCCTGTACGATTCTCGTCGAGGGAAAGCCGACTTCGAGTTGCCTGGTTTTGTCAGCGCTCGCCGATGGCTGGTCGATCACCACGCTCGAGGGATTGACCGGACCCGATGGAGCATTGCATCCAGTACAAGAGGCTTTTCTGGAGAAGCAAGCCTTCCAATGCAGCTACTGTACGCCTGGCATGATCCTGACCACGGTTGCGCTGCTGGCTGAGAACCCGCACCCGACGCGCACCGAGATCGCCCAGTACCTAGCGGGGAACCTCTGCCGCTGCGGCTCCTATCTCCGCATCCTAGCCGCAGTCGAGGAAGCCGCGCGGAAAGTCCAGGGATCCGCACAGGGATGAGCGTGAAGCAGCTCGCGGAAGGCGACGAGAGTACACTGGGTATGAGCCACACAGCGTGGCCACCAGCACGAATGAGCCCTGTCTTCCCAAGGTACGGAGAGCGCCTGTCTCGTCTTGCGCTCTGTCGCCGCAGTCGCATCAGGCTGCTCACCGCTGGACCGCTGATTTGCGCTGCCCGATGGGGGGTCTCCTTCGAACGAGCATCTCGCTCTGCAAGCTGACTGGGAGCGAGCGGTCAGGTTCATCACTGCCGTGCCCGTACGACCGGCGCAGGGTGCGTTCCGGATCCCCGTCTGCGGAAGTGATGGGGTTGGAAAGCTCCATCCTGGACATGCGATGAGCGCGAAGAGTAGGGAGCGGGAGAATGGGCGCGCTCCCCTGCTCGTTGCAAACTTCCGGTCGGCGAGCGGTCTCGGGGAGAACACTTCGGTGCGCCGGACGTGTCCCGACTGCTGGCCTGACCTTCGCACGGACTGGTAAAAGAGCGGTGATCCTCCAGTGACTGGCGAATCGTGCTCACGCGGGCTCGGTAATCGTTGCGCCTCGCTGGCCTGCTTGGCTCGCGCGGGCAGTCGACGCGCGGACACCGTCAAGCTGGTTTCGTGAGCATTGCCTCAGCCAGTGATCGTCGAGATGCGCGACTACTGTCACGAGGTCGCTCAGGGCCTCGAGGAGCTCGTCGGACGGTGTGGCCTGCTCCGAGTGCGGGACGAACTGGCGAGCGTTCTGGGTATTCTTCGCTGCGAATCGGCCAACGTGGACGTGACTGCTTCTGCCTCTACCGGCGTGAGGGCTTCGATGCGCCGCGACTGATCGACTGACACCCCACTGAGGGGCTGCTCTGTGAGACGCACCGGACTTCCCGTCAAAAGAATGGCGATGCTTCCTCCAGATCGATCGACACCTCAGAAGAATGTCGTGAGGTGCTCGGATGGCTCGAGCGACAACTCGAGCGTCACGATGTCGCGGTTCAGGCTGCTCCGAAACCTGGCGTACTCGCATTTCGCCATCGCGGCGCCCGCGGAGCGATTGGATCGTGGGGCGCGCCCTTTTTCTCGAGACGCTGTGCGAACCGCGGATCAGGAGACGCTTTTCTGCGACAGCGTCTCCCGGCTCCGGTCGACACGTGCGTGAACCGCCACGAGAGGGAGACGACGCGACGCCGAGCCTCGAGCCCCGTCTGCTCGTTCTGACAGGCTGTGCTGTCGTTCTGCCACCAGCGGGTCGGACGCATCCTGCGCCCGGTCGCTATCTGATAGCGGTTTTCTCGTGCTGCTGGCTGCGCCATATCAGGGAATCGAGAGAGGTGGGAGAGACGTCGCCCAGTGGAAGCGAGCGAGCCGGCTGGACTCTTCCTGCAGAACCTGATCGGAAAGTTTGGTCGCGCCACAACATCGTGCGCGTGCTCTGACACCAGTCGATCGCTGATGTCTGGCGAGTGGACCGGGCTGGTCTTCGCAGTCGGTCGTTCCAATCGATCCTTCCCCGAGTTCCTGGAGCTGCTCCAGGCGCATGGCATGCGGCTGGTGATCGACCTGCGACGCTTCCCGCACTGCCTGTGCCATCCCTGTTGCGATCGGGATCACCGATCGAGCGCGTTGGTTGCGCACGGTCTTGCCAACTGGTAGTACCCGGCACGCGGTGGGCGTCGGCAGCAGCCCGACTGCTCGAACCCTGGCTGGAGCAGTCCCGGCTTCCGTGGTTTCCTAGATCAGAGGCGGATCGCAGAGTGCGCTGCACCGCTCGACGAGTTCGTCTTCCGGATTGACCGCTCGCTCTCGCGTGTGCCGAGACTGCCCCCGAGCGCTGTCACCGGCGCTTCATCGCTGATGCGGCGGTGCGGCGACTCCAGCTGCACCGCCGCCCCTCTTCGCCTCTCTTGATCGTGGCCAGGTCTGCTGTCCTGGGGCCGAAATACCGGATCCTGGTGCGAGGGAGCGTGGTACTGTCCTGCACCGTCCAAGGCGGGGCCGATCGAGACGACTATCCGATCACTGCCGACGCGTGCTCGCACAGGCCGAGACTGGGATCACTGTCACATGCAGCACCTGACACGCATGGTTCGGTGCAGTGAGCGAGGTGCCTGCGGCGGGGTGAACCAGTGCCACGCTGCCGAGGTGCCTGCTGCACGCTGGGACGCGTCATCGTGCGTCGCCACCTCTCCTGGCTTCCTCTCAGCGATGCGCGATCGATTGCGTGGCAGGCCTGGTCCGCTGGCTCGGTTGTCCTCGTACGAGCTGGGGCAGCGAAAGCGGCCTATCTGAGCGCACTTTCCGGGGCGGAACCCAAGACGTTCGTCAACTTCTCCACCGGTGTCGGTGGTCTGTGCAGCGGCTCATGCGAGCTGACTGCTCTCGGGAGAAGTGTGCGTCGTCCGCTCTTGACATGCGGGAGAAAGTTCGGTTACGCTTTCCGCAACCGTTCGGTGATGATTTTCGTACGAGCGACGATGCAAGAACACGGCGGGAACCGCTATCGGACCCCAGGACGCGCTTGGCTCCTCGCCCAGGATGGCGGGCCGAGCGTGCCGCGTGGCCCCTGATCGACCCCCTAGCGACCGGTGCGGTCGCCCCTGATTCTCCAGATCGAGAAGCGGCAAAGCGAGTCGGTTGTGCAAAGGACGATATCGTCCTGCGCACGTTCCGCGAATGGAGGATGCAGATGAGTGGTGCGGTTTCCCCGCTCGGGGCTGCACGTTCGCAGGGTCGCGTTACCACCTTCGTCCTGTCGCTCGGTCTCTTCGTCGCGGGCCTCGCCGTCGTCCTCGCGACCGTCGTCGACATGCGGCGAGCATTTCTGCTGGAGCCTGCAGTGTACCGGAAACTCGGTGCACCTTCCGCCTTTCTCCAGTACACGCCGTGGCATCTCCTCGTGCTCGCCATCGCGCTGGTGTCAGCCATCGCTGCCTATCGGGTCATGCGTGGAGCGGAGCAGCAGTTCGGGGATCCGAGTGGGCTCCGTGTGGCCCGGAACGTGCTCGCTGGCCTGCTGATGGCCATGTTGGTCGTTGATCTCTTCGTGTACCGGATCGTCCAAGCTGAGCGGGTCGCCTCGGCCGGGAAGGCGGGAATCGCCAAAACGTTCGCGCTCGATGCCCTGCCCACCTGGCTCCGGCCGATCGGTGAGGCAGCGAACTTCCTGCTCGTCGTCTGGCACGCCACGACGCTCGGTATCCTGCTCGGTGCCTTGTTCCTCGTGCTGCTCTGCGCTAGCCCGCGCCTGCAGCGGGTGTACGAGCTGCGCGGCTTCCGCGCGCACGTCTTGGGCAGTGCCAGTGCCCTCGCCTATCCCTTCTGCTCCTGTTGCGCCGGCCCGCTCGGTGCGAGCCTCTATCGCGGTGGCGCCTCGCTCGAGTCGTCCCTCGCTTTCGTCGTCGCTGCCCCGCTCCTCAACGTGACCACCCTCTTTCTGGCGACAACGCTTCTTCCAGCTGACTTCGCCCTCCTCCGCATCGTCGGTGGTATCGCGCTCGCGGTCTTCGGTACCTGGCTGGTCGCGCTTGCAGTGCGGCGTCGCCCACCAGTGCTCGTCGAGGCGGGGACTGCTGGTCGAGGTATCCGCTGGCTGGAGCGCCTGACCAGTTTCTTCGCGTTCGAACGGCATCTTGCTGGGCGCCGAATCGACACGCCGACGGAATTGATTGCAGCCTGGCTCCGCACGACCTGGGTGATCGCTCGCGTGGCGATTCCCATGCTCTTCATCGCGGCAGCCGTGGTCGGCTGGGCTGCGCCGATCCTGACGGCACTGGGTGGTGGCAACACGGTCGGCACGGTGCTCTTCGCTACGCTGGTCGGTGTCCTCTTCATGATCCCGACCTGGACCGAGCTGGCGATCGCCGCCCCGCTCATCCAGCAAGGGATGACCGGTCCGGCTGCTGCGCTGCTCCTGGCGCTGCCAGCGGTCAGCCTGCCGAGCGTGCTCATCTATGGGGCAGCCTTGCGCGATTGGCGTGTTCCGGCTCTCATGGTGATCGTCGTGGCAGCGGTCAGCATCGTGGCTGGTCTTCTCTTCTTGTGATAGCGTCTGGCCCCCAACCGTCGGCAGGCACGCTCTGCACCGAGCGTGGGCAGGGCGTGCCTTGCCGACGATACGGCGGTGCGGGATCGCGAAGTTGACGGTAGAGCCTCGCAAGTGAAGCGGCGGTCGGTTCTGGCCGCGAGCGCGGCCGGGTGCGTCGCAGGCTCTGCTCCTCAGCTCAGCGGCTTATCGGCGCTCGGCGCGCCGAGCGCGAGCCAGGCGCGGAAGTCGGGATCGTGCTGCGCCAACTGGTACTCCATGAAGACCTCTTGACACATGGCGCGGAGTCCACCGCTTCCTGGCGTGCGCAGGACCAGGTCGAGCAGCCACGCTTCGAATGCGTCCGGCTCGGGGTCGGCCGCGATCGCTTGCTCCAGGATCCACCGCTTGAGTTCTTGGCCGAGAGCATCGGGGGTCTGGTCGCGCTTGCGTCGCTTGCGCCGCCCCGCGCTGGCGTCGAGTGCATCGAGCAGCGCGCGGCAAAAGACAGCTGGGCGCACGAGTGCGTTCGGGTCATAGGCTGGTCGCATGGTCGACTCCTAGGCGGCCAGTTCGCGCGCCACGATCTGCACGGCGAGCGGATAGCCGAGCCCCTCGGGCCGACGGTAGTCCCGCTCGGCCGCGACCAGATCGAGCTCCACCGTGGTCAAATCGTGCCAGAGGACTTCCCCCTGACTCCAGGGACCGAGCGTCGCGAACGTCTTGACGTAGCCACGGCATGCCTGGCAGACCTCGACGCGCTGCGAGTCCTGTTTGCCCTCCTCGGCGAAGTAGCCGAGGCGCCGGTGGTCGCTGTTGCCGCAGAAGGGGCATTCCTGGTGTGGGAAGCGCCAGCCGCTCCCGCAGCGACCGCAGCGGAGCCAGCGCTCGCGTTCCAGCCCACGCAGTTCGGCCAGCGTCGGCCAGGCAGCGCAGACTGGGCAGTAGCCAGCCTGCCATCTCGTCGGCGACGCTGCGGCACTGTTCCGAACCAGCGCTGCTGCGATCGGGATCACAAGCACGCTGCCGAGCACGGCGACGAGTTGATTGGATGTCTGTGTAGCCAGTGCGAGTCGCTGAAGGTTCTCTTGGTCAGCGCACAGGGTAGCTCGCACGAGATCGAGGAGTGGGAGCCTGTCGCTCGCGACCGCGTCGAGCAGTGTGCCCGCTTCGGGAACACCGCTGCGCACGAAGATGGCGGTCGTGTCAGCAGCCAACTGGCGGAGCGCGCCGAGATCAGTGGCGATCGTGCGACCGTGCAGGAGCGGAACTGCCCCGCTCGCCAGCCGGTCAGCTGGGTCGAGGAAGACAGCGATCGCTGTTCCGGTCGGGCTGGTCAGGAGGCGGAGCGTTGCGGCATAGGAACGAGCCAGCGGAGCGAGCACGGCGTCTCGCTCCGCCAGCTGCTCCAGCTTGTCGATGACCGCAGTCATTCGACCGGCATCCCGGCGAGCTGGCTCGCTTCTCCTTCTTTCGGCGTGTTGTAGTAAATGATCTTCGGTCCGCCCGGATGGAGCTGCACTTCAGTGGCGCGGTTCCCGATATCGCCGCCGGGACCGCCGCCACGCGTCCGCGATGCCTCTGGACTGCAGGCGCCCAACGCGACGAGGATCAGCAGGACCACCAAGCCACGGGCGGCCAATCGACTCAGCTGTCGCAGTGTTGCGCTGCTCGACATCTCACACTGCCTCCGAGGAGAGCAGCAGTGCCGCACGCAGCACGAAGGCACCAGCCAGCACCAGAACGGCTAGCGTTGGGACAGCGAGGCGCCCGACCAGCTGTGGCCGCCAGGCGACGACGGCTGGGACGATCATCCCCAGGGCGACCGCGAGAGCGAGCAACACACCGTAGACGTTACCGAGCGTGAGTTCAGTGACGCGCGTCGGCATAGTCGCCAGCATGGCAACGACGGCGACGATGCTGACACCCAGGGCTCCCAGCAGCAGCTGGCGAAGCGTGGGGACCGTCGAGGGCGAGGAGCGTTGGGCCAGAAGGAGCAGCACGACTGCCGCCGATGCCATACCGGACGCGAAGAAGAGCGCGCCGAGCCAGGCAGTGTCCCCCCACAGCGGACGGTTGGTCGAATTCAGGAGGACACCCTTGTAGCCAGCGTAGAACGTCCCAGCGAGCCCCGAGCCCACGACGATGATGGTGCCCAGAATACCTCGTCCCAAAAAACGGAGCGATGCCGGCAGCCGTCCCTCGACGGCAAGACTCCCCACGAGCGCGAGAAACGACGCTCCACCGAAGACGAAGAGTGACCAGGCACCGAGCGCCATGACCGACCACCACTTGAGGAACGTCGGAAGGAACGTCTCCGAGAACAGCAGCATATGCCAAAAGCGATCAGGTCGCTTGAGGTCCAAGATGAGCAAGAGTCCGCTCAGGATGCTCCCGACCGTTGCGATCGCGAAGCCCCAGCGCGCGACGATGCGATCGGCGCCGCGACCGAACAGCCAGAGGAGAGCCGCGATACCCGCTGCCGTTCCGGCCAGCCCGGCGACGAAGAACTCGACGACCGCGTACCAGCCCCAGTGGGGCGAGACCGAATAAAAGGTGTCCGGCATCGCTGTCCCTCCCCTCACTCATCGCTCTCCGGCTCGCGGGCAGCGCTCGCCAGTTCCTCCATCCGGCGCTTGCGTAGGCTGACGAGCCCGAGCAAACCGAGTACCACCGCGCTGGCGGTGGAGAGTCCGGCTGCCACTGGCGTATTGGTGGACGGTAGCTTCGGATTCTTCGGCAAGCCGTACGTCTCCGGCTCGTCGAGCAGTAGGTAGAAGCTGTTGAGCCCACCGAGGATCGACTCGTCGTGCCCGTACAGGCGCGCTTGCGTGACCCCCTGCGCGTGGAGCTGCTCGAGCCGCTGTTGTGCCCGTTGCTTGAGTTCGTCGATCGGCCCGAACTGGATCGACTGCGTCGGGCAGGCCTGCGCGCAGGCTGGAACCATGCCGGCTTGCAGCCGGTCGTAGCACAGCGTGCACTTCATCGCCGTGTTGGTTTCCGGGTTGATCTCGATCACGCCGAACGGACACGCCGAGATGCATGCCCGGCAGCCGTTGCAGACGTCCTGCTGGATGACGACCGTATCGAACTCGGTGCGAATGATGGCGCCGGTCGGGCAGGCCTCCAAGCAGGCAGCCCGCACGCAGTGCTTGCACACGTCGCTCATCATCAGCCAGCGGCCAGTCGAGCGATCGGGGCTGAACTGCTCGATGAACTTGACGTGCCGCCATTGGATGCCGCTCAAGGACACGGTGTTGTCGTAGGACTGGCCGCTGAGTTGCACCTTGCCGCCGTTGCGGGCCGGGAGCTGGTTCCACGCCTTGCAGGCCACTTCGCAGGCCTTGCACCCGATGCAGACCGAGGTATCAGTGAAGAAACCCATCGCTTGCGCCATGGCTCGTCTCCCTCAGGGAACTCCCCAGGGTGACTCAGCCGAGTCACCCTGGGGACTCCTCCGTTCCCCACTACTTCGCCTTCTCGACGTTGACCAACAGTGCTTTGGCTTCGTGGATCATCACGTTCGGATCAGCGACCCACGAGGTCAAGTCGTTGACCACGTCGCCAGTGGACAGACCCATGAAGCCCCAGTGCCACGGCATGCCGATCTGGTGCACGGTCTTGCCGTTGACCGTGAGCGGCCGCAAGCGCGGTGTCACCAGCGCCTTGGCCACGATCGAGCCGCGCTTCGAGGTGATCCGCACCCAATCGAGGTTCTGGATCCCCTTCTCCTGCGCCAGTTCCGGACTGATCTCCACGAACAGCTCCGGCTGCAGCTCGGCCAGCCAGGGCAGCCAGCGGCTCATGGCCCCGGAGAGGTGGTGCTCCGTCAAGCGGTACGTCGTCAGCACGATCGGGAACTGCGGATCACCAACCTGGGCGAGCTGGTTCCGCTCGTGCTCGTAGATCTTGGCGATCGGGTTGGTCTGCCACTTCGGGTAGAGCAGGTTGGGCACCGGCGACTCCATCGGCTCGTAGTGCGTCGGCAGCGGTCCGTCCTGCAGCCCGGTCGGCACGAAGAGCCAGCCCTTCCCGTCTGGCAACAGGATGAACGGGCTCTTACCGTCGTGCGCATCCATACCGGCGGCACCAGGCTTGGCTGGCGTATCGGGCGCCTTGGTCGCCGGGAAGTCCGGGACGTCGTAGCCGACCCACTTCTTTTGGCCAGCGTCCCACCAGATCAGTTTCTTGCGCTCCGACCACGGGTTGCCGTTCGGATCCGCCGATGCCCGGTTGTACAGGATGCGCCGGTTCGCCGGCCAGGCGTAGGCCCAACCGAGATGCGTCCCCGGCTTGTCGTCCGGATCCGGGTTCCGGTTGGCCGGCAGGAACTTGCCTTCCTCCGGATAGGCCCCGCAGTAGATCCAGGACGCACAGGTGGTCGAGCCGTCGTCCTTGAGTTCACCGAACCCCTTGAGGAGCTCGCCGGTGTCGGTCTTGAACCCGTTGATCTCCCGCCAGATCTTCATGACGTCCGGCTCGCCCTGGATCCGCGTGTTGGTCGGATACTTGCCCGGTTCGTAGTCGAAGTCCCAGGTCAGGTTCTTGAAGCCTTGGTCGCGCGGCAGCGTCGAGTCGGCGTAGAGCTTCTTGAGCCGCAGCGCCAGCTGGTGCGTGAACCAGGCGTCGGATCGACAGTCGCCGGGAGGATCGGCGGCCTTCTCGTGGAACTGGATCCAGCGCTGGGTGTTCGTGAAGGTTCCCTCGATCTCCCCCACTTGCGCGGACGGGAAGAGAAAGACCTCCGTCTTGATCTGCTCCGGCTTGAGTTCGCCGCTCTCCACTTCCGGCGACTTGTACCAGAAGGCTGCTGTCTCGATCTCGAAGTTGTCCTTCACCACCATCCAGTCGAGATTGGCCAGTGCCCGCCGGATCAGCCCGCCGTTGATCGAGGTCGCCGGGTTCTGGCCGAAGAAGAAGGCACCCTTGATCTCGCCCTTCGCCATCGCGTGGAAGCTGGCCATGAAGGAGTAGTCCCCGGCGATCTTCGGGTGCCAGTCGTAGCCGAAGTCATTCTCCGGCTTGGCGGCATCCCCGTACATCGACTTGAGGTAGCTCACCATGAACTTCGGCAGGTTGGCCCAGTATCCGGTCGGCCGCGTCTCGGTCAGGATATAGTCCCGCAGCGTGTCATGGCGTCGGCGTGCGTCAGGGTGCGCCATGTAGCCGTGGATCGAGTGGTGGAGCGTCGGCACGTCGGTCGAGCCTTGGATCGTGGCGTGCCCGCGCAACGCTAAGATCCCGCCACCTGGCCGCCCGACGTTCCCGAGCAAGAGCTGCAGGAGCGCTGCCGCACCGATGTTCTGCACGCCGTACGTGTGCTGCGTCCAGCCCATCGCGTAAACGAACATCGTGGTGCGCTCGGGGCCGGAATTCTCGGCCAGCATCTCCGCGACCCGGAGGAACAGCTCCTTCGGTGTCCCGCAGATCTGTTCCACCATCTCCGGTGTGTAGCGCGAGAAGTGCCGTCGCATGATCTGGAACACCGTCTGCGGGTGCTGCAGCGTCGGGTCCTTCTCGGCCGGCGGCGGCACCATTTTCTGAATCATCTCGGCGAAGGTCGCCGCTTTGATCGCTTCCTCGCGTGCCTTGGCCGCGTCGAACGGTGCCGTCCGCTTGTACTGCCACGTCGCGTTGTCGTACACGTACTTCTGGTTCGTCCCCTGGGGTGCTTCCTTGAGGCCGGAGAAGACACCTTCGAGGTCTTCGGTATCCTGGAAATCGTCGCGGATGATCGTCGCCGCGTTCGTGTAGTTGACGACGTAGTCCTTGAAATACTTCTCGTTCTCGATCATGTAGCGGATGAGCCCGCCCAGGAAGGCGATATCCGTCCCGGAGCGGAGCGGGACATAGAGGTCCGCCATCGCCGATGTCCGCGTGAAGCGCGGATCGACGTGAATCAGCTTGGCTCCGCGCCGCTTGGCCTCCGCCACCCAGCGGAACGCCACCGGGTGGTTCTCCGCCATGTTCGAGCCCATGATGACGATCAGATCGGAGTTGACGCAGTCACCCGCGTGGTTGGTCGCGCCACCGCGCCCGAGCCGAGTCCCCAGACCGGGGACGGTCGAGCTGTGTCATATCCGCGCCTGGTTCTCGATCCGGACAATCCCCAGGCCGCGCATCAGCTTCTGGTGAATGTGGTTCCACTCGTTGTCGATCGTTGCACCACCCAGTGCGAAAATCGCCGTGGTGTGCATGACGCGCTTACCGTTCGGCAGCGTCTCGACGAACGTCTCATCGCGCGTCTTCTTTACCAGCTCAGCGACCCGGTCCATCGCCCAGTCGAGGTCGACGACTTCCCACTGCGTGCCGTACGGCTTGCGATACAGCACCTTCGTCAAGCGGTTCGGGTTGACGTGGAGCTGGTAGGTGGCTGCACCCTTGGGGCAGAGGTTCCCCTTGTTGACCGGACTCTTCGGGTTCCCTTCGATGTTGACGATCTGCCCGTTCACGACGTGCACCAGTGTGCCGCAGCCGACCGCACAGTAGGGGCAGACACTCGGGTAGACCTGCGCGTCCTTGATGCGCAACTGTTGGGCGCGCACCTGTTTGGGCCGCAGATCCACACCGAGCCCCGCGAGCGCCCCGACCGCCGTTCCGGCCGCTGCTCCGCCGACTTTGAGGAAACGTCGACGCGACAACGTTGCGGCCATCCTAGATCCTCCTCGCTCCACTCGGATCGCCGTACTCGTACACCGCATCTGGGCTGTTGCCGACATTGTAAACGCATCCGTTGACCTCGTCAAGGGGACTCGCTATCCTTTCTTCACGTATCCTCGTGGGAGGCCGCCGGATGCGTCGTCTCATCCTCGTCCTCTGTATGGTTACGAGCTTGCTGGCCTGTAGTCGACCCGCCCCGACTCTCCAGCCGACGCCGTTTGCCGATCCAGCGGACGAGATCCGCGCCGTCGTGACTCGCTATCTCGATGCTGTCTACCATGGTCGTGCTGGCGAAGCCTGGCTCATGCACTCCCGCGCCACCAACCAGGGGGAATCGTTCGACGAGTTCGCCGAGGTGGTGCGCATCGCTGCCGAACTCGGTCCACGGATCGAGATCCTGCAGATCGATCCGCCCGAGATTCGCGGCGACCAGGCTTCGGTCATCGTCGTCCAGCGTCTCGGCCCGCGTGTCTCCACCTACATGTTCCGGCTCGTCTACGAGGATGGCTTCTGGAAAATCCACAACCCGCGCGATCTCGTTCCTCAGCCGTGAGCAGCTCGTCCGCCTCCGTTACCATGCGTGCCTGTGGCCTGGTGCCAGCGATTCCCTGCCCGCTGGTTACCGCCGCGCTGACTCGTGCCTTCCCACGACCCTGCTCTTGCGCCGGATCACCTGTCCAGCCACCATACTGAGCGAGCGGCTCCGCTCCGGTCTGCTGGGCCACGAGGAGGGAAGCGCCGATGACCAGTCAGTACGCCCACGTCATCGCGGTCGGTGGAATCGTTCGCCGTGCCGGTTCCATTCTCCTGGTTCGCCAGCGCTATGGCCCAGCCCAGGGAACCTATCTCTTTCCCGGTGGCCTGGTCGAGCCCGGTGAGACGCTCGACCAGGCCGTTCTCCGCGAGATCGCCGAAGAGACCGGTATCCGTGCGATCGTCCGCGGTATCGTCGGCGTCCGCACTCGCTGCGACGGACCGCGTTCCGATACCTATGTGATGTTCCTCCTCGACTGGTCAGCCGGCGAGCCGAGCCCCGATGGCCAGGAAATCGACGAGGCCCGCTTCTTCACACTCGAGGAACTCCGTGACCCCGATCGGCCGATCACCGCACTCTCGCGCTACGTCGCTCTGCGCGTCCTCGCTGGCTCGACCTGTCTCCAATCCTTCGCCAGCGACTTCGACTATGCTGCAGCTGGGCGCGATCCGGCCACCTGGCGCCTGTTCTGCTGATGAGAACCAGTCGTCGTTGCAAGCGCTGTCGACAGCAGGGCGGTTGGTGCCGCTCCAGCCGACGTGCCGAGAAGTCTGTCATTCCCCGAGCCATTGAGCGAGTTGCTGCGCGTGCTCGCGCAGGTGCGCAGTCCGGCGGCGCAGGACTTTGCGCACCGTCCACTGTTCGCCTTCTCGCTCGACGACCGTCTCGCCCCAAACGCTCCACCAGGCGCGCACCACCCCGATGAACGCCCGGTCCGCTCGCCGGATCGCCTCGGCTGGATCGTCGGGAAGCGCCATCCCCGAGACATCGGGCGAGAGGCGCGCGGCGTACCAGCGATCCGATTCTGCGACATGCCGGAGGATCTCCGATGGTGTCCAGCCCGCCTGACGAGCGGACCTGGTTCGTCGCTCCCACTCGCTCGCACGCTCCCAGAGCGCCAGGAGATCAGCCACCGCCGCACTGCCGACACGATGGACCGCCTCGATTTCCTCGAGGCGCATCGGCTGCCGGTCATCGTGGAAGAGTGGCCCCACGCCCTGTGCTGTGGCAGCCATCTCCTCGGCTACTCGTACCTCGGGGCCGCTTCCTTCCGGCCGCGGAAGGTCATGAGCGTCCAGCCAGGCCAGGTGCATGGCGATCGCTTCCGGCGCCCGTGCCAGGACCTCGTCGCGGTTTCTCCCCTTCACGCTGCATCCGGGAAGCTCGCTGACGAACCCGACCCACTCCTTCGGCCATTCCTCGAGAAGAAGCCTCCATGGCCTCACCGGTCCCCGCCTCTCTGCTCGCTGAGGCTCGACTCATCACCCCAACCAGCCACTCGAAGAAACGCTTTCCCTGGTCATCACCGGTTCCCCTGAACTCGCGCTAATGAAAAGAACGGACGGAGGGGTCTTCCGGTCGCACGATATGTCGGACAGTGGCCGCTTCCTCACCACTGCCAGCCGACCAGGCCGCTCGGTCGTGAGCGAGATGGCCGAGCGAGCTCCGATCCGCGTTTCCTACCGGATGCGGGGCTGCGCTTCGCCGGTCATCTGGATGACGGCGGACCCGAACCGAGCTGACTGGTTCCGGCTCACCTCGTGCGAGCCTCGTTCAACAGCCTTGCGATCAGCGACGAGACGCACTGCGGGGCTGGTTCGACAGCGAGGTTGTCCTGGGTCAGGAAGGCAGCCGCTAGGATCGACTCGTGCTGGTGAAGACCCGCTTCAATCGCTCCAGGACCTGGGTGCGTGTCCCGGCGGCCTGTCGGTTGGCTGCCTCGACTACCGCCAGGAGCTCGCTGCGCACCACTGGGACCTCGCGTGGTGCCTCGATCCCGAGCTTGACCCGTTCCCCCTCGACGGCGAGGACGACGACCCGGATTCCCTCACCGATGACGAACGCTTCGCCTGTCCGGCGCGTCAGGACGAGCATCGCCTGGCCCCTTCATTCCGTGACCAGGGGGTGCCGCGTTCCCCAGCCGGAGTCGGCCAGCACCACTTGCGTTCCGCACCCTCGCCCGAAGTCCAGGACCAGCGGCCCCAGGAGATTGGCTGTCACCGTCCCGTCGTCGTGCACGCTCAGGGTGACCCAGAGTTCGACCTCCTCGGAAATCCCGACCCCCAGAGCGGCCAGTGTAGCCCGATCGTTCGGCGCGAGTTGCTCGAGAAAGTCGGGGACGAGTTCGGCCACCGGTGCCACGACGAACTCGATGCCCGGCTCGTCGAGCGAGCGCAAGAGCAAGAGCCCTGGCAGGTCCCCTGGTTCCTCGACGGCGAAGTGTCGCCATGTCGGACAGCCGATCAAACCGTTGGGGAAGATCAGCTCTCCCTGCCTGCTCCTCGCCGTCATCGTCTCCGGTAGCCGCTCGATCATCGCTCCTCCTTTCCCGCTCGTCAGCGCAGGTAGTCGAGGAGCGTCGGCTGGATGGCCCGGGCTCCCGCCTGCAGCGCTGCGCGATACGTCAACTCTTCCTTGGAAAAGCGCGTGATCGCCTCCGCCATGTCGGTATCACCAGCCTCGCTGGCGAGTCGCAGCGTGCTGGTATGCGCATCCAGCAAGCGATCCCGCTGGGCCTCCAGACGGTTGACCCGTGCACCCACCGAGGCCTGAGCTGCCAGGAGTTGCGTATGCGCCGCATCGATCGCTGCCAGCTGCGAGCGGATTGCAACCGGATCATTGGCTGCCACCGCGTCACGTGCCTGCTTGATCGCCGTGAGGACCGGCACGATCGCGGTGTCGCCCGTCACGTTGATGTCGATGGTGACCCCGCGGTCGATCAGTCGCTGGAGCTGGTCGCTGTTTCCGCGATAGGTCGGAGGATCGGTCGAAAGGTCGAAGGGTTCGGTCTGCGTCAGGCTGCCGGCGAACAGGTATCGCCCGGCGTGGGCATAGTTCCCGGTCGTTGCGATCTGTTCCTGGAGTGCCGTGAGTTCCTGCCAGATCGCTTGCCGATCATCGGCCGAGAGCGTATCGTTGGCGGCCTGCACAACCAGTTCGCGGGCCCGCTGCAGTGATTGCCCGATGGTGGTCAAGGCCTGGTCGGTGAGATCCAGCCAGGTCCGCGCCTGCTCGACGTTGGCCAGATACTGCTCGATCTCCTGAGCAGCCGAACCGAGTCGCAGGACGGTCGCAGTGCCGACCGGATCGTCGGAGGGGCGCGAGATGCGTCGGGCCGAGGTGATCTGCTGGTAGACCCGTTCCATCCGGGCGAGATTCCCGGAAAGGTTCTTGAGTAAGGTGTCGACCAGCATGCCGTGCGTCACGCGCATCGCTTGTCATCCTTCCACTCGCTCGGCCTCAGCGCCCGACGAGGCCCATCCCATTGATGATCCGGTCCAGCATCTCGTCGACTGCCGTGATCGCTCGAGCCGCTGCTCCATAGGCTTGCTGGTACTTGATCAGGTTCGCCATTTCCTCGTCCAGGGAAACCGCCATGATTTCCTGCCGTTGCCGGTCGATCGCCTCCACCAGCGCACGCTGGTTGTCGCGCGTGACCTGCGCCGTCTGCGAGGCCCCGCCCACCTCGGCCACCAGCGTGTTGTAGAAATCGTTGATCGTCGCGGTCCCGCTGTTGAGAACCAGCTTGGAGCGCAGCTCGGCGATCTGCCGCGCGATCGCGTTGTTGCCTGGTTCCCCCGGGGCATCGGCGGCCGCGATCAGTTGCGGGTCGGCCACCAGGCTCGGCTCGACTTCGAGTTCACCGCCGGCCGTGATCCGGAAGAACGGGCGTCCCGGTGGCGGCCCGGGGAGGTCGCTCAGGCCATAGCCGGTCATGTGCAGTGTGTTGACTTCGTTAGCCAGCGCGTCGCGGATATCCTCCAGCTTCTGCACCAGCCCAGGAAGAACCGCGTTGTGAAGGTGAAGCAACGCTTGCAACGAGCCCCGTTCGAGCGCTACCGGGCTCGTCGTCCCTTGCCAGAGCACGCTCGCGGTGCCTCCGCTCACCTGCACGCTGAGCGGGAACCACTGATCCTGATCGACCAGCGGGTACCCGCCCAGGTAGATGTTGACTGCCCCATTGGGCAAAGGCCGGATCGTGGCGCCGGTAAAGCGCGCCAGCTTGTCCAATAGGAGATCGCGCTGGTCCATGAGGTCGTTCGGCGTCTGTCCGGTGGCCAGTGCTGCCACGATCTGCTGGTTGAGGCTTGCCAGTCGCTCGGCGATGCTGTTGACCTCGCTCACCTGCAGCGTCAGCTTGGTCACGGTGTCGGCCTGCAGCTCCGTAAGCTGGCGACGCATCCGGTTCAGGTTGGTCGCGAGCGTCGTCGCGTCCTGCACCAGGGCTGCCCGCGCGGCCAGATCCTCCGGTTGGTTCCCGACCGCTTGCCAGGCACGCCAGAAACGATCGAGGAGCGTGCCCAGGCCAGCCTCGGTCGGCTCGTTGAAGACCGCCTCGATCTGGGCATACGCGTCGACCAGCGTCGAGGCTTCGCCCAATGCCTGGGATTGCACCCGATACTGGAGGTCGAAGACCGACTCGCGCACGCGGGTGATGCTGGCCACCAGGACGCCGGTCCCCACCTGCCCGGCCAGTCCGCTGCGATTGAAGGCGGGCACGGTGTACGGCATGCTCGGCACCAGAGAGACGCGCTGGCGAGCGAAGCCGGGCGTATTGGCGTTGGCGATGTTGTGGTTGGCCGTATCGACGACCCGTTGCTGGGCCATCAACCCGCGGAACGCTGTCTCCAGTGCCCGGAAGACCATCCTCGTGCCTGCCTTCCCGCGTCGCTCTGCTACTGGGAATGATCGGCAGCTCGGGCCTGCATCTGAAGGCTAGGCGCGCAGTTCGGCGAGCCCCGAACGTGCCCCGTTCGCGCGGATGCCGATCTCGCCGGTCAGGTCACCCACTGTCCGCCAGGCTCCGGCGCGCGGCCGGTAACCCTGGCTGCGCGCCTGGACAGCGATCGCCTCGCTGAGGAAGCAATCGGTCGTTGCGAACAGCGTTTCGACCAGCAGCGCCGCCCGGGTTCGCAAGGTCGCGATCGCCGCCAGCCGGGCAGCATCGCTTGCCGGTAGGTTGATGCTGCTCGCCTTGCTCTCCAGGATGCGGGCCAGTGCGCTGATCTCTTCGGGTGTGCCGCCTGCGAGCGCCTCGACGAGCGCGGCCAACAGTTCGCCGATCGCGGCGAGGTCATCGCTCGCCCCGTGCCCCGGTGTTCGTTTCCCCATGTGACCCCCCGGCCGTTACTCGCTGTCCAGCGTGGGCCGCAAGTCGGCAGCGATGCGATCCGCCACCGCTGCCAGCGGAACCTGGTACTTGCCAGCTTCCAGCAGCTTGCGGATCGCGGCCACTCGTCCCTCGCGGACATCCGGTGCTTGCCGAACGACCTCGATCGCCCGCTGGACTTCCTGGAGTTCCGGGGCCACTTCCGCGGCCTGCTGCGGGCGATCTGGACGGCTCGGCGGCGTCACCGGTTGGCGAGCGTGCTGCTGCTCCGGTGTCTCCACCCGCTGGACCGAGGGATCGTGCCAGACGTGTCCGACTTGGTTGACCATCGTTCCTTCCTCGGTCTCTGGTCACGTGCGGCGCTGGCTCGCCGCTCATTCCAGTCTATCGGCAGGCCGCGCCTTCTTCTGAAGGGGTCGTGCCGTGACCTCTTTTCCCCAACGCTACTGCCGCAGCCGCGTCGCGATCTCGATCAGTTCGTCGATCGTTTGCAAGGAGCGCAGGTTGGCCGTGTACGCCCGTTGCGCCATGATGAGCTGCGTCATCTGATCGACGAGATCGACGTTGGAATGTTCGCGCACCCCGCTCAGCACTGGAGGCCAGTTCCCCTCCCCCGGTGCTCCGGTTTCCGGTTGTCCGGCTGCCTCGGTCGCGATCCAACGTCCCTGTCCCGCGGCCAGGAGACCCTGAGGGTTCGGGAAGCGCACCAGTTCCAATCGCCCGATCGGCTGGGCATCGCCGCTCCCGGCGGCTCGCACGAAGACGGTTCCGTCCGGTGCGATCCGATCGAGCTGTGCTCCTGCCGGCAGGACGAGCGGGGGCTGGAGGAGACTCCCGTCCTCGAACACCAGCCGGCCGGTCGCATCGATGCTCAGGCGGCCACTGCGCCGAAAAGCAGTGGTCCCGTCTGGAAGCTCCGTCGCCACGAACGTATCCGGTCCAGCCAGCGCCAGATCGAACGGATCGCCGGTGACCTCCACTGGTCCCAGCGTGAACTGGCGTGTCGTCGCGGAAAGCTCGACACCGGATCCGATCGGCACCGGCCCCAGCGGCGCCTCGCCAGCTCGAGCCACCCGGTATTCCTGTGGCGGGACCGCGGTGAAGTCGGCGCGCGCCGCCTTGAAGCCGTCCGTCTCCAAGTTGGCCAGGTTGTGCGCGATCGTATCCAGTCGCACCTGCTGCGCTCGCACGCCGCTGACCGCCGGGAAGTACAACGCTTCCATCGCTCGTCACCTCATCCTTGATTCACCCGACCGACCGAGTTGACGGCCAAGCGGAGCGTCTCGTCTGCCAGCTGCAGCGACCGTGCTGCCAGCTGGTAACTGCGCGTGGCTGCCAGCATGTCGGTCAACGTCTGGGTCAGATCGACGTTCGAGGCTTCTAGAAAACCCTGGCTGACGCCAGTGGTCTCAGAGGGGGCTCCGGTCGCGTCGGTTCGATACCGGTTCCCTGCCACCGGCTCGAACTGTGCGTCCGGCGGAAATTCGACCAGGAGCAGTCTCCCCACCACTTGCTCCCCCACCAGGATCGTGCCGTCCGGTTCGACCCAAATGTCTCCCGCAGGCAGCACCAGTGGCCCCTGCTCTCCGAGTACCGGATGACCGTCCGCCGTGACCAGGCGTCGCTGGGCATCGAGCTGGAAGCGTCCGTCCCGCGTGTATTCCACGCCGTCCGGCGTCTGGATTGCGAAGAAGGCACGACCGGCCAGAGCCAGGTCGAGCGGGCGCCCGGTCTCGATCAGCGAGCCCTGGCGCAGATCGACCAGCGGCTTGTCCCAGCGGACGGCGGTCGAGAGCGTGCCGATCGGACTCGCCTCCCCTCGGCCGAGCCGCAGGAGGAACATCTGTTGAAAGTCCCGGATCGTGCTCTCTTGCTGCCGGTATCCGGGTGTCTCGATGTTCGCCAGGTTTGTTGCGAGCGTCAGCTGGCGCGCGAACTGCGCCATCATTCCAGCCGCTGCTTGGTAGATCGTGCGGATCATCGTGCTCTCCTCGCTTCTGCCGGGGCCGGCCGCCAGGGGCGTAGCAACCCCAGGAGGATCAGCACCATCAGATTGGCCAGCACGAGCGGTGGTGTCGCTCCATCGTGCCGCACCTCTCCAGTTTGTGGCAGCGCCGGTGGCATGAGCTCCAGTTCGACCGGCGTGCCGGGTAGGGCACCGACCAGGACCCAGCGACTGTCCGGGCCAGGGTCAGGGTCCGGTTCCGGTTCGACGGTAACCAGGAGCATGTCCCACCCATCCTCCGGAATCGGGTCCGGCAGGAGCAGGTCGACGTGCGTGACCGGAAGCTCCTTGGCATCGAACTTCCCGAGGAGAAAGGCTTCTTTGGTCTTCGACCGCATGAGCCACAGCGCGTAACGGTTTCCGCCATCCAGGACTGGAAGATCGACGAAATCAGCCCGCACGTCCCCTTCGCTGAACGTGATGAGGGCGACGCCGGTCGCCTGCGATGGTCCCCAGGTACTCACGGTCGGCACATAGGAGAGTATCACGCGCACCGGAAACGCTTCGGCCTGGAGTCGCTCGCTCACCCACAGCCAGAGCGCAATGGCCAGGAGGAGACTAGTGATCAGAAGATGCCAGCCGGTCAGGACCGGCTCGATCACCACCCGCGTCCGCTCGCGACCCAGGATCGTCTCCGGCTCCTCCAGAACGCTTCTCCCGTCCACCCACCGCACGGCGTCAAGCCTCCCATCCTTGCGGGTGGCTCCGCGAGGGAAAACCGAAGCGCGCTGCTCGCTCTGTCGGTCGATCGACCTCGATCGCCGTGGCCCGTGGGAGATCGACCGGCGTGCGCAACAGGTCTTCCACCGTTTGCCGATCAGCCGCCTTCAGCGAGGCCACCAGATCGGCGAGACCGGGGAGCTGGTCCTCTCCTTCGTCGGTACGGGGAGCCAGTTCTCCCTCTCCCGATCGCTGCCCGAGCGAAGCCGCGAGTTCGCTGACCAGTTCTTCCAGCTTCCGCTGCCGTCGCCAGAGGGTCGCTGAACTCCAGGCGGTCAGCGAGGCGATCGCCAGGAGTCCGATGAGCGCCACCACCTGCATCTCCATAAGCCCGAAACTCATCTCGCCCCCGGTTCCAGGTCGTCCAGACCGACGCCACGCTCGCGCAACAGGGCGCGCAGCTGCAACCGCACTCGGTTGAGGATCTGGCTCACCCGTGATTCGGAAATGCCGAGCAGCTGGCTGATCTCCCGCATGGTGAGGTCCTCGTAGTAGTAGAGCGAGACGATCAGGCGATCGCGCTCGCTCAGCGTGGCCAGTGCGGCAGCGATCCGCTGCTTGAGATCTTCTTCGGCAGCGACCTCGCCCGGCTCCAGCGCATTGGGGTCAGCGAGTTGCTCTTCGAGCGTGAGCGTGTCCGGATCCTCGCTCGCTTGCAGCGGGAGGAAAAGGCAGGCAGCGTCACTGATCGCCTGCTGCAGTTCGGTCGTGGTCATGCCGAGATGGTCGGCCAGTTCGTTCTCGCTAGGCATCCGCCCGTACTCGGCGAAGAACTCCCGGGTCGCCTGCTCGATCTGGCGTGCCCGGCTGCGGGCACTCCGCGGGACGATATCGAGCGTGCGCAGCGCATCGAGGATGGCCCCGCGGATCCGCATCGCTGCGTAGGTCTCGAACTTCACCCCCCGCGTGTCATCGAACCGGTCCAGCGCCTCCAGGAGACCGATCGTCCCGTAGCCGATGAGGTCGTCCCGCTCCACGCTCGGGGGCAGCGAGAGTCGCAGGCGGTCGACCACGTACTTGACGAGCGGTGCGTACTGCTCGACGAGTTGCGCACGTGTGTCGTCACGGGCCTCGATGCGGCGGAGCCGCTGGCGAAGCCTTCCTTCTTGGCGTGCCGGGATCGCCATCGGCCGGCCCTTTCGGCTCACGAGGTCTCACGCTGCTCGCTTCTGGCGGGCGAGCGCTCGTAGATCGCTGCAGCCTCTTCCGGTTCGCTCGAACTCGCGAGCAAGCGCTCGATGATGAGCCCAGCGATCAGCACCAGGACGAGTGCGCTCGCGCTGCTGACCGCGACCCAGATCAGCGACTGCCCGCGCAGGATGCCCCCGAGGTACACCACGAGGAATGCCGCGATGCTGGAGAGGAGGATCAGTGGCCGGATCGTCAATGGCTTGGACTGCTTTGCGTCCTGCATCCGGGTACCCTCTCGAGTGGTCGTGCGTCCCACCCCTGCATCGTTCACCCTAACCTCTCGACCATCGACCAGCCCAGCCCTGCCCGACCCAAAGCGCGCAGTGCGGGCGTCCTAGGACAGGCAGTGCGTCGGTCCTAGGACGGGGGACGAACGGCGGCTCGTCGTTCCAGGCGCTCCAGCGTCCAGGCAGCGAGCTCGGTCAGCGCCGGTGTCGAAGCGCTCACCAGGTCGTCGGGAATCCGGGTGCCGGTGGTGAGCGCCAACAGGGGACGCGCCAGCCGTTCAGCCAGGCCCAGGGCCAGTCCCGGGCGCCGGGTCTCGTCGAGCTTGGTCAGGATGAGAGCCCGAGGACGCAGCGGCGCATAACGGCGCGCCGCTTCGAGCGTTTCTTCCAGGTCGCCTCCGACGGAGAGCGTCAGCGCGACGATCACGTGCTCGCTGGCCAGAACTCCCTCCAGCGCCGCGATGGCGCGCGGATCGAACGGGTTCGCCCCTGCCGTGTCGATCAGGACCAGCTGGCCGCTCGTCATCCGGAGTGCCCGCTGGAGTTCGACCCCATTCGCCGCGCGGGTGAAGGGGAGGCCGAAGCTCCGCGCCAGTGTCTCGCTGCGCGCGTCGTGCGCTTCGTCGCCCCCGCAGCTGATGAGTTGCACCGCGAAGCCATCGGTTCGAGCTGCCGCCGCGAGCTTCAGCGCCGTCGTCGTCTTGCCGACACCGGTCGGGCCGACGAGCGCCAGGATCATGCGTCCCCCGAGCGGTAACCACGGCGCCACCGTGATGTACTCCGCAATCCGAGCGGCCAGTACTCGACGGAGATCGCGGCTCGGACCCTTCCCTTGCCGGTAAGCCTGGACCAGTTCCGCCGCGAAGCGTGGACTCAACCCGAGCGCTGTCAGCCCCAGGACGACCGGATCACCGATCGCTGGGATCGCCGGGATTCCCGGCGTTCCCGGGCCGCGTTGGACTGCAGGCGACCCCGGTGCAGCCACGAGTTCCACGACGGCTGGCCCGCCGAGGAGATGACGCGGTTCGAGGTGACGCACGTCCAAGATGACGGCATCCGGCCCGAGTTCCGCCTTGGCCAAGAGGAGCGCGGCTTGGATCGATTCTGCCCGGTAGGTGCGTGCCTCCAGCATGACTTACCCCCTCACGGTTCCCAAAATCTGGACGCGGATTCCAGGTGCGACCTCGTGGTAAGCCAGGACTGCCAGGTTCGGCAAGGAGCGGCGGAGTGTGCGACTCAGGGCAGCCCGCAGGCTGGCTGGCGCGAGCAGCACCGGCTGATAACCGAGAGCCGCCACGCGCTCCATCTCCTGGGCTACAGCGCTCAGCAATGCCTGCAAGCGCTCCGGTGGCAGCGCCAGTTGTGGCCCATCCTCACCGTGATGGATCGATTCCTGGAGCTGCGTCGCCAGGTCAGGATGCAGTACCAGCGCGCCCAGCGTGCCGTCCGCTGCCACGTACTGCTGGGTGATGGCAGCTGCCAAAGCATGCCGGACATGCTCGGCGAGGACATGCACGGTGCGCACGGAGCGGGCATGGTTCCCCAGCACTTCCAGGATGGTGACGAGGTCGCGGATCGGGACCTGCTCCTCGAGGAGGCGCTGCAGCACCTGGTGCACCTCGCTCAGCGAGAGGAGATGCGGGACGAGTTCGTCCACCACCGCCGGGTGCTCGCGCCGGACACTATCCAGCAGCCGTTGCACGTCCTGGCGGCGCAACAGTTGTGCTGCGTGACGGCGCACCACTTCGCTCAAATGCGTCGTGATCACCGAGGCGGCATCGACCACTGCGTAGCCCTGCGCTTCGGCTGCCGCGCGTTGTCCTTCGGCGATCCACACTGCCTGGAGACCGAAGGCCGGTTCACGCGCCGCGATCCCCTCCAGCTGCGGCGGTTCACCGGTCGTGCTCATCGCCATCAGTCGGTCCGGATAGACTTCGCCCTCCCCAGCCTTGATTCCACGCACCAGAATGCGGTACTCGTTCGGCCGCAGGGTCAGATTGTCCCGGATGCGCACGGTCGGCATGACGAACCCCAGTTCTTGTGCGATCTGCTTGCGCAAGAGCGTGATCCGCCGCAACAGCTGTCCACCAGCTGCTTGATCGACCAGCGGGATCAGTCCGTAGCCGATCTCCAGTTCCAGCGGATCGACCGGTGCCACCTCCGGCATCGCCTCCTCGGTCTCGCTCGCTGGCGGCGGGATCTCGGCTGCTGCCGGTCGGGCCGGTTGCCGCAGGGCCAGCGCTGCACCCAGCATCCCGACCGCCCCGAGGAAAAACGGTGGGGCCGGCAAGCCTGGCGCCAGTCCCAGGACAGCCAGCAGGACACCAGCGATCGCCAGCGCCCGGGGAGCACTGAAGATCTGTCGCGCCAGATCCAGTCCCAGATTGGCATCCGAGGCACTGCGCGTCACGATGATGCCGGTCGCCGTGGAGATCAGCAGGGCGGGGATCTGCGAGACCAAACCGTCCCCGACGGTCAGCAGGGCGTAGGTGCGCAGCGCCTCGCCGAGCGAAAGGCCGCGCTGCAGCGCGCCGATGGCGATACCACCCAGGATGTTGATGAGGATGATCACGATGCCCGCGATGGCGTCCCCCTTGACGAACTTGCTGGCACCGTCCATCGCGCCGTAGAAGTCGGCTTCGCGCGCGATCTCCTGCCGTCGACGCCGTGCCTCCTCCTCGGTGATGAGGCCGGCATTGAGGTCGGCATCGATCGACATCTGCTTGCCGGGCATCGCGTCCAGGGTGAAGCGTGCAGCCACTTCCGCCACGCGCCCCGCCCCGTTGGTGATCACCACGAACTGGATCACCACCAGGATCACGAAGACGACGATCCCCACCACGTAGTTGCCGCCTACCACGAAGCGACCGAACGCGTTGATCACCTCACCAGCGTTCCCCTGCAGCAGGATCAAGCGGGTCGAGGTGATGTTGAGCGCGAGCCGGAAGAGCGTGGCGAGGAGGAGAACCGTCGGGAAAGCCGAGAACTGGAGTGGTTCGTGGATGTACAGCGAGACTAGGAGGATCGTCAGGGCCAGTGCGATATTGGTCGTGATCAAGATATCGAGGACGTGGGCGGGAACCGGCAAGATCATCAGGGCGACGATCGCCACCACGCCCGCAGCCAGGGCGACGTCGCTGTAGCGGACGAGTCGCCGGATGCCGCTCACCGGCTCTGCGCGGTTTCCGCTGACTGTCGGCGTGCTCGCCATCGTTTCTCCCTTCAACCCGTCACGAAACGCTCGTCGGCGGCGTCTCGCTCTGGACCGGCGCGCTGGCCCGGCGCAACCGGTAGACGTAGGCGATGATGTCGGCCACCGCTTCGTAGAGCGTGATCGGGATTTCCTGGCCCACCTCGACGGTCCGATAGAGCGCCTGCGCCAGTGGCTGGTTGCGGAGGACCGGGATCGTGTGCTGCCGCGCGATGGCGGTGATCCGCTCGGCGACTGCCCCTGCTCCCTTGGCCACCACGACTGGCGCACGCATGCTGCGCGGCTCGTACCGCAAGGCGACTGCCAGGTGGGTCGGGTTGGTCACCACCACCGTCGCTTTGGGAACTTGTGCCATCATCCGGCGCATCGCCATCTGCCGCTGCAGGCGCCGGATCCGCGCCTTGATCTCGGGATCTCCCTCCGTTTGTCGGAGTTCTTCCTTGAGTTCGTGGCGGGTCATCCGCAAACGTTGCTCCAGGTCCCAGCGCTGGAACCCGTAGTCCAGGATCGCCAGTGCCAGATAGGCCGCGCCGACCCGCACTGCCAGATCGCGCATGCTCTGCCCGATCGCCTGCGCGATAGCCGCTGGTTCCGCACCGGTCAGATCGGCGTAGCGCGGCAGATCCCGTTGGATGAGCGGATACGTCACTGCGAGAACGATAGCGATCTTGAGAAGCGCCTTGCCCGTCTCGAAGAGGCCTCGTCGGGAGAACAGTCGCTGGAAGCCGGCGATCGGATCGATCCGTCGCCAGTCCGGTTTGAGCACCGCTGGTGCGAAGACGAAGCCCGCTTGCACCAGTGTGCTGGCCACGCCGACCGCGGCGAAGAGCCCGAGGATGGGGAGCGCGAGCTTCAGAACGGTCGCCCCGCTCGCCCAAGCCAGCGCGACGATGTCCGGCCCAGTGAGATCGCGCGGCAAGGGACCGCTGAAGGCGCGTTCGAGATAGTCCCAGAGGGTCTGTCCCGCTGCACCAGCGTACCATGGGAGGAAGAAAGCCCCGGCCAACAGGACCAGCGCCGAGGTCAGGTCCGCACTGCGCGGGACTTGCCCACGCTTGCGGGCTTCTTGGCGCCGGCGCGGTGTGGCGCGCTCGGTGCGCTCGCTCGCCATCCTTCACCTCGCTGCCAAGATCACGCGCGTCAGAACGTTCAGGAGGCCATCGGTCGAGACGTGCACCAGGATCTGCAAAAGAAAAGGAAGCGAGAGCAACAGGACGAGAAAACCGAGCAGGATCTTGGCCGGAAGTCCGACGAAGAAGACGCTCATCTGGGGCACCATGCGGTTGAGCAGCCCCAGCCCGATGTCCGCGACCAGGAGCGAGCCAGCGATCGGGAGCCCGATCCGGAGCGCATCGCTGAACATGGCGCCGGTCAGCGCGATGACCGCACGGGGGGTATCGACGTCGGGAGCGGCTGCTCCCGGAGGCAGCAGGATCAGGCTGCGGGCCAGCGCTCCGACCAGTTGGTGGTGCCCATTCGTGCCGAAGAGGACCAGTGCTGCCAAGGCCAAGTAGAGCGTGTTCAGGGCTGTGCCCTGCATCCCGAAGGCCGGGTTGAACGTCGCCGCCAATCCGAAGCCGAGTTGGTAGCCGATGAGCGAGGCCGCCATCTCCACCGCAGCGAAGACAGCGGCCACCGCCAATCCCAGTGCCAGCCCTGTCACCAACTCGCGGGCCAAGGCGACCGCGAAGACGGTCGGATCGCTGAGCCCGCTGGCATCGGTCGGGACGAATGGGACCAGTGCCAGCGCCAGGACGACGGCCAGCGCGACGCGGGCGGGCAGCGGCACGGCCTGGCTTCCGAACCCGGGAAGCAGCGAGAGCACGAGCCCGACCCGGGTGACCACCAGGACGAACAGCGCGATCGAGCTCGGGATGAGGGGTGTCGTGACCTCCATGAGCGATCCTCAGCGACGCAATGCCGGCAAGAGCAGGAACAGCTCGGTCGCCAGTGTCGCCAGCTGGCGCCCCATCCACGATCCCGCGAAGAGCAGGATCAGGAAGGTGATCACGATCTTCGGGATGAAAACCAGTGTCTGCTCATTGACTTGGGTGACCGCCTGGAGCACGCTCACCAGAAGCCCGACGACCAGGATGGTGAGCAGGATAGGAGCCGAAACCAACAGTGTGGTCGTGATCGCAGCCCGCGCCAATTCGAGCAGCAGTGCCTCGTTCATCCACCGTCTCCTAACCAGTGCCGAAGCTGACGACCAGGGAGCGGACGAGAAGGTCCCAACCGTCCACCATGACGAAGAGCAATAGCTTGAACGGTAACGAGATGACGACCGGCGGAACCATGATCATCCCCATCGCCATCAGCGTGCTGGAGACGATCAAATCGATGACCAGGAAGGGGATGAAGAGGACGAATCCCATGGTAAACGCAGTCTTCAGCTCGCTCAGGATGAAGGCGGGGACCAGCACCCAGGTCGGGACATCCTCCGGTGTCCGCGGGCGCGGCAAATTGCCGAGGCTCATGAAGAGCGCGATGTCGCGCTCCCGTGTCTGTCGGAACATGAAGGTGCGCAGCGGCTGCAGCCCGCGCTCCAGTGCTGTCCGCTGGTTGATCTCGCCCCGCAGGTACGGTTGGAGTGCATCGCGGTTGACCGCTTGCCAAGTCGGAGCCATGACGAATACGGTCAGGAAGAGTGCCAGCCCGATCAGGACCTGGTTCGGCGGAAGTTGCGGTACGCCGATCGCCGAGCGGACGAAGGAGAGCACGATCACGATCCGCGTGAACGAGGTCATCACGATCAGGATCGTCGGCAGCAGACTGACCAGCGTCAGCAAGAAGACTAGTTCCAGGCCTGCTGCGACCGGGTTGCCGGTGCTGTTTCCTCCTTGGCTCTGCACCTGGATCTGGGTGGAGCCCATCGTTGCCTGGAAGGCGCAGGCGCTGCTCGCCATCGCTCCCAGGACACCAGCGGCGAGCGCCCCCCACCGCAGTGGTCCCTTCGGTTCGCTCGCTCGCAGTCGCGCCTCGTCCCGCATGGTTCGCTCCACGCTTCTCCTGTGGACCGTTTCCACGAGCGCACCCTAGTGCATCCGCCGAGCCAGCTGCATCGGGAGCCTGTCGGGTTTTGCGGCGGGACGCTCGTCCTTTTCCCCTAGGGTGCGTGGGTCGGTGTCCGGATAGTGCCGAGGGACAGGGTGTCTAGGACTTTTTGGCTGGCGAGCACGCTGGCTCGTTCTGCCGAAATGCTCAGTGCGGCACCACGCGAGCATGGTGCCGAGTAGGGACAAGTCATGATCACGGTCACGCGGCTGGACGGAAGCCGGGTCGTCGTCAATGCCGAACTCATCGAAATGGTCGAGGCTGTGCCCGAGACGGTCATCGTTCTCGTGACCCGGCGTCGCCTGATGGTCCGCGAGCCGGTCGATGAGGTCATCGACCGCGTGCTGGCCTATCGACGGGGGCTCGGCGGGCAACCGGACGCGGTGCGTGGCCTACTCCCTCGCGCTGAGCACGACGATTGAGGGACGGGAGGAGCAGCCAGGATGGATCTCGCCACCATACTGGGGATCGTGCTCGGTTTCGGCGCGCTCATTCTCGCCTTCGTCATGGAAGGCGGACATCTCTCGTCCCTGATCGGTATCACTGCCTACATGATCATCTTCGGCGGGACGTTCGGTGCGACGCTCACGAGTTACGGTCTCAAGGACATGCTCGGCCTTCCCAAGCTCATCATGAAGGCGATCAAGACCCCGCCCGACCGTCGCGCTGTACTCGTCGAAGAGATCGTCAAGCTGGCCGAGATCGCCCGCCGTGACGGCCTTCTCGCCCTCGAGAACCATCCGATCGAAGATCCCTTCCTGAAGAAAGGGATCATGCTGGTCGTCGACGGCACCGACGCTGAGCTGACGGAGCAGATCCTCTGGGCCGATGTCGAAGCGATGGAGCAGCGTCACGCTCGTGGGTACGGCATCTTCCAGACGATGGGCGGTTTCGCACCCACCATGGGCATCATCGGAACGGTCATGGGTCTGGTGCACGTGTTGAGTTCGCTCAAAGATCCAGAATCGCTCGGCCCGGCGATCGCAGTCGCTTTCCTGGCCACGCTCTATGGTGTGGCGACCGCCAACTTGCTCTGGCTTCCTCTCCACAACAAGCTCAAGCTGCGCAGCAAGGAAGAAGTGGCCGAGCGGCAGCTCATCATCGAGGGTATCCTGGGTATCCAGGCCGGCGAGAACCCGCGCATGCTCCGCGAAAAGCTCCTCGTGCACCTTCCGCCGCAAGCGCGCGCGACCGAGCCGAAGGCCGCTCCCGCCGGTGCTCGGGCGATGGCGCCGGGTGGGGAGTGATCGGCCATGGCTCGACGCCAGCGGCATCATGAAGGCGAGCACGAGAACCTGGAGCGCTGGCTCATCACCTATGCCGATCTCATCACGCTGTTGCTCATCTTCTTCGTCGTCATGTACTCGATCTCGCAGGCCGACCTGGCCAAGTTCCGTCAGGTGGCTAGTTCGTTACGGGCTGCCTTCAATCTAGATGTGCTCACTGCTCCACCACCTGGCCAGTCGATGGTCACGCCTCTCGAGCAGGATCCCCGCTTCAATGCGTACCTGAGTGTCCGCGCGCAAGTGGCTTCCCTCTTCACTCGGCTCGGCCTCGACCGGCAGGGTGCGGAGGTCGAGCTGACGAGCGAAGGGATCGTCATCCATCTCTCCGATGCGATCCTCTTTCCACCCGGACAGGCCGAGCTCCGTCCCGAGGCCCAGCGCGTGTTGGACGGGATCGCGGCCATCATCGAGCCTTTGCCGAACCCGATCCGCGTCGAGGGGCATACTGACAGTACTCCGCCTCCGCCCGGCTCGTACCCGGACAATTGGGAGCTTTCGGCTATGCGTGCCGTCAACACGGTGCGGTATCTCACCGATGTGGCTGGCTTGCCGCCCCAACGCCTCAGTGCCGCTGGCTATGGCGAGTTTCGGCCTCGGGCCTCCAACGAAACGGTGGAAGGACGACGCAAGAACCGGCGAGTCGATATCGTGATCGTCCAGCCGACACTCGGCGGCCCGTGATCGAGGGAGACGGGGATGATCAAGCGGTTACTCTCAAAACGACTTCTGCTGCTCGTGATTCCGCTCGTTCTGGTGGTCGCTGGTGCCGGTTTCTTTCTCCTCGGTGGCGCCGGTGCAGCGCCCTTCGTCCTCAACATCACGATCAACCAGTCCGGGGACGGGGGGAAGTCGGCAGCACCGGCCGAGCAGCATCTCACCGTCTCGCTCGGCGAGCGGATCGTCAACCTGGCTGACCCCGGTGGCTATCGCTATCTCAAGACGGAGATCGTCGTGGAAGTCGCCGTCGACCAGAAAACCTACGAGCGTCTCACCGCCGCAGGCGGAGGCGGCGGTCATGGTGGTGGCGGTGGCAGCACCGATCCGCTGCGCGCTGAGCTGGAGCACTCCTGGCCCAAAATCCAGGACACCTTGACGATGGTGCTTACGTCCAAGACCGTCGACGAACTCGCGACACTCGAAGGGAAAGAACACCTCAAGGACGAACTCCGCGAGAAGCTCCAGCCAGCTTTCGGTGACTACAAAATTACCGAGGTTTATCTCACGCAGTTCGTGATCCAGTGAGGAGGCTCGCATGTCGCTCAGTCGTACCCGACCGACGACACGAGCCGCTCGCCGCGAACGCGGCAAGCCGATTCCCTACGATTTCCGTCGTCCGGATAAGTTCTCCAAAGACCATATCCGGTCCATCCAGAGCATCCACGAAGCCTTCGACCGTTTCGCCTCCAACTATCTCTCTGCCCAGGTCCGCTCGGCGGTTCACTGCGAACTGGGTCCAATCGAGCAGACGACGCTCGGCGATTACCTGGATCGCCTGCCTTCACAGGTCGTCCTCTGCATAGCTGAGCTCGAGCCGCTCGTCGGCCGCATCGTTTTGGAAATCGACTTCGCGACTGCTTCGCGCCTCGTCGACCGCATGCTCGGGGGTGCCGGCGAGGAGCGCCCGCCTTTCACGGCGACGACGATCACCGAGATCGAGCTGCTGCTCCTCCGGGAACTCGGGAACGGCCTTTTCGGTGAGTTGGCAGCTGCGTGGGAACAGGTGATCCGTCTCCAGCCTCAGCCGTGTGAAGTCGTCCTCTCCGGCCAGCAGATCCAGGGCATGATGCCGAGCGAGATCGTTTTGCTCGTCCAGCACCAGGTGCGCTTGTTCGAAAGCGAGGGGACCTTCACGGTCGTCCTCCCCGCCTCGACGCTCGAGCCGGTCCTGCCCCGTCTCAATGCTCGGGTCCTCTTTGCCAATCCCCGGCGCGCGACCTCTCCTCAGGTGATCGCCGATCTCATGGCGCAACTCGAGGAAGTCTCGCTCCAGTTACGAGTGGAGCTCGGTCGCGCCCGCCTCACCGTGCGGGAACTGCTGGCACTGGAACCTGGCGATGTCCTCGTGCTCGACCAGGACGTCTCGTTTCCCCTCGCAGTCTATGTCGAGAACGAGCCATGCTTCTATGCGTTTCCTGGCCAGCGTGGGCGTTCCCTCGCGATACGCATCGCTGGGACGCTCACCGAGGATTGGCCACGCGACGAGGAGCTCGATCAGGAAGGAGGCACTGCCCTATGGCCGACCGTGACGACACCCTGAACCGCGGCCAGGAGCCCAGCTCGGTTCGGCCTCCCGAAACCCCGATCCAGGAGGCGCGCTTCGTCGACCTGCGCGATCAGCCGATCGGCAACGGTCGCCAGGGCATCGATTTCTTGCGTGACGTGGAAGTCGAGCTGACTGCTGAACTCGGTTCGGCTCGCATGCGCATCAAGCACATCCTCGGTCTGCGGCCCGGTTCGGTCGTCGAACTCGATCGCCTCGCTGGTGAGCCGGTTGAGCTGACCATCAACAAGACGCTGATCGCTCGCGGCGAGGTCGTGGTCGTCGACGAAAAGTTCGCCGTCCGCATCACCGAGATCGTCTCGCCCGAGAAGCGGCTGGCGGAGGGTGGCGGCACGTGATGCCTCGTCTACCTCTCCTCTCCCGTCTCCCTCGCCAGTGGGCCGTCCTCGCGTTCGTCTTCCTGTTCGCCCTCCTCGCCGGTCTGGCCTGGTCAGTCACCCGTTCGCCGGGCCCGGCCGCACCGGCCCCGACTGCTCCCGCCGGCGAGTTCCTCGCACGCGGCTATGCGGAGTTGGCCGAGCAGCCAACCGGTGCCTCACCTGGTGGTTCGCTCTGGGATCTCTTCGCGGCGATGCTCGTCCCGACCGTGATCGTCGTCGTCGCTGCCTATGCCACGATCCGCGTCCTTCGCTCACTCAACCGCCGCGTCGCCGCGAGCGTCTCGCAGTCCCAGCTCTTGGAACTGGTCGATACGTTGTCGCTGGCGGGCAGCGGTGTGATCCATATCGTCCGGGTGGGCGAACGCTTTCTCCTGGTCGGGGCTGGGCATGCCGGCCTCTCGCTCCTCGGGGAGCTGCGACCGGACGAGATCGCCCTCTTGCGCGAGCAGCGCGCGACTTCGCCTCTCGCCCAAGCCATCGTCCCGCCTTTCCGCGATCTCCTGCAGTCTCGGCTACCGCGATCGTGGCGCGTCCTGGAATCGACACCCGAGGAGACCAGGTCAGCATCCCCCGGCCCAGAGCCGGTTCAGCGCTTCGGCTTCGTCCCCGAGTCAGCCGAATCGGCCAAGCAGTGATGGGAAAAGGGTGCCGGGCGCGCTGAGCGCTGGTTGCTGGATTCCCTGCGAACATGTCGAATCGGCGCAAAAAGGCGGGCGATTCGTACGCGCTCGCCCGCCCCGCTCGGACCGAAGCAGTTCTGGTCAGCCCTGACGCTCGTAGGCGATCCCCAGTGCCTCCGGCTTGGTCGCGCCCCAGCGGAGACGGAACCAGCGAGTGGAAAGCAGGATGAAGACGAGGATCGTGATGATGAACGGCATCGCTCGCCAGATGTAGCGCGAGAAGATGTTCGGGAACAGGAGTTCCGGATAGAGCGAAAGCTGCCAGAGGATCCCGAAGAAAATCGCGCCGACGACGACCAGGAACGGGTTCCAGAGCGAGAAGAAGACCAGTGCCAGTGCGATGAATCCCCAGCCCTGCAAATAGTTGTAGCTCCACACCGGGTTGTAGACGAGCGAGTAAACGGCACCCCCCAGCCCGACCAGCATACCGGCCAGCGCGGCTGCCAAATAGCGCATCCCCGTGACGGAGATGCCCGATGCCTCCGCGACGGAGGGATTTTCACCGACCGAGCGGAGCTTGAGCCCGAGGTGCGTCTTGAAGAGGAGAAACCAGATGGCGACCGCCAGCACCAGCGCTACGACGAAGAACGTGGGAAGCCCGCCGAGGGTCGGGAACGGTTTGAGCCCCAGCGGCCCGGTGTAGGGATAGCCGATGTACGTCGTGAGCCCGAAGCCGAGAATCCAGATCGCCATCCCATTGACGACTTGATTGCTCCCCAGAGTGATGGAAAAGAAGCCGTGCAGGAGCCCGACCAGCGCACCAGTCAGGATGGCGATCGTGAACCCTTGGAGGTAGCTCCCGCTCGTTTTGGCAGCGATGAAGCCGAAGGTCCCACTGAGAAGCATCACACCCTCGAGGCCCACGTTCAGGATTCCTGCCCGCTGCTCGAGCAGTTCCCCGAGCGCTGCGATGGCGAAAACAGCCGCCGCTGCGAGACTAATGACGAGGAGACTCGACACGGCTCTCGCCCCTCTCCAGCCCCACCTGCCGAGCAGGCGCGGTCACCGCCCGCTCGATCCGCACCGAATACTGTGCCAACGCCTGGAAGGCGACCATCATGATCATCAACACACCGAGCAGAGCGTAATCGATCCCGAAGGCCAGGCGGAGCTTGCCCTGCATGAAACGCGCTCCACCCGAAACGCCGCCGAACAGGATCGCCACCGGAATGGCAGCGATCGGGTTATTGCGTGCGATCAATCCGGTGATCAAGCCGTAGAAGCTGAAATCGGCGAACTCACCGTAGTTCTTGGGAATCTTGTAAACCCCCGGCACGCCAGTGAAGTAATGGAGACCCGCGAGTCCAGCGAACATGCCGCCCAGGACGAAGACGAGAGTACTGATCCGAGTCGCGTCGATCCCCGCGTACTCGGCTGCGCGGGGGCTCTCCCCGAACGTCCTGATGCGATAGCCCAACGTCGTCTTGGCCAGGAACCAGGTCAAGACGAGCGCGAGGAGCACCGCCGCATAAACGGTCAGCGGCAGCCCCAGTATCTGAGGCATGCGGATCGCAGTGGGCAAGGTGAAGCCCTCGCCTTCCGCTGTTCGACCCATGAAGGGGCCACCTTCGCGGATCATGTGGGCGACGATCCACAGCATAGCCCAGTTGAGCATCATGGTCGTGACGATCTCGTTCACTTGGAGACGCCCGCGCAGGAATCCCGCGATCGCTCCGTACAGTCCGCTCGCGATCAGACCCGCGATGACCATCAGTGGGATGACGATCGCTCCGTTGAGCTGAGCGTTCACCGATGCCTTGGCACCGAAGGCGTAGGCGACCCCGAAGGCCGCGAGCGTCGCGGCATACAGCTGCCCAGGCATCCCGATGTTCCAAAGGCCGGCCCGCAGCGGCACGATCAATGCGAAGGCGGCCAGCAGGACGAAAGTTGCCCGGTTGATCGTCTGTGGCAAACCAAAGGAGCTCACGAACGCGTAAGCGATGATCTCCCGATAGACCTCGAGCGGGTCGGCTCCGGCCCGAAGGAAGGCAAAACCGACCAGGAAGAGGGAAACGAGGATCGCGAGAACCGAGGCCACGACCGTATGCCACCAGCGCAGGTCAGCGCGTCGCTCGATCCGTATCGTGTAATTTCCGATGACTGCCCTCATACGCGCTCCCGTCGCAGTCCAGCCATCAGCTCACCGACGAGTTCCTTGGTAGCCTCGCGTGCGGATACGATGCCGGTGAACTGTCCTTCGTAGATGGCCGCGATCCGGTCGCTGAGCGCCAGGATCTCGTCCAAGTCTTCCGAGATCAACAGGATCGCCATTCCTTCCCGTTTGGCGTCCAGCAGGCGTTGCTGGACGAACTCGGCTGCTCCCACATCCAGCCCATGTGTCGGCAGACAAGCGATGAGAAAACGCGGCCGGCGCGAGAGAACCCGCCCCAGGATCACCTTCTGCAGGTTCCCACCGGAGAGCGAGCGAGCCGGCGCATCCGGTCCAGCCGCGACCACGCTGTATTCCTGGAGGATCCGCTCCGTCAGCGCGCGAGCCCGACCAGTCGCAAGCACGCCCCACTGCGAGAACTCCGGCTCGAAGTGATAATTGAGCAGCACGTTGTCGACCAGCGAAAAGTTCGGGATCGATCCGACGTCGCGCCGCTCGGTGGGGATGTAGCCCAGTCCCTGCCGCCAGCGCTCAAGCACCGGTGCTCGCGTGATGTCTCGCCCACTCAGCGTGATCGAGCCTCTCTCGACCGGTCGCAGGCCAGCCAATGCTTCCGCCAGCGGCTCTTGGCCGTTTCCCGCCACACCGGCGATGCCGAAGATCTCGCCCGTGCGGATCTCGAAGGAAAGTCCTTGCACGGCGAAGAGGCCACGGTCGTCGCGTACCCACAGGTCCTGCACTTGCACGACCGGCTCACCGAGAGGCACCTCGACCCGCTCCAGCTGGAGCATGACCTCGCGCCCCACCATCGCTGAAGCCAGCGTTTGCTCGGTCGCTTGGCGCGTCTCCATCTCCGCCACGACGCGGCCGCGACGCAAAATGGTGACCCGGTCACAGTACTCCAGCACGACTGGGAGCTTGTGCGTGATGAAGGGGATGACGGCCAGGTCTTCCTTGGCCATCTTGGTGAGCGATTCCAGTAGCTTGACGATCTCCGGTGGGGACAGCACGGAGGTCGGCTCGTCCAGGATCAAAATGCGCGCACCATGGTAGAGTTCCTTGATGATCTCGACGATCTGTTTCTCACCCTCCGAGAGTTGCCAGACCTTGGCATGTAGCGGGATGCGGAAACCGTAGCGCTCGCAGAGAGCCTGCACGTCACGCTCGGCCTCTTTCAAGTTCAGGATCGGTCGCGTCTTGGGGTGGCCCAGCACGATGTTTTCTAACGCGGTGTGCGCTGGGATCAGCTTCCGTTCCTGGTGAACCATTCCGATCCCCTGGCGGAGCGCATCGCGCGGGCTGCGGAAGTGGACACGCTGCCCGTTCAGGTAAAGTTCTCCCTCGTCCGGCTGGAGTTCACCAAAGAGGATACGCATGAGCGTTGTCTTGCCGGCGCCGTTCTCGCCGAGAATGGCGTGGAGTTCGCCAGCCCGGATGGTGAGATCGACGTGATCGTTGGCGACGACCGTTCCGAAGCGCTTGGTGATCCCCCGCGCTTCCAACACGATGCGCCCAGCTCCGTCCCCACCCATCGTCGCTCCCATGCTTCAGTAAGCCTACAGAAACAGGCGACGGGCGAGGGTCGGCTCAGCGCGCCCACGCCTTTCGACTCTCGCCCGTCGACGCATCCTTCCGTCTCTCGCTCTCAGGGCAGGATGTTGACGCCGTCCAGATCGAAGTTGATCTTCTGGAGCAGGAACTCGTCGGTCGGCTTCTCTCCAGCTTTCTTGACCACGGTCCCCTTCGGCGGGATGGGTAGCCCCTCAACCTCCAGCCCTGTCCCGTTGCTCACCAGTGCGTGCTCCGTGAAGGGATCGAAGGTTCCCTTGCGCATCCCCTCGCGCCGCTCCGCGACCAGGTCGATGATCTCCTTCGGGAGCAGGTCCCGGGCCTTCGGGCTGATCGCATCGACGCCGACCTTGCAGTCGTTCATGATGTCGGTCGTCGTGACCTCGGTCCCGTCGGCCAGCGTGATCGACGACTCCATGCCCGGGAAGATGATTTCCGGTGGCTTCTCCCCCTTCAGGAAAGCCTGGATGATCTTATCGTAAATGACCTCCCACCGAGTATCGAAGGAAATGGCTACCGTGTCGGTGGTCGCCCACTTGTAGAAGCAGACGGTGTCCATGTCCTTGCCGACGAACCAGAGCCCGCGTGCCTTGCACACGTCGAGCGTCGAACCCGAGTCGGTCTGCTGGGTAAGCACGTCGCAGTTGTACTGGGTAGCCAACGTCTCGGCGACGGCTCGCTCTTCGGCCGGCAGGTACCAGTCACCGACGTATTTGATATGAACCTTCACATCCTTATTGAGCTTCTTGGCTGCTTCCTGCACACCCAGCACGAAGCCGGCTTGTCGTCGCAACACCTGCAGGTTCGGATAGGCCGAGACGATCCCGACGTTCCCCGTCTTGGTGAGCGCGGCTGCGATCAGCCCCTCGAGGTAGAGCGATTGGTACTGTCGCGGGAAGATGCGGATGAAATTGGGCCGCGTGGTCAGGTCGCTGGTCGTCACCGCGACGAAGATCTTGTCGGGGTACTTATCGACGATATCCAGCAGTGGCATCCCGATGAACTCGGCATTGCCGACGATGATGTCGGCCTGCTCCTTGGCGATCATCTCCTCGGCGAAGGGAACGGTCTGGTCGGGCCCGACCTGCTCGCGGTAGATGTATTTCAGGTTCGGGTACTTCTCAGCCAGTCGCTTGCCCGCCCGGTCATGGGCTCCGGACCAGGTGGTTCCTTCGATCACGCTGAAGTGCAGGATCGCCAACGTGACCGGCTTCGCCTCCGGTGTCGCCGCTGCTGCCGGGGTTTGGGCCGCAGCCGGTGTCTGTGCCGGCGCAGGGGCTGGTGTCGGCGTGGCTTGACCGCCGCACGCAGCCAGGAGCGCGCTCACTGCAGGTAGCGCTAGTCCGGCTGCCACCCCCCGCAAAACAGCGCGTCGGGAAAGTGTCCGCCCAAACATCCGGGTCTCGTCAGCCATCGGGTCTCCTCCTCTGTGCATGTGCAACACTGCTCTCGGTCGTCTACCGCTTGCGGTATCTCCCGCTACGTCCGCGCGCGAACTCGATCTCGATGAGAACACTGACTCTACCCGGCCCGCTCGCTTCTCGCACCCCCTTTCCGTCCCGCTGAAGAACTCTGCGTCTCGCCGCGCGCGTTCTCGCCGCAATCTGCGTAACGAAAAAAGAAAACACCAAACGCTCCGCCGCTTGTGCGTCGCGCAACATCGTCATCTCGCTTTTTCGTGGCTTGCCGGTTCGTATCGCCTTCGCCGTTCAGCCCAACCGTTCCCGGAAGCCACATCAGTAGCGTACGCGCAAGTAGCCCGCTCGTCAAGAGTCGGTGTGGTGCAGACTGCCTGATTGCCCGTGGAAGCGATCGAGCAGCATGCCCCGTGCGTGACTCGTGCGGGGTCGCTTGTGATCAGGTTTCGTCCTCGCGTTGGGACCCGTCTCGACCGATTCCCGACAGCTGTCGGGGAAACGACCCGGAACTGCCCGAGGTGGCGACGCTCCCGAGGGCTGCTGCTCTCCTTACGGACTCGAGAACGCATTGCGTACGCTCGATCGCCCTGTCGTGACCAGGAAGAACGGGCCCCTGGGCTGCCCCCGGGGCCCGTGTACTCGCTGGACTGGCTTCACGGTACTTGGACGCGGATCAAGTTGGTCACCTTGGTAACGCCTGGTGCGCGCCAGGCTGCCTCCTCGGCCTCCTTGCGCTCGGCCCAGGAACGCACCGTCCCGGAGAGGATCACGTGTCCACCTTCTTCGACGCGCACCTGGATGTTCTCGGCATCGATCTCGGCATGGCGCACGAAGGCCTGCTCGATCTGCCGCTTGATGTCTTCTGGTGCGACCGTCGGCTGCCGCACCGTGATCAGGTTGATCACTGACTTGACGCCAGTGATGCGCCGCGCCGTCTCCTCGGCTTCGCGTCGCTGGTAGTGCCAGTCGACCTCGCCCTCCAGCGTCACCCGGCCTTCTTCGACCCGGATCTTGATCCGCTCGTGCGGAATCGCCGGGTTCTCTTCCAGCGCTGTCGCCACCGCCCGGGCGATGTCCTCGTCCGTCCGTACGCCCAGACCACGTGGAACCACCTCGATATGGTTGACGACCGCGCGCACCCCTTCGACCCGCAAGGCCGCCCGCTCTGCAGCCCACTTCTTCAAGAAGCTGTCGACGGTTCCAGTCAGCGTGACCACGCCGTCATGAACCGTCACGCCAACGTCCTTGGCGTCGACCTCCGGGTCCCAATCGAGCTCGTCCAGGACGTCCTGATGGATCTCCTCGTCGGTCCGTACCCGTGCCATTGCTCCTCCCTCCCTTCCGCTGTCCCGGGACTCACCGTGCCACCTGGATCGGGATCCGCTTGACGCGCGCTTCCTCAGCCTTCGGGAAGGTCAGCGTGATGATCCCGTTCTCGACCGTTGCCTTAGCATCCTCGATGTTGACCGGCACGGGCAGCGTGATGCTCTCAGCGAACTCACCGCTCGCGATCTCCCGCCGGTACCAGGTCGCTTGCTTTGCTTCCTCCTCGCTCAGCCGGTAACCGTACTGCCCGCGGATCGTGACCACGTTCTGCTCGACCGTGACCTCCAGGTCCTCCGGCCTCGCTCCGGGTACCGCCAAGCGGATGACCAGCGCATCACCCGTCTCGTAGACATCGGTCGCTGGCCGCCAGGCAACCAGTCGTGCCCGCACGAGCGGTCGCTCGAAGACTTCCGACATCAACCGGTTCATCTCGGTCAGCATCCGCTCTGCCTCCGCGACGGGGTTCCACCGCTCCAACATCGCCGTCCCTCCTTTCTGTACCCGACGAGTCATTCGATCGCCTCGTCGTTTCCTGGGTCATATTTAGCACACTGATACGACTCATGTCAAGGGTTCGGACACGATTTGTAACGATTTTGTAACGGCCTCCGCCTTCCCGTGTCGTCAGGCCTCGTCAGTACCCCCAGTGTCGCGTGCGGACAGCCGCCGACCCATTCTCGCGATTTCTCCGCTCGCGCTGTGGTGTCCAGCCCTTTGTAGCACAGGCGCACGAGCTGCGCCAGCCACCGTCCCACTCCGCTGCGTCGTTCGCTCGGTGACGTTGCCAACTCCACGCTCGTGTCTCCGGACAGTGCAACGCTGCCCGGGTGCGGGTGTCGTGCCGGTCGACCACTCTGCTATCCTCGACGCCGGAGGATGCACGTGGAACGGAGTCGCGACTGGCCCGAGCGGGCAGCGGGCGATCTCGCGCTAGCCCGTCACGCTTTCGCTGGCGGTTTCTTCGACTGGACAGTCTTCGCAGCCCAGCAAGCAGCCGAGAAAGCGGTCAAGGCTGCGCTCCAACGACTCGGGGCGGAAGCCTGGGGCTATGCGGTGGCCGGGCTGCTCCGGGCGCTGGCCGAGCGCTTGCCGGTTCCCGAAGAACTCATCGCTGCCGCGCTCGAACTCGACAAGGGATACATCGCGGCTCGCAATCCCGATGCGCATCCAGCAGGCGCTCCCCGCATCCTCTACACGCGAGCGGAAGCGGAAAGGGCTCTCGCCCATGCCGAACGAATCCTCGACTTCTGTGCGCGTCTCGTGGCCCGACCTGACGCTTCCTGAACTCGTGGCTCGGCTCGAGCAGGCTGCCCGCGCGCTGGCAGAGGAGTTGCCGCTGCGCCGGCTCGTCCTCTTCGGATCCTGGGTCCAAGGTCGCGCCACAGCGGCCAGTGATGTCGACGTCCTCGTGATCTACGCTGACCCACCGCGCGCGGACGCCTTCGCGGTCGCCTGGCGCGTGCTCACTGCCGCTGGTCTGCCGCGCGTCGAGCCGCACGTCTACACTGAATCCCAGGCAGCGCAGCTCGCTCCGACCCTCGCGGCCATGACTCGGCCGGCCATCGCCGTCTATCCACCCCCATCTGACCGTCCTTCTCCAGGGGCCGACCAGGCAGTAGAATGAGCGTCGTGTCGGCTCGGTTCCGGAACGAGAGGAGTTCGCGTGCTCGCCTGTGTCCACAGCTCGGCGGTCGTCGGCCTGGAAGGGGTGCTGGTCGAAGTCGAGGTCGACATCGGGCCGGGTAATCCCGGCTTGACCATCGTCGGCCTGCCGGACGCCGCTGTCCAGGAGGCGCGCGAGCGCGTCCGCGCAGCGATCCGCAACAGCGGGGCGCGCTTTCCGCTGAGCGGTCGCATCACCGTCAATCTCGCTCCCGCCGATATCCGCAAGGAGGGACCGGCGTACGACCTTCCCATCGCGCTCGGTATCTTGCTGGCGAGCGGGCAGGTCAGTGCCGATCTCACCGATACGGTCGTGCTGGGCGAGCTCTCGCTCGACGGGACGGTGCGTCATACCGCTGGTATCCTGCCGATGGTCGGTATCGCCCGCGAGCACGGGCTGCGTCGCGCCATCGTCCCCGCTGAGGACGCAGCCGAGGCCGCGCTGGTCGAGGGGATCGAAGTGATCCCCGTCCAGAGCTTGAACGAACTTCTCGCGCATCTCGACGGTCAGGCACCGATCGCCCCGCTCCCGCCGACGCCGATCGAGCTGGGTGACGAGCCGCTGAGCGGGATCGATTTCGCGGAGATCAAAGGACAAGAGCACGTCAAGCGCGGGCTGGAACTGGCAGCAGCTGGCGGACATAACGTCATCGCCGTCGGACCTCCCGGTGCCGGCAAGACACTTCTGGCTCGCGCCTTGCCGACCATTCTTCCGCCGCTCACCCGTGAGGAGGCGCTCGAGGTCACTCGCATCTACTCGGTCGCCGGGCTGCTCCCCAGCGGATCACCGCTCATCCGCCACCGACCGTTCCGCGCACCGCACCATACGATCAGCTTCGCCGGCATGATCGGTGGTGGTGCCTGGCCCCGGCCCGGCGAGGTGACGCTGGCACACCGTGGAGTCCTCTTCCTCGACGAGTTGCCCGAGTTCAGCCCGCGGGTCCTCGAGGTCCTTCGCCAGCCGCTCGAGGACCGCCTCGTCACCATCTCGCGCGCCAGTGGCGCCGTCACCTTCCCGGCCTCGTTCTTGCTCGTTGCCGCCATGAATCCCTGTCCCTGCGGCTACCACGGCGACCCGGTTCGCGCCTGCCGGTGCAGCCCTCACGAGGTCGCGCGCTACCAGAAGCGGATCTCCGGTCCCCTGCTCGACCGCATCGATATTCACCTGCCTGTCCCGCGCGTCGAGTTCGACAAGCTGGCCGACCACCGGACCGGAGAGCCCTCCGCGGCGGTCCGGGCTCGCGTCGAAGCCGCCCGAGCCGTGCAACAGCTCCGCTTCGGCGATTCGCGGCGACTCAACAGCGAGATGACCCCGGCCGAGATCCGTCGGTACTGCCGGTTGGACGAGGCGGGCGAGCGCTTACTCCGTACGGCAGTTGAGCGGCTGGGGCTCTCGGCGCGGGGATATCACCGCGTCCTCAAGCTCGCGCGGACGATCGCTGATCTCGCTGGCGCGGAGCGGATCGCCGCCGTTCACGTCGCCGAAGCGCTCCAGTACCGGCCGCAGGAGGTCGGCTGATCGCCTGGTCGCAGTACGTTGGCTCCCGGCTCGCACCACCTCGCGAACGCCGTCGGCGTCGACCCGCTGCGCATCGTGAGCGGCCCCGGCGAGGAGCGACCGCCGCGCGTCCGACGGCTGGCCAGCATGCTTTCGGTTTCCACGCGCCCCTCGGCCGCCGCACAGTGGCCGACCGTGCGCGCTTTTTCCGTGGATGGTACGAGAGGCCCTGCCGGTGAAACGCTCGTTCGATCCCTGACCATGCAAACGGGCCTTGCGGGCGACACTGCTGGCCAGCGCTGCCGCTGATCGACTACCCTCGTTCTGGGTGATCGTCTGCTGGCTCGAGATGACGGGGAGGCGTGCGTGTCGGAGACGACGATCCAGGTGGCTGAAGCGGTCCTCGCGGCCATCCGTAATCGCCGCAGCGTCAAGCAGGTACGGCCCGATCCGGTGCCGCGCGAGCTGATCGAGCAGCTGCTCGAGGCGGCTGTCTGGGCACCCAATCACCATCTCACGCAACCCTGGCGCTTCTTCGTCCTCACTGGTGAGGCCCGGGTCGCCTTGGGCGAGGTGCTGGCCCGCGATCCTGCCCTCACACCCGCCAAGCGGGAGGCGATCCGCCAGAAGCCGCTCCGCGCACCGGTGCTCATCGCGGTCGCTGTCGAGCCCGATCCGGCTCGTCCCTTGCTGGACGAGTTGGCAGCCGGTGCGGCAGCGATCCAGAACATGCTCCTGGCTGCCCATGCGCTCGGACTCGGTGCCATCTGGCGGACCGGCCGGGCGATCGAGGATCCAGCGGTCAAGGAGTTCCTCGGTCTCTCGGATCGAGCAGTTCTGCCGGGTTTCGTCTATATCGGCTACCCGGCTGCTCTGCCCGAACCACCAGCACGGCGTCCGGCGAGCACGTGCACCGAGTGGATCGATGCCGAGCGTGCCGCTGCCGCTCGCGATCGCCTGCTCGCGACGTTGGATCACTCGCCCGCGCGACACGACTGACGACCGCCACGAGAACCAACGCGCGGACCCGGTCTGCGACGCATGCTGTTTCTTCCAAGTTCCACGCGTCTTCCCCCTGTCCTCTCGCCGACTGGTGACCGCCCGGGTACGCTACCACCAGGTGAGCGAGTCGTTGCGGCGAGGAGGTCGGGCGATGGACATCGGTTTTATCGGGCTGGGCAACATGGGACGCGGCATGGTCCAGTCGCTCTTGCGAGCAGGCCACCGCGTCGTCGTCTGGAACCGCACACCGGAGCGAGCGGACGAGCTGGTTGCACTCGGCGCCGAGCGTGCTGCCACCCCTTTCGAGGCCGCGGAAGTGGGCGTCGTCTTCACCATGCTGGCCGACGATGCTGCCACCGAGGCAGTCGTCGCCGGACCGCATGGCATCCTGGCCGGACTCCCGCGCGACGGCATCCATGTCGCGTCCAGCACGCTCAGCGTCCGCTATTCGGCTGAGCTGGCCGAGCGGCACCGCACGCGCGGGCAGCACTATGTCGCTGCCCCCGTCTTCGGTCGCCCCGATGCTGCCGCGCAGGGCGCGCTCCGGCTGGTGATCGCTGGGCAGCCCGGTGCGATCGCACGCTTGCAGCCGGCCTTCGCCGCGCTCGGTTCCCAGCAGTTCGTCATCGGCGAGCGGCCGGAGCACGCGCACGCCGTCAAGATCGCTGGTAATTTCCTCATTCTCTCGCTGGTGGAGCTCCTGAGCGAGGCCTTCGTTTTGGCCGACAAGGCGGGCGTATCCCGCGAGCGTTTCTTCGAGGTCGCCAGCGCTGTCTTTTCCTCGCCGCTCGCCGATCGCTATGGTCGCGCGTTGCTCGAGCAGCGCTTCCAACCACCAGGTTTTCGCCTCACGCTCGGGCTCAAGGACATCCGCTTGGCGCTCGAGTTGGCCGAAGCGACGCACACGCCGTTACCGATCGCCGACCTCGTCCATCAGCATGCGCTGGAGGCGATGGCCCGTGGCCAGGCCGAACTCGACTTCACCTCGCTCCTGCGCGTCGTGGAAGCGCATGCTGGGCTGCATCGACCCGAGTAGCGCATCGGCAGACGTGGAGCTTTCCCGGCGGGGCTGATCTGCTCGTGCCCACAGCACCGGCGAGCGGTCGCTGGCCACGCGCGCTGGTAACCGGCTTGCCGGTGAGCTGCTCTCGCCCGGAGAGCGTCGGCCCGTTGGCCAGTATCGCCGGAGCGCTCGAACGAAACGAGACCTCGACGATCCTCGGTTCGGGTTTCCTACTCCCCTTGCGGGTTTCGGATTCCCGGCCTCGAATCGTCGGGGCCTCGCTTATCAGCATACGCATCCAGCGCTCTGCTGCAAGAGAGGAGTGTTACAAAAACGCAACAGTTTCGCCTCTCGCGCTTCGCTGATCGCCCGCTACCAGGTGTCTTGCATGCTCGTCGGCTCCTCGGTCACACTGTCGCACGGTCGGGGGATGATCAGGAGGTAGAGAATGAAGAGCGAACGCGTTCTGCTCGAGTGCCGCGTCGATGGCAAGGTCGCGCTCGTCACCGGGGCGTCGTCCGGCCTCGGTTACACCTGTGCGGTCGCACTTGCCGAGGCGGGTGCCGATGTCGCCGTGGCGAGCCGCTCGCTCGATCGCTTGCAGGAGGTCTGCCGAGCGATCGAGGAGCGTGGTCGCCGCGCCTTTCCGATCGCAGTCGACGTGCGCGACGTCGGCCAGATCCGCGCGATGGCCGAACGCGTGCACAGTGTCTTCGGCCGGATCGATATCCTGGTCAACAGCGCCGGTCTCAATATCCCGCAGCCAGCGCTCGAGGTGACGGAGGAGAACTGGGACACGATCCTCGATACCAATGCCAAGGGGCTTTTCTTCACCTGCCAAGCTGTCGGTCGTTACATGGTGGTCCAACGATATGGACGCATCGTCAATCTGGGCTCTACCATGGGACTGGTCGGCATGGCTGACCGCGCAGCCTACTGCGCCAGCAAGGGAGCAGTCACCCAGCTCACCAAAGTCCTCGCCATCGAGTGGGCGCCGTACAACGTCACCGTCAACGCCGTCGCGCCGACTTTCGTCGAGACGCCGCTCACCCGTCCCTACTTCGAGCGGATTCCTGGCTTCCGCGAGGAAGTGCTTCGGCGCATCCCGCTGGGTCGACTCGGTCTGCCCGAGGAAGTGGCCGCGGCGGTCGTTTTCCTCGCTTCCGATGCCGCGGGCATGATCACTGGTGTCACCCTGCCGGTGGATGGTGGCTGGACGGCCTGGTGAGAGGCAGCGTCTCGGCCGCGCCGGCACACGTCCCGATACGCGTTGCCCATGCCTGAGCTGGTGCGCCTGACGCGTGGCGCTCCGCCGCCCGTTCCCGGCATCGCTCGTCGGGCGTGCGGTGCGTCAGTACTCCTGGATCGCGTCTCGCTCGGCCAAGCGACCGAAGGCCCGGACCCAGCGTGGATGCTCACTGTCCCCATCGAAGATGAAGTCCACGCGGTTGGGAACAGCCCGTACCGGTCCGGTCGCAAAAACGCGCTCGCCGATCGGCCGGAGAAACAGCGGCGGTAACGGGCGCTCGCGCGCCTCGCGGCTCAGCCCGCGCGTCTGGACCGCCTCCAGCCACAGCCCACCCGTCACTGCCCGGACCGTCAAGCGAGCCAACGGATAGGTGTAGGTGCCCGCATACCGTTGGAGTTCTCGCTCGGACACCGTGCACAGCCGGGGTGCCGGTGGCCGGATGCCGAACCGTTCTGTCAAAAGCCAGGTTTCGACCTCGAGGTAGGCCGAACTCCCCTGCTCGTGATTGGTCAGGCTGGCGATCGCGACCCGCTCCTCGGGCAACAGCACGAGATGCGCCTGGTATCCGTTCGTCGAGCCTCCGTGCCCGATCACCCGCACGGATCCGATCGACCAGATGGCCCAGCCTAAACCGTACCAGTCGGCCCAGTTCGCGGCTGCCACCTGCGGTGCCTGCATCATGGTGATGCTGTCCCATGAGATCGGCGGCGCTGCCACCGGACGCAAACCGAGGTGAAAGGCTGCGAAGTCGAGGAGGTCGTCGATCGTCGCCCAAACGCCGCCAGCCGGATGGACACTGCGAGGCAGCGCAAAGTCGCGGACCACGCCAACGTGTCCGTGCTCGTCCGTCCGGTGCCCGACCGCGAACGGGTATCCCAGGACGTCCTGCACGAGGAAGCAGCTGCGTTCCAGACCGAGCGGTCCGAAGATCAACTCGCGCATCGCTGCTTCGAACGAGCGACCGGTCACCACCTCGATCAGCCGCCCGGCGAGCGAGAAACCACTGTTGCAGTAGCTCCAGTGCTGACCCGGCGGATGGATCTGTCGGGCGCTCGCCAGACCGGCCACGTAGCGTGCCAGGGCATCGTCGCCGTACCCGTAGTCGTCGAAGCGATCCCCTTCGATCCCGCTGGTGTGGGTGAGAAGATGCCACAGCGTGATCGCTTGCTGCGCTTCCCGATCGGCGAGTTCCAGTTCCGGCAGGACGCTCGCCACCGGCGTATCGAGCGTGAGTTTCCCCTCTTCGACCAGGCGCATCGCCAGCGTCGCAAGGTAGACCTTGCTGATCGAGCCGATCTGGAACAGCGTGTCGCGTCGCACGGGGCAACCGGTTTCCAGGCTGGCGACCCCGTGTGTCACCACCTCGCGCCCGTCGGGTGTCAGGATCCCGATCACCATGCCGGGAACTCCCGTGCTGGCGCAGGCGCGCTCGATCACCTCCCGAAGGTCGCTCGTCGTTCTCATCGGCTATTCCTCCCTCGCTCGCTTCCCCGGTCAGCTTCGCGCTCGGCAGGGCTTCTGGCAAGGGCTCTCGCTTCTGATCCGCGCTGCGCACGGATCGCTCAGGTGGATGCCGATCAGCGACTCTTTGTCGTTCACGTGGTCGAGCAGCCTGTTCAGCGACGAGCGGAGCAGCCGACGCCCCGCGCGCGGCTGCTCACTGGCCTACCAGATGGATCGGGTATCGACCTCTTCCAGCCCGGGGATGACCAGGCCGTGACCAGTGTCGAGATGAGGTGCGGATCTTCGCACCGGAAAAGCGGCACTCGTTTCGGCGACCGAGCGTGCGCGCGGTGCTTCTTCCACCCGCCGGTTGGAACCTGCGCGCTGCCGCGAGCGATCGGCGACCCACGACTTCGTGCTGCGGGCGTCCCGGCTGGTTCGCCTGTCCCAGAGAAGGCCATGCAAGGCGCGACACGGCGATGCCCGGTGAGTCGATCCATCCCCGAGTGCGGCAGGGCGAACGGCGGAGATCGCTTGCAGCGTCACCGCCGCGGGACTGTCGCGGGGCTGCCTGTGCGCCGGTGCAGCGATGGAGTTCACCCCATCGACCGACCGGCGCGCATCGGCTTGGATGCGGGATGCCTCGGCGCTGCGCCTGCGATCCCCCGCTCCGGATCAGGCCTTCGTGGCAGCCGTCTGGGGCTCCCGCTCCCACTCGCGTGCCAGTTCCTCGCTCGTCGTGATGCGTGCGCCGTAGACTCGCCGCAGGTAGGCGATCCCCTCGCGATGCTCTTCTTCGGTGAACGCGTTGACGCAGTCCTCCGGGACGATGATCTTGTAGCCGTGCGTGAAGGCATCAGCTGCTGTGTGGCGGCAGCAGATGTTGGTGTGCAACCCGGTGATGACGACTGTATCCACACCGAGCGAGCGCAGCAAAAGGTCGAGCCCCGTCTCGTAGAATGCGCTGTAGGTGCGCTTTTCCAGCACGGTGTCGCCGGGCTGCGGAGCCAACTCCGGGATCGTCTCCGCTTCCTTGGTCCCTTTCATCGCGTGCGGGCCCCAGACCGCCATTTCGGGATCACTCGGCAGGTGCGCGTCACCGATGTACACGACTGGAACGCCGGAAGCTCGTGCCCGCTCGAGTAAATGCTGGAGCGGATCGATCACGCTCCGAACCCGCTCGTTGCCCAGCTTGCCGGTGACGAAGTCGTTCAGCATATCGATCACGAGCACCGCTGCCTTCATCGTGTCCTCCCTCCTGATCGGACGACTCTCCTGTGTTCTCGATACCCCGCTCGCTACTGTTCTGTCAAGATTCTGCCTGCCACGCATCGCGGGGTACGATGCTGGCTGAGCAGCACGCTGACTGGCCGAATGCGCGTGGTGATCGTTTGACTGGACCACGAGTGTCCCAGAGAAGCAGCGAGCGTTCCCGCTTATGATACGCTCGGGAACGACCCGATCATCGCCGGCCGCATGCTGCTGTCCATGCCCTGCTGGGCGAGCGTGCCTTTTACCGTGTACCCACGCCTGTTCCCTGCCAGCCGGACTCGGCAGCTGATCGCAGCCGAGGTGTCGAGCGAGGAAGCGCCCCGCGGCCGGTCCCGCGCTCGCGGACGCTGTTCGCCGCAGCCTTCTGCCTCAGACGTGCTGCAAGGCGGCACGGAGGCGAGCAGCAGTCTCCTCCATCGCCGTCTCGCTCGGGTACCGTCGGCGCGGCCAAAAGAATCCACGCAGCCCGTCCCCACGACGCCGCGGGACGACGTGGATGTGCAGGTGCGGAATACTCTGGCTGACCCGGTTGTTGATCCCGATGAACGTCCCTTCCGCTTCCAGCGCCAGCGGTATCGCCCGTGCCAGGCGTTGGACGAGCCCGAAGAGCGGTGCGAGCAGGTCTCCAGAAAGCTCGGCGAGCGTCGGCACGTGCTGTCGTGGGATCACCAGCGTGTGCCCGAAGAACAGTGGCCGGTGATCGAGGAACGCCATGACCTTCTCGTCCTCGTACACGCGTGCCGCCGGCAGTTCTCCGGCCACGATCCGGCAAAACGAACAGCCTTCCATGCCGTCACCTCACGGCTGCAACCGGGTAATCACCCAGATCCCATCGGCACTGCGCTCGTAACGGAACCGGTCGTGCAGCCGGTCCGGGCGTCCCTGCCAGAACTCGTATGCGTCCGGCACCACGCGATACCCGCCCCAGTAGGCTGGTCGGGGAACAGGCCCCGAGCCGAAACGCTCGGCGAACTCCGCATGCCGTCGCTCCAGTGCTTCCCGCGAGTCGATCGGCTCGCTTTGCCGCGAGGCCCAGGCACTGATCTGACTCCCCTTGGGGCGCGTCGCGAAGTACGCGTCCGCTTCCGCGCTCGTGACCAGCTCGACCCGACCCTCGATCCGCACTTGCCGCTCCAACGGTTCCCAGTAAAAAAGCAAGGCTGCCCGGGGGTTTTCGGCCAGCTCGCGACCTTTCCGGCTCTCCAGATTGGTGTAGAAGACGAACCCCCGCTCGTCGACTCCCCGTAAGAGGACCATCCGCACGGATGGACGACCATCCGCAGTTGCGGTCGCGACCGCCATCGCGTTCGGGTAACGGAGGCCGCTCCCTTGCGCCTCCTGGTACCAGCGCAGGAATTGCTCCAGGGGATCGTCCGCGAGATCGCGCCGCCGGAGTGGATGATCCGTGTGTTCCCACCGTTGCAGCAAATCGAGCACCGTGCGCTCCTCCACACCTTCCCTCGTTACGCTGTTCCTCTCCTTCAGCATACCGGGTCCCCGCTTCGCCGACTGGGTTCCATGCCAACAGGGCACGTGAAAAGCAGAGGAGAGCCTGGTACCGGTGCCCGGCCCTCGTTCCTCGAGAACCCGCTGCCAGCGAACGGCCGCTTTGGTCGTGCTGCCCGCACCCACCTTCCTCGCGCTCGCCCAGTGGGCGAACGTGCGATAGGATGAGCGCGGGATCGGTGTGCGAAAGGAGACCTTCGTCCGGACCATGAGCGACCATGACCCGGGTGGACGATCCGTACCCGCTCTCGAGCCGACAGTCTCCCGTCCGCGGTCCTCTGAGCGGCGGCGTCTCCAGCAGAGCTTCTTCTTCGGCGTGGCTAACGGCGGTTTGCTCCTGCTCGGCGACGCGCTCATCCACCCCGTTTTGGTCCTCACCGTCTTCGTCTCCCAGTTGACCGAGCGCGGCCTCCTCGTGGGACTCGTCCCGGCGATGAGCGTCAGCCTCTGGTTCCTGCCGCAGGCGATCGCGGCCGCGTTCGTCGAGGGGCGTCGCCGCCAGCTCCCCTGGGCGACCTGGGGAGGGATCGTGCGTGCCCTGGCGATCGCTATCCTGGCCGCGGTCGTGCTCGCTCATGGTGTTGGCCCGAGCCCGACGCTGCTCACTGTGTTCTTCGTTTGTTATGCGGTCTACAACCTCGCTGCCGGTTTTGCCTTCGTTCCCTTGGTGGAACTTACTGCTCGTGCTGTACCGCCTGATCGGCGTGGCTTCTTCTTCAGCCAGCGCAATCTGTGGGGCGCTGTGCTCTCGCTCGCTGCTGGGTTCGCTGTCCAACGGGCACTGGTGTTCGGGGAGGCGGGTTTTGCCGTCCTCTTTGCTGCCTCGTTTGCTGCGCTTTCCCTCGCGGCCTACACCACGCTCTGGATCGTCGAGCGTCCTGTTCCGCCTCGGCCACGCTCCTTTGCCTCCTGGGTGGCCGAGCTCCCGCGCCTCCTCGCGCGCCGCCCAGTTCGTCGCTTTCTGGTCTTTCGTTCCCTCCTCGCCTTGTCCACGATTGCCGACCCCTTCTTCGTCGTGTACGCGCAGCGCGTGCTCGGCCTTCCCGCCGAAACGGTCGGTTTCTATCTTGCTCTTTCCGCTCTCGCCCGGATCCTCGCCAATCCGCTCTGGGGTTGGGTGGTCCAGCATTGGGGCAACCGTCAACTCCTCCAGCTGGCGACTCTGGTGCGCGTCTTCATGCCGCTCGTCGCGCTGGGGATTCAACCGATCCTCGGCTGGGAGCACCTCGTGCCGCGCCTGGACGATCCACAGCAGGTCGTCCTCGTCACCTTCGCCTTTGTTTTTGTCGCCTATGGCGTGACGCTCTCGGCACAGATGTTGGCCAACTTCACGGCGGTGCTCGAGCTCGCTCACCCCGAGGAGCGTCCGACACTCGTCGGCGTCACCAATACGATCCTGGGCGTCGTTGCCCTCGTGCCGATGCTCGGTGGCCTGGTCGTCGATCGCTTTGGCTACTCAGCGGTTTTCGCGCTCGCGCTCGCGCTTTCCTTGCTCGCGCTGCTGGCCAGCGGTCTCCTGCCAGCGTCCCGTCGCCAGCCAGCGTGAACACCACTGCGGTACCCCGTGCACCCGACCAGCACGGGTGCGGGACGATCGCCCCTGGCTTCCGATCCAGGCTGGAGGTGACATGGGTGCACCGCTCCCGCTCTGCGAGTCCTCTCGGCATGCTGTCCGCGCTCGCAGTGCGACACGCGTCCTGCTGCGGTAGAATGCGCCTGTGGAACGTGCGATCCTCCCTCCGCTGGCAAGGCAGAGGGCTGGAACGGGGCGAGTCCGAACAGCATGCACGTGCTCGATCGTGTCCGGCAGTCCCGTGAACTCCTTCTCGTCACCGCGCTCGTCGCGCTCGTTCTCGGCTGGGCCTTGCTCCACCTCGCCCATATCCTCACCCCCTTCATCGTCGCCGCAGTCTTCGCGTACCTGGTCCACCCGCTCGTCGATTGGCTGGAGCGACGCCTCCGTCTTCCGCGGATCGCCGTTGTCCTCGTGCTCTACCTGGTCCTGATCGGCCTGCTGGTTCTCGGTGGACTCCTGCTCGCTCCCTCGCTGGCCCAGCAAGCGCAGGCGCTGGCTACCACGGTCCCCCGCGTCATCGAGACGATCGAGCAGCGGCTCGCGCGCGCCCCCGAACTCCGTTTTGGCGAACTCGCCATCGACACGCGCGGACTCTTGGACCGTCTGGACGCTGCTGCGCAGTCGCTCGCCGAGCGGTTCAGTCGCGAGGCCGTTCCACTCGTCCTCGCAACGGTGGAGGCGCTCATCAAGTCGTTCGTTTTCTTCCTCGTCAGCTTTTACGGTCTCTTGCAGGGCCGCACATTGGTCGCGCGCCTGCGGGCACTCGCGCCACGCCGGCACCAGAAGACAGTGAGCCGGATCCTCGGCCAAGTCGACGCGACCTTCCGGGCCTATATCCGTGCGCAGCTCGTCCTGTTCGCGATCATGGCGACGGCCACCTACATCGCGCTCACCATCCTGGAAGTCAAGTATCGACTTGCCCTGGCGATCGCCACTGGGCTGCTCGAGCTCATCCCCTTTATCGGTCCGTGGACTGCTGGTGCCATCGCCGTCAGCGTAGCCTTGACACAGGGGACCGCGCCCTTCGGCTGGTCCTCCCTCCAGCTCGCGGTCGTCGTCGCACTCGTCTACCTGGTTCTCCGCCTGCTCGAGGATCATTTCGTCATCCCTCAACTCGTCGGCCATTTTGTCCGGCTGCATCCGGTCGTTGTCCTCTTCGGGATCCTGGCCGGTGCCAGTGTGGCGGGCATTCTCGGCCTCCTCCTCGCTGTCCCGGTGCTGGCTGCGCTCAAGATCGTCGTCCTCACCGTGCTGGAAGAACTACGCCACCCGCCACCGCGCCAAATCCTCATGCTGCGTGACCGCTCGCTCCTCCCCACTCTGCCCGACTGGCTCGCCGCTGCTCCGGCCCGACGCGATGTCCTCCTGATCGTGCTGCCCGGCGTCGTGGTCTGGGATGATCTTCCGCTTCTTCAGGCAGCGAGCCGGACCGCTCTCGATCACGATGTCGAGGTGCTCGTCGTTACCCCGGATCCCGTCGCCTCCAGCCTGGCCACAGCTGTCGGCCTGCGCGTCGTGTCGCGCTTGCCGGACGGTTGGGGTGCGGATGCCGAACTCCTCCTCGTCCTCGACACGTCTCGATCGGCTGCGAGTGAGTGGCCCGTGCCGGTGACCTCGCCGGTCGGGCCGGTCCGCGAAAACGCTGCGGAGCCGAAGGAGGGTGTGCCATGACGTCTGGAACAGTCCGGCGCTATCGGAACTACATCGGTGGCGAGTGGGTCGAACCAGCCAGCGGTGAGTACCGTCCTGATATCGACCCGGCCGATAGCCGTACCGTGCTCGGCGAATTTCCTCGCTCGACTGCTGAAGACGTCGATCGGGCGGTCGAAGCGGCTGCGGCTGCCTTCCCAGCCTGGAGCAGTCTCTCTGGTCCACAGCGGGCAGCTATCCTCCATAAAGCCGCCAACATTCTGGAAGCGCGTGCCCGAGAAATCGGCGAGGCGCTGACCCGCGAGGAGGGCAAGACGATCGGCGAGGGAGTGGGCGAAGTCTTGCGCGGTGTGGCCATTCTGCGCTATTTCGCTGGGGAGCCGCTTCGCCCGCTCGGCGAAGTCTACTCCGCGACCAACCCGGAGACGTTTCTCTACACCGAGCGCGTGCCGCTCGGTGTCGTCGGGATCATCACACCGTGGAACTTTCCGGTGGCTATCCCGCTGTGGAAGCTGGCACCCTGCTTGGCGTTCGGCAACACGGCCGTCTTCAAGCCAGCTGAACTCACCCCGCTCACGGCCCATCTCATCACGGAAGTGTTCGTCGAGGCTGGTCTGCCACCCGGTGTCCTCAACCTCGTGCATGGCCCCGGCTCGGTCGTCGGCGAAGCGATCGCGCGCCATCCCAAAGTCGTGGCCGTGAGCTTCACCGGATCCAACGCCGTCGGGCGGCACCTCTACCAGATCGCCAGCGAGCGCGGAGCCAGGGTGCAGCTCGAGCTCGGTGGCAAGAATCCGGTCATCGTCGCTGAGGATGCCGATCTCGACTTCGCAATCGAGCTGACCACCTCCGGTGCCTTCCGCTCGACTGGCCAGAAGTGTACCGCCACCTCGCGGGTCATCGTCCTCGAGCCGCTCCTACACGAGTTCACCACTCGGCTGGTCGAGCGCGCTCGGAGTCTCAAGGTCGGCCCTGGCATCGACCCGACCGTCTATATGGGCCCGCTCGTCTCGGAGGAACAGCGGCAACGCGTTTTGGGCTACATCGAGATCGGCGAGAAGGAGGGAGCGCGGGTCCTCACCGGTGGTCATGAACTGGCCGAGGGAGACCTGCGCTATGGCTTCTTCGTCGCCCCCACCGTCTTCACCGATGTCGAGCCCGGCATGCGGATCGCTCAGGAAGAGATCTTCGGCCCAGTGGTCGGTATCATCCGTGCCCGCAGCTTGGACGAAGCGATCGAGATCGCCAACGGCGTCCCGTATGGCCTTTCGGCCTCGATCGTCACCCGCGATATCCGCCGTGCCTTCGCCTTCGCGCGCCGTATCCAGGCCGGCGTAGTCCATATCAATTCCGAGACGGCTGGCGCCGAGCCGCACGTGCCCTTCGGCGGTATGAAGGCCTCCAGTTCCTGGTCGCGCGAGCAAGGTCGGGCAGCGCTCGAGTTCTTCACGCAAGTGAAGACCATTTATTTTGATCTGCCACCAGCTTGAGTCCCGCGGCCCAGCGTGCGACTATCGCGCTCGTCGACCTGATCGCGCCGGGCCATCCAACGAGCGAGCCCCCGTCGAGAGCCGAGCCAGGGAGCGCTCGCCTGCCCCTCGCCGGACGATTTCCGAGCCCGTGCGGCCCGCGTCGGCTCAACATCCTTGCCGCGCGGCGTCGCGGCGCGCGATTCGGCTCGCGCGCCCGTCGTCCGGTCGGGTGCATCGGCCCCGGCAGCGAGCAGCGCGACCCGCGGGCTGGTGCTCGCTGCCGGGCGCAAGCCGCGTCGTTACCGGCAGATGCCTGCCCGGGCGCTGCTGGACCCAGCCGGAGCCATGCTAGCCCGCCCGCCGATAGATATGGACGATCGCCGCTCCATCCGGGGTCGTGAACTGGATTGCCAAGCGATCCCCCTCGATCCGGTACGTCGCTCGCCCGTCATCCGTCACAGCGAAGCTGAAGCCGAAATCAGCTGTCACGACAGTCCGCACGTCGCGGAAGATGAGCTCGTCTCCGAGATCCTCATAAGTACCGGTCTGCCGGCCTGCCCCTCTGACGCGATGCGAGCCGCTCATCTGGCAGTCGCCCTGCCAGGAGCGTTCGAAAGTGCCATCATCCCGGAAGGTCATGACGATGTCGCCACTGCAATCCATCCCAGCAGGCACCCCACCATACGGCGCGAGATTGGCAGCGAGAATCTCCATGACGGAGGCCGTCCACGTACCGACCAGTCGCGAGCAGGCCTCGTCACGATCGACCGCCCTCACCCGCAGCCCGATCGTGCCGCCGGCCGGGGCGAAGACCGTGGCGACGCCGCGCGGCTCAGCCAGCAGGGTTGGATCGGCCCCGCCCCGCGGTGGGGAACCGTCTGGGCAGGTGCACTCCGCCGGCCGCAGGCAGAACCAGATCCCGGCACCAGGTGCCAGCCTGAGCGGTCCATGTCCCGGGAACTCGACGCTGCCCGAGCCCTCGCCGAAGACGGTGACCTGCACGAGCGGACGGTCTCCTGGATCGATCGAGACGTCCAATGGCAGCGAGCCGAATGGGCCAGCATCCAATGACGCTTCGACGTCCGGCACGTCCGGCCGGAGGGCGAGCGTTGCGGTCGCCCGCGCCGTGGTGATGCCAGGCCCGCTGGCCTCCCACTCTGGACCGAACTCCGGCGATCGTACCAGCGACTGGGCGACGATCTGCAGCGCCTCCTCGTACGACCGACCGCCGAAGAGTCGCGACACCGCTTCCTGGTTCCTGAGTCGGAACATCTCCAGCATCGCTTCGAACGGATCGTGACCAGCTGCCTCCGCTGCCGCGTACAGCCCGATCGCGTCGTAGCTGCGGCGCCACAACGAGACGTGCGGGGCGCCGAGCCAGGTGTTCCACCAGCGTGCGGAGTCCGACGGGTCCGTCGCGATCGCCGCTCCGACCCACTCTGCCTGTCCCTCGACAAGCCAGCTCCGCTCGTCGCCCGCTAACCCGACGTAGTCGAATTGGAAGCAGTGCCAGACTTCATGGGCTGCCGTGACCTCTTCCGCGCTCGCGTTTGCCAGAATCGCAGGGTTGAACGCGATCCGGCAGGCAATCACGCGGCTGTTTCCGGAGAGCACCGGGCTCGCGACTGCATCGGTGTCCGAGCCCAGACGGGGATTTAGCCCGACCCGCAGCGGCAGACGCAAACGACGTCCTGCCCGCTCCTCGATGCGCCCCCGGACGTTCTCCACGAGGGCACGCACGTGCTCGACGTCGGCTCGCCCCTGCGCTCGCGCCGATGGTGGCGCGAGCACACCAGCCAGCGTGCCCGAGAGGCGATCGCCGGTCCTCCCGCTCGGTGGAATCTCGATCCACTCCTCGATCCCTCCGTAGACTGCCTGCTCGACCGCCTGCGCCACCTCCGGCGGCAGCCGATCCAGGTTGCTGAGGAGGACGCGTGCTGCCAGCTCGCCAACGGCCGCTGCATCGTCTCCGGGAAGCTGCTGCGGTACGACGCCCGGCAGCGGCGCGACGGAGCCAGCGAACACCGCCAGCGCGGTTTCCAGCGAGAGCCGCCCCTCCTCGTCCAGGAGCTCGCCGAACGCGAGCAGCGTCTCGTTCGGCGGTCCGCCAGGCAGTGGGTGCGCCGGCGCGGCCGGAGGGTGCGTTCCTGAGGGTTCCGCGCTCGGACGCGGTCCACCCTCGCTGGCGACGGTCGTCGCAGTCGGTTGCGTGTCCGGGATCGGTGATGGCTGCGGGCTCGGGCGGGTACAGGACGCGAGCACGAGCAGGCCGAGCACGAGGAGACGAACGAGAGACTGACCGGTCGATGGCCACCCCCATTGTCGGTCTGGCGGGCCGGTCACGGTCGAGCCGTCTTGTCGGGCGCGCATCGCTGCGGGCCTCCTTCCGACGCTCGTGTTGGAGTCACCGCAGCCTGCGCCGACGTGACGGGCTGACCCGTCGCCACAGGGAGGTGCACGCGGCGACGACTCCGTTACCCTCTCGCTGCACCCGAGCACGATCCCTGCTCCTTGCCCGGGCGCTTCGTCCTCTCCCTTCGAAACGAAAGGTCTTTACTGTCATCATACTACAAGGGCCGTATTGCAATCTCAAGCGCCAGAGGGAATGAGGCGCAGCGCGGCGCGATCGACGCCGTGACGCCCAGGGCGTGTGTGGGAAGACCCACTGGTGTGTTCGAGTGCCACTCCCCCGCTGGCTCGCGCGAAACGATCGCACACACCCCCCCGGTCGAGCGAGCACTCACGGCACCCGTGGCAGCCGGTCGACACTGCACGACGGCGGGGCACCCTCCACCGGGTTCGACGG